>NZ_JBHVVE010000006.1:0-309546 GCF_042883725.1 Kitasatospora sp. NPDC058184
AGCAAGCCCCGAGGGGCCTGACGTGCGCGATACTGGGATTGAACCAGTGACCCCTACCGTGTCAAGGTAGTGCTCTCCCGCTGAGCTAATCGCGCCTGGTGCGGCGGTGTTGCAGCAGACCCCGGAAGGCCCGTTACTGTGCGCGATACTGGGATTGAACCAGTGACCCCTACCGTGTCAAGGTAGTGCTCTCCCGCTGAGCTAATCGCGCCTGATGTGGCGATCCTGCAGCAAGCCCCGAGGGGCCTGACGTGCGCGATACTGGGATTGAACCAGTGACCCCTACCGTGTCAAGGTAGTGCTCTCCCGCTGAGCTAATCGCGCGGGGAGGCCTCCCGGAAGAACCGGGAGGACCTCTTGGAGGTGGAGACGGGATTTGAACCCGTGTACACGGCTTTGCAGGCCGTTGCCTCGCCTCTCGGCCACTCCACCAGGCAACACATGAAGAACGATCTTACACTGTTCTCCATCGAGCGGACGACGAGATTCGAACTCGCGACCCTCACCTTGGCAAGGTGATGCTCTACCAACTGAGCCACGTCCGCCTGTCTCCCGGGGGGCTTCACCGCTTTTCTTCGGCTGCGCTCCCTGGCGACGTGTTGAACTCTAGCGGATTCCCGGGCCAGCTAAAAATCCGTTCCCGCAGCATGCGAGGGGATGACCGGCGAGTGCCGTCCCGTCAGCCCTCCCGGCCGACCACCGGCCACCACCTGCGCCGCTCCCGGACGATCATCCGCAGGCCACCCGGCGCACACCCGCACGACGCACGCGACTGCTCGTACGCGGGGGCGCGAGCCGGGCTGGGCCCACGCCCCCCGACCTACACTTCAGGCACCGCCCCCCAGCACCACCGCGCAGGAGAACCGTGTCCGGCCACCCCGCCCCCCGCACCCCGCTCGCCCGCTTCGGCGGCCGCCTCGCCACCGGACTGCGCGACGTCACCTCGGACCCGGCCGCCCTGGACTCCGCCGGCTACTGGGCCGTCGCCTACGACTTCGAGGGCCGCCTCACCTGCGCCCGCTTCGACGAGGTCCGCCCCGCCCCCGCCCCGCCCTCCGGCGCCGGCTGGCGCGGACCGGAGGCCGGCGGCTGGCACAGCTCCCTCGACCGCGCCGCCTACACCGCGGGCGTCCGCCGCATCCGCGAGCACATAGCCGCCGGCGAGGTCTACCAGGCCAACCTCTGCCGGGTGCTCTCCGCACCACTGCCCGACCCGGACCGCAGCGACGTCGACGCCCTCACCGGCCTCCTCGCCCACGGCAACCCCGCCCCCTACGCCGGCACCATCCGCCTGCCCGACCACGGCGTCGAGATCGCCACCGCCTCGCCCGAGCTCTACCTGCGCCGCACCGGCCGCACCGTCTCCTCCGGCCCGATCAAGGGCACCGGCCGCACCGAGGACGACCTCCTCGACAAGGACCACGCCGAGAACGTGATGATCGTCGACCTGGTCCGCAACGACCTCGGCCGGGTCTGCGGGACCGGCACCGTCACCGTCCCCGACCTCTGCGCCGTCGAGAAGCACCCCGGCCTGGTCCACCTCGTCTCCACCGTCGAGGGCACCCTGCGCGAGGGCGCCGGCTGGCCCGAACTCCTCGCCGCCACCTTCCCGCCCGGCTCCGTCACCGGCGCCCCCAAGTCCAGCGCCCTGCGGATCATCGACGCCCTGGAGACCGCCCCCCGCGGCCCGTACTGCGGCGCCGTCGGCTGGGTCGACGCCGACCGCGGCGAGGCCGAACTCGCCGTCGGCATCCGCACCTTCTGGATCGACCGGACGGACCCCGCCGCACCCGTCCTGCGCTTCGGCACCGGCGCCGGCATCACCTGGGGCTCCGACCCCGAACGCGAATGGGCCGAAACCGAACTGAAGGCAGCCCGCCTGGTCGCGATAGCGTCGGGCGGCGAACCCGGTGGCGAGTCCGGCAGCGGATCCGACCCGACCGGGGCCTGAGCCCCCACCGCCTAGGAGCAGCACCCGATGCACAACCGCACCACGAGCTGGGTCAACGGGGCCCTCGTCGACTCCGCCGACGCGACCGTCTCGGTCCTCGACCACGGCCTCACCACCGGCGACGGCGTCTTCGAGACCCTGAAGACGGTCGACGGCCGGGCCTTCGCGGTCACCCGCCACCTCGACCGGCTCACCCGCTCCGCCCGCGGCCTCGGCCTGGCCGACCCCGACCACGACCTGGTCCGCGAGGCCTGCGACCAGGTCCTCGCCGCCAACCCCGCACCGCTCGGCCGGCTGCGCATCACCTACACCGGCGGCAACGGCCCGCTCAGCTCCGAGCGCGGCACCACCGGCCCCACCCTGGTCGTCGCCCTCAGCGCGATCGGCCACCGCCCCGACGAGACCGCCGTCGCCGTCGTCCCCTGGCGCCGCAACGAGCACAGCGCCGTCGCCGGCCTCAAGACCACCTCGTACGCCGAGAACGTCGTCGCCCTGGCCGCCGCCCACCGCGCCGGCGCCTCCGAGGCCCTGTTCGCCAACACCGCCGGCCTGCTCTGCGAGGGCACCGGCTCCAACGTCTTCGTGGTCCTCGGCGGCCGCCTGCTCACCCCCGCCCTCGCCTCCGGCTGCCTGGCCGGCATCACCCGGCGGCTCGTCATCGACTGGTGCGGCGCCGAGGAGGCCGACCTCCCGCTCACCGCCCTCCAGGACGCCGAGGAGGTCTTCCTGACCTCCACCACCCGCGACGTCCAGGCCGTCACCCGGGTCGACGACCGCGAACTGCCCGGCATCGGCCCCGTCACCGCCAAGGCCATGGCCGTCTTCGCCGAGCGCAGCGGCGACGACCTCGACCCGTGATCCCCGGCCGGGGAGCAGGCCGACCGCGTGGATAACCTCCCCCGCAACGGGAAGGGACCACCACATGACCACCACGCTGCGCCCCGAGGGCCCGGAGACACCCACCGCGGCCGGCGGCCGCACCAGACGCTGGCTGATCCTCTCCAACGGCCGCCCGGTCGGCGCGGTGCGCACCACCGCCGACCCGCAGGGCGGTCAACTCTTCGGGAGAATATCCGAGTTGGAAGTCACCGAGGGCCGGGGCCGGGGCCGCGGCACCTTCGGCGGGCTGGCCGCCGAGGAGGTGCTGCGCACCTGGGGCTGCACCCGGGTCGACGTCGCCGTCCCGGAGTCGGCCGCGGCGGCCCGGGGGCTCGCCGCGACCCTCGGCTACACCGAGCGGGCCCTGGCCATGTCCAAGCCGCTGGTCGACGCCCCCGAGCTGCCCGTCGGGCTGAGCGCGCGCCCCTTCGACGACCCGGCCGAACTCCGGGCCTGGTACGAGGAGTCCGCGGACGACTACGTCCGCATGATGGTCGGTTCCGGACTCACCGAGGAACAGGCCCGCGCCCGCATGGCCGCCGGGCCGCAGAGCCCGCCCCCGCCGGACCCGGAGGCCCCCGGCATGGTCGTGCGCCGCCTGTACGGCGCCGACGGCGGGGAGGGCCCGTACGGCCTGCTCTGGCTGCAGCCGCGCCTGCGCGACCAGCCGGACGGCGAACCGCTCGCCTGGGTGATGAAGGTCGAGGTGTCCCCGGCCCATCAGGGCCAGGGACACGGACGCACGCTGATGCTGCTCGCCGAACGCGAGTGCCTGGCCGCCGGGGTGCGGCACCTCGGCCTCAACGTCTTCGCCGGCAACGAGGTCGCCATCCGGCTCTACACCTCGCTCGGCTACCGGGTCACCGAGCGCGTCTACGGCAAGCAGCTGTGACCGGGCGTGCGGTCAGGAGGACTTCGCCGCCTCGAGGACGGCCACGATCCGCTCGCGCAGCCCGTCCTGGCTCTGCCCGCCGTCGAGGCGCTTCCCGCCGATCACGTACGTCGGCGTGCCCGTGACCCCGATCGCCTTGCCCTCGGCCTGGTCGGCGTCGACGGTCAGCATGTGCCGGCCGTCGACCAGCGCGGTGTCGACCTCCTCGACGTCGGCCCCGACCTCCCGGGCCACCTCCAGCAGCACCTGCTGCCCGCGCGCGTCCAGCTCCGCGGTGCGGGCCAGCAGGGCCTCCACGAAGGGCCAGCCCAGCCCCTGCGCGAACGCCTCCTCGGCCGCCTCCGCGGCGGCGTAGGCGTGCTTGTGCTTCTCCAGCGGGAAGTGCCGCACCTCCAGCGGCAGCGCGTCGCCGTACTGCGCGCGCAGCGCCCGTACGTCGTCCAGCGCGGTGTGGCAGTCCGGGCACTGGAGGTCGCACCAGAACTCGAGGCGGGGGAGGGAACCATCGATCATTCCCTCAGTGTTCCACTAGTGGGCGCCCGCTCCGGCCGGAGGTGCGCCCGAGGCGGACCGAGAGGAAGGCACCGATGACCAGGACGACCGGACACGAAGGAGCGGCCCCGTGCTGAGCGCGGCGATCAGCTTCATCCTCACGGCGGGCGGAGTGGCCTTCGCGGGGCTGCGGGCCTACCGGCGGCGCTTCCTGTCGGCGACCCGCTGGTTCGCGGTGGCCCTGCTGCCCGCCGGGCTCTACCTCACCGGCCTGTTCCCGCTGGCGAGCACGATCGCCCGGGAGTTCGCCGACTGGGCGACCAGGCTGGTCTTCGACCCGCGGGTCTGGACCGGCATCGCCCTGCTCGGCGTCTCCGCGGTCCTGCTGGTCACCACCCGCTGGGTGGGCCGCCGGGGCGGTACGGCGGTGGAGAGCACCCCGGAGCGCCCGGCCGCGGCCGGCCCGGCGCCCGAGCGCCCGGCGGTGGCGGCGCCGGCCCCCAAGGCCGCGAAGAAGCCGGCCGCGGGCAAGCGGGAGGACGGCCTCGGCGACTTCGCCGACATCGAGGAGATCCTCCGCAAGCGCGGGATCTGAGCGGGACGGGTGGATCCGGCGGGCCAGGCGGACCGAGCGGACCCGGGCGGTCAGGCGGAGGGAACGGCCTCCGCCGACCGCTGCCGCGCCCGGTAGGCGGCGACGTGCAGCCGGTTGCCGCAGGTACGGCTGTCGCAGTAGCGCCGCGAGCGGTTCCGGGAGAGGTCCACGAAGACCCGCGCGCAGTCCGGCGCCTCGCAGCGGCGCAGCCGCTCCCGCTCGCCCGCCATGAGGATGAAGGCCAGCGCCATGCCCAGCTCGGCCGCCAGGTGGTCGCCGAGCGCGGCGTGCGGCGCGAAGTAGTGGATGTGCCAGTCGTGGCCGTCGTGGTTGGTCAGCCGGGGCGTCGTCCCGGCGGCCGCGACCATCGAGTTGACCAGCTCGGCGGCCTCCGCGGTGGACTCCGTCGCGAACACCTCGCGCAGCCGGGTGCGCAGCTCGTGCACCCGCCGCAGGTCGTCCTCGGTCAGCGAGTCGATCTCGCTGATCTCCTGGCGGACCACGAAGGCGTCCAGTGCGGCGACGTCCGGCAGCCGCTCGGCGCCGCACACCTCGGGCGCGGTGTTGAGCAGCTCCACGAGGAGGCTCAGCGCGCACTCGGTGTCATGGGTGATCAGCACGTTGGGGGCTCCTCGCGCAGGGGGACTCCGATACCCCGCGTCCGCGGTTACCCCAGACCATACCGGGCCTCGTACCGGTAGGGCGGTGCCTTCTTTCGAAGATGTGTGCGCAGTCCGGCAAGGCGTCCGAAACCGGACACCGCCCGGCCGGACGGCCCCCGGGGCACCGTCCGTAGGGCCGCCGGAAGACGTCGGCGCCCGGCACCGAGGCCGGCCACCCGTGAGGATGACCGGCCTCGGTGCCGGGCGCCTGCGGTGCTGGGGCCCGCTCCGGGGGAGCGGGACCGCCTCACCGGCCCCGAGACCGCGTCGTGCGCGGCTGAGTCCGCTGCCGTGCCCCCGAGTAGGACGGCTGCGATGGCGGCAGGCGGTATGGCCCCGCCGACAGCGGGGCGTGACCGCCCTCCGGACGGGGTCAGCTTTCGGCGAGGATGTGGGACAGCTCCCGGTCGAGGTCGAAGTGACGGTGTTCGGTGCCGGGGGGCACCGCGGCGTCCGTCCGCTTGAGGAACGACTCAAGCGCTCGGGCCGGGGCCTCCAGCAGGGCTTCTCCTTCCGGAGAGCTCAGTGCGATGCAGACCACCCCTTGCCCGTGACTGCGGGACGGCCACACCCGGACGTCGCCGGTACCGGTGGGTCGGTGCAGCCCCTCCGCGAGGAGATCTCGGGCGAACACCCACTCCACGGTCTCGTCGGCGCCCGTGTGGAACGTGGCGTGCACGGCGTAGGGGTCGGCGGTGTCATAGCGCAGGCCCGCGGGGACGGGCAGTGAGGACTCGCTGGACACGATGAGGCGCAGGTGCAGCTCGCAGCTGACCGTGGTGTTCATAAGCGCCATGGCCTTTCGCTCAGTGTGCGCTCGGGGAATCGCACGTCGGCGAACGGACCATCCCACCCCCAAGACCGATGTAAACCCCTCTGTCCCGATTCGGGCGCGAGTCGTACCCCTTACGGCGCATTGCGGAATCGCCCCGCAGCGGCCGGGCCGGGCATTACCCGGGCGCTACTTGGTTAGTTTCCTGGCATGACTGTGCGAAACGACAAGAGGCGCGGGAACACGGGAACGGGTGAAGCGGCTGTGGCGGTTGACGCAGTCGTCGACGGCGGACGGGCGACCGGTTGACGGGCCCCGGCCGGCGTCCGCCGCACCCGGTCCGGCGGGTGGTGATCTCCCCGGCTGGCCCCGCGGGGGTGCGCTCGGACCGGTCGCGCCGCCGCCCGGCTGGTGATCTTCCTGGGTGCGGGGCCCGACCGACCGGGCCCGGCCCCGCACCGGATCCGCCGCGAGGTCACGGAGGCCGCCCGGCGGGCCGTGACCCGCGGGTGCGCCGCCGCGAACCGGGGCGGCCGGACGGGAGCCCGGGGGGCGACCGGGAGCGGGGTCGCGGGCGGGGAGGGTGGTCGGAGCACCCTCTGGGATGCGGTAATGTTTTCTCTGCACCCGGGCGATTAGCTCAGCGGGAGAGCACTTCGTTCACACCGAAGGGGTCACTGGTTCGATCCCAGTATCGCCCACCGGAATGCACAGTGATACGTGAGGCCCAGCCGATTATCGGCTGGGCCTCACGTGTATTTCCGGAATCCGCCCGAAGAGCCGTCGGTAATCGCCTGAGGCACAGTCATCTTCCGCGTGGGGCGCGAGTTCTGCGGAGGTGTCGGCAGTACCCGGAACGGGCGAGTTGTACGACCGGCCCCGAATGGTGCTACAGTTCTTCTCGTTGCCCGGGCGATTAGCTCAGCGGGAGAGCACTTCGTTCACACCGAAGGGGTCACTGGTTCGATCCCAGTATCGCCCACCCGGACAGCACGCAGGCCCTGACCAGGAAACAGGTCAGGGCCTGCGGCGCGTTCGGGCCCGGGACACCGGGGCCGCCCGTCTACGCCGCCGCCTCGCAGCCGTGCTCCGGCTCCAGTCGGCGCCCGCAGCCGCACCGGGCCGGCCGCAGCGGCCAGGACAGGTCCACCCGCTCCGCCTTCCCCGAGCGGTCGAACCAGTTCTGCAGCCCCCGCGCCTGCGCCGCGTGCCAGACCGCCTGCCGCAGGTGCAGCTCCGCCGCCGACAGCCCGCCCAGCGCCGCCGGGTAGCGGGCGCCGATCCGCCGGGTCAGCGCCAGCGCCGCCGCCGCGTCCGCCGCCGCGTCGTGCGCCCCGGCCAGCTCCACGCCGTAGTGGGCGCACAGGTCGGTCAGCGTCCGGCGGCCCTTGCGGTAGCGGTCCACGTGCTTGTCCAGCACCCGCGGATCCAGCACCACCAGCCCGGCCGCCGCCGGCCCCCCGGCCAGCGTCAGCCCGTGATGACGGCGCAGCTCCCGGTCCAGCAGCGTCAGGTCGTAGGGCGCGTTCATCACCACCACCGGATGCCCGGCCAGCGCCTCGGCCGCCAGCGCGTGGGCGACCTCCGCCACCACCGCGCGGGCCGGACGCCCGTGGGCGCGCACCCGCTCGTCGGTGATGCCGTGCACCGCGCGGGCGCCGTCCGGGATCGGAACCCCCGGATCGGCGAGCCAGGTGGTGGTCCGCGCCGGTGCGCCCGGCGCGAGCTGGACGACCAGGGCGGCGGAGACGATCCGGTCGTTCTCCACGTCCACGCCGGTCGTCTCGGTGTCGAAGGAGGCGAGCGGGCCGGTGTACCAGTGCTGCTGCATGACTGCCCCTCAGACGAGCGTTGCGCCCGGTTGATACCCGGTTCTGACGCCCCTTCAACCCGTTTGGCCCAAGCCCGACCGGGGATCCTGCCCATGACTGTCCCGATCGAATCGACCGACCCGTCCGGACACCGGGACGGGCCCGAGCCGGGGGAGGCCACGGGGCGATGGCACTGACCCAGCCGCAGCCCGAGGAGGCGGCGGCCGCACCGCGGGGGAACCTCGCGGTCACCGCCTGCATGGAGACGTTGCAGGTCGGCTACCTGCACGCGGTCGCCGCCGCGGCCGGCTGCTCGCTCTCCCAGCCGTTCCCGGACAACGGCATCGACTGGCACGTCAGCCACGGCTCCCGGGCGCACGAGGTGGACGACGAGGTCACCATCAAGATCCAGCTCAAGGCCACCCAGCAGGTCGCGCCCGACCCGGCCGGACCGTTCTTCAGCTTCACCCTGGACAACGACCACCTGCGCAAGCTCGCCCGGCCCCGGGTCGCCGTACCGCGGATCCTGGTCGTGATGCTGCTCCCGCGCCGGGTCGACCACTGGCTGCGGGCCCGCCCGGACGCCCTGGAACTGCGGCACTGCTGCTACTGGGTCAACCTGGCCGGCCACCCCGTCACCGGGCAGCGGCGCACCAACGTCCGGGTGCCCACCGACAAGGTCTTCGACGACCGCGCGCTCTGCGACATCATGGCCCGGATCGGCGCGGGCGGCAGCCCGTGACGGCCCGGCCGCGGCAGGGAGGAACCGGACCCATGACACCGCCGTACCCACCGGGCGAGCCGGCCCGGCCCCTGCCCGACCCGGCCGCCGTCGACCCCGCCGTGCTGGCCACCCTGCTCGCCCGGCACGGCTGGGTCCGCCGCGGCGGCCCGGCCGCCCGGTACGGACGCTGGACCCCGCCCGACGAGGAGCCCGGCACCAGCCTGCTCGTCCCGGCCGGGGACGGCTTCGACGACGCCGTCGAACTCCTCACCGACGCCGTCGCCGCGCTCTCCCGCGCCCGTACCCCCTCCGCCCGCTCGATCCTGCTCGCCCTGGCCGTCCCCGGCGACGAACTGCGCTGGCACCGCGAGCCGCCCGGGCCCGCCGGGACCGTTTCCTGGGACGAGGCCGAGCGGCTCAGAGGGGCGGCCCGAGGGATGCTCGCCGCCGGCGCCAAGGCCGCCCGCACCAGGGCCGGCTACTTCGGAGCCCGGCTGGACGGCCTCGCCGGGGACTACCTGGACCGCGTCCTGCTGGTCGAACAGGGCGCCGCCCTCACCGCGTACACCCCCGCCCCCGAGGGCCGCGCCGCCGTCACCACCCTGGTCCGGGCCCTGGAGGCGCTGCGCGACGCGGTCGACTACCGCCGGGTCAGCGGCGGGCCCGAGGCCTTCGGGAACGCCGTCCGGGCCGGGGTCAGCCGCGAGCTCGTCCGGTCCGTCGAGGACCTGGTGCGCGACGCCACGGCCGCCCGGCTCAGTGTCGCCTGGTCACCCGCCGCCGGGACGCCGGGCGGCTTCGGCGACCGCCGGATCGACCTCGACTTCTCGCCCGGCGACCTGCCCGCCCTGGCGGAGGCCGCCGACCTGCTGGAACGGACCGAACCCGCCATCGCCGTCACCGTGCTCGGCGTGGTCACCCGCCTCAAGCGCGCCGACCCGGCCGGACCGGGCTCGGTACGGCTCCGGGTGCTGACCGGCGCCGACGTCCGGGAGCTCAAGCTCCGCCTGCCCGACCCCGACTACCGGCTCGCCGCCGAGGCCCACCTCGCGGGCCTGCCCGTCCGGGTCTCCGGCCGGCTGGACCGGCACGACGGCTTCCGCCGGCTCGTCCGCCCGCACGGACTGGAGCTCCGCGGCTGGGAGGACGGGGACCGCGAGCGGCTGCTGAAGTCGCTCGGAGAGAAGACGGAGGAAGGGGGAGAAGGGGCGTAGGTGGACGGCAGGGGCGGCGCTCTCGGTACCATCGTCACGCGCAGCGCAGTGTTGCGTCCTCTGAAATCCAGCACGTCAGGAGAGACCGGTGACGGACGTCCGGGTAATCATCAGCCGCGAACCCGATCGGGAAGAGCGCGTGGTGACGACGGGCACCACGGCCGCCGAGCTCTTCGCCGACGACCGCTCGATCATCGCCGCCCGCGTCGGCGGCCAGCTCAAGGACCTCGCCTACGCCGTCCAGGACGGCGACGAGGTCGAGCCGGTCGAGATCGGCAGCAAGGACGGCCTCGACATCCTGCGCCACTCCACCGCGCACGTCATGGCCCAGGCCGTGCAGCAGCTCTACCCCGAGGCCAAGCTCGGCATCGGCCCGCCGGTCAAGGACGGCTTCTACTACGACTTCGACGTCGAGAAGCCCTTCCACCCCGATGACCTCAAGGCCATCGAGAAGCGCATGCAGGAGATCATCAAGCGCGGGCAGAAGTTCTCCCGCCGCGTGGTCACCGACGAGGCCGCCGCCGAGGAGCTGGCCGCCGAGCCGTACAAGCTGGAGCTGATCGGCCTCAAGGGCTCCGCCGCCACCGCCGGCGAGGGCGCCGACGTCGAGGTGGGCGCCGGCGAGCTCACCATCTACGACAACCTGGACGCCAAGACCGGCGAGCAGTGCTGGGGCGACCTCTGCCGCGGCCCGCACCTGCCCAGCACCCGCCACATCCCGGCGTTCAAGCTGATGCGCAACGCGGCCGCCTACTGGCGCGGCAGCGAGAAGAACCCGATGCTCCAGCGCATCTACGGGACCGCCTGGCCGACCAAGGACGAGCTCAAGGCCCACCTCGACTTCCTCGTCGAGGCCGAGAAGCGCGACCACCGCAAGCTCGGCAACGAGCTCGACCTCTTCTCCATCCCCGAGGAGATCGGCTCCGGCCTCGCCGTCTTCCACCCCAAGGGCGGCATCATCCGCCGGGCCATGGAGGACTACTCGCGCAAGCGGCACGAGGAGGAGGGCTACGAGTTCGTCTACACCCCGCACGCCACCAAGGGGAAGCTCTTCGAGAAGAGCGGCCACCTCGACTGGTACGCGGACGGTATGTACCCGCCCATGCAGCTCGACGAGGGCGTGGACTACTACCTCAAGCCGATGAACTGCCCGATGCACAACCTGATCTTCGACGCGCGCGGCCGCTCGTACCGTGAACTGCCGCTGCGCCTCTTCGAGTTCGGGACGGTGTACCGCTACGAGAAGTCCGGCGTCGTGCACGGCCTGACCCGTGCCCGCGGCTTCACGCAGGACGACGCGCACATCTACTGCACCCGCGAGCAGATGGCGGAGGAGCTCGACTCCACGCTGACCTTCGTGCTCAACCTGCTCCGCGACTACGGTCTGACCGACTTCTACCTGGAGCTGTCGACCAAGGACCCGGTCAAGTACGTCGGCAGCGACGAGACCTGGGAGGAGGCCACCGCCGTCCTGGCGAGCGTGGCCGAGAAGCAGGGCCTGCCGCTGGTGCCGGACCCGGGCGGCGCGGCCTTCTACGGCCCGAAGATCTCGGTGCAGGCACGGGACGCCATCGGCCGGACGTGGCAGATGTCGACAATTCAGTTGGATTTCAACCTCCCCGAGCGCTTCGACCTGGAGTACACGGCGGCGGACGGCTCGCGTCAGCGGCCGGTCATGATCCACCGGGCGCTGTTCGGCAGCATCGAGCGGTTCTTCGCGGTGCTGCTGGAGCACTACGCCGGCGCCATGCCGCCGTGGCTGGCTCCCGTCACCGTGACCGGCATCCCGATCACCGACGAGCACGTGCCGTACCTGCTGGAGGTCGCGGCCGAGCTCAAGAAGCACGGGATCCGGGTCGAGGTCGACACCTCGGACGACCGCATGCAGAAGAAAATCCGCAACGCACAGAAGACCAAGACGCCGTTCATGCTGATCGCGGGCAACGACGATGTCGAGGCGGGTGCGGTGTCCTTCCGCTACCGCAACGGCGAGCAGAAGAACGGCGTGCCCCGTGACGAGGCCATCGCCGAGATCGTTGATGCTGTGGCGCGTCGTATCCAGGTGTGAGGTGGGCCCCGCCTGAGCGGGGGTGATCCGAAAATTCGGAACGCGCACCGGAGGAAGGTGCCGTAGGCCCCGCGTTCGCGGGGTTGCGCGGGGCAGGCTCTCGATGAGTCTGCCCCGCGCGGCTTTGCAAGCCCTGTCGGGCGAATATGCTGATCAGCATGACGACTGAGCCGGAACTTCAGCGGGGCGTCGGCGAGCCGGACGGCTTCCGCCGCTTGTGGACGCCTCATCGGATGGCGTACATCCAGGGTGAGAACAAGCCCACCGGCCCGGCTCCGGACGACGGTTGTCCGTTCTGCTCGATCCCGTCGCTGAGCGACGAGGAGGGGCTGGTCATCGCCCGGGGGAGTGCCGTGTTCGCGGTGCTGAACCTGTACCCGTACAACGGCGGGCACCTGATGGTGGTCCCGTACCGGCACGTCGCCGACTACACGGACCTGGACGAGGCCGAGACGGCCGAGCTGGCGGACTTCACCAAGAAGGCGATGACGGCGCTGCGGGCGGCCTCCGGGGCGCACGGGTTCAACATCGGGATGAACCAGGGCGCGGCGGCCGGGGCCGGGATCGCGGCGCACCTGCACCAGCACGTGGTGCCGCGCTGGGGCGGGGACACCAACTTCATGCCGGTGGTCGGCCACACCAAGGTGCTGCCGCAGCTGCTGGCGGACACCCGGAAGATGCTGGCCGAGGTCTGGCCGCAGGGCTGATCCACAGCACGAGCGCAAGAGGGCCCCACCGAAGAGATCCCGGTGGGGCCCTTCCGCGTTCCGCGGGTCAGCCGGCGTTGAAGGTGTCGACGTCGTACGGGCGGGGGCTCTGCGCCTCGGACTTGATGATCGAGGTGCGGTTCTTGAAGAAGCGGTCGGCGTCCAGGTCGTGCTCCTCCAGGAACTCCAGGGTGGCCGCGTGGACGGCGGCGAGCACCGGGACGGAGGCGTTCTGGGCGTTGTCGACCATGGAACGGTTCTCCCAGGCCCGGCCGGCCCAGATGTGCCGCAGCCCGAACGGCTCGGGCAGGCCGAGTCCGCCGCCGAGCCAGGTGAGCAGCCCGGGCATCCGGTAGAACGGGGCGCGGACGGCCTGGCGGACGACCTCGTCGTTGTCGATCAGGGGGAGCTTGACGGTGCGCTCCTCCCAGAACTTCACGGTCTTGGCGACCGACTTCTCCTTGTCCTTGGGCTTGTCGAAGAAGACGCCCTTGACCGGGCCGAGCGCGTAGCCGGACACGGTGATGTTGAGGACGTTGGCGAGCAGGGTGACGGTGACGGTGAAGGTGAGGACCAGCTTGCCGTCGTGGGTGATGAACTGGGTGGCGAGGTAGTGCCGGGGGCCGCCGGAGAAGGTCTGCTTGTCGGCGACGCTCTGGACGGCGAAGTCGCGCATCCGGTCGCCGTCCATGTCGGCGTTGCCGGGGCGGCTGATCTCGTCGGCGCCCTCGCCGATGTCGAAGACGACCCACTGCTTGATGGCGACGTTGGGCATGCCGCTGTTGGCGACGTGGCTGACGCCGAGGCCCTTCAGGTGGGAGGAGATCCGGCGGATCAGGTCCCAGGGGTGGAAGGCGCGGAAGTCGACGTGGCCCTCGGCGGGGTGGAGGGTGTCGGCGAGGCGCCATTCGCCCCAGCGGCGGCCGGCGCCGAGGATGCCCTTGGGACCGGCGTAGTGGTGGATGTTGGTCTCCTGCTCGGCGTCCAGGCGGCCGAGCTTGTCGCGCAGGTCGGCGGCCTTCTTGTCGAGGTCGTCCCGGGGGACGGCCTTGGCGACGGTGGCGGCGACGGCGCTGCCCTCGACCAGGGCCTGCCAGCGGCTGCGCAGGTCCTTGGCGGAGCGCTCGACGATCCGGCGGGCGAGGTACCAGCCGATGACCGGCGCGAGCATGGTGACGCGCAGGTAGACGCCGATGAAGCCGGTGGCCGGCGGGCGCAGGGCGAGCAGGACGGCGAGGGCGGCGGCCGCGGCGAGCACGATGCCGCCGTAGACGGCCGCGTTCTTCGGGTTGTCCCGCTTGAGCCAGGCGCGGAGCTGGAAGGCGCCGAGCCAGACCAGGGTGCCGGGGAGGAAGAGCACGCCGGTGGCGATGGAGACGGTGCTGAGCTGCCGGTCGCGGGTGTTGCGCAGTTCCTCGGCGGCCAGGCAGTGCTCGACGACCTGGCGGGTGTCGACTCCGAAGGCCGGGACGAGGGGTTTGCGGGCGCCGCCCAGGGCGCGGGAGACCAGCGCCTTGCTGAAGGCCTCGCCGAGGTTGGGGCGGAAGAGCGCGAAGCGGCCCTTCTTCGCGGTGGCGTCGGTGACGGCGCCGACGAAGCCCTGGATCTCGCCGTCGCGGTAGGCGGTCGAGGAGAGTCCCTGGGTGATGGCGGTCTGCGGCCCGGTGTCGGTCCGGGGTATCTGCGCACCCGGGGTCATGTCGAGTGTGGTCACGGTGGCGTCCCCTCCTCCCCTTGTCAGCGGCAGGTTACCGTGCCGTGGCACCCCCGCGCGGATGATCGTCTGAAGTACCGTCACCGGAGGCCTGAGGGGCATGATGCCCAGCTTCGGGCGGGTCGATGCCCGCCGTGGGAGGGATGGGGGCGGTGGGGCAGGATGGGTGGTGGGAGTGACGAAAGGGGCGCGGCCGTGAAGGATCCGGTGCTGGTCTTCGACGGGGACTGTTCGTTCTGCTCGTCCTGCGTGCGCTGGGCGGAGCGGTACCTGCGGCAGACGCTGGCCTCGGGGGGCTGGGAGGCGGTGCCGTTCCAGTTCGCGGACCTGGCGGGGCTGGACGGGCGTGCGGGCGGGCGGGGCGAGGTGTCGGCGGAGCGGGCGGAGCGCGAGGTGCTCTGGGTGACGCCGGCCGGCCGGGTGTACGGGGGCGCGCAGGGGGTTGCGCGGCTGCTGATGCGCTCCGGCGGGGCGTGGGCATATCTGGGCGCGGTGTTGACGGCGGCGCCGGTGCGGCCGCTGGCGGGGGTGGTCTACCGCTGGGTGGCGCGCAACCGGCACCGGATGCCGGGGGGTACGGCGGCGTGCGCGCTGCCGGCCCGGAAGCCCGTCCGGCCGTAGACCCGTCCGGCCGTGGTCCGGCGCGGGGCCGCTCAGTCGGTGTAGCGCTCGGCCAGGGCGGCGGGCATCGGCTCGTGGCGCAGGTAGGCGCGGGAGAACTCGGCGGTGCCGTGGGTGAGCGAGCGCAGGTCGACCGGGTAGCGGACGAGTTCGAGTTCGGGGACCTCGGCGCGCAGCAGGGTGAGGCCGGTGCCGCCGGTCTCGCTGCCGAGGACGCGGCCGCGGCGGGCGGAGAGGTCGCCGAGGACGGCGCCGAGGTAGTCGTCGGGGAGCAGGACGCTGACGGCGGCGACGGGCTCGAGCAGGCGGATGACGGCGTGCTCGGCGGCGTCGCGCAGGGCGAGGGCGGCGGCGTTCTGGAAGGACGCGTCGGAGGAGTCGACGGAGTGCGCCTTGCCGTCGGTGAGGGTGACCCGGACGTCGACGAGCGGGTGGCCGGTGGCGACGCCCTTGGCGAGCTGGGCGCGGACGCCCTTCTCGACGGAGGGGATGAAGTGCTTGGGGACGGCGCCGCCGACGACGTGCTCCTGGAACTCGAAGCCGGAGCCGGCCGGGAGCGGTTCGACCTCCAGGTCGCAGATGGCGTACTGGCCGTGGCCGCCGGACTGCTTGACCAGGCGGCCGTGGCCGGCGGCGGCGGTGCCGAAGGTCTCGCGCAGCGCGACCTTGGGTTCGACGGTGTCGACGTGGACGCCGTGGCGGGTGCGGAGGCGGTCGAGGACGACCTCGGCGTGGGCCTCGCCGGTGCACCAGAGGACGAGCTGGTGGGTGTCGGGGTTCTGTTCGAGGCGTAGGGCCGGGTCCTCGGCGGTGAGGCGGGCGAGGGCCTGGGAGAGCTTGTCGTCGTCGGCCTTGCTGTGGGCTTCGACGGCGATCGGGAGGAGCGGTTCGGGGAGGTTCCAGCCGTCGAGTTCCACGGGGTGGCCGGGGTCGTGGACGGTGTCGCCGGCGCGGGCGGTGGTGAGTTTGGCGGCGCAGACGAGGTCGCCGGCGACGGCGTGCGGGACGGGGCGCTGGAGTTTGCCGAAGGGGCTGGTGAGGGCGGTGACGCGTTCGTCGCCGTTCTGGTCGGCGGTGTGGGCGGTGCCGGTGAGGTGGATCCGGGTGTCGGGGCGCAGGGTGCCGGCGTAGAGGCGCAGCAGGCTGATCCGGCCGACGTAGGCGTCGCCGGTGACGCGGACGACCTGGGCGGCGAGCGGGGCGTCGGGGTCGCAGGCGGGGGCGGGGCGGGTGCGTTCGGTGGGGTCGGGGAAGGTGTGGGCGATGAGGTCGAGGAGTTCGGCGGCGCCGAGGCCGTTCTCGCTGGTGGGGACGGCGGGGTGGAGGGTGCAGGAGAGGACTTCGCGGCGCAGGCCGGCTTCGAGGGAGTCGGTGTCGAGGGGGTCGCCGGAGAGGTAGCGCTCCATGAGGGTGTCGTCCTGGCCGGAGATGGCCTCGACGAGGCTGTCGTGGGCGGGGGCGGTGTCGGGGAGGGGGTCGGTGTCGCCGTAGGTGTCGCCGGTGAGGAGGTCGACGCTGCCGTCGGGGTGTCCGTCGTGGAGGACGGGCAGGAAGAGCGGGCGGAGGGTGTCCGGGCCGAGGTCGAAGGCGTCGTGGCAGGCGGTGAGGATGTCGTCGAAGCCGGTGTGGGCGAGGTCGAGCTTGGCGACGGCGATGGCGCGGGGGATGCCTTCGGCGGCGCATTCGCGCCACAGGGCGCGGGTGGGGGCGGTGACCGGGTCGGTGGCGGAGACGACGAAGACGGCGGCGTCGGCGGCGTGCAGGGCGGCGCGCAGGTCGGCGGTGAAGTCGGGGTGGCCGGGCGGGTCGATCAGGTTGATCTTGACGCCCTTCCATTCGAGGGGGAGGAGCGCGAGCTGGACGGAGCGCTGCTGCTGGTGCTCGATGTCCTCGTGGTCGGAGACGGTGGTGCCGTCGGTGACGCGGCCGGCCCGGCCGGTGGCGCCGGAGGCGAGGGCGAGGGATTCGGCGAGGGTGGTCTTGCCCACACCGCTGGGGCCGATGAGGACGACGTTGCGCAGGTCCTTCGGGCCGTTGACGGGGGGTGCCTGGCCGGCTCGTGCCGTGCTGCGGTCGGGCATCGGGGTCTCCTCCCGTGGCGCCGAGGCTGTCTTTGGCAGTCTAGGGTCGGGTTCTGCGGGGCGCGTGTCGTAGGGGCCGGTCGGTGACGGTCCGTGTGTGGGTGGTGGCGGGGGCGCCGACCCGGCGGTGCGTGCGCCGGAGCGTGTCTCCGGCGTGGCTACGATGGGTGGGCCGGACGGGCTGATCCGCCCGGCCGTCTGCCGCGCGTTCCGCGCCAGGCGGTATCTGGGAGATCGGAGCGGCTGGGAAGGCCATGCTCAACAAATACGCGCGTGCCTTCTTCACACGTGTCCTGACCCCGTTCGCCGCGTTCCTGATCCGCCTCGGTGTGAGTCCGGACGCCGTGACGCTGATCGGTACCGCCGGTTCGGTGGCCGGTGCGCTGGTGTTCTTCCCGCGCGGGGAGTTCTTCTGGGGCACCATCACGATCACGCTGTTCATCTTCTCGGACCTGGTCGACGGGAACATGGCCCGCCAGTTGGGCCGGACCTCGAAGTGGGGGGCGTTCCTCGACTCCACCCTGGACCGGGTCGCGGACGCGGCGATCTTCGGTGGTCTGGCGATGTGGTACGCGGGCAAGGGTGACGACAACCTGCTCTGCGCGGTGGCGATCTTCTGCCTGGCGAGCGGTCTGGTGGTGTCGTACACGAAGGCGCGGGCGGAGAGCCAGGGTCTGCCGTGCGACGTGTCGGGGCTGGTGGAGCGGGCCGAGCGGCTGGTGGCCAGCCTGGTGGCGGCCGGGGTCGCGGGTCTGCACACGTTCGGTGTGCCGTACGTGGAGTGGCTGCTGCCGGTGGCGCTGTGGCTGGTGGCGGCGGGCAGCCTGGTGACGGTGTTCCAGCGCATGCTGACCGTGCGCCGGGAGGCGTTCGAGGCCGACCGAGCGGCGGCCGGGAGCTGATGGGGGGCGTCCTGCGGTGACGGACCGACTGGTGTACTGGGCGTACGCGCTGGGGTGGGGGCTGCTGAAGCACCTGCCGGAGCGGGTGGCCGCGGGGCTGTTCGACCGGCTGGCGGACTACGCGTGGCGCAAGCGCGGCAAGCGGGTGCTCCAGTTGGAGGCGAACCTGCGCCGGGTCCGTCCGGGCTTGGACGAGGCCGCGATGCGGGAGCTGTCGCGGGCCGGGATGCGCTCGTACCTGCGGTACTGGATGGAGTCGTTCCGGCTGCCGGTGTGGAGCCGGGAGCGGGTGGCCCGGGATGTCCAGGTGGACGGCTTCGAGCACCTGCGGGAGACGCTGGAGGCCGGTCGGGGCGCGGTGATAGCGCTGCCGCACATGGGCAACTGGGACCTCGCGGGGACCTGGGTGGCGCAGCAGGGCTACCCGTTCACCACGGTCGCGGAGCGGTTGAAGCCGGAGCGGCTGTTCGACCGGTTCGTGGAGTTCCGGGAGGGTCAGGGCATGGAGGTCCTGGCGCTGACCGGCGGTTCGGTGAACGTGATCGGGACGTTGGCGCGGCGGCTGCGCGAGGGCCGGCTGGTCTGCCTGGTGGGGGACCGGGACCTGTCGGAGGCGGGTATCGGGGTGACGTTCTTCGGTGAGGAGACCCGGATGCCGGCCGGTCCGGCGGCGCTGTGCCAGCGGACCGGGGCGGCGCTGATGCCGGTGACGCTCTGGTACGACGGTCCGGTGCTGCGGGGCCGGATCCACCCGGAGGTGCCGGTGCCCGAGGAGGGCGACCGCAAGGAGCGCACCCGGGCGATGACCCAGGCGATGGCGGGGGTGTGGGAGCGGGGCATCCGCGAGCACCCGCAGGACTGGCACATGCTGCAGAGGTTCTGGCTCGCCGACCTGCCGGTCCGTGAGACGGTGAAGGCGGCGCCCGCGGAGCGCGCGGAGGGGGCCCCGGAGCCGGTGGCCGAGGCCTCCGGGTCCTGATCCGTTCCGCCGTCCCGCCCGCACGACCGTCCGAAGGAGCTTGAGGAACCCGTGAAGATCGGCATCGTCTGCCCGTACGACTGGGACGTCCCCGGTGGGGTGCAGTTCCACATCCGGGACCTGGCCGAGCACCTGATCGGTCTGGGGCACGAGGTGTCGGTGCTGGCGCCGGCCGAGGACGACGAGGCGCTGCCGCCGTACGTGGTCCCGGCCGGGCGGGCGGTGGCGGTGCCGTACAACGGGTCGGTGGCGCGGCTGAGCTTCGGCATCCTGTCGGCGGCGCGGGTGCGGCGGTGGCTGCACGACGGCCGCTTCGACATCCTGCACGTGCACGAGCCGGCCGCGCCGAGCCTGTCGATGCTGGCCGCCTGGTCGGCGACCGGGCCGATGGTGGGGACGTTCCACACCTCCAACCCGCGGTCCCGGATGATGATCGCGGCCTCGCCGATCCTCCAGCCGGGGCTGGAGAAGATCCGGGCCCGGATCGCGGTGTCGGAGTACGCCCGGCGCACCCTGGTGGAGCACCTGGGCGGGGACGCGGTGGTGATCCCCAACGGCGTGGACGTGGGCTTCTTCGCGGAGGCCGAGCCGGACGAGCGCTGGACGGGCGGTGCGGCGAAGGGGGAGCCGGGCACGATCGGCTTCATCGGCCGGATCAACGAGCCGCGCAAGGGCCTGCCGACGCTGCTGGCGGCGCTGCCGAGGATCCTGGTGGAGCGGCCGGGGGTGCGGCTGCTGGTGGCGGGCAAGGGCGACGAGGAGGAGGCGGTCGCGGGCCTGGCGCCGGAGGTGCGCCGGCAGGTGGAGTTCCTCGGCATGGTGAGCGACCGGGACAAGGCCCGGCTGCTGCGCAGCGTGGACCTGTACGTGGCGCCGAACACCGGGGGCGAGAGCTTCGGGATCATCCTGGTCGAGGCGATGTCCGCGGGTGCGCCGGTGCTGGCGAGCGACCTGGACGCGTTCAAGCAGGTGCTGGACGGCGGGGACGCGGGCGAGCTGTTCCCGGTGGAGGACGCGGACGCGCTGGCCCGTACGGCGCTGCGGCTGCTGGGTGATCCGGCGCGGCTGGAGGAGCTGCGGGAGGCGGCTTCGCGGCACGTGCGGCGGTTCGACTGGTCGACGGTCGGCGCGGACATCCTGGCGGTGTACGAGACGGTGACGGCGGGCCAGGCGGCGGTGGTCGAGGAGGACGTGCGCAGCGGTCGGCGCGGCCGGTTCGGGCTGGCCCGGGACTGATCCCCGGGGCCGGTGGGGTTAGGGTCGGGCGTCCGTACCACTGCGATCCACGGGGGCGACGATGCCGCAGATCTCCGTCGACTACTCGGCCGACCTGGCCGGAACCTTCGACCGCCGGGGCCTCGGCCTGGCGATCAACCGGCTGGCCGAGGCGACGATCGACGCGAAGCCGGAGTCCTGCAAGACGGTGTTCCGGCAGAGCGAGCTGCTGGTGGTCGGGACCAGCGGGGCGGCCGGCGACACCCAGGTGTTCGTGGAGTTCCAGATCTTCCCGGGTCGTTCGCCGGAGGCGAAGGCGGCGCTGAGCGAGGGCGTGCTGGCGCTGCTGGCGCGGTTCGTCCGGCCGAGGCCGGGCACCCGGCTGTTCACGGCGGTGAACATCGCGGACATCGACCGGGAGAGCTACCGGAACGCGACCGCCCGGGGCTGAACCGGTGACACCGGGTAACGTAGCGGCCCGTGACTACCTGGATCTGGGCCGGCGTGGCCGTGGTGCTGTTCGGCATGTACCTGAGTTGGACGGCCGGCCGGTTGGACCGGCTGCACGCCCGGATCGACGCGGCGCGGGCGGCGCTGGACGCGCAGCTGGTGCGCCGGGCCTCGGTGGCGATGGAGCTGGCGACGTCCTCGCTGCTGGATCCGGCGGCCTCGCTGCTGCTGCTGGACGCGGCGCACGCGGCCCGGCAGGCCGATGACGAGCAGCGCGAGGTGGCGGAGAGCCAGTTGAGCCTGGCGCTGCGGGCGGTGTTCGAGGAGCCGGAGCAGATGGCGGCGCTGGTGGCGGAGCCGGGTGGCGAGGACGCGGTTCGTGAGCTGACGGCCGCGGTGCGGCGGGTGCCGATGGCCCGCCGGTTCCACAACGACGCGGTGCGGGCGGCGCGGGCGGTGCGCGAGCACCGGCTGGTGCGGTACTTCCGGTTGGCGGGGAAGGCGCCGTTCCCGTTGGCGTTCGAGATGGACGATGCACCGCCGCCCGCTCTCACGCCCGAAGGGGCGCCTGCTTAAGGTGTCCCCCGGATACGGCCCGTTTGTCGTGTCCCGTCGTCCTGGCTGGACTTGGTGGCGCATGAGTGGGCCATCCGGTCTGCCTACCATAGGGCGATAGCACTGATTCATCTTCGAGTGAGGTCTCACGTGTCCACGACCCCCACCACCGCAGACCAGCCGCAGATCGGCACCGCCCGGGTCAAGCGCGGCATGGCCGAGCAGCTCAAGGGCGGTGTGATCATGGACGTGGTCAACGCCGAGCAGGCCAAGATCGCCGAGGACGCCGGCGCCGTGGCCGTCATGGCCCTGGAGCGGGTCCCGGCCGACATCCGCAAGGACGGCGGCGTGGCCCGCATGTCCGACCCCAACATGATCGAGGAGATCATCGAGGCGGTCTCCATCCCGGTGATGGCCAAGTCCCGCATCGGCCACTTCGTCGAGGCCCAGGTGCTCCAGTCGCTGGGCGTCGACTACATCGACGAGTCCGAGGTGCTGACCCCGGCCGACGAGGTCAACCACTCGGACAAGTGGGCCTTCACCACCCCCTTCGTCTGCGGCGCCACCAACCTGGGCGAGGCCCTGCGCCGCATCGCCGAGGGCGCGGCCATGATCCGCTCGAAGGGCGAGGCCGGCACCGGCAACGTCGTCGAGGCCGTCCGCCACCTGCGCCAGATCAAGAACGAGATCGGCAAGCTGCGCGCGCTGGACAACAACGAGCTGTTCGCCGCCGCCAAGGAGCTGCGCGCCCCGTACGAGCTGGTCAAGGAGGTCGCCGAGCTCGGCAAGCTGCCGGTCGTGCTGTTCTCCGCCGGTGGCGTGGCCACCCCGGCCGACGCCGCGCTGATGCGCCAGCTGGGTGCCGAGGGCGTCTTCGTCGGCTCCGGCATCTTCAAGTCGGGCGACCCGGCCAAGCGTGCCGCCGCGATCGTGAAGGCCACCACCTTCTTCGACGACCCGAAGGTCATCGCGGACGCCTCCCGCAACCTGGGCGAGGCCATGGTCGGCATCAACTGCGACACCCTGCCGGAGACCGAGCGCTACGCCAACCGCGGCTGGTAACCACCCGCAGTTTCCGAGCCGGCCCGCCGCAGCGCCTCGGCGCGCGGCGGGCCGCGCCACGTAGTCCGTCGTAACGATCGATAGAGGTTGAAGACCGTGAGCACTCCTGTCATCGGCGTCCTCGCCCTCCAGGGCGACGTCCGCGAGCACCTGGTGGCGCTGGCCGAGGCCGACGCGCTCGCCCGTCCGGTGCGCCGCGCCGAGGAGCTGGCCGAGGTCGACGCGCTGGTGATCCCCGGCGGCGAGTCCACCACCATGTCCAAGCTGGCGCTGCTGTTCGGCGTGATGGAGCCGCTGCGCGAGCGGGTCGCCGACGGGATGCCGGTCTACGGCACCTGCGCGGGCATGATCATGCTGGCGGACAAGATCCTGGACGGCCGCGACGACCAGCAGACCGTCGGCGGCATCGACATGACGGTGCGCCGCAACGCCTTCGGCCGCCAGAACGAGTCCTTCGAGTCCGGGATCGAGTTCGCGGGCCTGGACGACGCGCCGGTGCACGGCGTCTTCATCCGCGCCCCCTGGGTCGAGGGGGTCGGCGCGGGCGTCAAGGTGCTGGCCGAGCTGCCCGCCGCGGACGGCCCGGAGAGCCGGATCGTCGCCGTGCGCCAGGGCAACCTGCTGGCCACCTCCTTCCACCCGGAGCTGACCGGCGACCACCGGGTCCACGCGTACTTCGTGCGGATGGTCGAGGAGCACCTCGCCGGTCGGTAGACCGCCGCCCACCGTGTGCGCCCCACCGCCGGCGACACCGGTAAGATCTCATCTGTTCATTTCCCTTTGGCGACGTAAAGGAGCTGGCGATGTCCGGCCACTCTAAGTGGGCTACCACCAAGCACAAGAAGGCCGTGATCGACGCCAAGCGCGGCAAGCTCTTCGCCAAGATGATCAAGAACATCGAGGTGGCGGCGCGCACCGGCGGACCCGACCCGGCGGGCAACCCGACCCTCTACGACGCCATCCAGAAGGCGAAGAAGAGCTCGGTCCCGATCGACAACATCAACCGCGCCGTCAAGCGCGGTGGCGGCCTGGAGGCCGGCGGCGCCGACTACCAGACCATCATGTACGAGGGCTACGGCCCGAACGGTGTCGCGGTCCTGATCGAGTGCCTCACCGACAACCGCAACCGCGCCGCCTCCGACGTGCGCGTCGCGATGACCCGCAACGGCGGCTCGATGGCCGACCCGGGCTCGGTCTCGTACCTGTTCACCCGCAAGGGTGTCGTCATCGTCCCCAAGGCCGACGGCGTGGACGAGGACAAGCTGTTCGAGGTCGTCCTGGACCAGGAGCCGGAGGAGATCAACGACCTCGGCGACTCGTTCGAGATCGTCTCCGAGGCCTCGAAGATGGTCGCCGTGCGCACCGCGCTGGTCGACGCCGGCGTCGACTACGACTCGGCCGAGGCCAACTTCCTCCCCAGCATGCAGGTCGAGCTGGACGTCGACGGCGCCCGCAAGATCCTGAAGCTGATCGACGCGCTCGAGGACAGCGACGACGTGCAGAACGTCTTCGCCAACTTCGACATCTCCGACGAGGTCGGCGCGCAGCTCGACGCCGAGTGATCACCGCCCAGTGATCGTCGGTGGGTGACCGGTCCCACTGCCCGGCCCGGTGGTCCCTGGACCACCGGGCCGGTGTCGTCGGCGGGGTTGTCGGACCCGGGCGGTAGCCTGCGGAGGTCCTTCGTGGCGAGTGGCAGGGAGACGGGCGAGTGGTGCGGGTACTGGGCGTGGACCCGGGGCTGACCAGGTGCGGGGTCGGCGTGGTCGAGGGCGCGCCGGGCCGGCCGCTGCGGATGGCCGGGGTCGGCGTGGTGCGCACCCCCGCCGAGGCGGAGATCGGGGAGCGGCTACTCCAGGTCGAGCAGGGCATCGAGGCCTGGCTGGACGAGCACCGGCCCGACCTGGTGGCCGTCGAGCGGGTCTTCGCCCAGCACAACGTCCGCACCGTGATGGGCACCGCCCAGGCCAGCGCCGTCGCGATGCTCTGCGCCACCCGGCGCGGCATCCCCGTCACCCTGCACACCCCCAGCGAGGTCAAGGCCGCCGTCACCGGCTCCGGCCGGGCCGACAAGGCGCAGGTCACCGCCATGGTGCAGCGCCTGCTGCGGCTGGACGCGCCGCCCAAGCCCGCCGACGCCGCCGACGCGCTGGCGCTGGCCATCTGCCACATCTGGCGCGGCGGGGCGACCAACCGGCTGGAGGCCGCCGTCCGGGCCGCCCGCGCCACCTCCCGCTCCACTCCTCCGAAAGGCACCCTCCGATGATCGCCTTCGTGCAAGGGCCCGTGGCGGCCGTCTCCTCCGGGATCGCGGTGGTCGAGGTCGGCGGGGTCGGCATGGCCGTGCAGTGCACCCCGAACACCCTGGCCGGGCTGCGGCTGGGCGAGCCGGCCCGGCTGGCCACCTCGCTGGTGGTCCGGGAGGACTCGCTGACCCTGTTCGGCTTCGCGGACGACGACGAGCGCGCCGTGTTCGAGATCCTCCAGGCCGCGCCCGGCGTCGGCCCCAAGCTGGCGCAGGCGATCCTGGGCGTGCACAGCCCCGACGCGCTGCGCGCCGCGATCGCGGGCGGCGACGAGAAGGCGCTGGTCGCGGTGCCGGGCATCGGCAAGGCCAAGGCGGCCAAGCTGCTGCTGGAGTACAAGGACAAGCTCGGCGCCCCGCACGGGGCGGTGCCCGCGCAGAAGCCGGTCGCGAGCGGCCCGGCGCCGTGGAGCGAGCAGCTGCACTCCGCGCTGACCGGCCTCGGCTACGCCCCGCGCGAGGCGGACGAGGCGGTCGCGGCCGTCACCCCGGAGGCCGAGGCGCAGGCGGTGACGGACGTCGGCGCCCTGCTCAGGCTCGCCCTGCGCGGCCTCAACCGCGCCCGCTGACCAACTGACGATCTGTCCTTTTGTCGACACCGGAGACTCTGGAGCCCGCGACGATGTACGACCCGGAACCCACCGACCGGCTGGTCACGGCCGCCGCCGACGGTGAGGACCAGGCGGTGGAGGCGGCGCTGCGCCCCAAGCTCCTGGACGAGTTCATCGGCCAGGAGCGGGTGCGCGAGCAGCTGTCGCTGGTGCTCCAGGCCGCCCGCCAGCGCGGCAGCGCGCCCGACCACGTGCTGCTGAGCGGCCCGCCCGGGCTCGGCAAGACCACCCTGTCCATGATCATCGCCGCCGAGCTGGGCGCCCCGATCCGGATCACCTCCGGCCCGGCCATCCAGCACGCGGGGGACCTCGCGGCGATCCTCTCCTCGCTCACCGAGGGCGAGGTGCTCTTCCTCGACGAGATCCACCGGATGTCCCGGCCGGCCGAGGAGATGCTCTACATGGCGATGGAGGACTTCCGGGTCGACGTGATCGTCGGCAAGGGCCCGGGCGCCACCGCCATCCCGCTGGAGCTGCCGCCCTTCACCCTGGTCGGCGCCACCACCCGGGCCGGCCTGCTGCCGCCCCCGCTGCGCGACCGATTCGGCTTCACCGGGCACATGGAGTTCTACGCCCCGGCCGAGCTCCAGCGGGTGGTGCACCGCTCGGCCGCGCTGCTGGACGTGGAGATAGACCCGGCCGGCGCGGCCGAGATCGCCGGGCGCTCGCGCGGCACCCCGCGCATCGCCAACCGGCTGCTGCGCCGGGTCCGCGACTACGCCCAGGTCCGGCACGACGGCGTGGTCGACGCCGGGATCGCCGCCCAGGCGCTGGACGTCTACGAGGTGGACGCCCGCGGGCTGGACCGGCTGGACCGCGCGGTGCTGGACGCGCTGCTGCGGCTGTTCGGCGGCGGTCCGGTCGGTTTGTCGACACTGGCGGTCGCCGTGGGTGAGGAGTCGGAGACGGTCGAGGAGGTCGCCGAGCCCTTCCTGGTCCGCGAGGGCCTGCTCGCCCGCACCCCGCGCGGCCGGATCGCCACCGCGGCCGCCTGGCAGCACCTCGGCCTGACCCCGCCGGTCCAGACCACCCGCGGGCGTGTTCCGGCGCAGTCGGAGCTGTTCCCCGCCGACGAAAGTTGACCGCCATCGGCTGAACGGGTGAGTCGGGCCGGTCGGTTCCCGGCCGGTGCTCCCGTGGTGGCGCACGGGGGAGCCGGGAGTGGCGTCCGGGGAAACTGTGCAGGCGGAGGGTCGCCACTTTCGGCGGCATGATGCGATGCTTGGCGTTGTCCGATCGATTCGGGGTCGCCTAGACTCCGCCGGACCGCCCCTCTCACCTGACGGGCCGACCAATACCACACAGGCCGCCGGCCGGCGGCCCGTAAAGGACCCTGGCTGCAGTGAACCTCATCATCCTTCTCCTCCCGATCATCGCGATCGTGCTCATGTTCCGGTCGCAGAAGAAGCGCCAGTCGCAGATGCAGCAGATGCAGACGGCGCTGGAGCCGGGGGCCGGTGTGCGCACCATCGGCGGTCTGTACGCCCAGGTGAAGGCGGTCAACGACGAGACCGTCGAGCTGGAGATCGCGCCCGGCGTGGTCACCCACTTCACCAAGAGCGCCATCGCGGCCGTCCTGGACCCCCAGGAGTACGACGCGATCATCAACGGCCGCCCCGCCGATGACGAGCTGCCCGAGCCGGAGGCCGAGGAGGCCGACGCCGAGCCGGTCGAGGACAAGCCGCTGTCGCTCTCCAAGGACAGCGCCGAGAAGGGCGACGTCGAGGGCGGGGCTCCCGCGAGCAAGTAGTACGGACGGGCAACCCGCCCGGCCGCGCGGCACAGTGCCGCGAGCCCACAGGACCTCAGGGCCGCAGAACCGCCGGACCCCTGTCCCGCCACGAGCCGGACGGGGGTCCGGTCGGGGAAGTGGCATGGACAGGGAGAAACGAGCAAGGTGGCAACACCCAAGTCGCGCCCGCGCGACGG
This sequence comes from Kitasatospora sp. NPDC058184, assembly GCF_042883725.1. Lineage (NCBI taxonomy): Bacteria > Bacillati > Actinomycetota > Actinomycetes > Kitasatosporales > Streptomycetaceae > Kitasatospora > Kitasatospora sp. NPDC058184. Next base: position 27,192 of record NZ_JBHVVE010000006.1, read on the forward strand.
CTACCCAGGGCGGGCGCTGGCCCTCATCCTGGTCGTCACCGTCGGACTGGTCGCCCTCATGTTCGGGACGGGCACCACCAAGCCCCGGCTCGGGATCGATCTCGCCGGTGGCACCAGCATCACGCTGACCGCGAAGTCGACCGACCCCAAGGCGATCACCAAGTCCAACATGGACATCGCCACCGGGATCATCGAGCGCCGCGTCAACGGTATGGGTGTCTCCGAGGCGGAGGTCCAGACCCAGGGCGACAACACGATCATCGTGAACATCCCCAAGGGCGGGAACCAGCAGAACGCGGCGGACCAGGTGGGTACCACCGCCAAGCTGTTCTTCCGTCCGGTCCTGGCCGTGGCGCCCAGCGGCGTCACCGCCCCGGCTCCCACGGGCACCCCGTCCGCCGCCGCCACCGGCACCCCGGGCGCGACCCCGCCCGCCGCCACGGCCGGCACCCCGTCCCCGGGCGCGAGCGCCACCAAGCAGGGCCGCCCCGAGAGCGAGGCGCTGGCCGCCGAGGGCGCCAGCCCGACCGCCGCGGCCACCGGCGCGAGCACCGCGCCCACCGCCCCCGCCACCGGCGCCCCGAGCGCCGCGGCCACCCCGCCGAGCGCCGCCGACCTCAGCGCCGCGATGACCCAGGGCACCGTGCCGCCGGAGCTGAGCGCCGCGTTCGCCGCCCTCGACTGCTCCAAGCCCGAGGTCCGCACCGCCCAGACCGGCCCCGACGACAAGGCCGTCGTCGCCTGCTCGCAGAAGCCCGAGAACGGCTACTACGAGAAGCTCGCCCTCGGCCCCGTCGCCGTGAAGGGCTCGGACGTCTCCAAGGCGCAGCCGACCCTCGACACCCAGACGGGTGCCGGCTGGCAGGTCCAGCTGCAGTTCAACGGCAACGGCACCGACGACTTCACCAAGGTCACCGGCCAGCTCGCCACCCAGGCCCCGCCGAACAACCAGTTCGCGATCGTCCTGGACAACCAGGTCGTCTCGCACCCCGAGGTCAAGAACGCGATCCCCGGCGGCAGCGCCGTGATCACCGGCCGCTTCACCCAGGCCGAGGCGCAGGACCTGTCCAACGTGCTCGGCTACGGCGCCCTGCCGCTGGAGTTCGTCAAGAGCGACATCACCACCGTCTCCCCGGCGCTCGGCAGTGACCAGCTCAAGGCCGGCCTGGTGGCCGGCGCGATCGGCATGCTGCTGGTGGTCGCCTACTCGCTGGTCTACTACCGCGGCCTCGGCCTGGTCTCGATCGCCGGTCTGCTCGTCTCGGCGGCCCTGACCTACTCGATCATGAGCCTGCTCGGCAACGCGATCGGCTTCGCGCTGAACCTGCCGGCGGTCTGCGGTGCGATCGTCGCGATCGGTATCACCGCCGACTCCTTCATCGTGTACTTCGAGCGCATCCGCGACGAGGTCCGCGAGGGCGCCCCGCTGCGCCCGGCGGTCCAGCGGGCCTGGCCGCGCGCCCGGCGCACCATCCTGGTCTCGGACTTCGTGTCCTTCCTCTGTGCCGCCGTCCTCTACGTGGTCTCGGTCGGCAAGGTCCAGGGCTTCGCCTTCACCCTGGGTCTGACCACCGCGCTCGACGTCGTGGTGATCTTCCTCTTCACCAAGCCGCTGATCACGCTGCTGGCCCGCCGCAAGTTCTTCCTGAACGGCCACCCGTGGTCCGGCCTGGACCCGAAGCGACTGGGCGCCCGCCCGCCGCTTCGCAGCAGCCGTCGCCGTAACCCCTCCTCTGCCGCCGTGAAGGAGGCCTGACACCGTGTCACGCTTCTCCAACCTGGGCCACCGGCTCTACCAGGGCGAGGTCAGCTTCGACTTCGTCGGTCGCCGCAAGCTCTGGTACTCCATCTCCGGCGTGATCGTGCTGGTCGCGGCGATCGGCCTGGCCATGGGTCTGCACCTGGGCATCGAGTTCAAGGGCGGCTCGGTCTACACCGTGGCCAAGCCCGGCCTGACGGTCTCCCAGGCGCAGGAAACCGCCGACGGGGTCGTCTCCTCGCACCCGCTGGTGCAGTCGACCGACAACGGCAAGATCCGCATCCAGGTCAGCACCGAGGAGCCGAAGAGCTCCGACGAGATCCGCTCCGAGCTCTCCCAGAAGCTCGGCGTGCCGCTGGACACCGTCGAGGCCCAGGTGATCGGCCCCAGCTGGGGCAAGCAGATCTCCCAGAAGGCGCTCACCGGCCTGGTCGTCTTCATGGTCCTGGTGACGGTCTACCTGGCGATCGCCTTCGAGTGGCGGATGGCGCTGGCCGCGCTGGTCGCCCTCATCCACGACCTCCTGATCACCATCGGCGTGTACGCCCTGGTGGGCTTCGAGGTCACCCCGGGTACGGTGATCGGCTTCCTGACGATCCTCGGTTACTCCCTCTACGACACGGTCGTCGTCTTCGACACCGTGAAGGAGAACACCAAGGGGATCACCAAGCAGAACAAGCTCACCTACAGCGAGGCCGCCAACGCGGGCCTCAACCAGACCCTGGTGCGCTCGCTCAACACCACCGTGGTGGCGCTGCTTCCGGTCGCCGCGCTGCTGTTCATCGGCGGCGGCTTCCTGGGCGCCGGCACCCTGAACGACATCTCGCTCGCGCTGTTCATCGGTCTCGCGGCCGGTGCCTACTCCTCGATCTGCGTCGCCACCCCGCTGCTGGCGCAGCTCAAGGAGGAGCAGCCGGAGATGAAGGCGCTGCGCAAGCGGGTCCTCCAGCACCGGGCCTCGGCCGCCGCCAAGGCGGAGGCCGGGGACGCCGTCACGGCGGACGGGGAGCCGGACGACGAGGAGCAGCCTGCGGGTATGGTCGGACAGCGTGGCCGCTCGGCCGGCACCCGTGCCAAGGGCCGTCCGTCCACCAAGCGCTGAACCCGACCACGAACCCGAGGAACCCACCGTGACCACCGCCGACACCGCACTGGCCGAGCTGCTGAACAGCCGGATCCGGGACGTCCCGGACTACCCGAAGCCGGGTGTGCTGTTCAAGGACATCGCGCCGCTGCTCGCCGACGCCGAGGCCTTCGGCGCCCTCACCCGGGCGCTGGCGGACCGGGCCGCGGAGCTCGGTGCGACCAAGGTCGTGGGCCTGGAGGCGCGCGGCTTCGTGCTGGCGGCCCCGGCGGCCTTCGCGGCCGGGCTCGGCTTCGTGCCGATCCGCAAGCAGGGCAAGCTGCCCGGCGAGGTGTTCCGGCGCTCGTACGAGCTGGAGTACGGCTCGGCGACGCTGGAGGTGCAGTGCGACGCCTTCACGCCCGGTGAGCGGGTGCTGGTGGTGGACGACGTGCTGGCCACCGGTGGCACCATCGGCGCCTCGCTGGACCTGGTGAAGGAGGCCGGGGCCGAGCTGGCGGGCGTCGTGGTGCTGATGGAGCTGGGCTTCCTGGACGGCCGCGAGCGGCTGGCCGGGCACCTGGGCGGCGCTCCGCTGGAGACGCTGGTCACGGTCTGAGGGACTCGTCGGGAGGACGGCGGTCGGGACATCCGACCGCCGTCCTTCCGTTTCCTGGCCCGGCCGGATGAACACCCCGGCGCCCGGCTCGGTACCATGAAGATTCATCCCCTCCCGGTTGTCCCGGACCGTTCGGGCCTCGGCAGGGGTCGGCCCCGGTGCCCCGAGGAGTAGTCCTTGCCCGACGAGGTTGTGCCCACGGCCGAAGCGGCCACCCCCGAAAACCGTCCCACGCCCTCGGGGGCCACCCCGGCACGCCCGGCGCCGACCTCCTCGCGTTCGCTCGGCCCCTCCGGCCGCGGTTCCACCGGCGGCATGCGGGCCCGGCTGGCCCGCCTGGGCGGCCAGCGCTCCAGCGTGCTCAACCCCGTCCTGGAACCGCTGTTCCGCTCGATCCGGGCCAACGACCCCAAGGCCGACCCGGCTCTGCTGCGCGACATCGAGAAGGCGTACGCGGTGGCCGAGAAGTGGCACCGCGGGCAGAAGCGCAAGAGCGGCGACCCGTACATCACCCACCCGCTGGCCGTCGCGACGATCCTGGCCGAGCTCGGCATGGACGCCCCGACGCTGATGGCCGGGCTGCTGCACGACACCGTCGAGGACACCGACTACGGCCTGGAGACCCTGCGCAAGGACTTCGGCGACTCGGTGGCCCTGCTGGTGGACGGCGTCACCAAGCTGGACCGGGTCAAGTTCGGCGAGGCCGCGCAGGCCGAGACCGTCCGCAAGATGGTCGTGGCGATGGCCAAGGACCCGCGGGTCCTGGTGATCAAGCTGGCCGACCGCCTGCACAACATGCGCACGATGCGCTACCTCAAGCGGGAGAAGCAGGAGAAGAAGGCCCGCGAGACGCTGGAGATCTACGCCCCGCTGGCGCACCGGCTGGGCATGAACACCATCAAGTGGGAGCTGGAGGACCTCGCCTTCGCGATCCTCTACCCCAAGATGTACGACGAGATCGTCCGGCTGGTCGCCGAGCGCGCCCCCAAGCGGGACGAGTACCTGGCGACCGTCATCGACCAGGTCCAGGGGGACCTGCGGGGCGCCCGGATCACCGCCTCCGTCACCGGCCGGCCGAAGCACTACTACTCGGTCTACCAGAAGATGATCGTCCGGGGCCGGGACTTCGCCGAGATCTACGACCTGGTGGGCATCCGGGTCCTGGTCGACACCGTCCGCGACTGCTACGCGGCGCTGGGCACCATCCACGCGCGGTGGAACCCGGTGCCGGGGCGGTTCAAGGACTACATCGCGATGCCCAAGTTCAACATGTACCAGTCGCTGCACACCACGGTGATCGGCCCTGGGGGCAAGCCGGTCGAGCTGCAGATCCGCACCTTCGACATGCACCGGCGGGCCGAGTACGGCATCGCCGCGCACTGGAAGTACAAGCAGCGCGCGGTGGCCGGGGCCTCCAAGGTCCGCACCGACACCCCGACCCAGGTCCGCAAGGACGACAAGGCCGGCGCCGTCAACGAGATGGCCTGGCTGCGGCAGCTGCTGGACTGGCAGAAGGAGACCGCCGACCCGGGCGAGTTCCTGGAGTCGCTCCGCTTCGACCTGGCCAGCAACGAGGTCTTCGTCTTCACCCCCAAGGGCGACGTGATAGCCCTGCCGGCCGGGGCGACCCCGGTCGACTTCGCCTTCGCGGTGCACACCGAGGTCGGCTACCGGACGATAGGCGCCCGGGTCAACGGGCGGCTGGTGCCGCTGGAGTCGACCCTGGAGAACGGCGACACCGTCGAGGTGTTCACCTCCAAGGCGGAGAACGCCGGCCCGTCCCGGGACTGGCTGGGCTTCGTCAAGTCGCCGCGCGCCCGCAACAAGATCCGCGCCTGGTTCTCCAAGGAGCGCCGCGAGGAGGCGATCGAGCACGGCAAGGAGGCGATCGTCCGGGCGATGCGCAAGCAGGGCCTGCCGATCCAGCGGATCCTGACCGGCGACTCGCTGGTCACCCTGGCCCACGAGATGCGCTACCCCGACATCTCCTCGCTCTACGCCGCGATCGGCGAGGGCCACGTCGCCGCGCCGAACATCGTGCAGAAGCTGGTCCAGGCGCTCGGCGGCGAGGAGGGCGCGACCGAGGACCTGGCGGAGACCGCCACCCCGACCCACGACAACCGGCGCGCGGTGCGCCGCCGGGCCAAGGGCGACCCGGGCGTGATCGTCAAGGGCGTCGAGGACGTCTGGGTCAAGCTCTCCCGCTGCTGCACCCCGGTGCCGGGCGACCCGATCGTCGGCTTCGTGACCCGCGGCAACGGCGTCTCGGTGCACCGCGCCGACTGCGTCAACGTGGAGGCGCTGAACCAGCAGCCGGAGCGCATGATCGACGTCGAGTGGGCGGCCACCCAGTCCTCGGTCTTCCTGGTGGCCATCCAGGTCGAGGCGCTGGACCGCTCCCGGCTGCTCTCGGACGTCACCCGGGTGCTCTCCGACCAGCACGTCAACATCCTGTCGGCGGCGGTGCAGACCTCCCGGGACCGGGTGGCGATGAGCCGCTTCACCTTCGAGATGGGCGACCCGAAGCACCTGGGCCACGTGCTCAAGGCGGTGCGCGGCGTCGAGGGCGTGTACGACGTCTACCGCGTCACCTCCGCCCGCAAGTAGCGGCGGCCCCCGCCGGCAGCACGGCGGGGGGAACGCGGAAGGCCCCCGGGAACGGTCCCGGGGGCCTTCGCCGTCCAGCGTGCCGGGGCGATCAGCCGCTGAACTCCTCCTGGCTCTTGTGCGCCTGGTCCAGCAGGGTCCGCACGCCGTCCAGCTCGGACTCCAGCTTGGCGATCCTGGAGGCGTTGCCGGCCGCGCGGGCCTTGTCCAGGTCGGCCTGGATCTTGTCGGCCTTCGCCTGGAACAGGCCCACCATGCCGGCCGCGCGGGCCTTGGCCTCCGGGTTGGAGCGCGACCACTCGGCCTCCTCGGCCTCGCGGATCGCCCGCTCGACCGCGTTCAGCCGGCCGTCCAGCTTCGGACGGACCTCGCGCGGCACGTGCCCGATCGCCTCCCACCGCTCGTTGACCTCGCGCAGCGCGGCCTTGGCGGCCTTGAGGTCGGTGATCGGCAGGATCGTCTCGGCCTCGGCGGCCAGCGCCTCCTTGAGCTTCTGGTTCTCCACCTGCTCGGCGTCCCGCTCGCTGAACACCGCGGAGCGGGCCTGGAAGAAGACGTCCTGGGCGCCGCGGAACCGCGCCCACAGCTCGTCCTCGATGTCCCGCTGGGCCCGGCCGGCGGCCTTCCAGCGCGCCATCAGGTCGCGGTAGGCGGCCGCGGTGCTGCCCCAGTCCGTGGACGAGGACAGCGCCTCGGCCTCGGACACCAGCGCCTCCTTGGTCTGCCGGGCCTTCTCGCGCTCGGCGTCCAGGGTGGCGAAGTGCGCCTTGCGGTGCTTGGAGAAGACCGAGCGGGCGTGCGAGAAGCGGTGCCACAGCTCGTCGTCGCTCTTGCGGTCCAGCCGCGGCAGGCCCTTCCAGGTGTCCACCAGGGCGCGCAGCCGGTCCCCGGCCTCCCGCCACTGGGTGGACTCGGCGAGCTGCTCGGCCTCGGTGACCAGGGCCTCCTTGGCCGCACGGGCCTCGTCCTGGGCCTTGGCGCGGGCGGCCTTGCGCTCCTCGCGCCGGCTCTCGATCTCGCCGGTGAGCGTGTCCAGCCGCTTGGCCAGACCCTCCAGGTCGCCGACCGCGTGCCCCTCGACCACCTGGGCGCGCAGGTGCTCCAGCGCGGCCAGGGCGTCCTTGGCGGCCAGGTCGGTGGTCCGCACCCGCTTCTCCAGCAGGCCGATCTCCACCTCGATGCCCTGGTACTTGCGCTCGAAGTAGGCGAGGGCCTCCTCGGGCGAGCCGGCCTGCCAGGAACCGACGACTCGTTCGCCGTCGGCCGTCCTGACGTAGACCGTGCCCTGCTCGTCCACACGGCCCCACGGGTCGCTGCTCATAGCGCGTCCTCCACATGACGTCGCGCCCGCGCCGGGGCGGCGCGCGTCCGTCGTCCACAGTTGATGTGCGACGGACCGAAAGAGTCCGCCGTCCCCGTCCGCCGTGCCTTGCTGCCGAGGGTGACGGCTAGGCGGGTCCGGGCACCCTATACAACGCCAACATAGGCGACCAGGCCCGGTGCTGTCCGCATCCGGGCCGGGCGATTTCGGTCCGGGGCCGTGCGGGGGCGGCGCGCAGGCCACCCGCCGACGACCCCGGAGTCGGTCAACCCTTCGCCACCGTAACGGAGTTGAAGGTGACGTCGGCCATCGGGTGGCCGTCCGACGAGCCCTCCAGGGTGCCCGCGGCGGCGATCTTCTGCACCACGTCCAGGCCGCCGGTGACCTTGCCGAAGGGGGTGTAGTTCGGGGGCAGCTTGGTGTCCTTGTAGACCAGGAAGAACTGGCTGCCGTTGGTGCCCGGACCGGAGTTGGCCATCGCCACGGTGCCGGCCGGGTAGGTCGCGCCGGTCAGGTTCTCGTCCGCGAACTTGTAGCCGGGGCCGCCGGAGCCGCCCGGGACGGTCGCGCTGGCGGTCGGGTCGCCGCACTGCAGCACGAAGATGCCGTCGGTGGTGAGGCGGTGGCACTTGGTGTGGTCGAAGTACTGCTCACCGGCCAGGAAGGCGAAGGAGTTCACGGTGTGCGGGGCCTTGGCCGCGTCCAGCGCGATCGTCACCTTGCCGCAGTTGCTGTCCAGCGTCATGGCGTACGAGCCGCCCGCGTCGATCGTCATGGCCGGCTCGGCCTGCCACTGCTTGCCGTTGGGCGCGCCCGGAGCCGGGGCGGCGCAGCCCTCGACCGGCTTGCGGGTCGGGGCGGACGGCTCCTCGGTACCGGTCGGCGCGGCCTGGGCGCTGTTCGAGGCCTTCTTGTCGCCCTTGTCGTCCGAGCTGAACGCGCCGGTGGCGATCAGGGTGCCACCGCCGGCCAGGACCACGACGGCGAGCGAGGCGCCCAGGATCGTGTTGCGCCGCCTGCGCGCGGCCTGGGCCTCGACCCGGCGCTCCAACTGGCGCTCGTACTTCTCTCGGGCGAGCTGCCGCCGCCGCTGTTCGCTGCTGACCACCGGCCGTGTCTCCTACGGATGTGCGGGAAAAGTGGATGGATTCCGGAGCGGATCATCGCATCCCTCGGCGGCCAAGTGTAGGGACCGGGCCTGTAAGAACCCGGTGAACCTGCCGGGCCGCGGCGCCCCGCCGCCCGTATCTGGTTCGCAACCGGACCCGCGGCGCCGGTAGGCTGCACCTGAATCACCACTGGTGGCATCACCACTGGCAGCCGCCGCAGCCGACCGCCACACACCCGAAGGACGCGCGTGTTCATCGCCGGATTCCCCGCTGGAGCCTGGGGCACCAACTGCTACCTGGTCGCTCCGGCGGCCGGCGAGGAGTGCGTCATCGTCGATCCCGGCCACCAGGCGGCCCGCGGCGTCGAGGAGATGGTCCGCGAGCACCGGCTGAAGCCCGTCGCCGTGCTGCTCACCCACGGCCACATCGACCACGTGGCCTCGGTGGTCCCGGTCTGCGGCGCCCGCGGCGTCCCGGCCTGGATCCACCCCGAGGACCGGTACATGATGTCCGACCCGGAGAAGGCGCTCGGCCGCTCCCTGGGCACCCAGCTGATGGGCGAGCTCACCGTCGGCGAGCCCGACGACGTGCGCGAGCTCACCGACGGCGGCGTGCTGGAGCTGGCCGGCCTGAAGCTCACCGTGGACCACGCCCCGGGCCATACCGGGGGGTCGGTGACCTTCCGGACGCCCGGTGCCGAGGACCTCCCCCCGGTGCTGTTCTCGGGCGACCTGCTGTTCGCCGGCTCCATCGGGCGTACCGACCTCCCGGGCGGGGACAGCGAGGCGATCATGAACTCGCTGGCCCGGGTGTGCCTGCCCCTCGACGACTCCACCGTGGTCCTCTCCGGCCACGGCGGTCAGACCACCATCGGCCGCGAGCGCGCCACCAACCCCTACCTCCGACAGGCAGCAGGGGCGGCAGGCGCCCCGGCTTTCCCGCGACGAGGAATGTGACGGAAGAGAAGTTGAGCACCTTCACCGCCCCCAAGGGCACCTACGACCTGCTGCCCCCCAGCTCCGCGACCTTCCTGGCGATCCGCGAGCGCATCGCCGCGCCCGCCCGCCGGGCCGGTTACGGCTACGTCGAGACCCCGGTCTTCGAGGACGTGAAGCTGTTCTCCCGCGGTGTCGGCGAGTCCACCGACATCGTCTCCAAGGAGATGTACACCCTCACCACCAAGGGCGGCGACGAGCTCGCGCTGCGCCCCGAGGGCACCGCCTCGGTGCTGCGCGCCGCGCTCCAGGCCAACCTCCACAAGCAGGGCAACCTGCCGGTCAAGCTCTGGTACTCGGGCTCGTACTACCGCTACGAGCGCGCCCAGAAGGGCCGCTACCGCCAGTTCTCCCAGGTCGGCGCCGAGGCGATCGGGGCCGAGGACCCGGCGCTGGACGCCGAGCTGATCATCCTGGCCGACGACGCCTTCCGCTCGCTGGGGCTGAGCGACTACTCGCTGCTGCTCAACAGCCTCGGCGACAAGCAGTGCCGCCCGGTCTACCGTGCCGCGCTGATCGACTTCCTCTCCGGCCTGGACCTGGACGAGGAGACCCGCCGCCGCGCCGAGATCAACCCGCTGCGCGTCCTCGACGACAAGCGCGAGTCGGTGCAGGCCCAGCTGGTCGGCGCCCCGATGCTGCGCGACTACCTGTGCGAGGCCTGCAAGGCGTACGACGAGAAGGTCCGCGAGCTGCTCACCGCGGCGGGCGTGGCCTTCGTGGACGACCCCAAGCTGGTGCGCGGCCTGGACTACTACACCCGCACCACCTTCGAGTTCGTGCACAACGGCCTCGGCGCCCAGTCCGCGATCGGCGGCGGCGGCCGCTACGACGGCCTGTCCGAGATGATCGGCGGCCCGGCGCTGCCGTCCGTCGGCTGGGCGCTCGGCGTGGACCGCACCTACCTCGCGCTGGAGGCCGAGGGCGTCGCCCTCGACCTGCCGGCGGCCACCTCCGTCTACGCCGTCGCGCTCGGCGAGGAGGCCAAGAACACCCTGTTCGCCAAGGTGGTCGAGCTGCGCCGGGCCGGCGTGGCCACCGACCTCGCCTTCGGCGTCAAGAGCATCAAGAACGCCATGAAGTCCGCCGACCGGTCCGGCGCCCGCTTCGCCCTGATCGCCGGGGACCGGGACCTCGCCGAGGGCGTCGTCCAGCTCAAGGACATGAGCACCGGCGAACAGACCCCCGTCGCCCTCGACGCACTCGTCACCACCCTGAAGGAGAAGCAGCTGTGATCCGCACGCACGACGCGGGCACGCTCCGCCCGGAGCACGCAGGCACCACCGTCACCCTGGCCGGCTGGGTCGCCCGCCGCCGCGACCACGGCGGCGTCGCCTTCATCGACCTGCGCGACGCCTCCGGCACCGTGCAGATCGTGGTCCGCGACCTCGACTCGGTACACGGCCTGCGCGCCGAGTACTGCGTCAAGGTCGTCGGCGACGTCCGGGTCCGCCCCGAGGGCAACGAGAACCCCGACATCCCGACCGGCGCCGTCGAGGTCGTCGTCAGCGCGATCGAGGTGCTCTCCGAGGCCGCCCCGCTGCCCTTCCCGGTCGCCGAGTACGAGCCGGGCACGGTCAACGAGGAGGTCCGGCTGCGCTACCGCTACCTGGACCTGCGCCGCGAGGGCCCGGCCAAGGGCCTGCGCCTGCGCTCCAAGGTCAACAACATCATCCGCCGGGTGATGGAGGAGAACGACTACCTCGACATCGAGACGCCGTACCTCACCCGCTCCACCCCCGAGGGCGCCCGCGACTTCCTCGTCCCGGTCCGCCTCCAGCCCGGCCACTGGTACGCCCTGCCGCAGTCGCCCCAGCTGTTCAAGCAGCTGCTGATGGTGGCCGGCATGGAGCGCTACTACCAGATCGCCCGCTGCTTCCGCGACGAGGACTTCCGCGCCGACCGGCAGCCGGAGTTCACCCAGCTGGACATCGAGGCCTCGTTCGTCGACCAGGAGGACGTCCTGGCCCTCGGCGAGAAGATCGTCGGCTCCATCTGGCGCGAGGTGCACGGGTACGAGATCCCGAACCCGCTGCCCCGGATGACCTACGCGGACGCCATGGGCCGCTACGGCTCGGACAAGCCGGACGTCCGCTTCGGCCAGGAACTCACCGACCTGACCGAGTACTTCAAGGGCACCGAGTTCCGCGTCTTCCAGGCCCCGTACGTCGGCGCCGTGGTCATGCCCGGCGGCGCCTCGCAGCCGCGCAAGCAGCTGGACGCCTGGCAGGACTGGGCCAAGGCGCGCGGCGCCAAGGGCCTGGCCTACGTGCTCATCGACGCCGAGACCGGCGAGCTGCGCGGCCCGGTCGCCAAGAACCTCTCCGCGGAGCACCTGGCCGGCCTCGCCGCCGCCGCGGGCGCCAAGAACGGCGACGCGGTCTTCTTCGCGGCCGGCAAGGAGCGCGCCTCCCAGGAGCTGCTCGGCGCCGCCCGTCTGGAGATCGGCCGCCGCTGCGAGCTGATCGACGAGTCCCAGTGGGCCTTCCTCTGGGTCGTCGACTTCCCGATGTTCGAGCCGATCGAGGACGACAAGGGCCAGTTCCAGGGCTGGCACGCGGTGCACCACCCGTTCACCGCCCCGACCGCGGAGTCGCTGGCCACCTTCGACACCGACCCGGGCTCGGCGCTCTCCAACGCCTACGACCTGGTCCTCAACGGCTCGGAGCTGGGCGGCGGTTCGATCCGTATCCACCAGCGCGACGTGCAGAAGCGGGCGTTCGACGCGATCGGCCTCTCCGAGGAGGAGGCGGCCTCGCAGTTCGGATTCCTGCTGGACGCCTTCAACTACGGCCCGCCGCCGCACGGCGGTGTCGCCTTCGGCCTGGACCGCATCGTCACCCTGCTGGGCGGGTACGACACCATCCGGGACGTCATCGCCTTCCCGAAGACGTCCACCGGCGGCGACCCGCTGACCGGCGCCCCGACCCCGATCACCCCGGCGCAGCGCCGCGAGGCCGGCGTGGACGCCAAGCCGAAGGTCCGCGAGGACGCAAAGGGCGAGGCCCAGCCCCAGTCCTGACACCGCGTCATCCGCTAACCTGCAACGGCCCCGGACGGCTCACCCGCCGTCCGGGGCCGGTCCACAACGGTGTGTGACACAGGGAGGGTTGACTCTTGCAGGTGACCACAAGAATCGAATGTCCGGAGGACGCCCCGGCGACCAGACGCGTCCACATGGCCGCGTTCCCCGGCCCGGACGAGGCGGACCTGGTGGACGCGCTGCGCCGCGATCCCGCCTGGCTGCCCGGGCTGTCCGTGGTGGCGGTCGACGGGGCCGGGCTGGTGATCGGCCACGCGCTGCTCACCCGGCTGCTCGTCGGCGACGGCAAGGCGCTGGCGCTCGGGCCGGTCGCGGTGGCGCCCGAGTGGCAGCGCCGGGGCGTCGGCGAGCTGGTCGTCCGGGCCGCGCTGGCGGCGGCCGAGGACGCGGGCGAGAAGCTCGTGGTCGTCCTCGGTGACCCGGAGTACTACGCGCGGTTCGGCTTCGCGCCGGCCGGGCGGCACGAGGTCACCGGCCCGTTCGAGGTGCCGGAGGCGTACTTCCAGGTGCTGCCGCTGCCGTCGTACGACGGCACCCCGCGCGGGCTCTGCCGCTACCCCGAGCCCTTCGTCGCCGTCTGACCTCTCTCCCGGCACCTCTCCCCAGGGCCGGTCCACGAGACCGGCCCCGGTTGCCACGCCCCCCGCCGACCTGCGGAACCGGCCGTGGGCGCCTACGGTGAGTGCTGATCAGCATTCAGCCGGACGGAGGAACCGAGGGTGGCCGAGCAGCAGCGGACCGGGAAACCGGAGCGACTGGCCAGGAAGCCGTACGAGCGGGAGCTGCTGCGCCTCCAGGAGGAGCTGGTGAAGCTCCAGGAGTGGGTGCGCGTCGAGGGCGCCCGGCTGGTGGTGGTCTTCGAGGGGCGCGACGCCGCGGGCAAGGGCGGGGCGATCAAGCGGGTGACGGAGTACCTCAACCCCCGCATCGCCCGGGTCGCGGCGCTGCCCACACCGACCGAGCGGCAGAAGACCCAGTGGTACTTCCAGCGGTACGTCGAGCACCTGCCGGCCGCCGGGGAGATCGTCCTGTTCGACCGCAGCTGGTACAACCGCGCGGGCGTCGAGCGGGTGATGGGCTTCTGCACCGACGAGGAGTACTGGCAGTTCCTGCACCAGTGCCCGACCTTCGAGCGGATGCTCACCGAGTCGGGCGTCCTGCTGCGCAAGTACTGGTTCTCGGTGAGCGACACCGAGCAGCAGCGGCGCTTCCGGGACCGGCTGGAGGACCCGATGAAGCGCTGGAAGCTCTCCCCGATGGACGTCGAGTCGATCACCCGCTGGGAGGACTACTCGCGGGCCAAGGACGAGATGTTCATCCACACCGACACCCCGGACTCGCCCTGGCACGTGGTGGAGAGCGACGACAAGCGCCGGGCCCGGATCAACATGATCGCCCACCTGCTGTCCACCGTGCCGTACCACGAGATCAGGGAGCCGCGGGTGCAGCTGCCGCCCCGCCCCGCCTCGCGCGGCTACGAGCGGCCGCCGCGGGACCTCCAGAAGTACGTCCCGGACCACGCCGCCGGGCTGGAGTAGGACGGGCCGCGCGCAGCTCTTGGCGGGCTGTCCGAGCCCTCGCATAGGCTTCCGGTGTGGACGAACCGGACCTCTTCACCGCCGCCGCCGAGGAACGCCAGACCAGGGAGCCCGGCCGGGCGCCCCTGGCCGTACGGATGCGTCCGCGCACCCTGGACGAGGTGGCCGGGCAGCGGCAGCTGCTGAAGCCCGGCTCGCCGCTGCGCCGCCTGGTCGGGAGTTCGCGCGGCCCGGCGGCGACCAGCTCGGTGATCCTCTGGGGCCCTCCCGGCACCGGCAAGACCACCCTGGCGCACGTGATCAGCCAGGCGGTCGAGGGCCGCTTCGTGGAGCTGTCCGCGATCACCGCCGGGGTCAAGGAGGTCCGGGCGGTGATCGACGGCGCCCGGCGGGCGGTCGGGATGTCCGGCCGGGAGACGGTGCTCTTCCTGGACGAGATCCACCGCTTCTCCAAGGCCCAGCAGGACTCGCTGCTGCCCGCCGTGGAGAACCGCTGGGTCACCCTGATCGCGGCGACGACGGAGAACCCGTACTTCTCGGTGATCTCCCCGCTGCTGTCCCGCTCGCTGCTGCTCACCCTGGAGTCGCTGACCGACGAGGACATCCGGGCGCTGCTGCGCCGCGCGGTGGCCGACGAGCGCGGGCTGGAGGGCGCGCTGGAGCTGACCGCGGAGGCCGAGGACCACCTGGTGCGCCTGGCCGGCGGGGACGCCCGGCGGGCGCTCACCACGCTGGAGGCGGCGGCCGGGGCGGCGCTGGAGAAGGGCGAGCCGAGCATCACGCTGGCCACCACCGAGACGGCGGTCAACCAGGCGGCGGTGCGCTACGACAAGGACGGCGACCAGCACTACGACGTGGCGAGCGCGCTGATCAAGTCGATCCGCGGCAGCGACGTGGACGCCACCCTGCACTACCTGGCCCGGATGATCGAGGCGGGGGAGGACCCGCGGTTCATCGCCCGCCGGCTGATGATCTCGGCCAGCGAGGACGTCGGCCTGGCCGACCCGACGGCCCTGCAGACGGCGGTGGCGGCGGCCCAGGCGGTGGCCCTGATCGGCTTCCCGGAGGCCCGGATCATCCTCTCCCAGGCGGCCATCGCGCTGGCCCTGGCGCCCAAGTCCAACGCCGCCTACCTGGCGATCGACGCGGCGCTGGCGGACGTCCGGCAGGGCCTGGCGGGCGCCGTCCCATCCCACCTGCGGGACGCGCACTACGGCGGCGCGGGCAAGCTCGGCCACGGCAAGGGCTACCGCTACCCGCACGACCTGCCGGAGGGCATCGCCGCCCAGCAGTACGCGCCGGACGCGGTGCACGGCCGGGAGTACTACCAGCCGACCAGGCGCGGCGGCGAGGCCCGGTACGCGGAGGTCGTGGAGTGGACGCGCGGGCGGCTGCGCGGGGAGCGCAGGGTGGAGAAGAAGGCCGAGCAGAAGCCCGAGCAGAAGCCGCGGAAGGCGGCGGCGGGGGCCGAGGAGCAGCCCGGGGAAAAGGGCGAGTGATCCACCGGTATACTCGATCGGAGTGCCATGTCCCGGGACGGCGGCGGGGGAGACCCCACCGACCGGCCGCACCAGCGGGACACCGGCCGTAGGCCCCCTCGAGGGGCCCGCACCAGGAGCGTCGCGCACCGTTTCGGTGTCGCGGACGGGCCCGGATTCCGGGCCGGTCCGTGTGACCAGCACTTCCGTGCCCGGCTCCGGAGAGCGGCTGACCGCATCGCCTCGGCGATGGGTTGTCTCCGGGTCGCGAGATGCGACCTCCGTCAACACCTGGTGAAGCCGTATTCGTAAGCAAGGAAGGTTTGGTTCATGGCGAACCAGAAGCGTCCCAAGGTCAAGATCGCGCGTGCGCTCGGCGTGCCGCTGACCCCGAAGTCCGTCAAGTACTTCGAGGCCCGCCCGTACCCGCCCGGCCAGCACGGCCGTGGCCGCAAGCAGAACTCGGACTACAAGGTCCGTCTGCTCGAGAAGCAGCGTCTGCGCGCCCAGTACGACCTGAGCGAGAAGCAGATGGCGCGCGCGTTCGACCGCGCGAAGAAGGCCGAGGGCAAGACCGGTGAGGCGCTCGTCGCCGACCTGGAGACCCGTCTGGACTCCCTGGTCCTGCGTTCGGGCATCGCCCGCACCATCTACCAGGCCCGCCAGATGGTCGTCCACGGCCACATCGAGGTCAACGGCGGCAAGGTCAACAAGCCGTCGTTCCAGATGAAGCCGGGCTTCGTGGTCACCGTCCGCGAGCGCTCCAAGGAGAAGGTCCCCTTCCAGGTCGCCCGTGAGGGTGGCTACGCGGGTGAGGGCCAGACCCCGAAGTACCTCGAGGTCAACCTGAAGGCCCTGGCCTTCCGCCTGGACCGTGCGCCGCAGCGCAAGGAGGTCCCGGTGATCTGTGACGAGCAGCTGGTCGTCGAGTACTACTCGCGCTGACCCGGTTCCGCTCTTCGCGACACCACGAGCGAGCCCCCGCCGCCTTTCGAGGCGACGGGGGCTCGCCCCTTTTCCGCTGTTCCCGCGGTTCCTCCCGCTGCCGTCAGATGCTCTCGCCGGCCATCGCGGCGGCCAGCCGCAGGTGCGGGCGGGCCTCCTCGGCGCGGCCCTGGCGCTCCAGGGTGCGGCCGAGCATCAGCCGGGCGTAGTCCTCGGCCGGGTCGGCCTCCAGGATCCGCAGCAGCTCGGCCTCGGCGCGCCGCAGCTGGGCCGAGTGGAAGTAGCTGCGGGCCAGCAGCATCCGGACCGAGAGGTTGGTCGGCTCCTCGGCCAGGACGCCTTCGAGCATGCGGGCCGCGTCGGTGTACGCCTTGGAATCGAAGTAGAACTTCGCCATGCGGTACTCGTTGGCGGCGTTGTGGACGGCCATGGTGCTCCTTCCGAGCAGTTCCTTGCCTCCTCAAGCAATCGGCAAGTTTCAACTATTCCGCACCGCCGAGGGCGCCGGCGCGGGCGGCACCGCGCGGGGATCCGGCACCGGCTCCGCGCCCTCCGCCGCGCCCCCGCCGCCGAGCGCCCGGGCGACCGCCGCGTCCAGGTCCAGCAGGGTGCCGGCCTCGTAGCACTCCTCGTACTCCTGGGCGCTCAGCCCGGCCAGGGCCCGCTCCGCGCACTCCTGGTGCGGGCCGAAGAAGTTCCGCGAGCCCAGGAACGGGTTGCCGACCGCGCGCCAGATCCGGTGCGCGGCCCCCTGGAGCACCCGCGCCTCGCGCAGGTCGCCCGGCTCGCCCGGGCGGCTCGGCTCGGTCTCCAGCAGCGCCAGCAGGTCGATGCCCAGCACGATGCCGAGCAGGTCGCGGAAGAGGTGGTTCAGCCGCACGCACTCCCGGGCCAGCATCCGGGCGGGCTGGACGGCGCCGTCCAGCCAGTGCGAGTACGCCATCGCGTAGAGCACGTACCCGTAGGCCCACTGCTCGCCGTGCTCCTCGCACAGCTCGCGGGCCTGGCCGAACCAGAGCTCGCCGCTGTCCAGGTCGCCCTGGAACAGGTAGGCCAGGCCCAGCTCCAGCATGGCCATCACCACGTTGCTGTTGAGCTCGCCGATGGTCCGGTAGTGCCAGAGCGCCTCCTCGAACAGCTCGGCGGCCCGGTCGGGGTCGTCGCCGACCAGGGCGACGCAGCCCTGGCGGTGGACGGCGTGGGCCAGGGCCCGGTCGTCGCCGGTGTTCAGGGCCTGGCGGCGGCACTCCTCCAGCGCCGGGCGGGCGAAGCCGAGGTCGCCCTGGAGGGTGGCCGTGTAGCCGGTCACCCAGAGCGCCTTGGCCCGGGCCTCGGTGGGCTCGCGGTCCAGGGCGAGCGCCCGGTCCAGCCAGTGCCGCCCCTCGCCGAGGTGGCCGCAGCCGATCCAGTAGAACCAGAGGGTGCCGGCCAGCAGCAGGGCGATCTGCTCCTCGCCGGGCTCGGCGAGGCAGAACTCCAGCGCCGCGCGGAGGTTGCCGTGGGCCAGCTGGGTGCGCTCGGCGGTCTCCGCCTGCCGGGGGCCGAACCACTCGACCTCGCCCCAGGTGGCGACGCCCAGGTACCAGTCCCGGTGGCGGCGCAGCAGCCGCGGCTCCTCGCCGGCGGCCCGCAGCCACTGGCCGCCGTACTCGCGCAGGGTGTCCAGCAGCCGGAAGCGCACGCCGAAGGCGCTGTCCTCGCGCAGCACCACGGACTTGGCGACCAGCTCGTCGAGCAGGTCGAGCACCTCTTCGGCCTCGATGCCCTCGCCGGCGCAGACGTACTCGGCGGCCTCCAGGTCGAAACCGCCGGCGAAGACCGACAGGCGGGCCCAGAGTAAACGTTCCTGCACGGTGCAGAGCTCATGGCTCCAGCCGATCGTCGTGCGCAGCGCCCGGTGCCGGGGCAGAGCCGTCCGGGAGCCGCCGGTGAGCAGCCGGAAGCGGTCGTCCAGCCGGGCGGTGACCTGCTCCACCGACAGCGCGCGCAGCCGGCCGGCGGCCAGCTCCACGGCCAGCGGGATGCCGTCCAGCCGGCGGCAGAGCAGCGCGACCGCCTCCGCGTTGTCCGCCGTCACCTCGAAGGACGGCAGCACCGCCCGGGCCCGGTCGGCGAACAGCCGCACCGCGTCCGGCAGCGCGCCCGACCGCGCCGGGTCGACGGGCGCCGGGCCGACCGGCAGCGGAGCGAGGGTCAGCAGGTGCTCGCCCGAGGCCCGCAGCGCGGTGCGGCTGGTGGTCAGCAGCCTCAGCTCGGGCAGCGCCCGCAGCAGCGCGTCGGCCAGCTCGGCGCAGGCCTCCACCAGGTGCTCGCAGCCGTCCAGCACCAGCAGCAGGCGCCGGCCGTCCAGCCGGTCGGTCAGGACGTCCAGCGGCGGACGGGCGCCGCCGTCGGTGAGCCGCAGCGCCTCCAGGACGGCGTGGCCGAGCAGCAACCGGTCCTGTACGGGGGCCACGTCCACCAGCCAGGTGCCGTCCGGGAACGCGTCGGCCGCCCGGGCCGCCGCGCGCAGGGCCAGCCGGCTCTTGCCCACGCCGCCGGGCCCGGTGACCGTCACCAGCCGGGCCGTGGCCAGCAGGCCGGCCAGCTCGGCCAGCTCGCCCCGCCGCCCGACGAAGCCGGTCAGCTCGGCCGGCAGCCGGCCGGGCTCCGGCTCGGGCGGCCCCGCCTCGGGCCCCGCGGGCTCCGCTCTCCAGTCCCCGGCCAAGGGCTGCTCCCCGTGCTCCAGGCCGGACCGTCGCGGTCCGGACGTGCGTCGGGCCGTACGGGCGACGGCCTGCCAGGCAGAACGAGGTGACCGGCCGGTAGGTTACGCGCGCCGATCGCACACCCGACCGGATCGCCGGGGAAAGAACCCGGTCCGGAAACCGGGCGTCGGCGCGATAGGGTTCCCTCTGAAGAGCTGCAAGGCGAGGGAGCGCGCAAAGGTGTCCGTGGGAGAGCTGGCCGGATTGCTCGTCGCCGTCTTCTGGGCGGTCCTGGTCACCCTGCTCGCCGTGGTGCTGGTCCGCCTCTCCCGGGTCCTCAAGGAGGCCGCCGTCCTGGTCTCCGCCGTCACCGAGCAGGCCGTCCCGCTGCTGACCGACGCGGGCGCCGCGGTGCGCAGCGCCAACGAGCAGCTGGAGCGGGTGGACGAGATCACCGCCAACGTGCAGGACGCCGCCGCCAACGCCAACGCGCTCTCCTCCACCGTGGCCGCCACCCTGGGCGGACCGCTGGTGAAGGTCGCGGCGTTCAGCTACGGCGTGCGCAAGGCCGTCGCCCGGCAGCAGGGCGGCGTGCCGCCGGTGCCCTCGCAGGCCGGCGAGCGCGAGGAGCTGGCCCGGCTGATCCGGGCCGAGGTCCGCGCCGCGACGGCGCCCAGGAGCGGACTGTTCTCCCGGGTCCGGCGCGCGGTGAGGGGCTGACGGCATGGTGCGACGCATCTTCTGGATGGCGGTCGGCGCCGGCGCCACCGTCTGGGCCATGAACAAGGCCAACGAGGCCGTGCACCGGCTGACCCCGGACAGCCTCTCCGGCACCGCCGCCCGCGGTGCGCTGCACCTGGGCGACCTGGCCAAGCAGTTCGCCCAGGACGTGAAGGCCGGCATGGCCGAGCGCGAGGAGCAGCTGAAGGACGACCTCGGGCTGCACGGCACCGCCGTGGTGGAGCCCCGCGGCGACCGCAGGGTCCTGCGCGGCGAGCCGCAGTACCGAGCTATCTCGGCGGCGCCCGGTAGCCCGGCCGCCGCCCTGCCTCCGTCCCGCAGCGCCCGTACCACCCCCCAGACCACTGAAGAAACGCCCCGCCGCGCCCTGCCGCCGCGGGGCGGCACCCCGAACCGGAAGGACCACTAATGGAGTCGGCTGAGATCCGCCGCCGCTGGCTGCGCTTCTTCGAGGAGCGCGGCCACACCGTCGTTCCGTCGGCGTCCCTGGTCGCCGACGACCCCACCCTGCTGCTCGTCAACGCCGGCATGGTGCCGTTCAAGCCCTACTTCCTGGGCGAGGTCAAGCCGCAGTTCTCGCGCGCCACCAGCGTCCAGAAGTGCGTGCGCACCCTGGACATCGAGGAGGTCGGGAAGACCACCCGGCACGGCTCCTTCTTCCAGATGTGCGGCAACTTCTCCTTCGGCGACTACTTCAAGGAAGGAGCCATCAAGTTCGCCTGGGAGCTGCTCACCACTCCCGTCGCGGACGGTGGCTACGGCCTGGAGAAGGAGAAGCTCTGGATCACCGTCTACAAGGACGACGACGAGGCCGAGCAGATCTGGCGTGACGTCATCGGCGTGCCCTCGGAGCGCATCCAGCGCCTCGGCATGAAGGACAACTTCTGGTCGATGGGCGTCCCCGGCCCGTGCGGCCCGTGCTCGGAGATCAACTACGACCGCGGCCCCGCGTACGGCGAGGAGGGCGGCCCGGCCGTCAACGGCGAGCGCTACCTGGAGATCTGGAACCTGGTCTTCATGCAGTACGAGCGCGGCCACGGCGACGGCAAGGACGGTTTCGAGATCCTCGGCGACCTGCCGAGCCGGAACATCGACACCGGCCTCGGCCTGGAGCGCCTCGCCGCCATCCTGCAGGGCGTCGACAACCTCTTCGAGATCGACACCAGCCGGATGATCCTCGACCGCGCCGCCGAGCTCACCGGCCACACCTACGGCGCCGACCACAAGGCGGACGTCTCGCTGCGCGTGGTCACCGACCACATCCGCACCGCGCTGATGCTGATCGGCGACGGCGTCACCCCCGGCAACGAGGGCCGCGGCTACGTGCTGCGCCGCATCCTGCGCCGCGCCATCCGCAACATGCGCCTGCTGGGCGCCACCGGCGTGGTGGCCAAGGACCTCACCGACATCGCCATCAAGGCGATGGCCCCGCAGTACCCGGAGCTGGAGAGCGACCGCAAGCGCATCGAGACGGTCGTCGTCGGCGAGGAGGCGGCCTTCCTCCAGACCCTGAAGGCCGGTACCAACCTGCTGGACGCCGCGGTCACCGAGACCAAGCAGTCCGGCGGCGCGGTGCTCTCCGGCGACCAGGCGTTCAAGCTGCACGACACCTACGGCTTCCCGATCGACCTGACCCTGGAGATGGCCGAGGAGCAGGGCCTCCAGGTGGACGAGGCCGGCTTCCGCCGCCTGATGCAGGAGCAGCGGGACCGCGCCAAGGCCGACGCCAAGGCCAAGAAGATGGGCCACGCCGACGTCGCCGCGTACCGCGAGGTCGCCGACACGTCCGGTGCCAGCGTCTTCACCGGCTACTCGCTCACCGAGGGCGAGGCCACCGTGGTCGGCCTGCTGGTGGACGGCGTCCCGGCGCCGGCCGCCTCCGAGGGCGACGAGGTCGAGATCATCCTCGACCGCACCCCGTTCTACGCCGAGGGCGGCGGCCAGCTCGCCGACCAGGGCCGGATCCGGCTGGAGTCCGGCGCGGTGGTGGAGATCCGCGACGTGCAGCAGCCCGTCCCGGGCGTCATCGTGCACTCCGGCGGGGTGCTGTTCGGCGAGGTCGTGCTGGGCGCCTCGGCGTACGCCACGATCGACACCGAGCGCCGCCGGGCGATCGCCCGCGCCCACTCGGCCACCCACCTGACCCACCAGGCGCTGCGCGACGCGCTCGGCCCGACGGCCGCCCAGGCCGGCTCCGAGAACGCCCCCGGCCGCTTCCGCTTCGACTTCGGCTCGCCCGCCGCCGTTCCCGGCAGCGTGCTGGTCGACGTCGAGCAGAAGATCAACGACGTGCTGACCCGCGAGCTGGAGGTCACCGCCGAGGTCATGACGATGGACCAGGCCCGCAAGGCCGGCGCCATCGCGATGTTCGGCGAGAAGTACGGCGACGAGGTCCGGGTCGTCACCATCGGCGACTTCTCCAAGGAGCTGTGCGGCGGCACCCACGTCGGCAACACCGCCCAGCTGGGCCTGGTGAAGCTGCTCGGCGAGTCCTCGATCGGCTCCGGCGTGCGCCGCGTCGAGGCGCTGGTCGGCAGCGACGCCTACCGGTTCCTGGCCCGTGAGCACACCGTGGTCGCCCAGCTCACCGAGCTGGTCAAGGGCCGTCCGGAGGAGCTGCCGGAGAAGATCTCGGGCATGCTCGCCAAGCTCAAGGACGCCGAGAAGGAGATCGAGCGCTTCCGCGCCGAGAAGGTGCTGGCCGCCGCGGCGGGCCTGGCCGACTCGGCCGAGGACGTGCACGGCATCGCCGTGGTCGCCGCGCAGGTCGCCGACGGCGTGGGCGCGGACGAGCTGCGCAAGCTGGTCCTGGACGTGCGCGGCCGCCTCGGCTCGCGCCCGGCCGTGGTCGCCGCCTTCACCGTGGCGAACGACCGCCCGCTGACCGTGATCGCCACCAACGAGGACGCCCGCGGCCGCGGCATCAAGGCCGGCGAGCTGGTCCGGACCGCCGCCAAGACCCTCGGCGGCGGCGGTGGCGGCAAGGACGACGTCGCCCAGGGCGGCGGCTCCAACCCGGCCGCGGTCGGCGAGGCCATCGCCGCGGTGCTCGGCCTGGTCGCGGAGCGCGCCAGCTGATGGAGCTCGAGGAGAGGCCCTTCCGACGGGGTCGGCGGATCGCCGTCGACGTCGGGGACGCCCGGATCGGGGTCGCGTCCTGCGACCCCGACGGGGTGCTCGCCACGCCCGTGGAGACCGTCCCGGCCGGGGTGAAGTCGCAGGCCAGGATCGCCGCCATCGTCGAGGAGTACGACGCGATGGAGGTGATCGTCGGGCTGCCGCGTTCGCTCAGCGGCAAGGAGGGCCCGGCGGCGGAGAAGGTCCGGGCGTACGCGACCCGGCTGGCGAACCGGCTCTACCCGGTGCCGGTGCGGCTGGTGGACGAGCGGATGTCGACCGTCACCGCGACCCACGGGCTGCGCGCCTCGGGGGTCAAGGCGAAGAAGGGCCGCTCGGTGGTCGACCAGGCCGCCGCGGTGGTGATCCTGCAGACCGCCCTTGAGTCCGAACGGGTGAGCGGACGCCCGCCCGGTGAGAGCGTCGAGGCGGTCGGCTGACCGGTCTGATCTAACGTCCCGTTGAGGGGTCCGTGCGGACGCGTCCGCACGGACCCCTTTTCGTTCGCTTCCTTGTCTGTTTTGGATCGATTCATGTCGATCCGGATCGATCTGGGACCGCCGAAGGGGGCGCGAGCCATGACCGACCAGGACTTCCACCCGGGTCTCACGCCCGGGCATCTGGGCGCACCGGTGCTGGAACCGGAGGGCCGTCCGCCGGGTGCGCCCCGTCCGCGCTTCGATGCGCCCGATCCGCACCGACGGCGCAACGGGCTGGCCTGCGGGCTCACCGCGCTCGCGCTGATCGCGGTGTTCGGCGGGGTCGGGCTGACCGGGTACACCTGGATCCAGGCGCAGCGCAAACCCCCGGCCGCCGCCGACTTCGCCGGGCAGGGCACCGGCAGCGTGCAGGTCTCGGTGCCGGAGGGCGCCGGCCTCTCCCAGATCGCCTCCGCGCTGGTCCGCAACGGCGTGGTGGCCAGCTCGCTCGCCTTCACCCGGGCCGCGAAGGGCAGCGCGGCGGCGGCCGGGCGGATCCAGCCCGGGACGTACACGCTGAAGCAGCGGATGTCGGCCGCGGCGGCGCTGGCGGTCCTGATCGACCCGGCCAACGCCAACGGCCTGACCATCCCCGAGGGCTGGCGCGGCTACCAGATCTACGCGGCCATCGACAAGAAGCTGAACCTGCCCGCGGGCACCGCCCAGAAGACCGCCCAGGACCAGGGCGCCGAACTCGGCCTGCCGGACTTCGCCAACGGCAGCCCGGAGGGCTACCTGTTCCCGGCGACGTACAGCGTCACCGAGGGCACCACCGCCTTCGACCTGCTGAAGCAGATGGTGGACCGGGCCGGCCGGGAGTTCGGCCGGGACGACGCCACCGTGGTCGCGCAGAACCTCGGGCAGAGCGTGTACGGGCTGATCACCGTGGCCAGCATGGTCCAGGGCGAGGCCGACAACACCGAGGACATGGGCAAGGTGGCCCGGGTGATCTACAACCGGCTGGCCAAGGGCATGCCCCTGCAGCTGGACTCCACCATCAACTACGCGCTCGGCCGCTCGACCCTGAACACCTCGGTGACCGACACCAGGCTGGACTCCCCGTACAACACCTACCTGCACGCCGGACTGCCGCCGAGCCCGATCTCCAACCCCGGGCGGCAGGCGATCATGGCCGCGCTGGACCCGACGCCGGGGGACTGGCTGTACTTCGTCACCGTGAAGCCGGGGGACACCCGCTTCACCGACAGCTTCGACGTCCAGCAACGCAACGTGGCGGAGTTCAACGCCAACCGGGCGGCGGCCAAGCCGAGCGGCCCGGCGTCGGGCGCGCCCTCCGACCCGGCGGCGACGGCCCCGGGGGCCTCGGGCGGGGCCGGTGCGCCTTCCGCTCCCGGTGCGGGGACGCCGTAACGGAGTTGTGTGCCGTCGGTGAGATCGCTCACTGACGGTGCGTCCGCCCGGCCGGGGGTAAGGCTGCGGTACGGTAACGTCTCCCTCCAGGCGCTGCGCTAGCACGCCGGTTCGAGAATCAGCCGGGACCGCGTCGTCCCGGACGGCCGGTTTGATCCTCCGGTCGTCACCGTCGGTTAAGGGGATCAATGACCGATCTGGGCGGGGGCTACAACCCCCAGGGCGAGCCGTGGCACCCCGGTGATCCCGGGTACGACGGCCGGCAGCCGGTCCCCGGCCAGCAGGACGGCCAGTGGCAGCAGCAGTACCCGCAGCAGGGCCAGCAGGTCCAGCAGCAGTACGGGGACGTGCAGCAGGGGTACGCGCAGCAGCAGATGGCGCCGCAGATGCAGCAGCAGATGATGGCGCAGCAGGGCTACCAGCAGCAGGCCCCCCAGCAGCAGATGCCGCAGCAGGGCTACCCGGGCGGTCAGCAGGGCTACCAGCAGCAGATGGCGCAGCAGCAGGCGCCGGTGCAGCAGCAGGGCTACCCCCAGCAGGGGTACGTGCCGCAGCAGCCGCAACCGCAGCAGCCGATGCAGCAGGGGTACGCGCAGCAGCAGCTGCCCCAGCAGCAGGCGCCGGTGCAGCAGCAGGGTTACCAGCAGCAGGCTCCGCAGCAGGTCCAGCCCCAGCAGGTCCAGGCGCAGCAGGTCCAGGCACAGCAGCCCCTCCAGCAGCAGCCCCCGCAGCAGCCGGCCCCCGAGCAGCAGGCTCCGCAGCGGCAGGTGCCGCGGCGCCGGGCCAAGCCGCAGCCGGCCCCGGAGCCGGTGCCGGCCTCCGGCCCCGGCCCGGACGGGATCGACTGGGAGGCCGAGGCCGCCGCGCTGGAGGCCGGCGCCGATCCGGTCGGCGCCGCGCGCGAGGGCGGGACGGACGAGTGGGACGGCCACGGGAACGGCGGCCGCCACGAGGAGGACGGGTACCCCGACGAGCACGCCGAGGCCGGGGAGGCCGGCTTCCTCGGCGAGCAGGACGACTCCCGCGAGGCCCAGAAGAAGCGCAAGGAGAAGGGCAAGAAGTCGGGCCGCCGCAACGGCGGCGCCTGCCTGCTGGTCGCCGCGGTGCTGCTCGGCGCCGTCGGCGGGGCCGGCTGGTGGGGCTACGGCTTCTACCAGGACCACTTCGGCCCGGCGCCGGACTTCACCGGCGAGGGCACCGGCACCGTCCAGGTCGAGGTCAAGAAGGGCGCGGTCGGCGGGCAGATCGGCCTGGCGCTGAAGAACGCCGGCGTGGTCAAGAGCGTCGACGCGTTCAACACGGCCTGCAAGGCCGAGCCCAAGTGCGGCACCATCCAGTACGGCTTCTACGGGATGAAGAAGGAGATGCCGGCCGCGGCCGCGCTCAAGGAGCTGCTCGCCCAGGCGGGCGGCGCGGCGATCGTCGTACCGGAGGGCAAGAACTCCACCGAGATCTACACCCTCATCGACACCAAGCTGAAGCTGCCGCCGGGCACCACGGCGGGCGTCGCCAAGGCGCAGGTCAACGACCTCGGCCTGCCGCCGTACGCGAACGGCAACATCGAGGGCTTCCTCTGGCCGACCCGCTACAACATCGCCGAGGGCATGAAGCCCGAGGACCTGCTCAAGCAGATGGTGAAGAACGCCACCGAGAAGTACGCCGGCCTGGACGCCCAGGCGGCCTCGGTGGGGCTGAAGACCGGCTACGAGGTGCTCATCGAGGCGAGCATCCTCCAGCGCGAGGGCAACAACCCGGAAGACTTCGCCAAGATGGCCAAGACCATCCAGAACCGGCTGGCCGCCGG
This sequence comes from Kitasatospora sp. NPDC058184, assembly GCF_042883725.1. Classification (NCBI taxonomy): domain Bacteria; kingdom Bacillati; phylum Actinomycetota; class Actinomycetes; order Kitasatosporales; family Streptomycetaceae; genus Kitasatospora; species Kitasatospora sp. NPDC058184. Next base: position 53,868 of record NZ_JBHVVE010000006.1, read on the forward strand.
CGGCGAGATCAACCACCGGCTCGGCATGGACACCACGCTCCAGTACTCGCTGGGCCGCAAGGACCTCGACAAGAAGGACATGGACGACGCGAACAACAAGTACAACACCTACGTGAACCAGGGCCTGCCGCCCGGTCCGATCTCCAACCCCGGCGACGAGGCGCTCAACGCGACGCTGCACCCGGCGGACGGAAAGTGGCTGTACTTCATCGCGATGTCCCCGACCCAGACCCGGTTCGCCGAGACGAGCAAGGAGCACTACGCCAACGTCAAGGAGTACTGCCAGTCGGCCGGGCAGGGCTTCGACGAGGCGCGCGGCCACTGCACCACCAAGAAGTAGCCGCACCACCAGGAAGTGGCCGCGGCACCAGGAAGCAGCCGCGGCCGGACGACAGTTCGCCAGTTCGCGGAGAGAAGCGTTGACCAGCAAGCACCGGGCGGCCGTTCTCGGCTCGCCGATCGCCCACTCGCTCTCGCCGGACCTGCACCGGGCCGCCTTCGCGGCGCTCGGGCTGGACGGCTGGCGCTACGACGGCTTCGAGGTCGACGAGGCCGGGCTGCCCGGGTTCGTCGCCGCGCTGGACGAGGCCGAGTGGGCCGGGCTGTCGCTCACCATGCCGCTGAAGCGGGCGGTCATCCCGCTGCTCGACGAGGTCAGCGCGACGGCCCGCTCGGTGGACGCGGTGAACACCGTGGTGTTCACCGCCGACGGCCGGCGCACCGGGGACAACACCGACGTCCCCGGGCTGGTCAACGCGCTGCGCGAGCGCGGGATCACCGAGGTGCCCGAGGCGGCCGTCCTGGGCGCCGGGGCCACCGCCTCCTCGGCACTGGCCGCGCTCGCCCAGATCTGCACCGGCGAGGTGACGGTCTACGTGCGCAGCGCCGAGCGGGCCCGGGAGATGGCCGAGCTGGGCGAGCGGCTGGGCGTCGCCGTCCGCACCGCCGACTGGGAGCTCGGGGCGCAGGCGCTGGCCCGGCCGCTGACGATCTCCACCACGCCGGTCGGCGCGACCGACGTCTTCGCCGAGGCGCTGCCCGCCGAGCCGGGCGCGCTGTTCGACGTGCTGTACCACCCGTGGCCGACGGCGCTGGCCGCCGCCTGCGCCGGGCGCGGGGCGACCGTCCTGGGCGGGCTGGACCTGCTGGTGCACCAGGCGGTGCTGCAGAACGAGGCCTTCACCGGGCGGACGCCCGGGCCGCTGGCGGCGATGCGCGAGGCGGGGGAGAAGGCGCTCGCCGGGCACTGAGCCCGGCCGCCGTCGGACCTGGACGGGCCCGGCCCCACGGCCGGGTGCCCGCCCGCCGTCCGGTTTCCCGGGCGGTTCCCGGCCGGATCGTGGCCGGTTGCTGTCCGTCACGCGGACTGTGCCCCCGGGTGCCGCTGGGGCATGAAAGGATTCAGGTACAAAAGGCACGCCCGGGGCGGGCCCCGGCGGTGCCGTGGTCCGGTCCGCTGATGAAGGAGCTCCGTTGGGTACGTTGCGCTGGCTGACGGCGGGGGAGTCGCACGGCCCCGCACTCGTCGCGACGCTGGAAGGCCTGCCCGCCGGTGTACCGGTCACCACCGACGTGGTGGCCGACGCGCTGGCGCGCCGCCGGCTCGGTTACGGCCGCGGGGCGCGGATGAAGTTCGAGCAGGACGAGGTGACCTTCCTCGGCGGCGTCCGGCACGGTCTGACCATGGGCAGCCCGGTCGCGATCATGGTCGGCAACACCGAGTGGCCGAAGTGGGAGCAGGTCATGTCGGCCGACCCGGTCGACCCCGAGGTCCTGGCGGGCCTGGCCCGCAACGAGGCGCTCACCCGCCCCCGGCCCGGCCACGCCGACCTGGCCGGCATGCAGAAGTACTCGATCGACGAGGCCCGGCCGATCCTGGAGCGCGCCAGCGCCCGCGAGACGGCCGCCCGGGTCGCGCTGGGCGCCGTCGCCCGCGCCTACCTCCGCGAGGTGGCCGGGATCGAGATCGTCAGCCACGTGGTCGAGCTGGCCGCCGCCAAGGCGCCGGCCGGCGTGGTGCCGCTGCCCTCGGACGAGGCCAAGCTGGACGCCGACCCGGTGCGCTGCCTGGACGCCGACGCCTCGAAGGCGATGGTCGCCGAGATCGACCAGGCCCACAAGGACGGCGACACCCTCGGCGGCGTGGTCGAGGTGCTGGCGTACGGCGTGCCGGTGGGCCTCGGCTCGCACGTGCACTGGGACCGCCGGCTGGACGCGCGGCTGGCCGCCGCGCTGATGGGCATCCAGGCGATCAAGGGCGTCGAGGTCGGCGACGGCTTCGACCTGGCCCGGGTGCCGGGCTCCCAGGCCCACGACGAGATCGTCCCGACCGCCGAGGGCGTCAAGCGCACCTCCGGCCGGTCCGGCGGCACCGAGGGCGGACTGTCCACCGGCGAGCTGCTGCGGGTGCGCGCCGCGATGAAGCCGATCGCCACCGTGCCGCGGGCGCTCCAGACCCTGGACGTGCGCACCGGCGAGCCGGCCAAGGCGCACCACCAGCGCTCGGACGTCTGCGCGGTCCCGGCCGCGGGCATCGTCGCCGAGGCGATGGTCGCGCTGGTGCTGGCGGACGCGGTGAACGAGAAGTTCGGCGGCGACAACGTCTCCGAGACCCGCCGCAACGTGCAGGGCTACCTCGACAACCTGATCATCCGATGACGAACCCCGTTGTCGTGCTGGTCGGCCCGCCCGGCAGTGGCAAGTCCACCGTCGGGCGGATGCTGGCCGAGCGCCTGGGCGTCGGCTTCCGGGACACCGACGCCGACGTCGAGGCGACGGCCGGCAAGCCCATCCCGGAGATCTTCATCGACGAGGGCGAGCCGCACTTCCGCGCGCTGGAGGCGGCCGCCGTGCGCGCGGCCGCCGAGGGGCACGACGGGGTCCTGGCGCTCGGCGGCGGCGCGGTGATGGCCGAGGCCACCCGCGCGCTGCTGCACGAGCTGCCGGTGGTCTTCCTGGAGGTCCCGCTCGCCGACGCGGTCAAGCGGGTCGGCCTGGACGCCCCGCGCCCGCTGCTGGCCGTCAACCCGCGGGCCCGCTGGCGCGAGCTGATGGACGCCCGCCGCCCCCTCTACCTGGAGGTGGCCACCGCCGTGGTCGACACCGCCGGGCGCACCCCGGAACAGGTCGCGGACGCCGTACTGGAAGCACTGGAGCTGAAGACCCCCCATGACTGACACCACCGTCAGGATCCACGTCGGCGGCAGCGCCGGCCACGACCCGTACGACGTGCTGATCGGGCACCAGCTGCTCGGTGAGCTGTCTCCGCTGATCGGGACCCGCGCCAAGCGGGTGGCGCTCATCCACCCGGAGGCGCTCGCCGCCACCGCCGACGCGATCCGCGAGGACCTGCTCGGCGAGGGCTACGAGGCCATCGTGCTCCAGGTGCCCAACGCCGAGGACGCCAAGAGCGTCGAGGTCGCCGCGTACTGCTGGTCGGTGCTCGGGCAGACCGGCTTCACCCGCAGCGACGTCATCGTCGGCCTCGGCGGCGGCGCCACCACCGACCTGGCCGGCTTCGTCGCCGCGACCTGGCTGCGCGGGGTGCGCTGGATCTCCATGCCCACCACGCTGCTCGGCATGGTCGACGCGGCCGTCGGCGGCAAGACCGGCATCAACATCGCCGAGGGCAAGAACATGGTCGGCGCCTTCCACCCGCCGGTGGGCGTGCTGGCCGACCTCGACACCCTGGAGACGGTGCCCAAGCACGACTACGTCTCCGGCCTCGCCGAGGTCATCAAGTGCGGCTTCATCGCCGACCCGGCCATCCTCGACCTGATCGAGGCCGACCCCGAGGGCGCCAAGACCCCGTCCGGCCCGCACACCGTCGAGCTGATCCGCCGCGCCATCCAGGTCAAGGCCGACGTGGTCTCCGGGGACCTCAAGGAGTCCGGCCGCCGCGAGATCCTCAACTACGGCCACACCCTCGGCCACGCCATCGAGCGCAACGAGCGGTACAAGTGGCGGCACGGCGCCGCGATCTCCATCGGCATGGTCTTCGCCGCCGAACTCGGCCGCCTGGCCGGGCGGTTGGACGACGAGACGGCCGACCGGCACCGCACCGTGCTGGCCTCGGTCGGCCTGCCGCTGAGCTACCGGGCGGACGCCTGGCCGAAGCTGCTGGACGCGATGAAGATCGACAAGAAGTCGCGCGGCGACCTGATCCGCTTCATCGTGCTGGACGGCCTCGGCAAGACCTCCGTACTGGAGGGCCCCGACCCGTCGCTGCTGGTCGCCGCGTACGCGGAGGTCTCGGCGTGACCAGGGTGATGGTGCTCAACGGCCCCAACCTGGGCCGGCTGGGCAGCCGCGAGCCGGACGTCTACGGCGCCACCTCGTACGCCGGGCTGGTCGAGCGCTGCACCGCGCTGGGCAAGGAGTTCGGCTTCGAGGTCGAGGTGCACGAGACCAACTCCGAGCAGCAGATGGTGGAGTGGCTGCACGAGGCGGCCGACGGGCAGGTGCCGGTGGTGATCAACCCCGGTGCGTTCACCCACTACTCGTACGCGATGCGGGACGCCGCGGCCCAGCGCACCGCGCCGCTGATCGAGGTGCACATCTCCAACCCGTACGCCCGGGAGACCTTCCGGCACACCTCGGTGATCGCCGCGGTGGCCTCCGGCACCATCGCCGGTTTCGGGCTCGGCTCCTACGAGCTGGCGCTGCGCGCGCTGGCCGAGCGGCTCACCACCCGCTGAGGGTACGGGCGGTGGCCCGGCGGCGGACTGTGCCCGCTGCCGGGCCGCCGTGTAGTGTCCCCGCTGAGAAGTGTCGGGAGGTGCCGTGACGCAGTACACCGGAGGCGGGCAGGTCCCGCCGCGTCCCGTCGCCCCGCCGGTGGCGCCGGGGGGCGGAACGCGGGGGACGTCGTCGGGGGCGCAGCCGCTCTCCCCGCAGCCTCCGCCGTCCCCGCCACCGGGCCGGCCGGCGCCGGCGGCGCCCGTCACTCCCGGGCCGACCGGCCCCGGGCCCGCCGCCCACCCCGTTCCCGCCCACCCGGCCCCGGCCCCCGCGGCCGTACCCGTGCCGAGCGCGCCGCCCGTGCCCGCCGGGGGCACCGGGCACTTCGTGCTGCCGTCCGGCGCACCCGTCCAACTGCCGGCCCACCCGCCGCGGCAGCACGCGGCCACCGGGCCGATAGCCGTCCTGCTGATCGGACCGGCCGGGGCCGGCAAGACCACCGTCGCCCGCCACTGGGCCGAGCGGCGGCCCACCCCGACCGCGCACATCAGCCTGGACGACGTCCGCGAGTGGGTGCAGGCGGGCTTCGCCAACCCGCAGTCCGGCTGGAACAACGCCTCCGAGGCGCAGTACCGGCTGGCCCGCCGCACCTGCGGCTTCGCCTGCCGCAACTACCTGGCCAACGGCATCTCCTGCATCATCGACGACGCCGTCTTCCCGGACCGCCCGGCGATCGGCCTCGGCGGCTGGAAGCGGCACATCGGCCCCGGCATGATCCCGGTCGTGCTGCTGCCCAGCCTGGACTCGGTGCTGCACCGCAACGCCCGGCGCAGCGGCAACCGCCGGCTCGGGGACGAGGAGGTGGCCCGCATCCACGGGCGGATGGCCGGCTGGTACAACTCCGGGCTGCCGATCATCGACAACTCCGCCCTGGACGTCGCCGGGACGGCCGCCGAGCTGGACCGCGTCATCCTGGCCCGGTTGATGGGCGTCCCGGTCCGCTGACCCGCGGCGGGACGGGGCTGTCGGTGCCGGCTGCGATGATGGACGGGTCCAGTCGCCGAGCCCGGAGGAGCCGACGCCCGTGCCCGAAGGCCACATCATCCACCGCCTCGCCACCGAGAACCGCGAGGCCTTCGGCGGCCGCCCGGTGCGGGTCTCCAGCCCGCAGGGCCGGTTCGCCGACGAGGCCAAGGTGATCGACGGGCAGCTGCTCACCGGCGCGGAGGCCACCGGCAAGCACCTCTTCCTCGGCTTCGAGGAGGGCGCCTGGGTGCACGTCCACCTCGGCCTCTACGGCGGCTTCACCTTCGGCACCGGCCCGGCGCCCGAGCCGGTCGGGCTGGTCCGGCTGCGGCTGGAGAACGAGGACGGCTACGCCGACCTGCGCGGGCCCAACACCTGCGCGCTCGTCACGGACGACCAGAAGGCCGCCGTCGCCGCCCGGCTCGGCCCCGACCCGCTGCGCGCCGACGCCGACCCGGAGGCCGCCTGGCGCCGGATATCCGGCAGCCGGACGACCGTCGCGGCGCTACTGATGGACCAGAAGGTGCTGGCCGGGGTGGGCAACGTCTACCGGGCCGAGGTGCTGTTCCGCCACGGCATCGACCCGCACCGGGCCGGGCGCGACCTCACCCGCCGGGAGTGGGACGCGATCTGGGCCGACCTGGTCGCCCTGATGCGCGAGGGCGTCACCGCGGGCCGGATCGACACCGTCCGCCCCGAGCACACCCCCGAGGCGATGGGCCGCCCGCCCCGGGTGGACGACCACGGCGGCGAGGTGTACGTCTACCGGCGGGCCGCCATGCCCTGCCTGGTCTGTGGCACCGACGTGCGGACGGAGGAGCACGCCGCCCGCAACCTCTTCTGGTGCCCCGCCTGCCAGGCGGCGTGACCGGCCCCGGCCGGGACGCGCAACGCCCCCGTGTCGTGGAGAGCCCTTCTGACCTGCGACGATGGACGGGTGCCCGCCGAGCGGCGGGCACCCGTCCGCACGGCCACGTGTGAACGTGGAAGGGAAGGAAGTCCCATGATCTTCATTACGGTCAAGTTCGCGGTCCGCCCCGAGCGCGCCGACGAGTGGCTCGACCTGGTCGACGGTTTCACCCAGGCCACCCGCAGCGAGCCCGGCAACCTCTTCTTCGAGTGGTCCCGCAGCGTCGACAACGCCAACGAGTTCGTCCTGGTCGAGGCGTTCCGCGACGGCGACGCCGGCAAGGAGCACGTGGAGTCCGCGCACTTCACCAAGGCCATGGACGAGATGTCGTACGCCGTGGCCGCCAAGCCGCAGATCGTCTCGATCGAGATCCCCGGCATGGACGGCTGGGGCGAGATGGGCGAGATCACCCCCCGGTGACACCCGAGCGCCCCTCCGGCCGGGTGCCCAGCCCGTAGGCTGGGGCCCGGGCGGCCGGAGGGAGCAGGCGGATGGAGCGGCACGAGGTGGCCAACACCGTGTCAGGCGCCACGGTGGGCGGCCATGTGGTGCAGGCCGGGAGCATCGGGTCGGTGCACCTCCACCAGCCGCCGACGGTGCCGACGCCCCGTCAGGTGCGCGCGCCGCACGGCCCGTTCGTCAACCGTGAACCGGAGTTCGCCGCACTGGCCGGCGCGCTGGACCGGGTCGAGGAGGGCGGACTCGGGGTCGTGGTGTTCACCGGCCTCGGCGGGGTCGGGAAGACCGAGCTGATCGCCAAGTTCACCGAGCGCCACCGGGAGCGCTTCCCCGGCGGGGACCTCTACGCCGACCTGAAGGCCTACCGGCACCAGGGCGGGGTGGACCTCCCCGGGCTGTTGGCCGGCTTCCTGCGCGCCCTGGGCGCCGAGCCCCCGGCCGTGGAGGCCGAGCGGTTCACGGCCTTCCGCACCGCCACCGCCGGGCGCCGGTGCCTGTTCTTCCTGGACAACGTCGAGCACGCCGCGGAGGTCCGGGCGCTGCTCCCCGCCTGCGGGCTGGTGGTGGTCGCGAGCCGGCGGCGGCTGCCCGCGCTGCGGATGGACGGCGCCGAGGTGCGCCGACTCGGGCCGCTGAGCGCGGCGGCGGGCGCCGAACTGGTGCGGGGCTGGGTGGGCTCCGGGCGGGGAACCGACGGGGAACTGGCCGAACTGGTCGAGCTGTGCGGCGGGTTGCCGCTCGCGCTGAACGCGGTCGGGAGCCAGCTGCTGGACCGGGACAGCCTGCCGGTCGGCCGGGTGGTGGCCGAACTGCACGACCGGGAGGGCAGGTTGGCGATGCTGGAGGACGAGGAGAGCGATCTCGGCGCGACGTACGACCTGGTCCACGAGCGGCTGTCGGCGCCGGGCCGGGCGCTCTACCAGCTGATCGGCGTGCACCCCGGCCCCTTCGTGTCCGCCGAACTGGCGCGGGCGGTCGGCGTCGAGCGCGCCGAGCAGGCGGTCAGGGAGCTGCGTGGCGTCCACGTGCTCGACGAGGTGGTGGACGACGACGGCGAGGACCGATTCCGGGCCCACGACGTGGTGCGGCTGCACGCCTACGGCCGGACGCGGGAGGTGCCCGACCGCGCCGGGCTCCTCGCCGGCGTCGTGGCGTACTTCCGGGGCCGTGCGTCGCTCGCCGACCGGACGATGGGCAGGGACCGGCTCCGGCTGCAGGACCCGAGCGGCGACGACCTGCCCGGCTTCGCCTCCGACGCCGCGGCCCTGGAGTGGCTGTACGCCGAACGCGCCGACTTCCGCGCGGTGGTGGAGGAGGCGGCCGCGCAGGGGTGGCACGGCGAGGTGTGGCGGCTCTGCGAGTCGCTCTGGCCGCTGTACCACGGCCGCAAGCTCTACGACGACTGGATCGCCACCCACCGGCTCGGCATCGAGTCGGCCCAGTGGGACAACCAGCCGGCCGCCGTGGTCAAGATGCGCAACCAGCTCGCCCGCGCCCACCAGGAGCGCAAGGAGTACCGGCTCGCCGCCGAGCAGCTGGCGCTCGCCACGGAGCTGGTCCCGCTGGTGACGAACCGCCGGGTGGTCGGGGTGCTCTACGAGACCGACGGCCTGCTCTGCCTGGCCGACGGCCGCCCGGGCGACGCGGTGGAGCGCTTCACCCTGGCCCTGGCGGAGAACCGGGGCGACGACCACGGCGAGATCGTCCAGAGCTACAACCTGGCGCAGGCGCTGATCGCCGACGGCCGTCCGGAGGAGGCGCTGACCCTGCTGGCCGAGGCCACCGCCCGGGCCGGGCGGACGCGGGACAACGACATGCTGATGAAGCTGCCGCTGGTCCGGGCCCGGGCCCACCGGGCCCTCGGGCAGCTGGACCTCGCCGTTGCCCACGCGGACGACTGCGCCCGGCAGGCCAAGGAGCGGAACCAGTACGCGAAGGAGGCGCAGGCCCACACCCTGCTCGTCACCCTCGCCGAGGAGCTGGACGACGCGGAGCTGGCGGAGCGCAGCCGCGAGCGGCTGCGGCAGCTGGCGGGCTGAGGGGCGGTCCGGGCCGAGGGGCGGTCCGTAGCGGGCGGGCGGGGTCAGGGCCCGGTACGGAAGGACACCCGGGTGCGGTCCCCGCCGGTGCGGACGGTGAGTCCGTGCTCCGGGAGGCCGGCCGGGTCGCCGCCGTCGGCGAGCCAGCAGGCCACGGCGGAGCCGAGCAACAGCGGGTCGACGGCGGGGTCGGGGCGGCCCCAGTCCGGTTCGGCGCGGGCCTCCAGCAGTCGGCCGGCGTGCAGCCGGAGCAGGTGGCGGGCCGGGCCGAGGGCGGCCACCGCGACGGCGAGGCCGGGCAGTTCGGCGGCGGTGTCGGCCAGCCAGCGGGTGGCGGGGCGTTCGGCGTGCGCCTCGGTGCGGGCGATCACCTCGGCCGTGTAGCGCAGGGCGTCGCCCGGGTGCTCGTCGGTGAGGGCGTGGAAGCCGCGCGGGGTGTGGTCGTCCGGGTGGAAGGGGTAGCGCCGCAGGCTCACCTCGGTCCCCTCGGTGCTGCCCTCGACGTCGTACGCGGTGGGCCACTCGGTGGCCCCGGGGCAGGGGACGGGCCTGGGGTAGGGCGGCAGGGCCGGTTCGTCCCCGGGTTCGTCCAGGCCGTCCAGGAAGGAGTAGAGCAGCGGGCGCAGCAGCCGGGCGGATTCGCCGCGGTGGGCGAGTGAGCGGTCGGTGATCTCGCGCAGGCCGGCCGGGGCCTCGGCGAGGGCCTGTTCGAGCTGGGCGGCGAGGTCCCCGTCCGGGTCGAGGACGGGGGCGGCCTGGCCGAAGGCGTAGCTGGGGGAGCGCGGGTCGAGTTCGGCGGCGCCGGTGGCGACGAGCATGGTGCGGTGTTCCAGGGCGGCGCCGTAGACGGTGACCGAGCCGTGGTCGCCGATCACGCAGTCGGCGGCGACGAGCGCGGCCTGCCAGCCCTGGTGGGGCGGGATCAGGCGCAGGCCCATCCGGCGGGCGTCGTCGAGCAGCGCCCCGGGGGCGTGGCGGCTCCACACGTTGGGGTGCAGCACGACGGCCACCGTGTACTCGTCGGCGGGCAGTTGGCGGACGAGCCGCCGGGGCAGGTCGGGGTGGCGGCCGAATAACGAGTGCTCGCTCCAGGTGGAGCTGACGACGACGAGCCGTCGGCCGCCGACGGCGCCGAGCGCGGCGCGGTAGCCGTCCCGGGAGCGCCGGCTGGCGAGCATCCGGTCGAAGCACGGGTCGCCGACCACCCGGGCGACGTCCAGGGCCTCGGGGCAGGAGGTCCGCAGCCGGTCGAGCTGTTCGGGGTGGGAGAGCCCGAGGGCGTCCACGAACACCCGCCCGCGGTGGGTGAGTTCGTTGCGGGACAGGCCGGCGGCGCTGACCGTGTCGCCGGTGGACTCGGTGACCAGGCGGTTGTAGCCGGCGCCGTGCGGCAGGACGACGAGGTGGGCGTCCAGGCGGTGCATGGAGGAGTGGACGGCGCAGGCGACGGCCAGGTCGAAGCGGTGGCGGACGGCGTCGTCCCAGTCCAGCACGGTGAAGCCGGACAGGCCGTGCAGGTAGTCGTCCAGGGCGCGGTCGGCGAAGACGGAACCGGGGTTGACGGTGAAGTACCACTCGATGCCGTGCGGGCTCAGCAGGGAGAGGACGTCCAGCACCCGGGTGGCCGAGGTGAGGGTGCGGGCGACCGCCAGCACGCGGGCCTTGACCGGGTCGGTGTTCCAGCGGTCGGCGGGCCAGGCATGGGGGTGGGACGGCACATCATGATCGTACTGGCCGGGGCCGTTCGCGGCGCGCCTTCCCGAGCGGGAGTCAGCGGCCCGGGCAGGAGTCGGCAGACCGAGCGGGAGTCAGCAGGTCGGGCAGGCGTCGGCGGGAGGGGTCAGCCCACCGCCGCGCTGGGCTCGTGGTGCTCGGCGGCGGCGCACTCGTCGAGGAGGGGGCGCATGGCCTCGTCCACGAGCCGGTAGCGCACCACTCGTCCGTCCCGGTCGCCGGTGACCACGCCGGCCGTGCGGAGCAGCCGCAGGGCCTGGGAGACGGCGGGGTCGCGCATGCCGGTGGCCACCGCGAGGTCGCTGACGGCGAGCGGGCCGGCCCGGTGGAGGGCGAGCAGCAGGGCGAGCCGTCCGGGGTCGGCGAGCAGGGAGAACCGCTCGGCCCAGGACCGGACGTGCGCGGGGTCGCCGATCGCGGCGATGGCCTCGCAGACCCGGTGCCCGTCGATGGTGCGGTGGCCCGCGCGGTCGGCCGGTACGAGATGCATGCGGACATTCTTGCAGGCGGTCGCCTGTGATCCTGGACACCTGCGCAGGTGCGCAGCCTTGCACGGGTCGGGGCGCGGCCCCTACGGTGTTCCCCGCCGTGGTGCTCGGGAAGACCGGTGACGGACCCTCAGGGGTCCCAGCCCGGAGCGGCCCTCGCCACTGTGATCGGGTCGTTCCTCCGCCCGCGGAGGAACGTCGTCCGTGCCCACGGAGCCACTGGGTGCCTCGCGCACCTGGGAAGGCGGGCACGGGTATCCCGTCAGCCAGGAGACCGGCCACGGCATCTCACGAGGTTTTCCACGAGGTGCTGGAGCGTGATCCGCAGATGACCCTGCCCGAAACCGTTGCCGCCGGCGCGAAGCCGGCCCCTTCCGTGCTGCCCAGCTTCAGATGGCGGCGCGAGGACACCGTCCGTACGGCCGGGCTGATGGCGGTGATCGTGGCCATGCACGTGGTGGCCTTCGGCACGCTGATCTTCCTGGTCGCGCCCGAGCGGTACGCGGTCGGTACCCAGGTCTTCGGGGTGGGCCTCGGCATCACCGCGTACACCCTCGGCATGCGGCACGCCTTCGACGCCGACCACATCGCGGTGATCGACAACACCACCCGCAAGCTGATGGCGGACGGCAAGCGGCCGGTCTCGGTGGGCTTCTGGTTCGCCCTCGGGCACTCCTCGATGGTGGTGCTGATGGCCGCCCTGGTGGCGGGCGGCGCGCAGCTGGCGAACACGCTGATGGACGACGAGTCGGCCACCCACAAGTGGCTGGGCGTGATCGGGACGACCACCTCCGGCGTGTTCCTCTACCTGATCGGCGCGCTCAACCTGGCGGCGCTGCTCGGCATCCTCAGGGTGTTCCGCTCGATGCGGGCCGGGAAGTTCGACGAGAAGGAGCTGGAGGCGCACCTCGACTCGCGCGGCTTCATGGCCCGGGTGCTGAACCGGGCGACCCGTTCGATCACCCGGCCGGGGCAGATGTTCCCGGTGGGCATGGTGCTGGGCCTGGGCTTCGACACCGCGACCGAGGTCACCCTGATGGTGATGGCCGGCTCGGGCGCGGCCTCCGGGCTGCCCTGGTACGCGATCGTCTGCCTGCCGCTGCTGTTCGCGGCGGGGATGAGCCTGTTCGACACCCTGGACGGGACGTTCATGAACTTCGCGTACCAGTGGGCCTTCGCCAACCCGGTCCGGAAGGTGTACTACAACCTGACCATCACGGGTCTGTCGATCGCGGTGGCCTTCATCATCGGCACCATCGAGCTGGTCGGGGTGCTGCACGAGAAGCTCGACCTGACCGACCCGGTCACCGGGTTCGTCGCGGACATCTCGCTGGACAACGTGGGCTACGCCATCGCCGGGCTGTTCGTGGTGGTCTGGGCGATCGCGATCGGGTACTGGAAGCTCGCCCGGGTCGAGCAGCGCTGGACGCCCGAGGGCTCCTGAGCCGAGCGGCCCGGCCACCCACGGCGCCTCCCCGAGTCCGGGGAGGCGCCGTTCGCGTGTCCGGGGTCAGCGCTCCTCGCGGAAGTCGACGTGCCGGCCCGCGGCCGGGTCGTACTTGCGCAGGACCATCCGGTCCGGGTCGTTGCGGCGGTTCTTGCGGGTCACGTAGGTGAAGCCGGTGCCGGCGGTGGAGCGGAGCCTGATCACCGGGCGCAGTTCGCTGCGGGCCATGGGACGTCCTCCTGGGGTCTGGGGGGTCGGGGTCTCGGGTTCCGGTCCGAGGGGTTGGCTCGAACCGTACATCAAAATGGAAGTCATTTTCATCTGGTGTAACGTGAGCCCGGTCCTGCCCATTCCCGGACGCCAGGGAGCACCCATGTCCGCCCGCTGCCAACTCACCGGCCGCCGGCCCGGCTTCGGCAACGCGATCTCGCACTCGCACCGCCGCACCGGCCGCCGCTTCGACCCCAACATCCAGCGCAAGCGCTACTGGCTGCCCGGCGAGGGCCGGTACGTCCGGCTGGCGCTGAGCGCCAAGGGCATCCGCACCGTCGACGCGATCGGCATCGAGGCCGCCGTCGCCCGCATCCGCGCCCGGGGGGAGAAGGTCTGATGGCCAAGCAGAGCAAGATCGCCAAGAACGAGCGGCGGCGCGCCGTCGTCGCCCGCCACGCCGAGCGCCGGGCCGAGCTCAAGCGGACCATCGCCCACCCCGGCACCGGCCCCGCCGAGCGCGCCGCCGCCCAGGCCGAGCTCGCCCGCCAGCCGCGCGACGCCAGCGCCACCCGGGTCCGCAACCGGGACGCCGTGGACGGCCGGCCCCGCGGCTACCTGCGGGCCTTCGGCCTCTCCCGGGTCAACCTGCGCGCCCACGCCCACGCCGGGCACCTGCCCGGCGTCCGCAAGGCGAGCTGGTGAGCGCCGTGGACGGGACCAGGCTGCCGGTGGTGGTCGTCGCCGGCCTGCACGCGGAGCAGCGCCGGGCCGCCGTCGAGGAACTGGCGGCGGCCGCGGTGGACGCCGTGGTCCTGCACCACGACCTGCGGGACGCCGCGCTCGGCACCGTCCGCCGCGAGCTGCGCGACGCCGCCGGGGCCTTCGACGTGGCCGACGTCCCGCTGGCGAACGACTGCCCGTGCTGCGCCCTGCGCGAGGACCTGCTGCCCCGGCTGCTGGAGATCGCCGACGGCGGCCGGTACGGACTGGCGATCGTCGAACTGTGGGGCGGCAGCGACCCGCACCCCGCGGTCGAGGTGATCGCCGGGGGAGAGGTGGACGGGCGGCCGCTCGACGACGCCGTCGAACTGGCGGGCGTGGTCACCGCCGTCGACCCGGACCGGCTGGTCGGCGAGCTCTCCGTCCCCGACGACCTGGTGGAGCACGGCGAGCAGACCGCCTCGCGCGACGACCGGACCCGCGCCGAGGCGCTCGCCCACCAGATCGAGTACGCCGGCACGCTCACCGTGCCGCGCGCCGCGGCGCACGCGCCGGGGCTCGCCCTCCTGCGCCAGCTGCACGCCACCGCCCGGACCGTCCGGCTCGGCACCGGCGCGCTCACCCGGGCCGCGCTCGGCGGCTTCGACGTGGCCGCCGCCCGCGACCGGGTCAACCCGGCGCTCGCGCTGCTGCCGCAGGAGCGGGACGAGGCGGGCGTCGCCACCCTGCTGTGGGAGCGCCGCCGACCGCTCCACCCCGAGCGGCTGCACCGGGCGCTGGAACTGCTCGTCCCGGCGGCGCAGCGCAGCCGCGGCCGGTTCTGGCTGGCCAACCGGCCCGACCTGATACTCGCCTGGGACGCCGCCGGGGCGAACCTCGCGGTCGAGGAGTGCGGGCCCTGGCTCACCTCCCTGCCCGACGCGGCCTGGGAGCTCTACCCGCCCGCGCGCCGGGCCGCCGCCGCCCTCGACTGGCACCCCCGGCACGGCGACCGGGTGCAGCAGCTCAGCTTCACCGCCGAGGGGCTGGACGTCGACGGCATCACCGACCTGCTCGACTCCTGCCTGCTCACCGACGCCGAACTCGCCGCCGGCGAACCCGGCTGGAAGGCCCTGCCGGACGCCTTCCAGGACCTGCTCGACCCCGTCCACTGAAGGAGTGCCCTCCCGTGCGCAAACGATCCGCCCCGCCGAAGCCCCGGCCCAACCCGCTGCTCGCGGCGGGCATCGAGTACATCGACTACAAGGACACCGACCTGCTGCGCCGCTTCGTCTCCGATCGCGGCAAGATCCGCGGCCGCCGGGTCACCCGGCTCACCGCCGAGCAGCAGCGGGCGGTGGCCCGGGCGATCAAGAACGCCCGGGAGACGGCCCTCCTGCCGTACGCCTCGGGCGCCACCCGCTAGCGCCGCCCGACGACGCGTTCGACCACACCACCCGAGAAGGAGCCCGCGATGGCCGTACCCAAGCGCAAGACCTCCCGCAGCAACACCCGGCACCGCCGGGCCCAGTGGCGGGCGACGCCCCCGAAGCTGGTCGCGATCACCCTGAACGGCCGGGAGATGCTCGTCCCGCAGAACCTCGTCCCGGCGTACCGGCGGGGTCTGCTCGACCCGGACGGGCAGTAGGCGCGACGGGAGGAAGCCGCCGCCGAGGGGATGTGGGCCCCTCGGCGGCGGCGCGCGTCCGAGCGGCGGTGGGGGCGGGGGCCCCGGCGCGGGCCGGAGGGCGACGGCGCGGTCGCGCGGGGGGCGCGCAAGGGGCACCGGGGGTTCTGGCGGGGGTGCTCGGCGGGCGCTTCGGGCCGGGGGTTCGTAGGCTCGACGCATGGCGGATGCGTACGCGGGGCGGCGGGAGCGGGTGAGGGAGCACTGCAGCGCGGCCGGGGCCGATGCGGCGCTGATCACCCGTGCGGCGAACGTGCGGTACCTGACGGGCTGCGCGCCCTGCGGGGCGAGCCTGTTGCTGACCAGGGAGCGGGCGCTGCTGGCGCTGCCGGACGACCTGCCGCCGGACGACACCGGGGAGCACCTGATCGCCCCGGACGTCACCCGGCTGCCGGTGGCGGCCGGCTCGGACACCGCGCTGGCCGCCGCGGCCGCGGCCACCCGCTCCGGGGTGTCGGGCCTGGCGGTGGAGGAGCACGACCTGACCGTCAGCCGGCACCGGGCGGTGGGCGACCTGATAGCGGGGACCCGGCTGGTGGACCTCGGCCGGACGGTCGAGCGGCTGCGGGTGGTCAAGGACGAGCACGAGATCGCGGACCTGCGGATCGCCGCCGAGATCGCCGACCAGGCGCTGGGCGAGCTGCTGGAGTCGATCCTGGTCGGCCGCACCGAGCGGCACCTGGCGATGGAGCTGGAGCGCCGGATGATCGACCACGGCGCCGACCGGGCGGCCTTCCCGGTCTCGGTCGGCACCGGCAGCCACTCCGGCCAGGCCGCCCACCAGCCGACCGACCGCCGGGTGGAGGAGGGCGACTTCCTGACCGTGGTGATGGGCGCCCAGTACCGCGGCTACGGCGTCTCCACCGCCCGCACCTTCGTGATCGGCGCCGCCCCCGCGCCCTGGCAGGTGGAGCTGCACCGGCTGGTCTTCCGGGCCCAGCGGGCCGGGCGGGAGGCGCTCGGACCAGGCGTGGAGCAGTGCGTACCCGACCGGGCCGCCCGGCAGGTCCTGGAGGCGGCCGGCCACACCGAGCCCTCCCCGCACCCGGTGGGCCACGGCATCGGGCTGGAGATCCGGGAGGCGCCGCGCCTCGGTCCGGCGGACATGGGTAAACTGGACAGCCGCGTGCCGGTCACCGTCGGTCCGGGGGTTCACCTCCCGGGCAGGGGCGGCGTCCGGATCGAGGACACGCTCGTCGTGCGCCCCCTTGAGGAGGGCGGGCCCGAGCTGCTCACCATCACCACCAAGGAGCTCCTCGCCCTGTGACCGCGGCCCCCGGGGCCGTGGGCGGCAGGACGCAATCCCTTGGTTCCTTGACAGCTATACAGGAGTAAGTGCGCCCGTGGCTTCCACGAACGATCTCAAGAACGGCATGGTCCTCAAGCTGGAGGGCGGCAAGCTCTGGTCCGTCGTCGAGTTCCAGCACGTCAAGCCCGGCAAGGGCCCGGCCTTCGTGCGTACCAAGCTCAAGGAGGTCCTGACCGGCAAGGTCGTCGACAAGACCTTCAACGCGGGCACCAAGGTCGAGACCGCCAACGTCGACAAGCGCGGCATGCAGTTCTCGTACAAGGACGGCGAGAACTTCGTGTTCATGGACATGGACACCTACGACCAGCTGACCATCGAGCCGTCGGTCGTCGGCGACGCCGCCAAGTACCTGCTGGAGGGCTTCGAGGCCCTCGTCGCGCAGAACGAGGGCTCGGTCCTCTACATCGAGCTCCCGGCCGCGGTCGAGCTGACCATCGCCGAGACCGAGCCGGGCGTCCAGGGCGACCGCTCGACCGGTGGCACCAAGCCGGCCACCCTGGAGACGGGCGCCGAGATCCAGGTGCCGCTCTTCGTCACCACCGGTGAGAAGGTCAAGGTCGACACCCGCGACGGCAGCTACCTCGGCCGGGTGAAGTAAGTCCGTGTCGGCCGCACGCAGCAAGGCCCGCACGCGGGCCTTCCAGATCCTCTTCGAGGCCGACCACCGTGGGGTAGACCCGCAGCAGGTCCTCGCCGACTGGGTGGCCCGCGCCCGCGAGCCCAAGCCCGACGAGGGCACCCCGCAGGTCGGTGAGTACACCATGGAGCTCATCGAGGGGTACGTCCAGCACGCTCGTCGCATCGACGACCTGATCGAGCAGTACGCCGTGGGCTGGACGCTCGACCGGATGCCGATCGTGGACCGCAACGTCCTGCGGCTCGGTGCGTACGAGCTGATCTGGGAGGACGGTGTCCCGGACGCCGTCGTCCTGGACGAGGCCGTCGAGATCGCCAAGGAGTTCTCCACGGACGACTCCCCGGCCTTCGTCAACGGCCTGCTCGCCCGCTTCCTCGAGCTGAAGCCGAGCATCCGCCGCTGAGTGGTCGAATCCCGTGAACGGCCGTCGGACCCGAACAGGTGTCCGGCGGCCGTTCCGCGTTTCATCCGGGCGGCGTAGGGTGAGGGCCTACTTGTCAGTAACTTGACGTCCGGAAGCACGCGTGAAGGGCAGGCCCCCCACATGACCACGGCGATCCGCAGCGAGTTCGACCAGGGCATCGCCCTGACCAGGCACCCCGAGGAGGCCGGCCGGTACGAGGCCGAGCTCGGCGTCGGCTGGCAGATCGGCGGCGGGGTGAACGGCGGACTGCTGCTCGCGGTGGCCGGACACGCGCTGTCGCTGGAGCACGGCACCCACCCGGACCCGGTGTCGATCAGCGGTTACTACCTGTCCGCCTCCACGCCCGGCCCGGCCACCGTCCGCACCGAGGTGCTGCGCACCGGCCGCGGCCTGTCCACCGGCACCGCCTCGCTCAGCCAGGACGGCGTCGAGCGGCTGCGCGTGGTGGCCAGCCACGGCGACCTCGCCACCGCCGACGGCGAGGTGCGCACCAGCGCGCTGCCGCCGCAGCTGCCGCCGCCGGACCAGTGCATCGGCGTCGAGCACGCGCCCAAGGAGCTGATCGCCCAGGCCGCCCTGCTGGAGCGGTTCGACCTGCGGCTGGACCCGGCCACCATCGGCTGGGCGCTCGGACAGCCCTCCGGCAACGGGCGGATCCAGGGTTGGTTCCGGCTCGCCGACGGCCGCGAGCCCGACCCGCTGCTGCTCCTGCTGGTCGCCGACGCGCTGCCGCCGGTCACCTTCGACCTCGGCCTGCCGGGCTGGGCCCCCACCGTCGAGCTGACCGTCCACCTGCGCGCCAGGCCGGTGCCCGGCTGGCTGCGGGTCACCCACGCGACCCGCAACCTGGCCGGCGGCTACTTCGAGGAGGACGCGGAGGTCTGGGACGAGTCCGGCCGCCTGGTCGCGCAGTCCCGCCAGCTGGCCCGCGCGCCCCGCTCCGCCTGACGCCCGCGCGACCCGCATTACCGGTGGTTACATTCCTGTGACACGCCGTACGTGTGCGACGCGCGCGGATGGGGAGGAAGACGGTCAGCGGCACGCCTGCCGCCGACCGTCCTCCCCTGAAGCCAGGAGCCACCGATGAGTCATTTGGGGCGCGCCCGCCGTAACTCCGACTGCACCGCCGGCGGCTCGCGGCCCGTGGTGCGGTCGCACCGGCCGCGGCGGGTCGAGGGCGCCGAGCAGGCGTTCGTCATCGGAGTGCTCACCAACGCCGCGGACTTCGCCCGGGCCCGCGCCTGGGGGATCTCCGACGCCCCCGACCACGAGCGCTACCTGGCCGACACCGCCGACCTGCTGGCCGAGGCGCTGGAGCGGTTCGACACCGTCCGGGCCCGGGCGTTCCACCCGCAGGACTTCGAGGAGTTCTGCCTGCTGAACGGGCTGGACCCGGCCGAGCCCGCGGCCCGCGACCGCTACCTGGTCAACCCGGCCCTGCAGACCCAGCTGCTGGCCTATCAGGGCGAGGAGCTGGCCGGGGACTTCGTGCCGCGCCTGGTGCGCGCCCGGGAGAACGGGCTGACGCTCTGCCACGCCGACCTGCTGCTCGACGGGGGCCTGTACGGGGGCGCGGGCGCGTCCGACGAGGAGCACGCCGCCTGGGTGCGCGCCGCCTACGAGCGCGGGGGCGAGGTGTTCCGGCGGATGCTGGTCGGCGCGGGCGCCGGGGTGTACGAGCTGCGCCTGCGGGTGGACGCGCCCGGCGGCGGGCTGACCGCCGCGGCCCGGGTGCTCCAGTGGGAGGACGGCGTGGTCCGGATCAACGACGAGGACCTGGAGCTGGTCTGCGCGGTGCTCTGCACCGGGCTGGCCCTGGAGCTGCCGGGCGTCGCGGTGCTGCACGGCTCGCAGGGCTCGGCGGCCTCCTGCGGGGAGTACCTGCCGGCCTCCTGGGCCTGGTCGAGCGGCGGGCAGGAGTGGGCCCCGGCCGACCGGCCGGTCCGGCTGGACGGCGTGGCGGCGCAGCCCGGCTACAGCCTGGGGACGGTCTGCTGACGCCTCCGCCGCCCCGGGGTGGAGTGGCTACACCGCGGCGCGGCCCCCGGTCTGGGGAGCCGCGCCGTGACGTTTCTGCTTGCCAGCACTAGTGGCGCGAGTGCTGGGTCGTGCCTGGATCCGCTGGCGGGAGCCGGTGCGGTGAGCCTCAGCTCGCATCCTCCTCGCGCACCGCACGGCGCGCGTCGGGGTTCAGCACGCCCCAGGAGATCAGCTGCTCGGTGAGGATCGACGGGGACTGGTCGTAGATCACGGCCAGGGTGCGCAGGTCGTCCTGGCGGATCGACAGCACCTTGCCGTTGTAGTCGCCGCGCTGGCTCTGGATGGTCGCCGCGTAGCGCTGCAGCGGGCCGGCCTTCTCGGAGGGGACCTGGGTCAGTCTCTCCAGGTCGAGGACCAGGCGCGGCGGCGGCTCGGCCGCGCCGCCGGGCGTACCGCCGGGCAGCAGCTCCTGGACCGGGACGCCGTAGAACTCCGCCAGTTCGGCCAGTCGCTGCACGGTGACCGCACGGTCACCACGCTCGTACGAACCGACGACGACTGCCTTCCAGCGCCCCTGGGACTTCTCCTCGACACCGTGCAGGGAGAGACCCTGCTGAGTGCGGATCGCTCGGAGCTTGCCTCCGAGTTGCTTCGCGTAGTCGCTGGACATTGATCTCCCCGGACGAGATTGCTTCGCGTTCAGTGGTGGGTCACGGGCGATTGCCGACGTCGTTACCGGTGGGTCCGACGTCCGTCTCGTAACTCACTGTGAGGTTACGTAGAGTAAGGTAGTTGCGTCAAGCCGAATGGGGCAGTCGTGCGAATGGCCCGCATCGGCGGCGCGTCCGGAGTGTTAACCCGGGGAAGCGGAATGGTGGACGTCTGTTTGCCGTCCGGCGCGCTGGTAGGATGACCGAAGCCCGCGCCCGGTCGGCGGGGGCCATCCCAGACATCCTTTAAGGCCCGTCCAGTGAGGCGGGGAAGGAGGTCCGCTTCGGCATGACCACACACCACGAACCCACGCCGCGGCCGCCGCACCAGGTGCTCGACGGCACGGACATCGCCCGGGTCGTCACCCGGATAGCGCACGAGATCGTCGAGCGCGCCAAGGGCGCGGAGGACGTCGTGCTGCTCGGCATCCACACCAGGGGCGTCCACCTCGCCCGCCGCCTGCACGACCGGCTGGCCCAGATCACCGGGCGCGAGATCCCGCTGGGCTCCCTGGACATCACCATGTACCGGGACGACCTGCGGCTGAAGCCCGCCCGGGCCCTGGAGCACACCGAGATCCCGCCCGGCGGCATCGACGGCAAGCTCGTCATCCTGGTCGACGACGTGCTCTTCTCCGGCCGCACCATCCGCGCCGCGCTCGACGCGCTGAGCGACATCGGCCGCCCGCGCGCCGTCCAGCTCGCCGTCCTGGTCGACCGCGGCCACCGCGAGCTGCCGATCCGCGCCGACTACGTGGGCAAGAACCTCCCCACCTCGCTGCGCGAGGCCGTGCAGGTGCGCCTCGCCGACCGCGACGGCGTGGACGCCGTCCTGGTCGGCGACCGCGACTTCGCCCAGCGCTCCTCGCAGGCCCTGGCCCCCCAGTCTTCCGAACCGCACCTCCCGGAGTAGCCCGCGTGAAGCGCCACCTCGTCTCCGCCGCCGATCTCAGCCGCGACGACGCGCTGCTGATCCTGGACACCGCCGAGGAGCTGGCCCAGCTCTCCGGCCGGGCTGTCAAGAAGCTGCCCACGCTGCGCGGCCGCACCGTCGTCAACCTCTTCTTCGAGGACTCCACCCGGACGAAGACCTCCTTCGAGGTCGCCGAGAAGCGGCTCTCGGCCGACGTCATCAACTTCTCCGCCAAGGGCTCCTCGGTCTCCAAGGGCGAGAGCCTCAAGGACACCGCGCTGACCCTCCAGGCGATGGGCGCCGACGCGGTGGTCATCCGCCACCACGCCTCCGGCGCCCCGGCCCGGCTGGCCCAGTCCGACTGGCTGCACGGCAGTGTGATCAACGCCGGTGACGGCACCCACGAGCACCCCACCCAGGCGCTGCTCGACGCCTTCACCATGCGCCGCCACCTCAACCCGGGCGCCGGCCAGGACCTCGCGGGCCGCCGGGTGACCATCGTCGGCGACGTCCTGCACAGCCGGGTCGCCCGCTCCAACGTCCACCTGCTGAACACCCTCGGTGCGCAGGTGACCTTCGTCGCCCCGCCGACCCTGCTGCCGATCGGGATCGAGAACTGGCCCTGCGAGGTCAGCTACGACCTGGACAGCGTGCTGCCCAAGACGGACTCGCTGATGATGCTGCGGGTGCAGCGCGAGCGGATGAACGCCGCGTTCTTCCCGACCGAGCGCGAGTACAGCCGCCGCTACGGCATGAACGGCCGCCGGATGGCCCAGCTGCCGGACCACGCGATCGTGATGCACCCCGGTCCGATGGTCCGCGGCATGGAGATCACCGCCGAGGTCGCCGACTCGCCGCGCTGCACCGCGATCGAGCAGGTCGCCAACGGCGTCTCCGTCCGGATGGCCGTCCTCTACCTGCTGCTCGGCGGCGCCGTCTTCGCCGACGCGCCCACCGACACCCCCCGTACCGACTCCGTGGAGACCGCCCAGTGACCAGCTACCTGATCCGCAACGCCAAGATCCTGGGCGGCGCCCCGCAGGACCTCCACCTCGCCGACGGCGTCGTCCAGGCGATCGGCACCGGCCTGACGGTCGAGGCGGACATCGAGATCGACGCCACCGGGCTGATCGCCCTGCCCGGCCTGGTCGACCTGCACACCCACCTGCGCGAGCCCGGCCGCGAGGACGCCGAGACCGTGCTCACCGGCACCCGGGCCGCCGCGATGGGCGGCTTCACCGCCGTGCACGCGATGGCCAACACCACCCCGGTGGCCGACACCGCCGGCGTCGTCGAGCAGGTCTGGCGGCTCGGCCAGGAGGCCGGCTACTGCGACGTGCAGCCGGTCGGCGCCGTCACCGTCGGCCTGGAGGGCAAGCAGCTCGCCGAGCTCGGCGCGATGCACGAGTCCGCCGCCGACGTCCGGGTCTTCTCCGACGACGGCAAGTGCGTGGACGACGCGGTGCTGATGCGCCGCGCCCTGGAGTACGTCAAGGCCTTCGACGGCGTCGTCGCCCAGCACGCCCAGGAGCCGCGGCTCACCGAGGGCGCCCAGATGAACGAGGGCCAGGTCTCCGGCGAGCTCGGGCTCGGCGGCTGGCCGGCCGTCGCCGAGGAGTCGATCATCGCCCGCGACGTGCTGCTCGCCGCGCACGTCGGCTCCCGGCTGCACGTCTGCCACCTCTCCACGGCCGGCTCGGTCGAGATCGTCCGCTGGGCCAAGTCCAAGGGCTGGGACGTCACCGCCGAGGTGACCCCGCACCACCTGCTGCTCACCGACGAGCTGGTCCGCACCTACGACCCGGTGTACAAGGTGAACCCGCCGCTGCGCACCGCCGAGGACGTCCGGGCACTGCGCGAGGCGCTGGCCGACGGCACCATCGACGCCGTCGCCACCGACCACGCGCCGCACCCGGCCGAGGACAAGGACTGCGAGTGGGCCGTGGCCGCGATGGGCATGGTCGGCCTGGAGACCGCGCTGTCGGTCGTGCAGCAGACCATGGTCGACACCGGCCTGCTGAACTGGGAGGGCGTCGCGGACCGGATGTCGCACCGCCCGGCCCGGATCGGCCGTCTCACCGGTCACGGCCGGCCGATCTCGGTGGGTGAGCCCGCCAACCTGGTGCTGTTCGATCCCGCGTACCGTGGTGCCGTGAACCCGGACAGCTTCGCCACCCGCAGCCGCAACACCCCCTACAAGGGCCTGGACCTGCCCGGACGGGTGCACGCCACCTTCCTGCGCGGGCGCGCCACCGTGCTGGCCGGCGAGCTCGCCGAGCGGGGCGAGGCGTGATGGACCGCGCCACGCTCGCCCAGGAGCAGGCGAAGGTCACCGACTGGCCCGGGTACATCGGCTGGTCCATCGGCCTGCTGATCGTGATCGGCCTCGTCTACTGGCTGATGCGCCAGGGCTGGAACTGGCGGCGCACCCTGCAGTCCGGGATCCCGCCGCTGCCGGCCGTGCCGGCCCGCGCCGGGCGCACCATCCTGGAGACCAGCGGCCGGTACCACGGCACGACCACCGCCGGGAACTGGCTGGACCGGGTCGTCGCCCACGGCCTGGGCACCCGCAGCCGCGCCGACCTCACCCTCGGCGAGGACGGCCTGCTGGTGCAGCGCCCGGGCGACGTCGACTTCTGGATCCCGGCCGAGCACCTGACCGGTGCCCGTACGGACTCCGGGATCGCCGGCAAGGTCGTCCCCTCCGGGCTGCTCGTCGTCACCTGGACGCACGAGGGCGCCGAGCTGGACTCCGGTTTCCGGGCCGACCACCCCGATGAGCACGCCGCCTGGGTCGAGGCGGTCGCCCAACTCGCAACACGTACGAAGACGAAGACGGAAGAGGCCGCGCAATGACCGCACCTGCCCCCACCACGCAGCGCCAACGGCGGGAACGAGTGCCTGCCGTGCTCGTCCTGGAGGACGGCCGGACGTTCCGCGGACAGGCCTACGGCGCCATCGGCGAGACCTTCGGCGAGGCGGTCTTCAACACCGGCATGTCCGGCTACCAGGAGACCCTCACCGACCCGTCGTACCACCGCCAGGTGGTCGTGATGACCGCCCCGCAGATCGGCAACACCGGCTGGAACGACGAGGACGACGAGTCCAAGCAGATCTGGGTCGCCGGCTACGTGGTGCGCGACCCCGCCCGGGTCGCCTCCAACTGGCGCTCCCGCCGCTCGCTCGACGAGGAACTGGTCAACCAGGGCGTCGTCGGCATCAGCGGCATCGACACCCGCGCGCTGACCCGCCACCTGCGCGAGCGCGGCGCGATGCGCTGCGGCATCTTCTCCGGCGAGGCGCTGGCCGACCAGGCCGCCCTGCTGGCCCGGGTGCAGCAGTCGCCCGAGATGAAGGGCGCCGACCTGTGCGCCGAGGTCGCCACCACCGAGGCGTACGTGGTGCCCGCGATCGGTGAGAAGAAGTTCACCGTCGCCGCGCTGGACCTCGGCATCAAGGCGATGACCCCGCAGCGGATGGCCGAGCGCGGCATCGAGGTGCACGTGCTGCCGGCGAACTCCACCCTGGAGGACCTCTACGCCGTCAACCCGGACGGCGTGTTCTTCTCCAACGGCCCGGGCGACCCGGCCACCGCCGACCACCAGGTCGCCGTGGCGCAGGGCGTGCTGGAGCGCAAGACCCCGTTCTTCGGGATCTGCTTCGGCAACCAGATCCTCGGCCGCGCCCTGGGCTTCGGCACCTACAAGCTCAAGTACGGCCACCGCGGCATCAACCAGCCGGTGCAGGACCGCACCACCGGCACGGTCGAGGTGACCGCCCACAACCACGGCTTCGCCGTGAACGCCCCGCTGGACAAGGTGAGCGACACCCCCTACGGGCGGGTCGAGGTCTCCCACGTCTGCCTCAACGACGACGTGGTCGAGGGCCTCCAGGCACTCGACGTCCCCGCCTTCAGCGTGCAGTACCACCCCGAAGCGGCCGCCGGTCCGCACGACGCCGCCTACCTGTTCGACCGCTTCGTGAAGCTCATGGAGGGCCAGCGTGCCTAAGCGCTCTGACATCAAGTCCGTCCTGGTGATCGGCTCCGGTCCGATCGTGATCGGCCAGGCCGCCGAGTTCGACTACTCGGGTACGCAGGCCTGCCGGGTCCTCAAGGCCGAGGGCCTGCGGGTCGTGCTGGTCAACTCCAACCCGGCCACGATCATGACCGACCCGGAGATCGCCGACGCCACCTACGTCGAGCCGATCACCCCGGAGTTCGTCGAGAAGATCATCGCCAAGGAGCGCCCCGACGCGCTGCTGCCGACCCTGGGCGGCCAGACCGCGCTCAACACCGCGATCTCGCTGCACGCGGCGGGCACGCTGGAGAAGTACGGCGTCGAGCTGATCGGCGCCGACGTCGAGGCGATCAACAAGGGCGAGGACCGCGAGCTCTTCAAGGGCGTCGTCGAGGCCGTCAACGCCAAGATCGGCCACGGCGAGTCCGCCCGCTCGGTCATCTGCCACACCATGGACGAGGTGCTGGCCGGCGTCGACACGCTCGGCGGCTACCCGGTCGTCGTCCGCCCCTCCTTCACCATGGGCGGCGCCGGCTCCGGCTTCGCCCACAACGAGGAGGACCTGCGCCGCATCGCCGGCCAGGGCCTGACCCTCTCGCCGACCACCGAGGTGCTCCTGGAGGAGTCCATCCTCGGCTGGAAGGAGTACGAGCTGGAGCTGATGCGCGACAAGAACGACAACGTCGTGGTCGTCTGCTCCATCGAGAACTTCGACCCGATGGGCGTCCACACCGGTGACTCGATCACCGTCGCCCCGGCGATGACGCTCACCGACCGCGAGTACCAGATCCTGCGCGACATCGGCATCGCCGTCATCCGCGAGGTCGGCGTGGACACCGGCGGCTGCAACATCCAGTTCGCCGTCAACCCCGAGGACGGCCGGGTCATCGTCATCGAGATGAACCCGCGCGTCTCCCGCTCCTCGGCGCTCGCCTCCAAGGCCACCGGCTTCCCGATCGCCAAGATCGCCGCCAAGCTGGCCGTCGGCTACACCCTGGACGAGATCCCCAACGACATCACCGAGCAGACCCCGGCCTCCTTCGAGCCGACCCTCGACTACGTCGTCGTCAAGGTGCCGCGGTTCGCGTTCGAGAAGTTCCCGAGCGCCGACGCCACGCTGACCACCACCATGAAGTCGGTCGGCGAGGCGATGGCCATGGGCCGCAACTTCCCCGAGGCGCTGCAGAAGGCGCTGCGCTCGTTGGAGAAGAAGGGCTCCCAGTTCTCCTGGACCGGCCCCGTCGGCGAGAAGGCGGAGCTGCTGGTCAAGGCCACCGTGCCGACCGACGGCCGGATCAACACCGTGATGGACGCCATCCGGGCCGGCGCCACCCCGGAGGAGGTCTTCGAGTACACGAAGATCGACCCGTGGTTCGTCGACCAGCTCTTCCTGCTGGACGAGATCGCCGGCGAGCTGGCCGAGGCCGAGGAGCTCACCCCCGAGCTGCTGCGCCACGCCAAGCGGCACGGCTTCTCCGACCAGCAGATCGGCGAGATCCGCGGCCTGAAGCCGGACGTCGTCCGCGAGGTGCGCCACGCCCTCGGCATCCGCCCGGTGTTCAAGACCGTCGACACCTGCGCCGCCGAGTTCGCCGCCAAGACCCCGTACTTCTACTCGTCCTACGACGAGGAGAACGAGGTCGCCCCGCGCACCAAGCCCGCCGTGATCATCCTGGGCTCCGGCCCGAACCGCATCGGCCAGGGCATCGAGTTCGACTACTCCTGCGTGCACGCCTCCTTCGCGCTCGCCGACGCCGGGTACGAGACCGTCATGGTCAACTGCAACCCGGAGACCGTCTCCACCGACTACGACACCTCCGACCGGCTCTACTTCGAGCCGCTCACCCTGGAGGACGTGCTGGAGATCGTCCACGCCGAGCAGCAGGCCGGCCCGCTCGCCGGCGTGATCGTCCAGCTCGGCGGCCAGACCCCGCTCGGCCTGGCCCAGGCGCTCAAGGACAACGGCGTGCCGATCGCCGGCACCCAGCCCGAGGCGATCGACCTCGCCGAGGAGCGCGGCGCCTTCGGCCGCGTCCTGCGCGACGCCGGCCTGCCGGCCCCCAAGCACGGCACCGCCTTCTCCTTCGAGGAGGCCAAGGCGATCGCCGACGAGATCGGCTACCCCGTGCTCGCCCGCCCGTCCTACGTGCTCGGCGGCCGCGGCATGGAGATCGTCTACGACGAGGCCTCGCTCGCCTCCTACCTGGAGCGCCACGCGGGCCTGATCTCCGAGCACCCGGTGCTCATCGACCGCTTCCTCGACGACGCGGTGGAGATCGACGTCGACGCCCTCTACGACGGCACCGAGCTCTACCTCGGCGGCGTCATGGAGCACATCGAGGAGGCCGGCATCCACTCCGGCGACTCCGCCTGCGCGCTGCCCCCGATCACCCTCGGCGGCTACGACATCAAGCGCCTGCGCACCTCCACCGAGGCCATCGCGCGCGGTGTCGGCGTCCGCGGCCTGATCAACATCCAGTTCGCCATGGCCGGGGACATCCTCTACGTGCTGGAGGCCAACCCGCGCGCCTCCCGGACCGTCCCGTTCACCTCCAAGGCGACCGCCGTGCCGCTGGCCAAGGCCGCCGCCCGGATCTCGCTCGGCGCCACCATCGCCGAGCTGCGCGCCGAGGGCCTGCTCCCGGCCGAGGGCGACGGCGGCACGCTGCCCGCCGACGCGCCGATCGCGGTCAAGGAGGCCGTGATGCCGTGGAGCCGCTTCCGCGACATCCACGGCCGCGGCGTGGACACCGTGCTCGGCCCGGAGATGCGCTCGACCGGTGAGGTCATGGGCATCGACAAGGTGTTCGGCACCGCCTACGCGAAGGCGCAGTCCGGCGCGTACGGCGCGCTGCCGACCAAGGGCAAGGTCTTCGTCTCGGTGGCCAACCGGGACAAGCGCAACCTGGTCTTCCCGGCCCGGGCGCTGGTCAACCTCGGCTTCGAGGTGCTCGCCACCGCCGGCACCGCCGAGGTGCTCCACCGCGGCGGCATCCCGTCCACGCTGGTGCGCAAGCACAGCGAGGGCGAGGGCCCGAACGGCGAGCGGACCATCGTCCAGCTGATCCACGACGGTGAGGTCGACCTCATCATCAACACGCCGTACGGCACCGGCGGCCGCCTCGACGGCTACGAGATCCGCACCGCGGCCGTGGCCCGCGCGGTGCCCTGCCTGACCACCGTCCAGGCGATGGGCGCGGCCGTGCAGGGCATGGACGCGCTGCTGCGCGACGAGGTCGGGGTGATGTCGCTCCAGGAGCACGCCGAGCTGATCAACGCCGGCCGCAAGTAGCACCACCGCAGTGGGGGGCACCGGAGCCAGCCGGGTGCCCCCCACTTCCATGAGCAAGCCCGTTATCCGCTCCGGGAGTTGAACCACCCTTGTACAAGCTTCTGTTCGACCTGCTCTTCAAGAGGATGGACCCCGAGAAGGCCCACCACCTCGCCTTCTTCTGGATCCGCCTCGCCTCCTCGGTGCCCGGCCTGCGCACCCTGGTGCGGCTGGTGCTCGCCCCGCGCGACCGGGCCCTGCGCACCCGCGCCCTCGGCCTCGACCTGCCCGGCCCGTTCGGCCTGGCGGCCGGCTTCGACAAGAACGGCGTCGGCATCGACGGCCTGTCGATGCTCGGCTTCGACTACGTCGAGATCGGCACCGTCACCGGCGAGGCCCAGCCCGGCAACCCGGCGCCCCGGCTGTTCCGCCTGGTCGAGGACCGCGCGCTGATCAACCGGATGGGCTTCAACAACCAGGGCTCGGCCCGGGTCGCCGCCCGGCTGGCCGCCCGCCCGCACACCAGCTCCACCCCGGTGCTCGGCGTCAACATCGGCAAGACCAAGGTGGTCGAGGAGGCCGACGCCGTCGCCGACTACGTGAAGTCCACCGAGCGGCTCGCCCAGTACGCCGACTACCTGGTGGTCAACGTCAGCTCGCCGAACACCCCCGGGCTGCGCAACCTCCAGGCCGTGGACCACCTGCGGCCGCTGCTCTCCGCCGTCCGCGAGGCCGCCGACCGCACCACCGCGCACCACGTGCCGCTGCTGGTCAAGATCGCCCCCGACCTGGCCGACGAGGACGTCGACGCGGTCGCCGACCTCGCCCTGGAGCTGGGCCTGGACGGCATCATCGCCACCAACACCACGATCGGCCGCGAGGGCCTGCGCGCCGACGCCGCGCGGGTCGAGGAGATCGGCATGGGCGGCCTGTCCGGCGCCCCGCTCAAGGCCCGCGCCCTGGAGGTCCTCCAGCGGCTGCGCGCCCGCACCGGGGGCCGGCTGACCCTCGTCTCGGTCGGCGGCATCGAGACCGCCGAGGACGCCTGGCAGCGGATCGTCCACGGCGCCGACCTGGTCCAGGGCTACAGCGCCTTCATCTACGAGGGCCCGTTCTGGTGCCGGCGGATCCACAAGGGCCTGTCCGCCAAGGTCCGCGCGGGCGGCTTCCGCAGCCTCGCCGACGCCGTCGGCAGCGCCGTCCGCGGCTCGTGAACACCCCCATCGGTTCTGGACCCACCGGTCCTGGAAAGGACGACATGACCCTCGCCCCGTTCGGCGCCCGGCTGCGCCAGGCCCTCGACACCCGCGGCCAGCTCTGCGTCGGCATCGACCCGCACGCCTCCCTGCTCGCCGCCTGGGGGCTCGGCGACGACCTCGCCGGGCTGGAGTCCTTCAGCCGCACCGTGGTCGAGGCGCTGGCCGACCGGGTGGCCGTGCTGAAGCCGCAGGCCGCCTTCTTCGAGCGCTTCGGCAGCAAGGGCGTCGCGGTGCTGGAGCGCACCGTCGAGGAGGCCCGGGCGGCCGGCGCGCTGGTCCTGATGGACGCCAAGCGCGGCGACATCGGCTCCACCATGGCCGCGTACGCCGAGGCCTTCCTGTCGCCGGGCAGCCCGCTGTTCTCGGACGCGGTGACGGTCAGCCCGTACCTGGGCTTCGGCTCGCTGCGCCCGGCCCTGGACCTGGCCCGGGAGCAGGGCTGCGGCGTGTTCGCGCTGGCGCTCACCTCCAACCCCGAGGGCGCCGAGGTGCAGCGCGCGGTGGGCGCGGACGGCGAGCCGGTCGCGGCCTCGGTGCTGCGGCAGCTGGCGGCCGAGAACGCGGGCGCCGCGCCGCTCGGCTCCTTCGGCGCGGTCGTCGGCGCGACGCTGGCCGACGCGGGCGTGGACCTGGCCATCAACGGCCCGCTGCTGGCCCCCGGGATCGGCGCCCAGGGCGCGACCATGGCGGACCTGCCGCGGGTCTTCGGCGCCTCGGTGATGAACGTGGTGCCGAGCGTCAGCCGCGACGTGCTCAAGCACGGCCCCTCGGTGCCGGCGCTGCGCGCGGCGGCGGAGCGCTTCGTCGGGGAGTTCGCGGACGCGGTGTAGGGCCCGTCCTGCCGGTCAGCCCGGATCAGGAGTGATCGGCAAGACGGGTCCTGGTAGCGGAACCCGTCCTTCAGGTAGCGGGGTGGTGACCCTGCGGAGTGTCCGCAGGACCGCGCGGTGGCCGCCGAGTTGACGTGAGCGCCGTCACATCGGCCCCGCCAAAGTCTCGCAATCGCGGTCATTTTGCCCTGGAAAGTCCTGGTCGGCCTTGGCTGACCAGGACTTTTCGTGTTCTTTTCCTGACGTGGCGCCGCAATCCGGGTAGTGTCCGGCGATAGGTCATCGGCGAGCCGCGATTTCCGTGGCTCCCGCAGGTCAGGGCCTTGTGGTTCCCCTTGCGGACGGTGTCCTCGGTACCGAAACCAGTCCTAGCTCAATCCATCCATCCACACCCTGAGGTGAACGGCGTGGCCCTTCCGCCCCTTACCCCTGAACAGCGCACCGCCGCGCTCGCCAAGGCCGCCGAGGCTCGCCGGGAGCGCGCCGAGGTCAAGAACCGGCTCAAGCACTCCGGCGCCTCCCTGCACGAGGTGATCAAGGCCGGCAAGGCCGACAACGACGTGATCGGCAAGATGAAGGTCTCGGCTCTGCTCGAGTCCCTTCCCGGCGTCGGCAAGGTCCGCGCCAAGCAGATCATGGAGCGCCTCGGCATCAGTGAGAGCCGGCGTGTCCGCGGCCTCGGTACGAACCAGATCGCTTCCCTGGAGCGGGAGTTCGGCGGTGGCGCCGCCTGACCGTGCCCCCGTGGTCCCAGGATCCCCCGCGATCCGGGATAATCGGTGCATGAGTGAGCGTCCGCGGCTGACCGTGCTCTCCGGCCCTTCGGGGGTCGGCAAGAGCACGGTCGTCGCTCATATGAGGAAGATGCACCCCGAGGTCTGGCTCTCGGTGTCGGCGACGACCCGGCACCCGAGGCCCGGCGAGAAGAACGGGGTCCAGTACCACTTCGTCGACAACGACGAGTTCGACAAGCTGGTCGCCAACGGCGAGCTGCTGGAGTGGGCCGAGTTCGCCGGGAACCGTTACGGGACCCCGCGTGCGGCCGTGCAGGAGAAGCTGGAGCGCGGCGAGCCGGTGCTGCTGGAGATCGACCTCCAGGGCGCCCGGCAGGTGCGCGAGTCGATGCCCGAGGCGCAGCTGGTCTTCCTGGCCCCGCCGAGCTGGGACGAGCTGGTCCGCCGGCTGACCGGCCGGGGCACCGAGTCGCAGGACGTGATCGAGAAGCGGCTGGCGGCGGCCACGATCGAGCTCGCGGCCGAGCCCGAGTTCGACACGACCCTTGTCAACACCTCGGTCGAGCAGGTAGCGGCCGAACTGCTAGCCTTGCTCGGTGTAGCCTGACCTGTCTGTCTTTTCCACCCTTTCGGAAGGTTTTAGCGTGTCCTCTTCCATGACCGCGCCCGAGGGCATCATCAACCCGCCGATCGACGAGCTGCTCGAGGCCACCGACTCCAAGTACAGCCTCGTGATCTACGCCGCCAAGCGCGCGCGCCAGATCAACGCTTACTACTCCCAGCTCGGCGAGGGCCTGCTGGAGTACGTCGGCCCGCTGGTCGACACCCACGTGCACGAGAAGCCGCTGTCGATCGCGCTGCGCGAGATCAACGCGGGCATGCTGACCGCCGAGGCGGTCGAGGCTGCCTGAGGCGGTCGCTGAATTTCCGGGAGGGCCCGGCGGAATCGTTTCCGCCGGGCCCTCCGGCGTTCCCGGCGCCGGAGCGCGGTGCGGAGCGCCGTACGGGGTCGGGCCGGGGCGCTGTGCGGGGCGGGGCCGGGGGGCCGTAGGGTGGGCGCGTTCCCGATGCGGAGCCCGATGCGGAGAAAGGCCGGTAGATGACTCTGAGTGCGGACGCCCCCCGCGTGGTCCTCGGCGTGAGCGGCGGGATCGCCGCGTACAAGGCGTGCGAGCTGCTGCGCCGCTTCACCGAGTCCGGCCACCAGGTCACCGTGGTGCCGACCGCGGCCGCGCTGCACTTCGTCGGCGAGGCCACCTGGGCCGCGCTGTCCGGCCGCCCGGCCGCCACCGAGACCTGGGAGCGCGTGCACGAGGTGCCGCACGTGCGGATCGGGCAGCAGGCCGACCTGGTCGTGGTCGCCCCGGCCACCGCCGACCTGATCGCCAAGGCCGCCCACGGCCTCGCCGACGACCTGCTGACCAACACCCTGCTCACCGCCCGCTGCCCGGTGGTGCTGGCGCCCGCCATGCACACCGAGATGTGGGAGCACCCGGCCACCCGGGACAACGTCGCCACGCTGCGCCGCCGGGGCGTGATCGTGCTGGAGCCGGCCGTCGGGCGGCTGACCGGCAAGGACACCGGCAAGGGCCGGCTGCCCGAGCCCTCCGCGATCTTCGAGGCGTGCAAGGCCGTGCTGCGCCGCGGCGGGCCGGTGCCGACCGACCTGGCCGGCCGGCACGTGGTGGTCTCGGCCGGCGGCACCCGGGAGCCGCTGGACCCGGTGCGCTACCTGGGCAACCGCTCCTCCGGCAAGCAGGGCTACGCGCTCGCCGTGACGGCCGCGGCGCGCGGGGCCCGGGTGACGCTGCTCTCGGCCAACGCCGAGCTGCCGGACCCGGCCGGGGTGGACGTGGTGCACGTCTCGACCGCGCTGGAGCTGCGCGAGGCGGCGCTGGAGGCGGTCAAGGACGCGGACGCCGTGGTGATGGCCGCGGCGGTGGCGGACTTCCGGCCCGCCGAGTACGCCACCGGCAAGATCAAGAAGGTCGAGGGGGTCGAACCGGCCGCGGTCGCGCTGGTCCGCAATCCGGACATCCTGGCCGAGCTCTCGGCCCACCGGGCCCGTTCGGGCCAACTCGTGGTGGGTTTCGCGGCGGAGACGGACGACGTGCTCGCCAACGGCCGCGCCAAGCTCGCGCGCAAGGGCTGTGACCTGCTGGTCGTGAACGAGGTGGGCAACGGCAAGGCCTTCGGCACGGACGTCAACGAGGCCGTGGTGCTGGGCTCGGACGGCAGCGAGACGGCCGTTCCGGTGGGCCCGAAGGAGGCGCTCGCGGACGTGGTCTGGGACCTGGTCGCAAAGCGGCTGGAAACAGGCGGCAACTGATCGGATTCGCTCGCGCGGCGGTCGAGAAATCCTGAAGCGGGTGACGTTCGGCGGAACCAGACCGTTAGACTCCAGGAATCAAGTCTTTCCGGAGTTCCCCGGTACGAGCCGGGGAACTTCAGTCAGCAGCCGCTGCAACCCCAGGGAGCGCTGTGTCTCGCCGCCTGTTCACCTCGGAGTCCGTGACCGAGGGACACCCCGACAAGATCGCTGACCAGATCAGCGACACCATCCTTGACGCTCTCCTGCGGGAGGACCCGACGTCCCGGGTCGCCGTGGAGACGCTCATCACCACCGGCCAGGTGCACGTGGCCGGCGAGGTGACCACCAAGGCGTACGCGCCGATCGCCCAGCTCGTCCGGGACAAGATCCTGGAGATCGGCTACGACAGCTCCAAGAAGGGCTTCGACGGCGCCTCCTGCGGCGTGTCGGTGTCCATCGGTGCCCAGTCGCCCGACATCGCGCAGGGCGTCGACACCGCGTACGAGGCACGGGTCGAGGGTTCCACCCAGGGGGACGGCGCTGACGACCTGGACAAGCAGGGCGCCGGTGACCAGGGCCTGATGTTCGGCTACGCGTCCGACGAGACGCCCGAGCTCATGCCGCTGCCGATCACCCTGGCGCACCGCCTCTCCCGCCGCCTGACCGAGGTGCGCAAGAACGGGACCATCCCCTACCTGCGCCCCGACGGCAAGACCCAGGTCACCATCGAGTACGACGGCGACAAGGCCGTCCGCCTCGACACCGTGGTCGTCTCCACCCAGCACGCCAGTGACATCGACCTGGAGTCGCTGCTCACCCCGGACATCCGCGAGTTCGTCGTCGAGCCGGAGCTGAAGGCGCTGGCCGAGCAGGGCATCAAGCTGACCACCGAGGGCTACCGCCTGCTGGTCAACCCGACCGGCCGCTTCGAGATCGGCGGCCCGATGGGCGACGCCGGCCTCACCGGCCGCAAGATCATCATCGACACCTACGGCGGCATGGCCCGCCACGGCGGCGGCGCCTTCTCCGGCAAGGACCCGTCCAAGGTGGACCGCTCGGCCGCGTACGCGATGCGCTGGGTGGCGAAGAACATCGTCGCCGCCGGCCTCGCCCGCCGCGCCGAGGTGCAGGTCGCGTACGCGATCGGCAAGGCCGAGCCGGTCGGCCTGTTCGTGGAGACCTTCGGCACCGAGTCGGTGCCGGTCCTGGCGATCCAGAAGGCCGTCTCCGAGGTCTTCGACCTCCGTCCGGCCGCGATCATCCGCGACCTGGACCTGCTGCGCCCGATCTACTCCCAGACCGCCGCGTACGGCCACTTCGGCCGTGAGCTGCCGGACTTCACCTGGGAGCGCACCGACCGCGTGGAGCAGCTGAAGGCCGCCGTCCAGGACTGACGTCCTGAGCCCGGCGCCCGAGCGTCGGCCCGTAGCGTTCTGACGCTCGGCCCGTAGCGCCCGGAAGCGGCGCCCGTCCCCGTTCGGGGGTGGGCGCCGCTTCGTGCATTGTCGGTGTGACCTGGTAGTACTTGGTGGCGATGAGCAGCACAGGGGAGAACGGGGCCGCCGAGCCGGAGCAGCTGGCGTTCATCCGGGAGACGGTCAAGCGGGCCAAGCCGCGCACCTGGCACGGGGCCAAGCGGGCCGAGCACCTGCCGGTGGCCCGGGTCGTGGTGGACAAGGGCGTGCTCACCATCGACAAGTTCTTCGACTACGCGGTGCCGGCCGCCATGGCCGAGGAGGCCCAGCCCGGGGTGCGGGTGCGGGTGCGGTTCGGGGCGCGGGTGGTGAAGGGCCAGCGCGAGGGCGGGGAACTGCACGACGGGTTCATCGTCGCCCGGCTGGAGAAGAGCGACTTCGCCGGCCCGCTCGCCCCGCTGGCCCAGGTGCTCTCGCCCGAGCCGGTGCTCACCCCGCAGCTGCTGCGGCTGTGCCGGACCGTCGCCGACCGGTACGCCGGGACACTGGCCGACGTGCTCCAGCTGGCCGTCCCGCCCCGGCACGCCAAGGCCGAGGCCGAACCCTCGCCGCCGCCGCTGCCGCGCCCGGCCGCCCCGGCCCCCGGCGGCTGGCAGCGCTACCCCGCCGGGCCCGACTTCCTCGCCTCGCTCACCGCCGGCGGCTCGCCTCGCGCGGTCTGGGCGGCGCTGCCCGGGCCCGGCTGGCCGTACGAGATCGCGCGCGCCGTGGCCGCGACCCTGGCCGGCGGGCGCGGGGCGCTGGTCGTGCTCCCGGAGGGGCGCTCGGTGGCCCGGGTCGACCAGGCGCTGACCGAACTGCTCGGCCCCGGGGCGCACGTGGCGCTGGAGGCCGACCTCGGCCCGCGCGAGCGGTACAAGCGCTGGCTCGCGGTGAGCCGGGGCTCGGTGCGCGCCGTGATCGGGACCAGGGCCACCATGTTCGCGCCGGTCCGGGACCTCGGGCTGGTCGTCGTCTGGTCGGACGGCGACGGCAGCCACAGCGACCCGCGCGCCCCGCACCCGCACGTGCGCGAGGTGGCGCTGCTGCGGGCCGCCGATGAGGGCGCCGCGGTGCTGCTCGGCGGGCACGCGGTGACGGTGGAGGGCGCGCAGCTGGTCAGCACCGGCTGGGCGCGCCCGCTGGTCGCGGACCGCGAGACGGTGCGGCAGGCCGCGCCCCGGGTGCGGACCGTCACCGACCAGGACCAGCACCGGGACGCCGCCGCCCAGGCCGCCCGGCTGCCCTCGGTGGCCTGGGAGGCCGCCCGGGAGTCGCTGGCCGCCGGGCACCCGGTGCTCATCCAGGTGCCCCGGCGCGGCTACGTGCCCCGGCTGGCCTGCGGGCGCTGCCGGACCCCCGCCCGTTGCCGGCGCTGCGAGGGGCCGCTGGAGGCGCCCTCGGCGGACGCCACGCTGTGCTGCGCCTGGTGCGGGGAGCCGGAGAACGACTGGCACTGCCCCGAGTGCGGGTCCTTCCGGCTGCGGGCCCAGGTGGTCGGGGCCCGGCGGACGGCGGAGGAGCTGGGCAAGGCGTTCCCGCGCATCCCGGTGCGGACCTCGGGCCGGGAGGCGGTGCTGGCCACCGTGCCGGACGAACCCTCCCTGGTGATCTCCACGCCCGGCGCGGAACCGGTGGTCGAGGGCGGCGGCGGGTAC
Organism: Kitasatospora sp. NPDC058184; assembly: GCF_042883725.1. Classification (NCBI taxonomy): domain Bacteria; kingdom Bacillati; phylum Actinomycetota; class Actinomycetes; order Kitasatosporales; family Streptomycetaceae; genus Kitasatospora; species Kitasatospora sp. NPDC058184. The sequence continues at coordinate 90,759 of NZ_JBHVVE010000006.1, forward strand.
GGGGCCGTACTGCTGCTGGACGGCTGGGCGCTGCTGGGCCGGCCGGACCTGCGGGCGGGGGAGGAGACGCTGCGGCTCTGGCTCACGGCGGCCGCGCTGGCGCGGCCCTCGACGGAGGGCGGGACGGTGGTCGTGGTCGCCGAGCCCTCGGCCCGTCCGGTGCAGGCACTGGTCCGGTGGGATCCGCTGGGGCACGCCGGGCTGGAGCGGGACGAACGGGCGCAGCTGCACTTCCCGCCGGTGTCCAGGATGGCCTCGGTGAGCGGCAGCCCCTCGGCGGTCGCGGACCTGCTGAACCTGATCCGGCTGCCGGAGGAGGCGGACGTGCTCGGGCCGGTGCCCTCGCCGGCGCTGCGGGGGGAGGAGCAGGAGCGGGCGCTGCTGCGGGTGCCGCCCGGGCAGGGGGCCGCGCTGGCGGCGGCGCTCAAGGCGGCGCAGATCGCGCGGATCGCGCTGCGGACGGCGGAGCCGGTGCGGGTGCGGGTGGATCCGACGGACATCGGCTGAGACGGACATCGGCTGAGGGGCGGGGGTCGGGGGCTTCGGGGGCTCGCGGGTGGGTGCGTCGCGTTCGGGGGCTTGGGGACCGGCGGCCCGGCGGGGCGGGGTGAGTGGGCCACCCCGCCCCGGACGGCCCGGGTGCGTGGCTCGGTCAGCCGCGCAGCGGGATGCCGGGTCGGTCCGCCTGGGGGCGGTCGACGGGGGTGCTGCGGTCGGTCGTGGTGCGGTCGACGGGGGTGCGGTCGATCGTGCTGCGGTCGATGCCGGGGCGGTCCAGCGCGCCCCGGTCGATGCCGGCGCGGTCGATGCCGGTTCGGTCGATGGGCGTGCGGTCGATCGTGGTGCGGTCCATCGGCGTGCGGTCGATGCCGGTGCGGTCGATCGTGGCGCGCTCCAGGGCGCGACCGTCCAGGCCGCCCTGGCGGGCCGCCGGGACGGTCGTGGCCAGTCCGGTGCGCTCGGTGCCCGTGGGCAGCTCCTCGGAGCGGTCCGGACGGGCCTGGCCCGGGACGGCGCCGCTCGCGGCGAGGAGTTCGCTGGTCGGCCGGCGCATCCCGTAGCGCCGGTGCACCGCCTGCTTGGTGACCCCGAGGGCGGAGCCCACCGAGTCCCAGGAGAACCCCAGCGCCCGGTCGAACTCGACCGCCGCCGCCACCAGGGTCTCCACGCTCTCCCGCAGCTCCTGTGCCAGGCGCACGGTCGGCGCCGGCGCCCGCCCGTACACCACGAAGCCGGCCGAGGTGCTCGGTCGGCGCGGACGGTAGACGTTGCCCAGTTGAGCGGTGAGCGTCCGCAGCGCGTCGACCTGCCGCCTCACCCGCTCGATGTCCCGCACCAGCAGGTGCAGGCTCGCCCGCGCCCGGGCGTCGTGGTTGATCTGCTCGGCCATGGCCTACGTGCCACCTTCCGTACGGTTCAGCTCGGCCGGGACGCGGTGTCCCGTGTGCCCGGCCCCGGTCAATCTCTCTTGACCAACGCCGAAGCGGGGGCCGGGGTAACGCGGCTCGGCACAGTCGGGGCGTGCCGGGCGGCGATCCGGCGGCGATCCGGTGCTGATCCGGCGCCGGTCCGGGCCCTGAGGCGGTGCCGGTCCGGTGCCGGTCAGGGCTCCGGGGAAGCCCTCGGCGGGCGGCCGCGCGGGTTGCATAGACTGGCGGGTGAACCAGCCGCCGACCGCAGCCCGCGCCCCTACGGACAGGAGCCCGTACCCCGTGGCGATCCAGCCGATCCGTCTCTTCGGAGACCCCGTCCTGCGGTCCACCGCCCAGCCGGTGACCACCTTCGACAAGGAACTGCGCAAGCTGGTCGGCGACCTCACCGACACCATGCTGGACGCCCCCGGCGCCGGCCTCGCCGCGCCGCAACTCGGCGTCTCGCTGCGGGTGTTCACGTACCACGTGGACGGCGTCACCGGGCACCTGATCAACCCGGACCTGTCGCTGAGCGAGGAGGAGCAGGACGGCCCCGAGGGCTGCCTGTCGCTGCCGGGCCTGCGCTACGACACCACGCGCGCGTACGGCGTGGTGGCCAAGGGCTTCAACATGTACGGCGATCCGGTGACGGTGGAGGGCACGCAGTTGCTCGCCCGGTGCATCCAGCACGAGACCGACCACCTGGACGGCATCATCTTCATCGACCGGTTGGACCGCGAGCAGCGCAAGGCCGCGCTGAAGGCGATCCGGGAGGCGGACTGGGGCGCCGGGCCGGCCCCGGTGGTCAAGGTCTCGCCGCACAGCACCTTCGGTTCCGCCCGCTGAGTCCGGCCGGTTCCTTCGGTTCCGTCGCTGCCGGCGGTCCTGGTGGCCCCGGTGGTCTTCCCCGGTCGTTGTCGGTCTTCGTTGGTTTCTTGAACTTCCGTTTGCAGAAAGGCACTTGATGCGTCTCGTCTTCGCCGGCACCCCCGAGGTCGCCGTTCCCGCCCTGGACGCCCTGCTCGCCTCGGACCGGCACGAGGTCGTCGCCGTGGTCACCCGCCCCGACGCCCCGGCCGGGCGCGGGCGCAAGCTGGTCGCCAGCCCCGTCGCCCAGCGCGCCGAGGAGGCCGGGATCGAGGTCCTCAAGCCGGCGAAGCCCAGCGACCCGGACTTCGTCGCCCGGCTCACCGAACTCGCCCCCGACTGCTGCCCGGTGGTCGCCTACGGCGCGCTGCTGCGCCCCGGCACCCTGGAGATCCCCAAGCACGGCTGGGTCAACCTGCACTTCTCGCTGCTGCCCGCCTGGCGTGGCGCGGCCCCGGTCCAGCACGCGGTGCTGGCCGGCGACGAGGTCACCGGCGCGTCCACCTTCCTGATCGAGCAGGGCCTGGACTCCGGCCCGGTCTACGGCGTGATCACCGAGGAGATCCGCCCGACCGACACCAGCGGCGAGCTGCTCACCCGGCTCTCCCTCTCCGGTGCGCGGCTGCTCGCGGCCACCATGGACGGCATCGAGGACGGCTCCCTGCACGCCGTTCCGCAGCCCGCCGAGGGCGTCACGCTCGCGCCGAAGATCAGCGTCGAGGACGCGCGGATCGACTGGAGCCACCCCGCGCTGCGGATCGACCGGGTGGTGCGCGGCTGCGCGCCGGCGCCGGGGGCCTGGACGGAGTTCCGGGGCGAGCGGCTGAAGGTCACCGGGCCGGTCAGGCTGCTGCCGGACTCCACCGGGCTGGCGCCGGGAGAGGTCGCGATGGCGGGCAAGAACAGCGTCCGGGTCGGGACCGGCAGCCACGACATCGAGCTCGGGGAGGTGCGTCCGCAGGGGAAGAAGGAGATGCGGGCCGCCGACTGGGCCCGGGGCGCGCGCCTGGAGGCGGGGGAGCGCTTCGGGGGCTGACGCTCCGGTTTGGCGCTACTGTTCGTTTGAGATCGTCCGTGTTCGTTCGACTTCGTTGTCGTCTGATTGCGTTGTCGTCCGAGTTCGTTGCTAACCACCGTTCGTTGATAACCACCGCAGCACCTTGAGGCACCTGTGACCACCCCCAGCGCCAAGCGCGCCCCCCGCCCGCACCGCCGCCCGAAGAAGGACCCGGCCCGGATCGTCGCGTTCCGCGCGCTGCGTGCCGTCGACGAGCGCGACGCGTACGCCAACCTGATCCTGCCCTCGCTGCTCCGCGAGGCCGAGCAGAAGGGCATGGACCGGCGCGACGCCGCCCTCGCCACCGAGCTGGTCTACGGCACCCTGCGCCTGCAGGGCACCTACGACGCGGTCATCGCCGCCTGCATCGACCGGCCGCTCGGCAAGGTCGACCCGCCGGTGCTGGACGTGCTCTCGCTCGGCGCCCACCAGCTGCTCACCACCCGCATCCCCAGCCACGCGGCCGTCTCGGCGACCGTCGAGCTGGCCCGGGTGGTGCTCGGCGACGGCAAGGCCAAGTTCGTCAACGCCGTGCTGCGCCGGATCAGCGCCCACGACCTGGACGCCTGGATCGAGAAGGTCGCCCCGCCGTACGACAAGGACGCCGAGGACCACCTGGCGGTCGTGCACTCGCACCCGCGCTGGGTGGTCTCCGCGCTCTGGGACTCGCTCGGCCGCTGGCAGCCGGACGCCTCCGGGCGCGCCGCGATGGAGGAGCTGCTGCGGGCCGACAACGAGCGGCCCGAGGTCACCCTGGTCGCCCGACCCGGCCGGGCCACCGTCGACGAGCTGGCCGACGCGCTGCCCGAGGCCGAACCGGGCCGCTGGTCCCCGTTCGCCCTGCGGCTCGCCGAGGGCGGCGACCCGGGCGCGGTCGCGGCGGTCCAGGAGAACCGGGCGGGCGTGCAGGACGAGGGCAGCCAGCTGGTCGCGCTGGCACTGGCCGCGGCGCCGCTGGACGGGCCGGACGGGCTCTGGCTGGACGGCTGCGCGGGCCCCGGCGGCAAGGCCGCGCTGCTCGGCGCGCTGGCCGCGGAGCGGGGCGCGGCGCTGGTCGCGAGCGAGAAGCAGCCGCACCGGGCCCGGTTGGTGGCACGGGCGCTGGCGGGCAACCCCGGCCCGTACACCGTGATCGCGGCCGACGGGACGCGCCCGGCCTGGCGGTCCGAAGGCTTCGACCGGGTGCTGGTCGACGTGCCGTGCTCCGGCCTCGGCGCGCTGCGCCGCCGCCCGGAGGCGCGCTGGCGGCGTCGGCCGGCGGACATCGCGGCCTTCGGCCCGCTCCAGCGGGACCTGCTGCGTTCGGCCATCGAGGCCACCCGGGTCGGCGGCGTGGTCGGCTACGCGACCTGCTCGCCGCACCTCGCGGAGACCCGGGCGGTCGTGGACGACGTGCTGCGGGCCGAGGGCGGCCGGGTCGAGTGGATCGACGCGCGCCCGCTGCTGCCCGGCGTCCCGGCGCTCGGCGACGGGCCGGACGTGCAGCTGTGGCCGCACCTGCACGGGACGGACGCGATGTACCTGGCGCTGCTGCGGCGTACCGCCTGACGGCGGGGTGCCGATGCCGCCTCCCCGGTCGGGGTCGCTTCCCCGGCCGGGGTCGTCACCTCGGCGGGGGTCGTCGCTTCGGCGGGGAGGCTGGCCGGTCGGCTCCGGCAGGTGAACCGCCGCCTGTCCGGGCGGGGTTGACGCGGCGTCGGATGTCGGCTTCCATGGCTGCTGTGTAGCCGCTCGGCTGCATGATCTTTGGGGGCAGGCTTCGTCGCGTCGAGCGGCGGAAGCCGGGGAAGCAACCCCACAAGACATGCGGCGCGATGCGGCTGTTTCGTTGTGTGGAGTCGGATCCGCGGCGCTGCCCTCCCCGGCCGTGGGAGGCGGCAGTGTCATCGGAGATTCGACGTTCGACGGGGGAGCCTGCCGGTTCGCGGGGTGACGGTGGTGCCGGGACGGACGGCCGCGCGCTCGATCTGATCGCCCTGATGTCGATCCTGGCGGTGTGCACCCTGATCTGCCTGCTGGCCGGTACGGGGGCGCTCCAGGCGGTCATCGGCGCGGCGGGCATCCTGTTCGCCGCCTGGCGGACACCGCGGCGCTCCGGGCGGGAGGAGGGGCGTCGGCGCGGGCCCCGTGGGTGAGACGGGGGCGGCCGCGGCCGTGGGCGGCTTGCATCTCCCGTAGGGGGAGGTAGCAGGGTGGTGGCCATGAACGGCGACGCGCTCTGGACGATCGGCGAGCTGGCCCGGCGCACGGGGCTGACGGTCAAGACCGTCCGCTTCTACTCGGACCAGGGGATCGTGTCGCCGGCCGACCGCAACCCGGCCGGCCACCGGCGGTACGGCCCCGAGGCCGTCGCGCGCCTCGAACTGGTCCTTGCCCTGCGGGAACTCGGGCTCGGACTACCCGCGATCCGGCGGGTGGTGGAGCGTGAACTGACGCCGGCCGACGTCGCCGCCGCGCAGGCGGAGGCGATCGACCTCCAGATCCGGGTGCTGCGGCTGCGGCGGGCGGTGCTCGGGGCGGTGGCCAGGATGGGTTCCACACCTGAGGAGTTGACGCTCGTGCACCGGTTGGCCCGGCTCACGGAGGATGAACGGGGACGCCTGATCGGGGAGTTCCTGACGGGGGTGTTCGGCGGGATCGAAGACGGCGGGGTCGGGGGCGGCGGGCGGTTCGCCGCGGTGGCGCGCTCGTTGACGCCGGAGCTGCCGGAGGAGCCGTCGGTCGAACAGGTCGAGGCCTGGGTGGAGTTGGCGCAGCTGGCGGGGGACGCCGGGTTCCGGGCGCTGCTGCGCGGGCTCGCCGAGGCGGAGGCCGCAGAGGCGGCCGGAACGGGGCTGCCGAGGCCCGGACTGGCGGTGGCGGTGCGGGAGTTGGCCGGGCCGGCGGTCGCGGCCGGGGTGGAGCCCGGGTCGGCGGAGGCGGCGGCGGTCGTCGCGGTGCTGGTGGAGCGGTACGGGCGGTGCTGCGCGGGGGCGGTGCCGGGGGAAGCCGGGGCGGTGCGCGACCGGTTGGCGGAGCGGCTGGGGGCGATGGCCGATCCGCGGCGGGAGCGGTACCTGGAGCTGCTGGCGGTGGTCAACGGTTGGGCCGCGCCGGAGAGTTGGGCGGCCGAGGTGGACTGGGCGGTGCGCGCGGTGGCGTGAGTCGGGGCTGCTCGGCGGTGGGGTGGCAAGGAGGCGGGGCGGTGGGGCCGTGGGTCTGTACGGCTACCGGCGGGTGGGGCCGGAGAAGGTGGTGAGGAAGGCGTGGGCCTGGGCGCGGAGGTGGTCGACCGGCGGGTCCTCGCAGATCACCTCCAGGCCGAGTCCGGTGGCCCGGCCCAGGTCGTAGTAGGACTGGTAGGCGAGGTACGGGCGGTGGTCGTCGGTGGGGTCGAGGCCGACGGCGAAGGTCGCGAAGTGGGGCTGCGGCCCGCCCGGGGCGGGGGCCGGCCCGCTGCGGGAGAGCTGCCACTCGAACTCGTACGGCTCGGGTTCGGCGGGCAGGTCCAGCAGGGCCTGGGCGAGCCGGCGGACCTCGTCCGGGTTCGCGAAGGGGATCGACTCCGACGAGGAGGGGGCCGAGGCGAGCAGTTCCCAGGCGTCGCCGTTGTGGCCGACGGTCAGGGCCCACTCGCCGCTCGGGTCCTGCCAGCGGCAGCTGATGATCGGGTCCACGGCGGTCAACCTCCCTGTGGCGCTGGATCGTTCGTACCTCATCATGGTGGCACACCGGTCGCTGCGGGGGCCTCGGCCGCGAGCCGTCCTCGGGCCCGTTGCCAGGCTTCCTGGAGCGTGCGGCAGCCGTGGCCCGCTCCGGGTGCGCCCTGCGGGGCGGGTCGGTCAGCCGGTCAGTCGGTGACGGGGGCCGGGTGCCAGGGGCGGTCGGGGCGCGTCTGGACCGGGGCGGAGGTGAGGCGCAGCGCGTACACCTCGCGGTCGGTGGCCTCGTACGGGACCTGGCCGAGGTACTCGTGGCCGGTCAGGTGGCACCAGGCGGGGAGGTCGAGCGGGGCGGCGGGGTCGGTGGTGTGGATGTGGACCACCGCGCCGGCGGGGAGGTGCGCGATCCGGGCGCGCAGCCGGAGCAGGAGCTGGACGCAGAGCAGGCCGGTGCCGTCGATGGTGAGGTCGGGGGCGTTCGGGGCGTCGGGGGCGGCGGTTTCGGGGGTCCCTGCGGTGGCGTCGGGGGCGGTCATCGGGGCTTCTCCTGGGTGATGCGCCAGAGGCGGCGGGGCAGTTCGCCCTCCTCGAAGGGGTGGACGTCGGTCAGGTGCCAGCCTTCGGCGAGCCTGTCCACCAGCTCGCGGGGGAAGAAGTGGACGGCGAAGCCGCCGTGCTCCCAGATGTCGTCTCCGTGGCCGGTGCCGGCGCCGTAGTGGGCGTCGCCGGTGTGGCGGACGGTGTGGACGAGGGTGCCGCCCGGGCGCAGGACCCGGCGAACCTCGGCGACGAGCGCCTCGATCTCTCCGGTGGAGAGCGCCATGCAGAGCAGCATGTGGGCGAAGACCGCGTCGACGGAGGCGTCGGGGAGGGGCAGCGGGTCGCGGACGTCGTGGGCGAGGACCGAGAGCCGGTCGGCCAGGCCCTGGTCCGCCGCGGTGGCGCGCAACTGCTCCAGGCCGGTCGGGCTGAAGTCGGCGGCCAGGACGCGGAAACCCGCCCGGGCGAAGTGCAGTGCGTCGCGTCCGTGACCGGCGCCGAGTTCCAGCACCTCCGGGGCCCCGGCGGCGGCGAACACTCCGGCGGCGTACTCGGCGGGGGCGGAGGGCCGCTCGCCGTACATCCCCGGGTTGGCGGTGTAGGTCTGCTGCCAGTGCGCGCGTTGGGCGTCCGCGAGGGCGCGCTCCGGGCCGGGCCCGGTGTCGGGGGTGTCGGTCATGGTGCGGCCCTTCGCGGGGTGGGGTGGTGCGGGTGGTGCGGGTAGTGCCGGTTGTTGCGGATGGCACGGGAGGTGCCCCATGGTGCGGGGCCAGCCTAGGACGTGGGCTCGGGTGGAGGGTGTGGCGGGGTGCGGAAGGGCGTGCGCGGGGGCGGTGAGGCGGGCGGATCAGCCGAGGTGCCGGCCGGGGGCGGTGCCGCCGAGGCGGGTGAGCAGGGTGGACAGCCGGCCGAGGTCCTCGGCGCTCCACTGCTCCGCCGCGAAGTGCTCGGCGGCGACCTTGCGGGCGGTGTACAGCATCTCGGCGAGCCGCTCGCGGCCGGTCGGGGTGAGGGCGGCGTAGGTGACCCGGGCGTCGCGGGCGGCGGCCTCGCGGGCGACCAGGCCGATCCGCTCCAGCGGTGCGAGGCCGCGGGTCACGCCGGAGGCGGTGAGCCCGAGGGCCTCGGCGAGGTCGACCCGGCGCATCCGGCCGCCGGGGGCCTGGGAGAGGTGGAGCAGCATGGTGAAGTCGGCCAGGCTGACGCCGTGCAGGCGGCTGAGGCCCGCGTCGAAGCGCTTGACCACGGCGGTCTGGGCGCGGACCAGCCGCAGGGCGGTGTCCAGGGGATCGGGGCTCGGGCTCGTTGCGGCCGGCCCGGTCGCGGCCCGGTCCACCTGGTCCGGCTGCTGCTGGTCTGAACGCTGATGGTCTGGACGCTCTGTCATTGCCACCTCCTTGACTGCTCAAGTATAGCGCTAGGGCGAGCCGTCAAGGAGGTGGCGGAGGGGGGAGGGGAGGGGTGGGTCAGTGTGCGGTGTTGGCGGCGCGGCGCTGACGCTTGCCGAGCGGGGCCTGGGAGAGGTCCTCGGCCTGGGAGCGGAGGTTCTTGTAGCCGTAGCCGCGTTCGGTGAGCCAGTCCCGCGCCGACTGCTCGGCCCGCTCGGTGGCCTCCAGGATGTCCTCCTCGGCCTCGCCCTCGTCGAGGAAGCGGAAGGTGAAGGCGGCCCGGGCGGAGACGTCGTAGCTGAGGTGGCCCTCGCGGGTGAAGGCGGCGCGCAGCACGTCGTGCTCGGGGGCGGCGGCGAGCAGTTCGGCACGCTGGTCGGCGGTGAGGCCGTCGAAGACGCCGCGCACCATGATGCGGAAGGTTCGAGTGGTCATCCCCCGACCATAGGCAGTGCGGGCCGCCGACCGCCAACGTGATTCCTGGGCCGGGCGCTTCTCGGTGACGGTCGGTGGTCGCGGGCCTCCTTGGGCGCCCGTAGGCGGTCGTCGGGTGGTTGCCGGTGGTGGTGGGCGCCGGTCAGGCGGGGGTGAGTACTTCGGCGAGCTCGTCCGCGTACCGGGTGAGCCGGTCGAGCCCGGGGCCTCCTCGGGCGAGCCGGAAGCCGTGCCGCCGACCGTGGAAGGCGGCCTGGACGGCGTGGAGTTGGGTCCAGCGGCGGAGGCGTTCGCGGTCCAGCTCGGCGGCCTCGGCGAAGACGTCGAGCGCGCGGAGGAGTGCGCGCTGCCGGTCCTGCGCGTCGAGCAGCGTCAGGGCATGGACCTTGAGCAGGGTGCCGCCGTCGTAGGCGCGGTCTCCCACGTAGCCCTTGGGGTCCACGGCCAGCCAGGGTTCGCGCTCCGCCCGCAGGATGTTGCGGGGGTGGAGGTCCCCGTGGACGAGCACGTCCGGCTGGGTGCGGGCGAGTTCGCGGACGGTGGCGAGGGCGGCGCCGACCGTGCGGGCCGGCAGGGGGTGGGAGAGGGAGGCCGCGTCGGCGCGCAGGGCGGCCTCCCATTCCGCGGCCTGCTCGCTCAGCCGGGGCAGGCCCGGGGGCGCCGGGACGGCGAGCCGCCGGCTGAGCCGCCCGGCGACCGTCGGCACCTCGTCGCCGTCCCGGGCCTCCGCGAGCGTGGCCGGGCTCGCCCGTTCGAGCAGCATCGCGAAGCGCTCGTCGTCCCGTTCGTAGAGCCGGACGGCGCCCCGGCCCGCCCACACCGCGAAGGCGTCCGGCTCGTGGACGTTGCCCGGGTGGGGGAACGAGACCTTCAGTACGGCCACGCGCTCGGCCGCCTGCCGGACCGGGAGGATCAGGCCGACCCCGCCGTGGGTGGCGGCGCCGTCCGGCACGCAGCCCCAGCGTTCCAGCAGCTCGGCGGCGAGGCCGGGGAGTTCGGCGATCCAGGCCGCGCCGGGGGCTCCCTCACGGTCAATGGTGGTGCGGGCGAGCCCGCCGGGGATGCTGATCATCTGCTTCCTTTCGACGGTGGGGGGAGGGCGCTGGTGTGGCTTGCCGGTCCGGTCCGGTCCGGTCGGGCTCAGGGGGCGAAGGGGCCGAAGGTCGTGGCGGCGAGGCGGAGCGCCGGTGCCGGGGTGCCGCTCCCGGCGCCGACGGAGTAGACCAGCCGCCTGCGCAGGTCCGGGGTGGTGAAGAAGCCGTCGGAGTACCCGAGGTCGTGCCCGGTCTTGCCCCAGAGCACCGTGCCGTCCCGCAGCGGGACGGCCATCAGTCCGGCGCTGTAGCAGGCCCGACCCTTGTCCGGACCGAACAGGCACTCGCCCGCTCCGCGTACGGGCACCAGCCGGCCGGAGGCGTCGCGCGGCAGGGTGAGCAGGTCGTGCAGCTGCTGCGGAGGCAGGAGTTCGCCGTCGAGCAGGGCGCGCAGGAACCTGTCCAGGTCGGCCGGGGTGGACACCATCGACTCCGGGTTGCCGCCCTGCTCGGAGACGTCCGTCGGGGTGTCGGCGCTGTCGGGGACGTAGCCGGCCAGGTGGGGCTCGGGCATCGCGGGCCTGCCCTCCGTCACCTCGGTGTGCCGCAGGCCGAGCGGCTTCAGGATGCGGGCCGTCACCTCCTCCCTGATCGTGTGCCCCGTCACCTGCTCGATGATCCGGCCCGCCACCCGGTAGTTGAAGTTGTTGTACTCCTGCTCGCTGCCCGGATCGAAGGCCGGGCCGGCCTCGGGCAGGCCGCGCTCCGGGTGGGGCCGGAGCGTCCGCTGGACGACCAGGTCGAGCGTCTCGATCGCGAAGCGGTTGGCGATCAGGCCGTCGCGCTTCTCCAGCTCGGTGCCCTCGAGTTCCGGGCCCTCGACGGCCTGCGGAAGTCCGCTGGTGTGGTCGAGGAGTTGACGGACGGTGATCGGCAGCGTGAAGCTCGCGGGCAGCGTGCCGGGCAGGTACTGCTGGACGGTTCCGTCCAGGGAGATCCGCTGCTCGGCGGCGAGTTGGAGCAGCACCGCGGCGACGAAGGTCTTGTTGATGCTGCCGATCCGGAACGCCGCGTCCGGCGCCACCGGCCGCCCGCTCACCGGATCGTCGGCGCTGCCGCGCCAGACCAGGCCGTCGGCCGTCACCCGGGCGACCGCGCCCGCCACCGGGTCGCCCGGCCGGGCGGCGATCGCGGCGTCGAGGGCAGCCGGATCGAGGGCAGCCGGATCGAGGACAGCCGGACCGAGGGCGGCCGGAGCAGGCGTGGCGGCGAAGGCGGGTGCGGTGGATGCGGACGCCGCCGCGAGGAGCAGGGCGGCGAGGCCCCGCGCGAGGGTGGCGGGTTTGCTGACGGCCATGTGCCCTCCGAAGCGGGTGGGACGGCTGTGGGGCGGAGCGATCCGCCCTGGAGAACACGCGGCTGACGGTCATTCAGTTGCACACGACCGGTGCGAAGGCGGAGAGCGCGGGCACGGAACACGGTGGGGACTCCCTTCCACAGTGGCCCGGGTGGCCACCGTCGCGATGCCCCCAAGAGTGATTGCCGGAAGCCGCTTCGCGCATGTGCCGTTCGGCAGGAATCCGGCGGGAAAGCGACCGGGCCTCCCCTGCCGATCGGCAGGGGAGGCCCGGGGTGCGGACGCGGACCACACGGGAGGCGGGACGCGACAGCGGTTGGGGGAGCGCCGGCTACACCCGCGCCGGCAGCCGGGTGCAGACCGCCCCCGCCACCAGCGGAGCGGGCTCGGCGCCCAGGACGCCGAGGGTGAAGGCGGTGGTCAGCGCGCTGATGTCGCGGGACTCGCGGAGCAGCAGGTGGTTGGCGCCCGGGGCCTCGTACCGCGCGAGGTCCGGGACGACCCGCCGGGCGCGCAGCGCGTACTCCAGGGACTGGGTGGCGCTGGCCGAGCTGTGGTCCCCGGTGCCGTGGACGATCAGCACCCGCCGCCCGGCCAGCTGGTCGACCGGGTCGCCGCTGGGCAGCCACGGCGCGATCCCGGCCACGCCGACCACCGAGGGGTGCCCGGCGCACCAGAAGGCGGCGCGCCCGCCCAGCGAGTTGCCGATCAGCACGACGGGTGCGCCCGGGTAGAGCCGGGCCAGCTCGTCGAGCGCCCAGCGGGTGTCGACGGCGGTGTCGGCGTCCGCGTCGTTCCAGCCGCCGTGGCGGTAGCGCAGCAGGTGCACCGCGAGGCCGTGCGGCCGGCCGCGGTCGGTGAGCTCGGTGGCCAGGTCCCGCAGGCCCAGCTCGGCGACCCGCATCGGTGCGCGCCGACTGCGGAGGAACCCGCCCGGCAGCAGCAGGGCGACGCCGGTGACCGGCTCCTCGCCCCGTCGTGGGGTCAGCTCTGCGGTGCGCGGACGCTGCGCTCGGAACACGCGAATTCCCTCCTGATGTGTACAGGCGGATTCTACGGTTCCGAGGAGGGGTCGCGGTGCGCGAGCAGGGACCACAGGACCCAGCCGGAGACCCGGGTGCGCTCCACCATGACCTTCGCCCAGCGGGCGCCGAGCGGTGAGGTCCAGGTGTCCACGACCTCGACCCGGTCACCCGAACGGGCGAGTCCGATGACGGTCTCCTCGCCGAAGTGGTCGACCCGGACGTTGGCGGCGTTGGCCGACACCTCCCACCAGCCCGCACCGGGCTCGGGCGGCAGGTCGGTGCCCGCCGTGACGGCCGTCGGGATCAGCAGGATGCCCAGCGCGACCACGGTGGCCGCCGCACGGCCGATCACGGCCACGGGGACCTCCGTGCGGCGGTCCGCGCGGTGCCGCGGACGGGCAGCGGTGAGGGCGTCGGGATCAGGGGAGGCATGTACAGCAGAACGAGCCGACCGGGCGTGCGCGTACAGTCCGGCGCCGAGGTTGACCCGGTCGGCGCAGCACGACGTGCGGACCCGGTGCCGCCGGTGCGCCGGCGGATGCCCGACGCATGTCAACTATCCGGCCGTAGCGCGGGGTTGGCGCGCCCTGGCGGACAGTCGTCGAGTCGGCTGGCCGCAGCTAGGGGTGCGGTCAGGGCCGGTCGTGCGGCCCGGTCGGGCGGGGCGGTCACAGGGGGCGGTCACTCCGGGCGCTGCTCCGCCAGGAGCTTCGCCCGGGTCTCCCGGACGAACGCCGCGACGACGTCCGCGTCGGTGAGCACGCGGGTGACGACCCGTCCGCCCCGGCCCGGTCCGGTGCGCTCCGTGATCCGCAGCTCGCGCGTGTCCTCGGCGCTGATGTCCTGGAGGTCGCTCCACGGCAGCGGGGCCGTGGGGTGGTCGTCGTCGGGGTCGAGGAGGAGTCCCGCGGGCAGCACGGCGAGCACCGTCCCGAACAGGACGTGTCCCTCCTCCTCGAACCGCTCGTGCAGCGGCGCGGTGTAGCGCGGCAGCAGGCCCGCGCGGATGGCCTCGGCCAGCCCCGGTTCGTAGCGGCCCGCCAGTTTCGAGACCACGAAGGGGGTTTCGCGGCCGCGCGCGAGGATGAGGACGCGGCCGAAGTGCTCGACGCTCAGGTTGCCGCGGAACTCCATCCGGGAGGGTATGTACTCGTAGCTCTCGATGGCGTCCCAGGGGAGGGCGCGGAAGTCGCCGCCGGCGTGGTGGAGGACGAGGCCGCCCTGGTAGCGCGCCACGGCGACCAGCCCGGAGCGCGGCGGGACCTTCTGGTAGGCCACGGCGGCCGCTGCCACGGCGGCGACCGCGAGGACGGCGCCCCACCAGGTCCAGCCGGAGGCGGCGAAGACGAGGATGCCGGGCAGTCCCAGGCCCCACTTGCCCACGCCGTCGCCGATCCGGCGGCTCGTCCGGTACAGCCGCCGCCGTTCGCCCAGGCCCGCCTCGGCCGCGACCTCGTCGCAGCGGGTGGCACCACTCATCGCTGACTCCCCTCGGCTGTGGAGCGCGCCAGTCTAGTCAGGGTGGTCGGACAGCCGGTCGGGGCGGCCGGGCGGTCGGGCCGGGTGGGTGGTGAAATCCCTTGCCCGCAAAGGCTGGTAACACTGTTTCTCATCAGTTACGTTGTTACCCATGAGCACGCCTTACCAGGACGCGCAGCGGGTCGGCCAGGATGCCGTACGCGCCGTGATCCTCGACCGCGCCATCTCCCTCCTCGTCGCCGAAGGCCCCGCCGCGCTGACCGTGCGCCGGATCGCCGCCGAGATCGGCTCCTCGACCAAGGTGCTGTACACGATGTTCGGCGGGAAGGAGGGGCTGCTCGACGCGCTGTACCGGGAGGGCTTCGCACGACTGCGCCGGGCGCAGGAGCAAGTCCCGCGCGGGAGCGACCCGTTGGAGTACCTGACCGAGCTCGGCCGCGCCTACCGGGAGCGGGCGGTTGCCGAACCCGCCTACTACCGCGTGATGTTCGAGCAGCCGGTGCCCGGATTCCGGCCCAGCGCCGAGGCGTTGGCCCTGGCCGACGGCGCGTTCGGCGCCTCGGTGGCCGCCGTCGAGGCCTGCATGGCGGCCGGGGTCTTCCGGCCCGGCGACGCCCTGGAGGTCTCCAACCTCTTCTGGGCGGCCACCCACGGTGCGGTGAGCCTGGAGCTCGCCGGCCACTTCGCGTCGGCCGAGGCCGGGGCGCGCTACGAGGCGCTGATGGCCGCACTGGGGCGGGCGTTCGGCGCCGGTTCGTGAACGAGTCCGGACACCCCATCACCTGACGAGAGGCCGAGACGATGAGCCCAGGCGACCCGATCCGCAACAGCACGATCGGCAAGAGCAACGGCAACAGCGCGATCAGCAACAGCAACAGCAACAACGGTACGAGGCGCAGCCGCTACGTCTCCGGGAACTTCGCCCCGGTGGCCGAGGAGGTCACGGCCTACGACCTGCCCGTCACCGGCCGGATCCCCGCCCACCTCGACGGCCGCTACCTGCGCAACGGCCCCAACCCGCTGGGCATCGAAGACCCGGGCGCACACCTGTGGACCCTCGGCGCGGGCATGGTGCACGGCGTGCGGATCCGGGACGGGCGCGCCGAGTGGTACCGCAACCGCTGGGTCCGCTCCGGCGCGGTCGCCGACCGGCTCGGTGAGCCCCGGCGCGGCACGCCCGTCGACGAGCGGATGGACATCTCCCCCAACGTGCAGGTCGCGGGCCTCGCCGGGCGCACCTACGCGCTGCTCGAAGGCGGCATCCGCCCGTACGAACTCACCTACGAGCTGGACACGGTGGGGCCGTGCGGGCTGGGCGCCACGCCGGAGGGGTACAGCGCCAACGCCCACTCGGTCGTCGACCCGCACACCGGGGAACTGCACTCGCTGGCCTTCCTGTACGGCTCCGAGCAGGTGCAGCACATCGTGATGGACGCGGCCGGCACCGTCCGGCGCAGCACGCTGATCGAGGTGCCCGGGAACCCGTACATGCACGACTTCGCGCTCACCGAGCGGTTCGTGCTGCTGTACGACACCCAGGTGGTGTTCAGCCCGGCGCACCTGGCCACCGGGGTGCCCTTCACCTGGGACGAGCGGCGCGCCGCCCGGGTCGGGGTGATGCCGCGCGAGGGCGGCGCGGTGCGGTGGTTCGAGCTCGCGCCGCACCTGGTCGGGCACACCCTCAACGCGTACGAGCGGACGGCGGACGAGCTGGTGGTCGACGTCGTGCGGCACCCGCCGGGCATGGACCTGCGGAACATCGGCGCGAGCCGGCCCACGCTCGACCGCTGGACGGTCGACCTGGCGGCGGGGACGGTCCGGGAAGAGCGGCTGGACGACCGGGTGCAGGAGTTCCCGCGCCTCAACCCGCGGCACACCGGCCGCCCCTACCGCTACGGCTACGCGGCCGCCGTCGAGCTCTACGCGCCGCCGACCGGCCCCGGGGACGACCGCCCGGACGAGGGCTTCAGCAACGCCCTGCTCAAGCACGACCTGAGCCGGGGGACCGTCGAGGCCCACGAGTTCGGGCGCGACGGGGCGGTGGGCGAGGCGGTGTTCGTCGCCGCCGAGTCGCCGACGGCGGAGGACGACGGGTACCTGATGGCGTACGTCCACGACCCGGAGCGGGGAGCGGCGGACCTGGTGGTCCTCGCCGCCCAGGACTTCACCGGCGAGCCCCTGGCCCGCATCCACCTGCCGGTGCGGGTGCCCCTGGGCCTGCACGGCAACTGGGTGCCGGGCGGGGACAGGGTGCCGGGCGGGGATCGGACCGCGGGCAGGGGCGGGGACACGGGCTGGAGCTGAGGGGCAAAAATGTGCCCGCCGTGAGCACGGGCGGGATCGCGCCCGGCGGCACCGCGGGGGAGGGCGTCGGCGTAGGGGACGGGGGTCTCGACGGCGGCGAGGGCGGTGCGGGTGGAGAGGGTGGAGAGGGCGGCGAGGGGGAGGCGCTGGGAGCCGGGGCGGAGCCGCCCCGGCGGGGTCATCGGGGCCGGGTGGCGCGGAGGGAGTAGGTCTGCGGGGCGGGGGCGCCGGCGGGGACGCGGAAGTGGGCGTGGGCGTGCTCGTGGAGGAAGTCCAGGCGCAGGCCCGCTTCGGCCAGGGCGGTGACGACCTCGCCGAGGCCGTGCTGCCACTGGACGGTGACGGTGGAGTCGAGCCGGGCGTCCGGGTCGGCGTAGGTGCCGGGGTAGTCGACGACGATCGGGGTGCGCTCGAAGTAGTCCTCCGCGAAGCCGCGCCCGTCGTCGGCGAGGACGTCGGCCACCGGGTGGTACTCGGCGAGGTAGAGGAAGCCGCCGGGGGTGATGAGCGAGGCGACCGTCCGGGCCCAGCGGGTGAGGTCGGGGAGCCAGCAGAGCGCGCCGAAGCCGGTGTAGACGATGTCGTACGTCCGGCCGTCGAGCGCCTCGGCGGCGGCGTAGACGTCGGAGGTGACGAAGCGGGCGTCGGCGGCGCCGATCCGGGCGGCGAGGTCGGTGGCGGCCGCGACGGCCGGGGCGGAGAAGTCGAGCCCGGTGACGACGGCGCCGCGGCGGGCCCAGGAGAGGGTGTCGAGCCCGAGGTGGCACTGGAGGTGGAGCAGGGTGCGGCCGGTGACGTCGCCGACCTCGGCGGGCTCGTAGTCCTGGAGGGTGTCACGGCCCGCGACGAAGCCGGGCAGGTCGTAGAAGGGGCCGGCGGCGTGGACGGGGACGCGCTCGTCCCAGTTCGCGCGGTTGGCGGTGCGCCAGTCGGGGGTGGTGGATGGCGTGGTCATGCCGGGCAACGCTAGTCAGCGGCCCAGGGGCGGGCAATCGATTTCCGCGCCCGGCGCGCGCCGTGGAGAGCAGGTGCCACCGGCGCCCCGGGCCCGGTATGTGCGGGTCATGGCCGGGGTTTTCCCTGCTCTTTGTTCCGGATCATGGCGCGCTCTGCGACGATCCGATGATCGTCGCCCCGACGCGGTGGGCGGCGCGTCGCAGGGGAGAGACCGGCATGGCCGTTCGGCCCGAGGACAGTGTCGTCCGGGCGAAGTGGGGAGTGTGGTCCGCCTGGGACCGGGAGACCTGGATGGTGGTCTCCGGCGGGGTGCTGGGGGCGCTGTTCGCGAGCATGGGGCTGGCGGTGCTGTTCGGCCCGGCGAACGGGTTCGGCGGCGACAGCCTCGCGTACATGGGGATCATCAGCATCCTGGGGCTGATGCCCTGCGGCGCGGGCTTCGTCTGGGCGCTGATCCACCCGAGGGCCGGGTTCCCGTCGGCCGCCGTCGGGGCGGTACTGGGGCTCGGGATCTTCGTCGGCTTCGCCGGGGACGGCCTCAACGACTCCTGGAAGGCGCCGCTGGACCGGCCGTCGACGATCCGCGCGGTGGGCAGCTGGACCAGCGGGGACCTGGTGGTCCGGGCCCGGCCGGACCTGGTGGTGGCGTACCGCCGGACGACCGGGGCCGTCGCCTGGCACTGGGCCCCGCCCGGGGAGGACACGGTGTGCGCGATGAGCCGGACGACCGGGCCTGACGGCACGGGCCGCGGCGGCGCCCTCGGCCTGATCGGCCACGCGCCGCACGACAAGCCGTGCTCCGCCGTCACCGCGCTCGACCTCTCCGACGGCAGGGAGGGCTGGACCGCCGCCGTGGACGCGCCCGCCCGGGACGGGGACGACGCGACTCCGGACGTGGTCGCGGTGGCCGGGCAGCAGGCCCTCCTCCAGGAGAAGGCCGGCTGGCGCGCCGTACGGCTGGCCGACGGCCGGGACGTCTGGCGCGGCGCGGCCGACCCGGGCTGCACCCCGCTGCAGGTCGCGGGCGGGCCCGGGGACGCCGTCACGGTCGCGCAGTGCGGCGCCGCGCCGCCCGTGCTGCGCTCGCTGGCCCCGGCGGACGGCCGGGAGCAGCGGCGGATCGCGCTGCCCGCGGCGGGCGGGCTGAAGAACCTCGCGGTGGTGTCGGTCGACCCGCTCGCGGTGTGGGTGGACGCCCAGGCCGAGCGCGGCACCCACGCGGTGCTCAGCTACGACCGGACCGGCCGGCAGCGGGCGGTGATACCGGTCGCCGGGGACGAGTACGACCTGGACGTGATGCTGGGCGGGCTGCACGCCTTCGACGAGTTCAGCGCCCGGCCGCTGTTCGGCGGGGTGGTGGTCGGGGACCTGTTCGTCGTACCGGGGGAGAAGCCCGGCGACATCGGCATCAGCGGTGGCAAGCACCCGAGCCGCACCGCCACCGGCCGGCTGCTGGCGTACTCGCTGACGGACGGCGGCAAGCGGTGGACGGCGGGGCTGGACGACCAGGTGACCGGCCTGGTGGTGGACGGCGGCTCGGTGTGGGCGATGACCCGGGGCCGGGTGACCAGGGTGGAGGCGGCGACCGGGCGGCAGAGCGCCGTGCTGGACGTCAACGACACCGCGTCGCTCTATCCGGTGGACCTGTCGGTGTCGGACGCTGAGCGGTTCACGGTGGTCGCGGAGGACGGGACACGGGACGAGCCGCCGGTGCGGGCGATGAGCTGACGGGGCCGGGACGGGGCCCGCCGCCGACGGACCTGACCCTTTCGGGTGGTTGTGTCAGTCTGGTGGGGGAGCACCGCCGAGACCGGGAGACTCGTGATGGCCGAGATCAGGGTGAACGGGGTGGCGCTGCACTACGAGGCCCGTGGCGAGGGCCCCGGCGTCGTCCTGGTGCACGGTTCCTGGAGCGACGCGGACTCCTGGGCGCGGGTGCTGCCCGGCCTGGCGGAGTCCACCACCGCGGTCGCCTACGACCGCCGGGGGCACAGCCGCAGCGAGGACCCGCTCACCCAGGGTTCGGTGCACGAGGACGCGGCCGACCTGGCCGGGCTGATCCACGAGCTGGGCCTCGCGCCCGCCTTCGCCTACGGCGACTCCTACGGCGCCCTGGTCGTCCTCCGGCTCGCCGCCGCCCGGCCCGACCTGCTGCGCGGGATCGCCGTGCACGAGCCGCCGGGCACCGGCATCCTGCTCGCCGACCCGGACCTGCGACCGCTCGGCACCGGCTTCGCCGACCGGATCGCCGCCGTCCGGGAGCTGCTGGAACAGGCCGAGTCGGCGGCCGCCGCCGAACTGTACGTGGACAGCCTCGCCTTCGGCCCCGGCGCCTGGGAGCAGCTGCCCGCGCCGGTCCGGCACAGCTACATCCGCAACGCGCCCACCTACCTGGACGAGCTGCGCGACCCGGACGCGCTCGACCTCGACCTCATCGGGCTCGCCCGCTTCGGCGAGCCCGCGCTGCTCACCCAGAGCGACGAGAGCGCGCCGATGTTCGGCGAGGTGCTGGACCTCATCGACCTCACCTTGCCCAAGGCGGAACGCCACCTGTACGGCGGCGCCGGGCACGCCCCGCACCTGTCGCAGCCGGAGGAGTGGGTGCGGGTGGTGCTGCCGCGGGCGCTGCTCTGAGACTGCCGCGGCTTCCGCGATTGATGTGACGGTGCGTCACCGTCACTGGCTCCGTCGGGGATTCGCTCCTGGTCGAATCCCCGGATAACCGCTCGCCTTCGCCGTCGTCCCGGGCGCAGGCTACTTCCGTGCCCGCGTCAGTACGGACGCGGTGCGAGCGGAAGGACTCACATGACGAGCACGCGCGGCCGCATCGCCGCCCTGCTGGGCGCCGTCGCGGTGGTCGCCGGCACCACGCTGGCCACTCCCGCGGCCGCCACGGCCGACACACTCGCCACGGCCAGGCCAGGCGGCGGGATCGCCGGGCAGGCGCCCTGCCCGGACGCGCCCGAGTTCACCTGCGGGACCCTCACCGTCCCGCTCGACCACAGCGGCGCCGTCCCCGGCACCCTCGACCTCGCGGTGGCCGTCGCCGGGAACACCGCGGCCCCCAAGGGCGACCTGCTGTTCCTCACCGGCGGCCCCGGCCAGCCCGGCGTCCCGCTGATGAAGCGGATCGCCGGCAAGATGGCGCCCGTCCTCAAGGACTACCGCCTGGTGATGTACGACCAGCGCGGCACCGGCGCCCGTGCGCTCCAGTGCCCGGGCCTCCAGGAGGACATGGGTTCCTCCGACCTCGCCGTGCCGCGCAAGCAGTCGATCGCCGACTGCGCCGCCACCCTGGGCCCCAACGCCCGTTTCTACAGCACCGCGGACACCGTCGCCGACATCGACCGGCTGCGCGGTGCCCTCGGTGACCGGCGGCTGACCCTCGACGGCGTCTCGTACGGCACCCTCGTCGCCGAGCGGTACGCGCTCGCCCACCCGGCGCACGTGGCCCGGCTGGTGCTCGACTCGGTGGTGCCGCAGCAGGGCTACGACCCGCTCGACCTGGCCGCGCTGCCCGCCAGTGCCCGGGTGCTGCGGGCCGCCTGCCAGGCCACCGGCTGCACCACCGACCCGGCCGCCGACCTGGCCGCCACCGTCCGGCGGTACGGCAACGGGGCGCAGGTCCTGGACGCCCTCACCAGCTACGAGTTCACCGACCCGAACTACGGCGGGGTCCCGGAGGCGCTGCACGAGGCCGCCGGCGGGCAGCCCGCCAAGCTCCAGGCCTTCATCGAGACCGTCCACCGGGACGACGCGGCCCCGGCCGAGGCGCTCAGCCAGGGCCTGCACGCCGCCACCGTCTGCGCGGACTCGCGCTTCCCGTGGGGCAGCACGGACACCCCGGTCGCGGGCCGGGCGGCCGCGCTGGAGCGCACCCGGCAGCGGCTGACCGCCGAGCAGACCTGGCCGTACGACGCGGCGACCGCGACCGGGCTCGGCAGCCAACTGGTCTGCCTGGACTGGCCGCGCGAGCAGGTGCCGCCGATCCCGCCGGCGCACCGCAGGCTGCCGAACGTGCCGGTGCTGCTGCTCGGCGGCGACCGGGACCTGTCCACGCCGAACGAGTGGCTGTACCAGCAGGCGGAGCTGGCGCACGACCCGCAGGTCGTGATCGTCCCGGGTGCGGCGCACTCGGTGCAGACCCGGGCGGCCGACCCGGCCGGGCGGCAGGCGGTGTACGACTTCCTGCTCAAGTAGCGGGGGCCGTCGGCGGGTTGCGGCCGACGGTGGACCGCCGCCGGCGGTGGGCCGTTCCGAGCAGGGGACGGAACGGCTCGCCGCCGCGCTACGGCCCGGCCGCGCCCCAGCCGTCGTCGGGCAGGGAGCGGTCGGGCTCGGGGCAGTCGAGGTGTTCGTAGCCCCACAGCAACGCCTTGTGCAGCGCCCACGCCTCCAGCGGCGGCCCGTCCTGGGACGCCCGGTTCGTCAGGACCAGCTCCACCCGGACCTCCTCGGCCGGCGAGAACAGCAGATTCCGCTGGTCCGGGAGGTTCTCGTACGTCACCGTCTGCCAGCTGTGGCCGGTGGCGGTCAGCGCCGCCATCAGGTCGGCCTCGGAGACGTGGGTGTCGAGCGTCGCCGAACCGCCGCCCGGCTGCGGGAGGTCGAGCTCTCCCTGCCAGACCGGCAGGGAGAGCGAGTGGAGCCGGCGGCAGCGGCAGAACACCGTCCGCACATCGCCCCAGCAGAAGGCGTGCGGCCACCGGTCGCCCCGGTGGATGCCGCCGCCGTCCCACGGATCGCCGTAGTGGACGGCGAGTTCGGGCAGCGAGGCGCCGTAGCGCAGCTCGCCGAGGCCGCCGGTGGTGGCCAGGACGGTGACGAGCGGGAGGAAGCCGGTCAGCCCAGGCACTCGCGCACCGCCTCGATCAGGCGGTTCGCCCGGGCGTCGCCGTGGCCGATCATCCGGTTGGCGACATAGGCGAAGCCGACGCCGAACTCGTCGTCCCCGAAGGCGAACTGGCCGCCGGCGCCGTCGTTGCCGAAGCTGCGCGCGCCGAGCAGCGGGCGGAAAGCGGGGGAGTCGAGCAGCAGCCCGGAGCCCCAGCGGGCGCCCATGTCGAAGCCCAGGAAGCCCGCCCCGGAGGAGACTTCGCGCACCGCGCCGGTCACGGTGTCGGGCGAGAGCAGGCGGGGCGCGCCGTCCAGTCCGGTGGCCGCCGCCGCGTAGAGGCCCGCCAGGCCGGTGGCGGAGGCGACGGCGCCCGCGCCGGGCAGCTCGATCGCGTGCAGCGCCGGGTCGTTCCAGCCGTGCGGCACATCCAGGCCGGGGAAGACCAGGGCGCCGTTCATGGTGACGATCCGGGTCAGCAGGTGCTCCGGGCCGGGCATCGGACGGCGGCCCTCGGCCTCCACCAGCCGGGCCAGGCGGGGGAGTTCGCTCTCCGGCAGGCCGATCCAGACCGGCAGGCCGAGCGGCTCGGCGATCTCCTTGCGCAGGAACGCGCCCGGGGTCAGCCCGGTGATCCGGCGGATCACCTCGCCGACCGCGAAGCCGAGCACATGGCCGTGGTACTCGTACGCGGTGCCCGGCTCCCAGAGCGGCTGCTGCGCCTCGATCGCCCGGACCACCGGATCCCAGGCGGCGACCTCCTCGAAGGAGAGCGCCGCGTCCAGGGCGGGGATGCCGGCCCGGTGGCCGAGGATCATCCGGGTGGTGACGTCCTGCTTGCCGTTGCGGGCGAACTCCGGCCAGTAGCGGGCGACCGGCGCGTCCAGGTCGAGCCGGCCCCGCTCGGCGAGCAGGTGGGCGCTGATGCTCACCGGGCCCTTGGCACAGGAGAAGACGGGCACGAGGGTGTCCTGCGTCCAGGCCCGCCCGGTGCGCTCGTCGGCCGTGCCGCCCCACAGCTCGACCACCTTCCGGCCCCCGGCGAACACCGTGACGGCGGCGCCCAGCTCGGGGAACCCGGCGAAGTTGGCGGCGAAGACGTCCGCGACGGCGCCGAAGCGCTCGTCGGCCCAGCCCTGGTGCTGCTGCATGATGTGGTGCCCCGTTCTGCCCAGTTCCGCCCTCAAGATCGACCGAACCACGCTACGGGAGCCCGGCGCCCCTGACGAGGGGATTTCACCAGGCCGGGACGGGTGGGACGGATGTGGCAGACTCGCCGGTCGATGAGGAGGAGGACAGCGGGTGGATCGCGAGGCGCGGACGGCGCTCACGGCGCTCTGGGAGCGGCGGTGGCCCGGCACGGAGCCCGTCGGGTACGAGCTCGGCGGGGCGCGGGACGTCTGGGTACGGTTCCACAGCCTGCCGGAGTCCAAGCGCTACCCCGACGACGAGCGCGAGTACGCGATCGTGCTGGAGCGCCACAACACCGTGCTGGACGAGCTGTTCGCGGGCGCCGAGGTGTACGTCCTCACCCCGCGGTGGTCGAGTCGGGAGAGCGCCCCCCGGATGCGCCGGGACGCGAAGCACTGGCGGACCTGGCTCCAGACCGACGACCCCGAGCCGGAGTTCCGCACCTACTGCCACGTCTTCGTGGAGCGGCGGCGGTGGCGGCGCGGCGGCCTGGACGGGCTGCTGCGGCGCGTCGCCGACGACCGGGAGGGCGGGGTGATCATCGCCGGCCCCGGCCTGCGGCGGCTGTACCACCCGTACGACGGCGGGGCGGACGTCTACCTGGCGTCGACGGAGGAACGGGACCGGCTGAAGGAGCGGCACGCCGGGTGGCTGTCGGGGCACCCGAACGGCCTGTGAGCGGCCGCGCCGGGCGGACGGCTTGCCCTCACCGCCGTCCGCCGCGCACAGTGTCCGGAGCGCGTTGACGATCACGCGCCCCGGCAGCCCGGCTGCCGCAGTGAGCGAGGGAGCGACACATGGCCGTCAGTCTGAGCAAGGTCGAGCAGAGCGCGCCCGCGCTGGTGAGCCTCTACAAGACGGCCGGCGCCTCGGTGGAGCGGCGCGGGCTGAACGGCCAGCGGGTGGCGGTGTACCTGGTGGTCGACTACTCCGGCTCGATGCGGCCCTACTACAAGGACGGCAGCGTCCAGGCGCTCGCGGACCGGGTCCTGGGGCTGTCGGCCCACCTGGACGACGACGGGACCGTGCCGGTCGTCTTCTTCTCCACCGAGGTCGACGCCCAGGCCGAGATCGCCCTGGAGGACCACGCGGGCTGGATCGACCGGATCGTCGCGGGCCTCGGCCACATGGGCAGGACCAGCTACCACCTGGCGATGGACGCGGTCATCCGGCACTACCGGGAGAGCGGAGCAACGGACCCGGCCTTCGTGCTGTTCCAGACGGACGGCGGCCCGATCAGCAAGCCCGCGGCGGAGAAGAAGCTCTGCGAGGCGGCGACGCTGCCGATCTTCTGGCAGTTCATCGGCTTTGGCGACCCGGACAGCCGGCAGTTCGACTTCCTGCGGAAGCTGGACGAACTGCCCGTCCCGGAGAAGCGGCCGATCGACAACGCGGGCTTCGTCCACCTGGGGCGCGACCCCCGGACGGTCTCCGACGACGAGCTGTACGACCTGCTGCTCACCGAGCTGCCGAGCTGGCTGGTGGCCGCCCGGGCCCAGGGCATCGTCCCGGACGGCCCGGCGCTGCGGCCGCCGGTCGGCGCCGCGGCCGAGGAGCAGCCGCAGCGCCGGGGCTTCTGGGCCACGCTGACCGAGGGACTGGGGAAGCGGGGCCGCCGCGGTCGGTAACCCGACGGCGTCGGGACCAGGCGCTCTCTTCCGGATCACGCCGCGCGCCCGGCATGATCCGAAAGAGAGGGCCTAGACCGCGGGGACCATCCCGAGCAGCTCGCTCAGGCGGCGGACCGTGGCGGGCGACTCGCGGTGCAGGCCGGCGATGTCGAGGCCCTCGTCTCCCAGAATCATCAGCAGCGCCTGCTCCCCGATCGCCAGCACCACGACGTAGCCGCTGGTGCAGCGGGTGACCACGTCGCGCAGGCCGCCCACGCCGACCTCGGCCGCGGTGCGCCGGCCGAGGCCGAGCATGGCGGCGGACAGGGCGGCGGCCGACTCGGGGTGGACGGCGGCCGTGTCGGCGGCCACCAACAGGCCGTCGGTGGTGGAGACGACACTCTCCGAGATGCCCATGACCCGGTCGCGGAGGGACTTCAACTCGTCGACCAGCACGGCGGTCGGTGTCTGGCTGCTCATGGTGCGCTCTTCTCGCTCTGCTCGGTCGTCTCGGTACGCGCGGTGTGCTCGGCGCGGTGTGCGTTCGGTGGACCGTCGGAAGCGGCCGCCGCTCCCTCGGATCGGGCGGGCAGGCCGCCGGGGCCGCCCGGACCACCCGCGCCGCGTCCGCTGCGGACGCGGCGCGGCAGCGGCCCGGTGTCGGCCGGCGGCGGTTCGCTCGTCGGCGTGCGCGGGGCCACGCTCGGTGCCAGGGGCCCCGGGTGAGCCGGTTCCCGGTGGAGCAGGTGCCGGGCGTCCATCCGTACGACGTCGAGGAGCACGGCGAACACACCGCGTCCCAGGGCGAAGCCGAGGTCGCGCGCGGTGCGGCGGCCGGTGGCGGCGGCCAGGATCTCCCGGTAGCGGACCGGGATCCGCAGCGCGCCGGACTCGGCCCGGGCGGCAGGACGGATCCGGATGCGGGCCAGTTCGCCGGGCGGTCCCCAGAGGCGGGTCAGCAGGGCCGTCCGCCGGGCGGTCTCCTCGAAGAGTCGCTCCGGCTCGATGCCCGGGCGCAGCGCGATCCTGGCAGGCGGCGCCGCCTCGGCCGTCTCCCAACTGCCGGGCGGGCTCAGCACCAGGGCGAAGGCTCCGTCGAAGGCGGCGGCGGCGCAGACGGCTTCGAGCTCGGCGGCGCCGATCGACCCCTGAGCCACCAGGGCCGCGCCGAGGTCGCCGCCCCAGGTCGGGGGAGCGTCGGTCGGTCGGCCGATGGACGCGGCCGTCTCGGCGGACGCCCACTCCTCCTCGCCGACGCGCCGGGACTTCAGCAGCAGGGTCGCGGCGGTCGGGGCCCCGGGGGTCTCGATCGCCGCGACCAGACCCTGCTCCAGGTGGATCGTGCCGCCCGGTGCGCTGGAGACGGTGACCGAGCCGGTGAACTCCGTCCGGCGCAGCGCGAGCAGCAGTGCGGGCACGTTGCGCGCGGTGGGTGGAGCCGGCGTCGTGGGAGTCGCGGGCACGGCGGGCGGCGCCGTGCCGCGGGACGGGTCGGTCATGCCAGCAAGTCCTGCGCGCGGTCGGCGGTCTGGCGGAGGGCCAGTGCCAGGTTGGTCCGTTCCCGGTCCAGCACGGTGGCCAGCAGCAGGGGGTCGCCCTTCCGGGACAGCACCTGGACGACCTGGTGATGGCGGGTGCTGGTGACCACCAGGCTCTCCAACTCGCTCTCCGCCCCTGCCTCGTACAGCCGCTCGCCGATCAGGTTGGTCAGCTCGGCGAGTTCGGCCCCGGTCCCGAGCAGCCGGTGGTCCCCGGCGGACTGGTAGCTGAGACCCGTGACGGCGTCGACGAGCGCGGCACCGACCACTCCGGGGGAGCCGAGCACATCGGAGAGGGAAGCGTCGAGTGCGCGCACCAGTACCCCTTCACGTTCTGAACCCCGGCAGCGTACTTTATTCCATCATTTTCACGAGGCGACCACAACCGGCGGCTTCTTGCTATTTTGTTCCCGCACACGGGAGTTCTGCCCGGAAGTCACGCAAAGGACGAACAGCGCATGAACATTGACGAGGCACTCAAGGACGCGATGGCCATCGAGGGGGCCATCGGAGTGGCCGTGGCCGACCACGAGAGCGGTATGTCACTCGGGTTCCTCGGCGGGGGGCAGCAGCTCGACCTGGAGATTGCGGCCGCCGCCAACACCGAGGTCGTTCGTGCGAAGATACGCGCCCTGGCCGCGCTGTCGATCGATGATGTCATCGAGGACGTCCTGATCACCCTCGGCACCCAGTACCACCTGATCCGCCCGCTGACCCGCGGTCACGGCTCGCTCTTCCTCTACCTGGCGCTGGACCGCTCGCGGGCCAACCTCGCGCTCGCCCGGCACGGTCTCAAGCGCATCGAGGCCGCTCTCGACATCTAGCGGGGCCGGGCCGGCCGCCCGGGTGTCCGCGCCCCGTCCGGACGCCCTGACCGGACGCCCTGCCCGAAGGCCCGCGCGGGCCGCGTTTCGCGCGCGGAATTCCGGACGGAGCGAATGCGCGGCGTGACGAAGCGGCTACGGAGATCCGTCCGCGGGAATCGGGCCGCGAATATCGCGGGTGTGCGCCCGGCACGGAAATGCGTGACTTTCCGATGACTGGGCGTCATATTCGCCCCGGCTGTTCCGGCCGGCGGCGGAGCGCCGGAATACCGTGGTCGAACCGCCGGAGCGCCGGTGTTTCGGCGGTGCCGCGGACCGGGCAACTCCCGGTGATCCCGACGGTTCTGATGCCCTGCTATGGTCCGGACCCGTGACGGACGGGGTGCGGAACCAGTACGAGGCGATGCGCGGGCACTTCCACCGGGCCGCGGGGCAGCACGGATTCACGCTCGATCCCGCCCAGGAGTTGCCGGTCGAACGACTCAGTCGGCTGGCCGGCGAGCTGGCCCACCCGGCCTGGCGGCTGCGCCGCAGTCCGCGGCACCTCTACCTCTGGGGCCCGGTCGGCCGCGGCAAGAGCTGGCTGGTGGACACCTTCCTCGAGGGGCTGCCGACCCCGCGCAAGCGGCGGCTGCACTTCCACGACTTCTTCCGCCGACTGCACGAGGGTGTCGCCCACCACTCCGAGAGCCGGAGCGCGGACGGCGCGGCGGTGGACCGGGCCGTGGACGAGCTGCTCGGCAACTGCCGGATCCTCGTCTTCGACGAGTTCCACGCCCACGACGCGGGTGACGCGATGCTGGTCGCCCGTCTCCTCCGCACCCTGCTGGACCGGCGGATCACCCTTGTCACCACGTCCAACTACCCGCCCGCCGGGCTGATGCCCGACCCGCTGTACCACCACCTCTTCGAGCCGACGATCAGGCTGATCGAGGAGCGGATGGACGTGCTCGACGTCTCCGGGCCGGTCGACTTCCGGCGGCAGCCCCGGTCGGAGCGCGCTCACGGGTTCGACCTCGGCGCCCGTCTCCGCCCCGGCGACGAGCCCTCGGCCGGTCTCACCCCGCCCGGGCCCGAGGAAGCGGGTCCGGTGGCCGCCCACCGCCGTGAGCTGTCGGCCCGGGCGGCCCGCGAGGACCACGTGTGGTTCGGCTTCCAGGAGCTGTGCGAGGGCCTCACCTCCGTCGCGGACTACCTCGCACTCGTCGACCGCTTCCCCACCGTCGTCCTCGACGGCGTCCCACCGCTCGCCGAGGCGTCCCCCGACGGCCGTCGGCGCTTCGCCAACCTGGTCGACGTCTGCTGTGACCGCGACGTCCGCCTGGTCCTGATCGGCGCCGATCCGCTCGCCGGCCTCGCCACCGGCTCCACCCTCATGCGCGACCTCGACCGCACAGCCAGTCGCCTCGCCCTCCTCCGCCCGCCGGTTCGGGAGGCCGCCGGCTGAGCGCCCGCCGGGCGACCGGCGGGAACGGAGAAGTCCTGCCGGAGTGCCAGGACTTGCCCGGTCGATCACGCCGGCCCTGGAGGGGGGTTGCTCGCCCGGCGCCTTGGCGAACCGGCGTGCCAGGCCGGGGCGGAGTCCGGTAGCGTGCGCGAAGGAGTGCCGGGAAGCCTGGTCGGCGATCGAGGGACAGCTGTGTCCGCGAGCCGGTCCGGGGGTGGTGTGCGTGGCGCTCGACGCGAGGTCCGCCGGCGCGCCGCCGGCCCGGCCGCGGCTGGGTACCCGCCGCTCCTCGCGCGGACCCGCTCAGGCCGTACGCATCGCTCACGGGGCTTCGGCGAGCTCCGGACAGACTCCGAGAACCGCGACACCGTCCGGCGTTCCGACCGCCCGGTACCGTCCGACCCCGGAAGGGGCGGGGCGGCACGCCCCGGCGACGGCGACCCGGGGGTTCCGGCCGCGCACCGGACCGGGGGGAGAACCGTCATGACCCACCGTCCCTCACCATGGACCCGCACCGGCGGCGCGCTGCTCGCCGTCGCGGCGCTGGCCCCGGCGGCGGCCGCCTGGTACGTGTTCACCGTCGTGCTGCCGGACGACGCCGAGCGGTACCGCTCGTACACGGCCGCCGTGGCCTGCCCGGCCGGGAGCCCGGGCGCGGGGGTCGAGGAGTGCGTGCGCACCGTGCCGTTCACCGTCAGCGGCACGGTCGTCCGCAACGCGGGCAAGAGCTCCGAGTTCCGGGCGACGCTGGACGGCGCGCCGTTCTGGAGCGGCGAGGTGGGGTTCGCCGACGGCGGGCCGCTGCTGGACGCACTGAAGCCCGGAGACCGGGTGGACGGCACGGTGTGGCGCGGCCGGGTGATGCGCCTGGAACGGGCCGGTGTCGCGCAGGCCTCGTACGACGAGCCCCGCGACGAGGGGCAGTTCACCGCCGGGGTGGGCACGTTCGCCGCGCTGCTGGCGGTGCTCGCCGCCGTCCTGGGCGCGCTGCGGTTCACCGGCCGCCCCGGCGACGTCACCCTCGACCTCGCCCGGTCGCTCGTCCTGTGGACGCTGCTCGCCTGCGGAGTGCCCGCGGTGCTCGCGTCCGTGACCGGCCTGCCGTGGTGGACGGTGCCGGCCGCGGCCGTCCCGGCGGCGCTGCTCGCGGCGGAGGCGGTGCGGCGCCGGAACCGGGGGAGGACCCCGGGGGGACCCCGCCGGCTGCCCGCTTGATCGACGACCGTCCCCGCTTGCGCCCGCCCGTCCCTGCTCGCACCGGCCCGTACCCGATCCCGGCCGTCGGACAATGTTTCGGCCGGATGAGGAACGGTGTCGCTACCGTCTACCGAGCCCGTGGCCTGGGCAGGCTCGGGCTGACAGTGCTAGCGAAAGGGGCCGATGATGGCCGCAGTTCACGAATCCGTCCTCGACGCGATCGGCGGGACGCCGCTGATCCGGCTGGCCCGGCTCGGCGCCGGGATCGCCGCGCCGATCTACGCCAAGGCCGAGTTCCTCAACATCGGCGGCAGCGTCAAGGACCGCGCCGCGCTCTCGATGGTGCTGGCCGCCGAGCGGGACGGCCTGCTGAAGCCGGGCGGGACGATCATCGAGGCGACCAGCGGGAACACCGGCATCGGCCTGGCGATCGTCGGGCGGCAGCGCGGGTACCGGGTGATCGCCGGGGTGGCCGACAAGTCGTCGGCCGAGAAGTCGGACATCCTGCGGGCGTACGGGGCGGAGGTCGTCCTCGCGCCGACCGCCGTGCCGGCCGAGGACCCGAGGCACCTGTTCAACGTCGTGCAGCGGCTGGCCGAGGAGATCCCCGGTGCCTGGCTCGCCAACCAGTACGACAACCTGGCCAATCCGGACGCCCACATCCGGACCACCGGCCCCGAGATCTGGGAGCAGACCGGCGGCCGGGTGACCCACTTCGTCGCCGGCGTCGGTACCGGCGGCACCATCACCGGCACCGGCGGCTTCCTCAAGGAGACCTCCGGCGGCGCCGTGACCGTGGTCGGCGCGGACCCGGAGTCCTCCACGTACGGGGGCGGCGACGGCAGCCCGTGGTACGTCGAGAGCATCGGGCACTACCTCCACCCCGACACCGTCGAGGACCGCATGCCGCAGGCCCTGCGTACGGAGCTGATCGACTCCTACGAGCGGATCCCGGACCGCGAGGCGCTGCTGGCCGCCCGTCGCCTCTCCCGCGAGGAGGGCCTGCTGGCCGGCCCGTCCTCCGGCGCGGCCGTGGCGGCGGCGCTGCGGGTGGCGCGCCGGCTCGGGCCGGACGACCTGGTCGTGGTGGTGCTGCCGGACTCGGGGCGCTCCTACCTGTCCAAGGTGCACAGCGACGCGTGGATGCGGGAGTGGGGCTTCCTGGAGGAGGCGGCGGACGGCCTGCGGCCGCTGCTCGACGCCGCCGCGCCGCTGGTGACGGTGGCCGCCGGCGCGACCGTGGGCGAGGCGCTGGAGGCGCTGGGCGGTGCGCCGGGCGGCGTGGCCCCGGCGGTGCTGGCGCGGGCGGCGCGCCCGTACGGGGTGGCCGCGACGGAGGTGGTCGGCTCGGTCTCCCGGGCCGCGCTGGCGGCGGCGCTCGCGGACGGCGCCGCCAAGCCGGGCGACCCGCTGGGCGGGCTGATCGGGCCGGCGCTGCCGACGGTCGGCGTCGGGCAGTCGGCGGCCGACGCGCGGACGGCGCTCGGGAGGACGCACCGGGCGGTCATGGTCCTGGTGGACGGGCGGGTGGCCGGGGTGCTGCCGAGGGAGGCGGTGGCCTAACCCCCTTCGACTGTCTCCTGGGCGCCCCCTTCGGCGGGTGCCAGGATCGCCGAGATCACCCGGTCCAGGGTGCGGTCGAAGGCCCGGTCCGGGTCGGCGGGCGGGCCGGTGGTGGCGAACGCCTGGGCCAGGTGCGGGAATTCGCCGCTCGCCGCCGCCTGGCCGAGGTAACCGACCAGCTCCGCCTGCCACTTGGCGCCCGCCGCGGCCGTCTGCTCGTACTGGGCGAACTGGCCGACGAAGCCGTTGAACAGCGCCATCGCCTCCATCCGGGCGCCCCCGCCGAGGCCGGTGGGGGCGGTGACGGCGAGGAAGTGGTCGGTGTAGCGCAGGGCGTTGGGGCCGATGCTGGGGCGGACCAGCACCAGTGCGGGCAGCCAGG
Source organism: Kitasatospora sp. NPDC058184 (assembly GCF_042883725.1). Classification (NCBI taxonomy): domain Bacteria; kingdom Bacillati; phylum Actinomycetota; class Actinomycetes; order Kitasatosporales; family Streptomycetaceae; genus Kitasatospora; species Kitasatospora sp. NPDC058184. The sequence continues at coordinate 122,841 of NZ_JBHVVE010000006.1, forward strand.
GGTGGCGGCGGGAGAGGCCGAGCTGCTGGTGGGCCAGGTCGGCGAGGTCGGCCCGGACGTCACCGCTCGGCGCGGGCGGGAAGCGGTACTCGCCGGCGACCGCGTCGAGCATCAGGTCGAGCAGGTGCTCCTTCTTCGGCACGTAGTTGTAGAGCGACATGGTGCCCGCGCCGAGCGCCGCCGCGACCCGGCGCATGGAGACCGCGTCCAGGCCCTCGGCGTCGGCGATCGCGATGGCCGCGGCGGCGATCGAGTCCCGGCTGTGGGCCGGGCGCGGGCCGCGGCCGGTGCGCTCGGGGCGCAGCCAGATCACTTCGGGGGCCTCGGGGGGCGTGGGCCTGTCGGGCTGTTCCGACTGTTCCGGCTGGTCGGGGCCGGTGGGGGACTTGCTGGACGGCACTGGAAGATCACCTCGCCCTCCCATCTTAGATACGTACGGCGTACGTAGTACGATGGCGCCCAAGCGCGCTTCTACGTACGCTGTACCTAGAGAAGGGCAGAGCCATGTCCGACACCGCCCGACCCGCCGCCGGCGCGGCGCCCGCCATCGAGATGACGGGCGTGCGGAAACGCTTCGGCGCCACCGAGGCCCTGCGCGGCCTCGACCTCACCGTCCCGGCCGGCACCGTCTGCGGCCTGCTCGGCCCCAACGGCGCCGGCAAGACCACCGCCGTCCGCGTCCTCGCCACCCTGGTCGCCCCCGACCGCGGCACCGCCCGGGTCGCCGGACACGACGTCGTCCGCGCCGCCGAGGACGTCCGGCGCGCCATCGGCCTCGCCGGGCAGCACGCCGCCGTCGACGAGGGCGTCACCGGCCGCGACAACCTCCGGCTGTTCGGCCGGCTGCACCACCTCGGCGCCCGCCGGGCCCGGGAGCGCGCCGACGAACTGCTCACCCGCTTCGACCTCACCGAGGCCGCCGACCGGCTCGTGCGCACCTACTCCGGCGGCATGCGCCGGCGCCTCGACCTCATCGCCAGCCTGGTCACCAGCCCGCCGGTGCTCTTCCTGGACGAGCCCACCACCGGGCTCGACCCGCGCAGCCGGCAGGCGATCTGGGACACCGTCAAGGAGCTGGCGGACGCCGGCACCACCGTGCTGCTCACCACCCAGTACCTGGAGGAGGCCGACCGGCTCGCCGACGACATCGTGGTGATCGACCACGGCGCCGCCATCGCCACCGGCCCGCCGGACCGGCTCAAGGCCGCGATCGGCAGCCAGGTCTCCGTCACCCTGGCCGACCCCGGGCAGCTCGCCGCCACCGCCGTGGTGCTGTCCTCGATGACCGGCGGCGACGCGCGGGTGGACGTCGCCGAGCGGACCGTCACGGTGCTGACGACGCCCGGCGTGTCCGTCCTGCTGCCCTCGCTGGTACGGGAGTTGGACGGCGCGGGGGTCGTCGCCGAGGACGTCGCGGTGCGGGCGCCCTCGCTGGACGACGTGTTCCTCGCGCTCACCCAGGAGTCCGCGGACGCCGGGAGGGCCGCCTGATGACCGCCGCCGCACTCGCGCCCCCGCGCCCGTCCGCCGTCCCGCGCCCGTCCACCGCCCGGCGGCTCGCCTCCGGCACCTGGACCTCGATGCTCCGCGTCCTGCTCAACTACCGCCACTCGCCGGGCCTGTTGGCCGCCTCGCTGGGCGTGCCGGTGGTGATGGTGGTGGTCTTCGGGTACGTCTTCGGCAGCGCCATGCAGGTCCCCGGGGGCGGCGGCTACCGGGAGTTCCTGATGCCCGGCCTGTTCGCCATGGTGGCCACCAACGGCGTCATGCCCACCATGGTCGGCGCCGCCCGCGACGTCGGGCGCGGGGTCACCGACCGGCTGCGCTCCATGCCCGTCTCCCGCACCGGACTGCTGCTCGGACAGGCCCTCGCCGACCTGCTGGTCAGCGTCGTCGTCCTGGCGCTGCTGGCGCTGGTCGGGCTCGCCACGGGCTGGCGCGTCCGGCACGGACTCGCCGACGCGGCCGGGGCGTTCGCACTGCTGCTGCTCTTCCGCTTCGTGATGACCTGGGTCGGCACCGTGCTCGGCCTGACCATCGGCAAGGAGGAGGCGGCCGGCCAACTGTCCGCCGCGGTCATCCCGTTGGCGATGGTCACCAACGCCTACGTGCCGACCGGCGGCATGCCCGGCTGGCTGCGGTTCCTCGCCGACTGGAACCCGGTCAGCTCCGTCGTCCAGGCCTGCCGGGAGCTGTTCGGCAACCCCTCGGCGGCCGGGTCCGCCTGGCCGACGCAGCACGCCGTGCTCGCCGCGCTGCTCTGGAGCGCCGTGCTACTCGCGGGCTGCATGCCGCTCGCCGTACGGAAGTTCGCCACCCACGGGCGGTGATCCGCCAGCTTGCGGCACGCCCCCCTAATGTGCTGGACAGCGGGGCCGGTGTGGTCTTGGGTGGGGCGCCATGGAGTACACCCACCTCGGCCGCACCGGCCTGACCGTCTCCCGCCTCTGCCTCGGCACCATGAACTTCGGCCCCCACACCGAGGAGGCCGAGGCCCACCGCCTCATGGACGCCGCCCACGAGCACGGCATCAACTTCTTCGACACCGCCAACACGTACGGCCGCGACCGCGAGGGCCGGCTGCGCGGGCGTACCGAGGAGATCATCGGCCGCTGGTTCGCCAAGGGCGGCGGCCGCCGCGAGCGCACCGTCCTCGCCACCAAGGTCTACGGCGACATGGGGGACTGGCCCAACGAGAGCAGGCTCTCCGCGGTCGCCGTCCGCAAGGCCGTCGAGGCCAGCCTGCGCCGCCTCCAGACCGACCACATCGACCTCTACCAGATGCACCACATCGACCGGGCCACGCCCTGGGAGGAGATCTGGCAGGCGATGGAGGTCCTGGTCGCCCAGGGCAAGGTCGTCTACGTGGGCTCCAGCAACTTCGCCGGCTGGCACATCGCCCAGGCCCAGGAGACCGCCCGCGCCCGCCACTTCCTCGGCCTGGTCAGCGAGCAGTCCCTCTACAACCTGCTCGACCGGGCGGTCGAACTCGAGGTCGTCCCCGCCCTCCAGCACTACGGCCTCGGGCTGATCCCGTGGTCCCCGCTGCGCAGCGGCCTGCTCGGCGGCGTCCTGCGCAAGGAGCGCGAGGGCACCCGGGACCGCAGCGGCATGGCCCTCGCGAGCGAACTCCTCGCCAAGCACCGCGACCGCATCCAGGCCTACGAGGACCTCGCCGCCGAACTCGGCGCCGACCCCGCCGACCTCGCCCTCGCCTGGCTCCTCTCCCGCCCCGTCGTCACCGCCCCCATCATCGGCCCCCGCACCCGGGCCCACCTCGACGCCGCCGTCGGCGCGCTCGACCTCAAGCTCGACCAGAAGACCCTCGACCACCTCGACGAGCTCTTCCCGGGCCACCGCCCCGCCCCGGAGGACTACGCCTGGTAGTCCGCCCGCGCCCCGGCTTCGGCCCGGCCCCGGCCGGTGCCTCCGTCGCGCCCCCGGCGGCCGTGGAAGACGGCCTGGCCGGGGGCGCGGCTGTGGTAGCAAGGCAGGCATGAGGGAGCGGGAGCAGGAACGGGAGCGGGCGCGGAAGCGGGGCGGGGGCCGGGGGGCGTACCACCACGGGGCGTTGCCGGAGGCGTTGGTGGCGGCGGCGTTCGAGGTGCTGGACGAGCAGGGGCAGGAGAAGGTCAGCGTGCGGGAGGTGGCGCGCCGGGCCGGGGTGTCGGCGGGGGCGCCGTTCCGTCACTTCGCCGACCGGCAGGCGCTGTTGACCGCGCTGGCGGACCGGGTGCTGGCGGACTTCGTGCGCTGGCAGGAGGCCCAGGTGGCGGCCGCCGGGCCGGACGGCAGGTCGGTGATGCGGGCGATCGGGCTGGGGGTCGTCCGGTACGTGCTACGCCATCCGCGGCGGTTCGAGCTGGTGCGCTCGCGGGTGTTCGCCGCCTCGCGGGATCCGGAGCTGAGCGAGCGGCTGGACGGCATCGACCGGGTGTTCACGGACCTGATCGTCGCGGACCAGGAGGCGGGCCTGCTGCGCCCCGGGGATCCGGCGCTGGTCGGGCTGGCCGGGCAGGCGCTGGTGTACGGGCTGGCGCAGATGATCCTGGACGGCTACCTGCCGGCCGCGGCGGCGGAGGAGCTGGCCTGCCAGGTGATGGACACCTTCGGCCAGGGGATCGCCAACCATCCTTCGCCGTAACCGAATTGTGCGCCGGACGAGCCTTGACCGGGCCATTCCGCGCTGATGTAGTCACCGATTACATCGGCACGGGCACGGGAGGCAGAGATGTCCTTGTTCGCCAAGCCGCAGCCGGGCTACACCACGGCCGCCGCCACCGGCGACACCGTGGTGCTGCTGATCGGCATGCGGATCAACCGCTTCTGGGCCGTGCACCACTGGGGCCCGGTGATGTTCTCGATGCTCCGGATGCTGTACGAGCTGCGCCGCGCCCCCGAGCGCGGCCTGCGCGGCCGCGTCCTGCTGACCGCCTCGCCGCGCACCTACTACGTCGTCCAGTACTGGGAGTCGAAGGAGAAGCTGTACGGCTACGCGAGCGCGCCGGACGGCTTCCACCACACCGTGTGGGGCATCGTCAACCGCAAGCTGCGGCAGGGGAAGACGCGCGGCCACGTCGGGCTCTGGCACGAGACGTACATCGTGCCGCAGGGCGGGTACGAGGCGATCTACTTCGACATGCCGCCGTTCGGCCTGGCCGGCGCCACCGGCTCGCTGCCGCTGGAGGCGCGCGGCCGGCGGGCGTCCCAGCGGCTGGCCTACCGGGAGCCGGAGTCCGGTGGGGTGGAGCCGGCCGAGGCCGGGCCCGGCGCCTGAGTACGGCCGCGCAGGGAGTGTCGTGAGCCGCCCGGCCGCCGCGCCGTGAGAGCGTCGGGGGATGGTGGATCGGGGCGACGCGCGGCCGGAGGCGCCGGCGCGGCCGGTACGGGTGGTGCACGAGGTGCCGTACCGCGCGCAGTGGGAGTCGGCGGAGCTGGTGCGGGAGATCGTCGACGGGCGGCTGGACGCGTCCGCCGACCCGCGCTGGGGGCAGTCCGGAGCGGCCACCGCGGAGGAGTACGCGTGGTGGTCCTGGCGGCTGTGCGGGGTGGCCTGCCTGCGGATGGCACTGGCGCACTGGTGGGGCGTGAACCCGGCGGCGATGGCGCTCGCGGAGGAGTGCCTGGCGGCCGGCGCGTACCTGCGGGACGGCGACGGCCTGCGCGGACTGATCCACGCGCCGTTCGCCGGGTACGTCGAGCGGCGCTGGGGACTGGCCGCGCGGGCCCGGGAGTTGACGCCCGAGGAGGTGTCGGCCGAGGTGGTCGGCGGCCGGCTGGTGATGGTCTCGGTGCACCCGTCGATCCGGGAGCCGTACGGGCCGGAGCCGGTGCGGCGCGGCGGGCACCTGGTGCTGGCGGTGGGCGCCACGGACACGGCGCTGCTGGTCCACAACCCCTCCGGGTTCCCGGGGGAGTCGCAGGCCTTCGCGCGCGTGCCGTGGCGGTCGTTCGGGCGGTTCTACGCCGGGCGGGCGATCGTGCTCGGCCCGCCCGGGGCGCTCTCGTCCTGAGGGCGCGGACGGGCCTTGGCGGCGTCCTCGGCCTGAGGCCGCAGGCGGGCCCTGGCGGCGCCCTCGTCCCGACGTCGCGGGCCGGGCGGGCCGGCCGTCACTGGTTGTCCGGCAGCCCCATCGGGTTGATCGGCAGCTCGCTGCGACAGAGCGCCGAGATCGGCTTCAACGCCGCCGCCAGCCGGTCGAGTTCGGCGCGCGGGTAGTCGTCCCAGACCCGGGCGGCGGCCAGGTCGGTGGCGGCCTCCAGGGTCTGGTGGCGGATCCGGCCGAGCTCGGTGACCGTCCCCTCGGCGGTCAGCCAGCCGCGCTCGACCAGGCGCTCGGCGGCCGCCTCCCACTCGGCGTCCGTCCACCCGCGCAGCGGCTGGATCATCTCGCGCCGCATGTCCATCGCGCAGCGGACCACCAGCGCCTCGCAGCCGTCCAGCCCGGCCGCCACCAGGGCGGCCACGTGGCCGTCGCCGCGGTGCTCGCGCATCACGGTGGCGGCCTGCCAGAGCCGCTCGTAGAGGCCGCTCGGGCGGGGGAGCGCGGCGTTGGCGGCGGCCAGCACCCGGCCGGCGCAGTCCAGCCGGGTGGCGGCCTGCTCCAGGGTCTCGGCGACCAGCTCCACCTGGTTCTTGTCCACGTGCTCCAGCAGCCGGCCCAGGATCGTCGCCGAGGCCTTCAGTCGAACGGCCAGCGCCTCCTCCGGGCTCGCGTGGTTCCACACCTCCGGCAGGGCCCGCTCGACCATCGCCGGAGCGAAGTTGAAGAACGCGGCGGTGACCGGCGGGGCGTCCACCGCGCCGAGCGGGGCCGCGCGGGTGGCGAAGTAGCCGTGCAGGCGGCCGTGCAGACCGGCCTCCTCGAAGGCGGATCGGCCCTCGGGCAGGAAGTAGGTGACGGCGTGCACCGGCTCGAAGAGCCACCACAACGCGCGGGCGGGGTGGACGAGATCGGTCATCGAGGGACCTTCCTCGGACGGAGCCCCGGGCGGGCCGGGGCGCTCGGCTGGTCGGGACGACGGCCCGGCGGGAGCCGCGGCGGATGCGTGGACCGTTCACGCGGCAGGAGCGTGGACCGTTCACCTGGCAGGTGCGTGGACCGTACAAGGGCTGATGACCACGGGGAAGGCCCCGGTAACCCCCGAGGGGGTGTGATGACGGTCACGCGGGGGCGGCGCCGTGCGGTCGGCGGCGGCACGTCACGGGATGATGGGATGAGGTGCCCGCTCCGGGGGCGCCGAGCCCTCGCAAGCCCTCGTACGAAGGTAGTCGGTCATGGCCCAGATCAACCCCAGCATCCTGTCCGCGGACTTCGCCCGGCTCGCCGACGAGGCCGAGGCCGTCCGGGGTTCCGACTGGCTGCACGTGGACGTCATGGACAACCACTTCGTGCCCAACCTCACCCTCGGTGTCCCGGTGGTCGAGTCGCTCGCCCGCGCCACCGACATCCCGCTCGACCTCCACCTGATGATCGAGGACCCGGACCGCTGGGCCCCGCAGTACGTCGAGGCCGGCGCCGGCTCGGTCACCTTCCACGTCGAGGCCGCCGCCGCGCCCGTCCGCCTCGCCCGCGAGATCCGCGCCAAGGGCGCCCGCGCCTCGATGGCGCTCAAGCCCGGCACCCCGATCGAGCCGTACGAGGACCTGCTGCCCGAGCTCGACATGGTGCTGATCATGACCGTCGAGCCCGGCTTCGGCGGCCAGGCCTTCCTGGACATCATGCTGCCGAAGATCCGCCGCACCCGGGAGCTGATCGCCAAGCACGACCTGGAGCTGTGGCTCCAGGTGGACGGCGGCGTCGCGGCGAGCACGATCGAGCGCTGCTCGGAGGCGGGCGCGGACGTGTTCGTGGCCGGCTCGGCGGTGTACGGGGCCGAGGACCCGGCCGAGGCGGTCCGCAACCTGCGGGGGCTCGCCGAGAAGGCGGCGGCCGACGCCTGGTGGGCCTGCGGGCACTGAGCGCCCCGGGGTCCGGCGGCCCGTCGCCGGTGACGGCGCCGCCGGATGGCCGGGCACGGGTGGAGGAACCCCGCACCGTGGCGGATGATCGGTGACGGTGTCCTCCGTGATCGGTGACGGTGTCCTCCGAGGAGCCGAGGACCCCGCCCGGCCCCTCTCCGTACGGTGGTGGAACCGCGATGAGCAACCTCGACCTCAAGCCGGCCCCGACCAGCTGCGGCCGCGAGGCCGGCACCGGCCCGGCGAAGGACCTGCTGACGGCCCGTCAGTTCCCGCTCGGCGCAGGCACGGTGGTCCGCCGCCTGCTGCCCAACCTCGGCCGCCGGATGGTCGGAGCCTGGTGCTTCGTGGACCACTACGGCCCCGACGACATCGCCGACGAGTCCGGCATGCAGGTCCCGCCGCACCCGCACATGGGCCTCCAGACGGTCAGCTGGCTCCACCAGGGCGAGGTGCTGCACCGCGACAGCCTGGGCAGCCTCCAGACCGTCCGGCCGTACGAGCTGGGCCTGATGACCTCCGGCCGGGCGATCTCCCACTCCGAGGAGTCCCCCCGCCCGCACGCCCGCCACCTGCACGGCGCCCAGCTCTGGGTCGCCCTCCCGGAGGCCGGCCTCCACCTCGCCCCCGCCTTCGAGCACCACCCCGACCTGCCCGTGGTCACCGCCCCGGGCCTGCGCGCCACCGTCATCCTCGGCACCCTCGACACCGCCACCTCGCCCGGCACCACCCACACCCCGCTGGTCGGCGCCGACCTCGCCCTCACCGGCGGCGCGGACCTCCGCCTCCCGCTCGTCCCCGACTTCGAGTACGCCGTCCTCGCCATGTCCGGCCGCGTCGACGTCGACGGCGTCCCGGTCGAGCCCGGCTCCATGCTCTACCTCGGCTGCGGCCGCCCCGACCTCCCCCTCCGCGCCGACGGCGACGCCGCCGTCCTCCTCCTCGGCGGCGAGCCCTTCGACGAGAAGATCGTCATGTGGTGGAACTTCATCGGCCGCACCACCGACGACATCGCCCAGGCCCGCACCGACTGGATGACCGGCACCCGCTTCGGCGAGGTCCACGGCTACGCCGGCGCCCGCCTCCCCGCCCCGGAACTCCCCACCGTCCCCCTCAAGGCCCGCGGCCGCGAGCGCTGACCCGGCGGTTCACGCGGTGGGCGAGGGCGCCGTTCGCGGCCGGAACCGACGGGGACGGCGTCGGCTGGGGGCGGGCAGCCTGATTTCCGTCGGCCGACTACTACAATGCGGAATCCAGGAACGCGGATATCAGGATCAGGGTGGGGGACGAATGGTGGCAACAGAAGACTCGGTCATGGTCGATCGCGACGCCTACCTCGATGTCCGCTCCCGCAGCGCGTCCGTCTTCGACCTCGACGCCAGACTGCCCGGCCAGGTTTTCCGGGAGGACGCGGGGGATTCGCTGTTCTGCGAGTTCGACGCGGTCCTCACCCGGGAGTTCTGGCCGACGCTCTGCGCGATGGCCCGGTGGCACGGCGACGACCGCATCGACCTGCTGGTTCTCAAGCCCGGTGCCGACGAGTTCTACCTTCCGGAGTGTGGGACGTACCCGGCGGTGTCGCTGTCCGTCGACGCGGGCATGGACGACTACTGGGAGAGGATCGGCTTCACGTCGGACGATGATTTCGCGGAGTCGATCGCGGTTTCCGCCAATGTCATCGCGGTGACCGGCCCTTCCGGACGGTGGGGGTGCTGGGGCGAGAGGGATCCCGAGGTCGCGGTTTTCCGGGGTTTTCCGGATGCGGCCACGCGGAACGAATGGCGCGAGCGGTTCGGACCCTTCCTCGAGGTGTCGGGCGCACTGGAGTCGTATGTCTCGATGGCCTTTTGGCTCCATGGCATCCCGGACGCCTTCGCGGCGGCCCTGACCGCCAACTACGGAGGTCTGAACGGCGGAATGCCGTAATACAAGGGGGATTCACCGGCGTCGTTGACGCTTCCGTGGCGTTCCGGGTCAAGGCTCCTGCCGACCCGCGGGGCACATGTAGGGGACGAGGCCGCCCATGCGGGCGGCCTCGTCCCCTGCTGTCCTTCGTCAGGTCGGCCGCGTGGCGTGCCCGGCCTTTGTCTCTTGTCGGCCGGGGATTTCGGACAGGGGATCAGTTCTTGGGGAGGGTGTTCACGAACGTGGTGTTGGCGGCGTAGAAGCCGCCGACGGCCTTCTCGACCTCGGCGAGGGGGACCTTCTTGTCGGCCTGGTAGTAGAGCCAGTTGACGTTCATGTCCCAGGTCCGGGTGCTGGTCACCGCCGTGGGGAGGTCGATCAGCCAGGAGCTGAACCGGATGCTCAGGGGCTCGCGCGGGTAGGACTTGCTGCCGCTGCTGTACAGGGTCTTTCCGTCGACGGAGTAGGTGACCTTCCCGGCGTCGGCGGTGAGCATCAGGGTGTGCCAGCCGGCGACGCTCTTGTTCGTGGCGAGGGTGTCCCGGTCGTTCTGGGCGGCGCTGCGCCAGCTCGTGGTGTCGAGCCGGGGGCCGGGGGCGCCCCAGCCGCCGTTGGGCATGTACTCGAAGTCCAACTCGCTGTACTTCTTCGAGTTGTGGTCGGGCGAGATCGCGTAGACGGTCTGGATGATGTGGTCGCCGTCGCGGCCGTCGGTGGGCTTGTCGCTGAAGAAGACCCGGGCGGCGATGGTGCCGTTGAGGGACTCGCCCGCGGTGCGTCCGACCTCGACCTGCTTGGTGCCCTTGGGGGTGCCGTCGGTGGTGACGCGCAGCCGCATGGCCTGGCCGCTCTGGGCGTCGGCCACGGTGGGGAAGGAGAGGCCTTCCTTGGACCAGGTGTCGCGGATGCCGGGGCCGCCGCCGTCGGTGCGGACGGTCCAGCCGTGTGAGGCCAGGGCCGGGTCCTCGGCACCGGTGTAGTGGAAGGCGTCGAACAGGACGCCGGGTGGGCCGGGCGGGGCGGTGGGCGTGGGGACGGGAGTCGCGGCAGGGGCCTGCTGCTTCTCCGCTCCGTGGGCGGCCGCCGGTCCGGACGGCTTGCCGTCGGACGCGCAGGCGCCCGCGCCGACGGCGAGCATGACCAGAGGCAGGGCGGTCCCGAGTGCGGCCCGCGTGCGGGTGTGCGGGGTGGGACGGGTCACGACTGCTCCTCCGAGGGGGATGCACAGGGGGATGCGGAAGGCGTCAGTACGTACACGCTTCGCATCGGATCGATCAATTCGGGCTCATCTTATCCATGCCCTTGACTCCTCTTTTAAGGTGCTTGAACGAGGTTGGATCGGCATTAATGCCTCCCAGAGGCAGGTGGGGGAAGGAATGGATATGTGGTGTCGGCCACGTTCGCGGACGTTAACGCCGGGGGTGATCTGTCCGATTTGGCGTCCTTTGGCTGAGCGTCTGAGCAGCCGATATCACGGTGGGGGAGCGTGTGGTCGCGCTGCGTTTCCCCCGCTGGGGTGTGTCGCGCCGGGCCGTTGAACCATCTACATTTTGGGGCGATATCCTCTCCCGGACCATCACAGGATGCACACAGAGTGAACGGCGTTGACTACCGCGCCGTCAAAACGGGGGAGTTCGTACCGTGTCAGGTACCGCCGCGCCCAGCGCGCCCATCGAGGAGGCCCGGTCCTCGCGCAGCCGGCACCGTCGGGGTCGGGTGGCCCCCGCGGCCGGCACCGCCCTCTACGACACGGTGATCCTCGTTCCCGCCCGGAACGAGGAGGTCGGCGTCCTGACGTCGCTGGACTCCCTGGCCAAGCAGAGCCGGCGCCCCGACCTCATCATCGTGGTCGTCAACAACTCCACCGACCGCACACGGGAGTTCGCCCAGCGGTTCGCGGACGACGAGCGCACCCCGCCGACGGTCGTGCTCAATCTGGACAACAACCCGCACAAGAAGGCGGGCGCCCTCAACCACGGACTGGAGTGGCTGCGGGAGGCGGTCGGCGGACGCCTGACCGGCGCGGTGCGCCACGTCCTGGTGATGGACGCCGACACCGAACTGCACCACCGGTTCATCGAGCGGGCCCGCAACGTCATCTCCTCCGACCCCGAGCTCGGCGGCGTCAGCGCCTCCTGTCTCGGCCGCACCGGCCTGTGGCGCAACCCCTGGCAGCGCTACCTGCTCGGCATGCAGATCATCGAGTACGGCCGGGCGGCCAGTGCCCGCTACCGCGCCGACGTGCACACCATGTCCGGGGCCGGCAGCTTCTACCGGGCCGAGGCGTTGCAGACCCTCATCGACTGGCGCGGCGAGGTCTTCTGGGAGGACCACCGCAACCTCGTCGAGGACTACGAGACCACGCTGGCGCTCAAGGAGTCCGGCTGGAAGGTCACCGCCAACGAGCTGTGCATCGCCTACACCGACCTGATGCCCACCCTGCGCGAGCTCATCCAGCAGCGCGAACGCTGGTCCCGGGGCACGGTCGACACCCTGCGCGCCCGCGGCTGGACGAAGTTCACCTGGCACTCGATCAGCACCCTGATCATGGGGCTCATCGCCTCCGCCTACATCCTCGGCTGGGGCACCAAGCAGGTGGCCGCGATGGCGCGGTTCGGCGTCAGCCACGCGCCGCTGTTCTGGGCGATGATCGGCTTCTGGGTCCTCTACCCGGCGCTCCGGGTTCGCAAGCTCGGCCCCAAGGCCATGATCGTCGAGGCCCTGCTGATCCCGGAACTCGTCTTCACGGTGGTCCGCACCTACTGGCTCGTCTCCTCCGTCATCAAGTCGTACATGACACGCGTCTCCGCGTGGAAGTAGCCCGAAAGAACACCATGAACGTCTTCAAAGGCCTGGGCGTCTGCATCCTCCTGGCGGCCGTCACCGTCGCCATGACCCAGGTGCCCAACGCCGACCTCGTCCTGTTGGTCGTCAGCGTCACCATCATCAGCATCTCCATCGTCACCTTCGGGGCGTCCGTCCGCCGCAGCCGCCGGGACCGCCGCCTCGCCGGCGGCGGCCGCCGCCGGGCCTGAGGGGACCTGACCGGTCGGACAGCCCCGCCGAGCGCGTTCGACGCCGAACGGCCACGGCCCGCGCTGCGGGGCCGTGGCCGGAGGGGGCTATCGGGCGGTCGTGGCGGACGGGGTCTTCTTCCGGGCGCGGTAGGCGGCGGCCTTGATCTTGTTGCCGCAGGAGTCCATGCCGCACCACTGGCGGCGCATGCCCCGGGAGCGGTCGATGTAGACCCGGGTGCACTCCGGGTTGCCGCACTCCTTCAGCAGGGGGACGTCCGGGCCGCTGAGGAGTTCGACCGCCTGGCGCGCGACGGTTGCCAGCGCCTGCTCGGGGGTCGCCTCGTTGTGCCGTCCGGTCAGGGTGAGCTGCGGTGTCACGGGCGGTTTGCGCGCGGCGCCGTTGAGTACGGCGAGTGCCTCGCGGTCGAAGGGCTCGCCGAGCCGGCGGTTGGTGATCAGCCGGTAGACGGCCTCGCGGACGGTGGTCGCCTCGCGGACGTCCTGCTCGTCACCGGGAGTGATCGTGTCCACCAGGCCGCAGTCCAGGTACCAGGCGTTCAGGCGCTCCGGCGTCACGAACATCTCGAACCGGACCGTGCGCCGTGCACGGAGCGTAGCGGCGAAGTCCAGGGCGGGGTGCCCGCAGACGAAGACATGGTCAAGGTTCACATCACCATGCTGGCAGGTGACTGTGCCGGGGGGCAATGACGGGTGGCGCCCGCCGGGTCGAGCCGCAGCTCGCGGCCCTGCCAGCGTCGGCGCAGCCAGCGGTCGTGGCTCGCGAGGACGATCGCGCCGGGACCGGTGCCGAAGGCCTCCTCCAGTTCGTCGCAGAGGCGCGGGGAGAGGTGGTTGGTGGGTTCGTCGAGCAGCAGCAGCCGGGGCGGTTCGGCCACCAGGAGCGCCAGTGCGAGCCGGCGGCGCTGCCCGACGGACAGCCGGCCGACGGGTTTGTCCAGGTCCGCCGCGTGCAGCAGGCCGAGCGATCCCAGCGGCACCCGCTCGGCGCGCGCCGCGCCCAGCGCCTGCTCGTAGGTGTCGCGGACGGTGCGGTCGGGCCGGTCGAACTCGGTGTCCTGGGTGAGCAGTCCGACCGTCAGTCCGGGGTGCCGGTGCACCGTGCCCTCGGCCGTGAGGTGGCCGGCGAGTACGGCGAGCAGCGTCGACTTGCCCGTCCCGTTGCCGCCCGTGACCAGCAGCCGGTCGTCCGGGGCGACGTCCAGGCTTTCGAGCGCGAGCCGGCCGGGCACCCGGAGGTCCCGGAGCGACACCAGGGGCCGGAGGCCCTCACCGGTGTCGGACGGCGTGTGGGTGTCCGCCGCCAGGGCCGCGACGGCGAACCGCAGCGGGCGTGGCGGTTCGGGGACCTGCGCGCGCTCCAGCTCCTCCAGTCGGCGGGCGGCGTTGCGCACCCGTCGGGAGACCTGGTTCTGCACCCGGCCCGCCCGGTGGCCGTAGCCCATCTTCTCGTTGTCGCGCGGCCCCCGGTCCGGTGCGACCAGGTGCGCGGTCACGCCGGCCGCGTGGCGCAGCTGCGTCAACTCCTGCTGCTCCTCGGCGAATCGCCGCTCCCAGCGGTCCCGCTCGGCGCGCCGCTCGCCCAGGTAGGCACTGTAGTTGCCGCCGTAGCGGACCGGTCCGTCCACCGCCGGGTCGAGGTCGATCAGGTGGGTGCAGACGGCGTCGAGGAACGCCCGGTCGTGGGCGGCGACGACCACGGTGCCGGGCAGTGCGCGGACCTGCTCCTCCAGGAAGGCGGCGGCGCCGTCGTCGAGGTGGTTGGTCGGCTCGTCCAGCAGCAGCGCGGACGGCCGTCGGACCAGCAGCGCCGCGAGGGCCAGCCGGCCGCGCTGCCCGCCGGACAGCGAGCCGAGCGTGCGGTCGTGCCCGAGCGGGCCGAGGGCCGGCGAGCCGAGGCCCAGCCCGTCGAGGACCAGGGCGGCACGGCGGTCGGCGTCCCAGGACTCCCGGTACCGGGCCTGTTCCAGCCGCCTGCCGTAGGCGTCCAGGAGTTCCGGGTGGCCGGGGTCGGACTCCGGGAGCCGGGCGATCTCCGCGCCGAGCCGGTCCAGTTCCAGCAGGTCCTCGCGGGCCTCGCGCAGCGCGTCGTCCAGGACGGCGGCGACGGTCGCGGCGGGGTCGAAGGGCATCTCCTGGTGCAGGAAGCCGAGGTCATCGGGGCGGGAGACGCTTCCCGCGTCGGGTTCGTCCACGCCGGCGAGCACCCGCAGCAGGGTGGACTTGCCGGCGCCGTTCTCCCCGATCAGGCCGATCCGGTGGCCGGGGGCGGCGGTCAGGCCGACGCCGTCGAGGACGCGACGACCGCCGAGGACGCGGACGAGGTCATGGGCGAGCAGGGCGTTCTGGGGCAGGGGGAACACGGGAAACCTTCCGACGTGAGGGGGTGGGCCCGCCCGGACACCGAGCCTCGGGCGGGCCGCGTCACACGGCGGCGGGTCACACCGCGGGCGCCCCCGTCTCCCGCAGCGTGCCGTCGGCCAGCCGGAGCCAGCGGTTCACCCCGATCTCGGCGAGGAAGCGCTCGTCGTGACTGACCACCAGGAAGGCGCCCTGGTACGAGTTCAGCGCGCTCTCCAACTGCCCGGCGCTGACCAGGTCGAGGTTGTTGGTCGGCTCGTCGAGCAGCAGCAGCTGCGGGGCCGGCTCCGCGCACAGCACGCAGGCCAGGGTGGCGCGCAGCCGCTCGCCGCCGGAGAGCACCCCGACCGGCAGATGGGCGCGGGCGCCGCGGAACAGGAAGCGGGCGAGCAGGTTCATCCGCTCCGTCTCGGGCCGCTCCGGGGCGAACGCGGCGAAGTTCTCCGCCACGGTGCGGTCGAGGTCCAGCAGGTCAAGGCGCTGCGAGAGGTAGGCGATTCGCCCGTCGTTGCGCTTGATCTCCCCGCTGTCCGGGGTGAGTTCGCCGGTGACCAGGCGCAGCAGGGTGCTCTTGCCCGCGCCGTTGGGCCCGGTCAGCGCGATGCGCTCGGGGCCGCGGACGCTCAGGTCGACGCCGCCGTCGGCGAACACCGGGCGGCCGGCGTGGTGGACCTGCAGGCCCTCGCCGAGGAAGAGGTTGCGCCCGGCGGGCACCTGGGTGTCGGGCAGCTCCAGTGAGAGCCGCTGCTCCTCGCGCAGGGCGCGCCCGGCCTCGTCCAGCCGGGCCTTGGCCTCGCCGACCCGGGCCGCGTGCATCTGGCCGGCCCGGCCTGCGGACTCCTGGGCGCCGCGCTTCATGTTCCCGGCGAAGATGCGGGGCAGGCCGGCGCTCTTGAGGTTGCGGGCGGCGTTGCTCTGACGGCGCTCGGCGCGTTCGCGGGCCTGCTGCATCTCCCGTTTCTCCCGCTTCAGCTCCTGCTCGGCGTTGCGGACGTTCTTCTCGGCGACCTCCTGCTCGGCCCGGACGGCCTCCTCGTACGCGGTGAAGTCACCCCCGTAGAAGCGCAGTTCGCCGTTGCCGAGCTCGGCGATGTGCTGCATCCGGTCGAGCAGAGCGCGGTCGTGGCTGACCAGCAGCAGGCAGCCGTTGAATTCCCCCAGCACGTCGTAGAGCTTGTGCCGGGCCTCCGCGTCGAGGTTGTTGGTCGGCTCGTCGAGCAGCAGCACGTCGGGGCGCTTGAGCAGCTGGGCGGCGAGGCCGAGGGAGACGATCTGGCCGCCGCTGAGCGTGCTCAGGCCGCGGTCCAGGGTGAGGTCGGTCAGGCCGAGGCGGTCGAGCTGGGCGCGGGTGCGCTCCTCGATGTCCCAGTCGTCGCCGATGGTGGTGAAGTGCCGTTCGTCGACGTCCCCGGACTCCACGGCGTCGATGGCCCGGATGACCGCGGCGACGTCGAGCACCTCGGCGACGGTGAGGTCGGAGGTCAGGGGCAGGCTCTGGCGGAGGTAGCCGAGCCGCCCGGTGACCGACACCGAGCCGGTGGCGGGCTTGAGATCGCCGGCGATCAGCTTGAGCAGGGTGCTCTTGCCGGCGCCGTTGGGGGCGACCAGGCCCGTCCGGCCCGCGGGCACGGTGAAGGACAGGTCCTGGAAGACCGGGGTGTCGTCGGGCCAGGCGAAGGAGAGGTTCGAGCAGACGACGGCGGCGTTGGACACGTTGGACATGGGGATGACCTCGAAGGGATGAGGGCAGGAAGGTAGACCTCTGCCCTGGGCAGACGTGCGGAGAAGGGGTGCGACGAAACGGACCACCTCGGCGGCGCTCCTGAAGCACCGGCCGGTGGCCGTCAGATCCGGATCTCACCCGGAGATGTCGTCGTCACCCGCCACGTCTGCCACTCCTCGATCACACGACTACAGGTCGCTGCGACTGTAGCAGGCACCGCCGACAGCCGGCAGCGGATATGTGCGCGCCCAGCGGGCGGCGGCCGGCAACTGCCCTCTGCCACGGCTCCTTTCGCTCAGGCTCCCGCACCGGCCGGTGCCGCCGGGGCCCCTTCGCCGTCTCGTTGACAGGCTGGGCGCGACCGTGCCAGCATCATCACCGGCTGAACCGGTGACGTACATGAGAGCGGCTCGACCCGGCGCACGCGGGAGAGCCGCCCCTGCGCGCCGACTTCTTGAGTCAAATCTCGGCTGATCACCGCCATCTGCGGCGACTGCCCGAGGGGCGTCGGCCCGCAGCCGTCACCGGTCGGATCGTCACCACCTCGACCGGAAACACCTTGTCCTTCGACCAGCCCTGCCCGGCCGCCCCGCACACGCTCCTTCGCGGCCGGGCGCACGCCCACCTTTCCCCTGGACGGATACCCATGAAGAGATTCCTGATCGTGCTCGCGACCGGCGCGGCGCTGGCCGCGGTGCACCTGCCGGCGGCAGTGGCGGAGACCCCGTACGGCTCCCTGCCCGCGCCGTCCGGCTGTTCGGCGCCGGCCGTGCGGGCCCCCGCCGGTACGGCGGTGGAGTCCGTGACGGCGGCCCGCCGGGAGGGCGGGACCATAGACGGAACCGGGGTGGTGGGCGGCACGGTCACCGGTGTCCCCGCCTTCTGCGAGGTGACCGTCACCCTGACCCACCCGGGCGACAACGACCATGCGAGGGTGCGAACCTGGCTGCCCGTCAGCGGCTGGAACGGCCGCTTCCAGGCGCTCGGCGGAAGCGCCTTCGCCGCCGGGGACAACGGCGTCGGGATGGGCACCGCGGTCAAGAACGGCTACGCCGCGACCACCACCGACGGCGGGCTCGCCGATGCCGTGGACGCCGACTGGGCGCTGAACGCGAAGGGCGAGGTCGACACCGCGCTGCTGAACAACCTCGCGTCCCGCTCCCAGCACGAGGCGGCGATCGTCGGCAAGCAGGTGGTCGCCGCGCACTTCGGCAGCCCGGCCTCCTACTCCTACTTCAACGGGTGCTCCACCGGCGGGCGCCAGGGTTACCTGGAGGCCCAGCGCTACCCCGACGACTTCGACGGCATCCTCGCCAACGCGCCCGCCGTCAGCTGGGACGAGTTCGAAGTCGCCACCCTGTGGCCGCAGGTGGTCATGAACAACGAGAAGACCTACCCGTCCGCCTGCGCGTTCAAGGCCTTCACGGACGCCGCCGTCGCTGCCTGCGACCCGCTCGACGGCGCCGAGGACAAGCTGGTCAACGACGCGTCGCGGTGCGACTTCGACCCGCGCCGGCTGATCGGCACCACGGTGGTCTGCGACGGGAAGGAGCTGACCATCACGGCCGCCGACGCCGCCGTCGTCCGCAAGATCTGGGACGGTCCGCGCACCGCCACGGGCCGCAGGCTCTGGTCCGGCGTCCCGGTCGGTGCCGACCTGGCGGGGCTGGCCGGCACCACCGCGCCCGACGCGGACGGCCAGGTGCGGGGCGCGCCGTTCCCGGTGCCCCGGCTCTGGGTCACGAACTGGCTGAAGAAGCAGCCCTCGTTCGACGTCTCGACGATCACCTACGACCAGTTCACCCGGCTGTTCGAGCAGTCGCGGACCGAGTACGGCCGGATCATCGGCACCGACGACCCCGACCTGTCCGCCTTCCGCGACGCCGGCGGCAAACTCCTGACCTGGCACGGCCAGGCCGACCAGTTCATCCCCGCCCAGGGCACCGTCGACTACCGCCGGCAGGTCGAGCGGACGATGGGCGGCGGCAAGCGGGTCGACGACTTCTACCGCCTCTTCCTCGCCCCGGGCACGGCCCACTGCGGCCTCAACAAGGGCGGCGGCACGACCGACGACCTCGCCGCCCTGACGGCCTGGGTCGAGCAGGGCAAGGCGCCGCAGACGCTGCCCGCCACGCTGCTCGACGCCACCGGGCGGAGCGTCGACCGCGACCTGTGCCGCTACCCCGAGGTGTCCCGCTACCGGGGCCACGGCGACCCGGCCGCCGCCTCCAGCTTCCGCTGCGTCCTCCCCTCCCGGCACTGATCCCTGCCCGGCACTGATCCCCTGCGGTGCCGCCCCGGCCCGGCCCGCGCCCGACGGCGCGGGCCGGGCCTTCGCACGTCGTGCGGGGGCGGGCGGGGGATGGCGAAGGGGCCGACAGCGGGTGCTGTCGGCCCCTTTCGGGAGTGGATCAGTCCGTGCGGTGGATCACCGGACCCGCAGCGGCCCCGCGAAGGACTTGCGCAGGGCCGGCGGAGCGGCGACGGGGAGCAGCGCGGCGAGCATCCTGCCCTTGAGGGTGCTCGGCTGCCGCGTCAGCTGGACGTCGACCCGGGTTCCGTCGCCCTCGGGGGTCATCCGGAAGACCCAACCGCCGCCCGGGCCGAAGAGCTTGGAGTCGAGGGTGGTGACGGTGACGGTGCGGCCGCCCGGTTCCCACTCGTAGCGGGCGCGCTCCCAGGCGGCGGCGGTTCCCTCGGTGACCTCGGCCCAGGTGTCGCCGAGCGCGTGGACCTCGAAGTGTTCGGCGTCGATCGTCGGCCAGGCCTCGGCGCGGGAGGGGCCGAAGTCGGTCAGCACCGCCAGGACGTCCTCCGTGCCGAGCGTGGAGACGAGATGGAAGCGTACGACTGCCATGGTGGGTGTCCTCATCGGTAAGTAACTGCTCCAGCCGGTGACGACAGGTTTCCACGCGCCTGCGTCACCTGTCAAAGGGGTGACGACATCAGGACATGCGTGGGCGCGGCGCCCGAGGAGGCGGGCGCCGCGCCGGGAGGTGTTACGCCTGGAGGACCCGGTAGCTCAGGGCGGTCCGCGGGAGGTTGGCCTGGGCCAGCGTTCCGCTGAGCCACCCGGGGCCGTTGCAGTCGGCCTCGGCGTACAGCGCCAGCGTGGTGCCCCCGTTGGCGATCTGCACCGAGCGGGCGCCGGGCCACAGGGTGTGGCAGGTGCCGAGGTCGGTGAGGTCGACGGTGGTGGCGAACCCCTGCCCGTAGGTGGAGGAGTAGAGGCGCGCGCCCGGCTGCAGGGGTGGCCAGCCCGCGGCGTCGGCCGTCCCGGCGCCGAGCCCGACCAGGGTCGCGGCCAGGGCTGCGGCGACGGCTGGGCCGCGGAGTTTCGTCTCGGGTGTGAACATGCGATCCGCCTTCTCGGGTGGGAGGGAACTGCCGGATCGGCCGGTGGCTCGTCGGGCGGTTCCGGCTCGAGGGAAGATCATTGCATCTTCAACAAAGCGCCGCGAGGGCAGAATCGGCCAAGCGCGCGCAGGCGGGAGCGATAGGCGCGTTCTCGTCACCGCCTTGACAGGTGACTGTGCGGAATGCACCCTGAAAGCCGCCCGCGATCGCCGACGAGGAGAGTGGCCATGGCCGAGCGGCCCGCAGTCGATCCCGCCGCCGAAGCGCGGCACGCACGCTACGGAACCCTTCCCGAGCGCATCCGCTTCGAGGACATGACCGAGGAGGCGGCAACCGGCCCGGGCAGCGCGGCGAACACCGCCCACGACCCCGAGCGCTCCTGGACCTTCTACAACTGCCTGGCCGTCGACCTGGCCCCGTAGCTCCGCAGCCCCGAAGCCCCGACTTCCCGCAGACCGACGCGCCGGTGGCGCCTTGTGGGACCTCGCGGGGAGCTGACAGTATCTCAGGTCGCGTACCCGGGCCGATGCGGACGTGTCTCCTCCCGGGGCGCCGCGGAGGAGGAGGCGGGATGGCACGGGTGAACCTGCGGGCCGCGTTCATGAGCGGGCTGTCGTCGACCGTGACGGCGCAACAGGTCTTCACCAACCGGGTCGACGAGGTGGCCGCCTTCGAGCGGTCGGTGGAGCGCCTGGGGCGGACGCTGGAGGAGGCCGAGGTGTCGCCGGTCGTGGACCGGGCACAGGGGCGCCGGAACGTCCTGACGCTCTACGGGGTCGGCGGGATAGGCAAGTCGACGCTCTCCCACGAGCTGGAGCGCAGGCTGCTCGCGGCCGCGACCGCCGAGGGGCGCGACGACGTGGTGGCCGTCCGCGTCGACCTCGCCGAGGACGGCGCCTGCGACATCGAGGGCCTGCTGCTGCGCCTGCGGGCTGGGCTGGGCCAGTTGGGCAGCCGCTGGCAGGCCTTCGACCTGGCGCTCGCCTCGTACTGGGCCCGCGCGCATCCCGGCGAGGCCCTCCAGGACTTCCTCGACGCCTCACCGGCCCTGCGCCGGGCCTCCCGGGGCATCGGCCTCGGAGACCAGATCGCCCAGACCGTGCAGGACCTCGACCCGGCCGGCCTCGGCGGTCTGACCGGACTGGCGCACCGGGCGGCCCTCGCCACCTACCGCGCCGTGCGGGACCGGGTCCGCGAGGGGCGGCTGCTGGCCGACTGCGAGCTGTTCGCCGAACTGGTCGAGGCCGACGCCGACTACGAGACGCTCTCCTACTTCCCGTACCTGCTGGCCTGGGACCTGGACCGGCTGCCGCCCCGGGGCCGGCCGGTCCGGCGGCCCACCGTGTGCGTGTTCCTCGACACCTTCGAGGTGGTCAACGGCCGTGCCGACCGCACGGTGGAGCGGCTGATCCAGCGGTGCGCGTACCTGATGCCGAACGTGCTGTTCGTGATCACCGGCCGCAACCGGGTCGACTGGGCCGACGCGGGTGCGGGCGGCGAGCTGGACTTCACCGGCCCGCAGTGCTGGCCCAACCTGCACTACAGCAACGACACCGAGGAGCCCCGCCAACACCTCGTGGGCTACCTGTCGGACTCCGACGCCGACAGCTACCTCAGCGAGGCGCTCACCCGGGACGGCGAGCCGGTCATGCCCGCCGAGGTCCGCCGGCGCATCATCGCGGGCGGCCAGGGGCTGCCGCTGTACCTGGACCTCTCGGTGTCGCACTTCGCCGCGCTCCTCGCCCGCGGCGGCCGGCCGTCGCCGGCGGACTTCGGCGGCACCTTCACCGCGGTGGCCACCCGGTCGATCCGCGACCTGCCCCGGGAGGAGCGCGACCTCGTCCGGACCGCGGCGCTCATCGACCGGGTCGGGGCGGAACTGCTGCGCGCCGGGCAGCCCCACGTCTCGAACGGCAGCGTGGCACGGTTCCTGCGCAGGCCGTTCCTGACCCACGACGACGCCTACGCCCTGCCGTACGCCCTGCACGCGGCGCTGCGCCACGCCATCGGCGAGGCCGACCGGACGCTCCCGGACGGCTGGACCGACCGGGACCGCAGCGAGGTCGCCGCCCGACTGCTCACCTGGCTGGGCCGGCGCGTCGGGCCGTCCACCGGACGGGTCGCCATCGCCCAGACGCTCGAGACCGGCCTCAAGCTCTCGGCGGCGTACGGGGTCTTCGAGGACTGGATGGCCCGCGCCACCCAGCGCCTCGTCGAGGCGGGCCAGTGGGCGGAGCTGGGCGCCGGGCTCGCCACCGACCCGGCCGGGACACCGGAGTACCGGGCCGTGCTCGCCGCCGTACGGGGCGTCCAACTGCGCCGCACGGGCCGTGCGGCGGAGGCGGTCGAGCTGCTCGGCGGAGCCGGGGAGGGCGTGCGGCTCGGCAGCCCGACGGCGCAGCTGGTGCGCATCCACCTCGCCCACGCCCTGCGCAACCACGGCGACTACACCGAGGCCGCGGAGATCTACCGCAGCCTGCTGGAGGGCGAGTTCGACGCGGCGGCCCGCTACTGGCTCTGCGACTTCGACTACCTCAACGGGCGTTTCGGCACGGCGCTCGGCTCGCTCCGGGAGCAGCGCAGCCGGGGCCCGGAGGACGAGGGCGAACGGCTGCGGCTGATCGGGCACATCTGGCGGGTGAACGCCCGCTTCGACGAGGCGACCGCCGTCTACGTCGAGGCGATCGACCTGGCCCGGCGGGAGGGCCTCGCCGCCGCGGAGGCGAAGGCGCTGGCCAACCTGGCGCAGACCGCCTGCTGGGCCGGTGACACGGCGGCGGTCGCGGACGCGGCGGCCCGGGCGAGGGACCTGCTCGATCTCGTCCCCAACCCGGTCGAACTGGTCAAGATCCGCTCGGCCGAGGCGGTCGCGCACGCGGTGGCCGGGGAGGCCGGGGCCGCCGTGGAGGCGGTCAGGAGCACGCGGCAGCTCGCCGACGGCATCGGCTACCGCGGCGGCCACAATCTGGCCGACGTGGCCCAGATCCTGATCGGGGTGCTCGGCGACGACCGGGACGGTGCCCGCCGGACCCGGGCCGAACTCGACGCGCGGACCCGCAGGTCGGGCGGCAACACCTACTGGGTCCCGATCGTGACCAGCTGGCTCGAGGGCGTCCCGAAGGCCGCGGAGCACGACCCGCGGGTCGAGTGGGTGGACGGGCCGGCCGAGTCGTTGGGCCGCTGGGCGGAGGTCGCCGCGCGAGGATGAGGCGTGGGGCCCCGGTGGGCGGGGCCGGTACGGACGAGGGGAAGAGCGAAGATGGCCCAGCAGGAGCACGCCGACCCGGAGCACACCGACTCGCCGCACGTGGACCCGGTGCGCGTCGGGCTGGTGGGGCTCGGTGTCATCGCCGGGACCCACCTCGCCGTCCTCGCCGAACGGCCGGACGTGGAGCTGGAGTTCACGGTCGACCCGAAGGTGGTGGAGCCGGTCGTGTTCCGGGGCGGGAAGCCGCCGCACTACGGCGACCTGGGCAGCGCGCTCGCCGGGCACCGGCCGGACCTGCTGGTCCTCGCCACCCCGACGCCGACGCACGCCGAGCTGGTGACCGAAGCCCTGCTGGGCAGTACGGCCAGGATCCTGGTGGAGAAGCCGCTCGTCCACGACCGCGCCTCCCTCGCCGCGCTGCGCGAGCTGGACGGGACGGCCGACGTACGGGGCCGGGTGTTCACCGCACACCACTTCGCCTTCTCCCCGGAGGTCGACTGGGCGGCGGAGCTGATCGCCGCGCACCCGGACTGGGGGCCGGTCACGACCATCACCTCGGCGTTCTACGACCCGTACGTCCTGCGCGGACCGGAGGCCTTTGCCTCGTACGTCTCCAGCTGGACGGACTCGGGGGTGAACCAGCTCAGCATGCTCACCCGCTTCGTCGACCTCGTCGGCCTCACGTCGCTGCGGCAGACCGACGGCGGCGCGAGTGCCTGGTGCGTCGTGGAGTTCCGCTCCCGGGGCGAGGCGGGTACGGCCCGGCTGCGCAGCAGCTGGCTGACCGGCTCCAGCAGCAAGGAGAGCAGCCTGGTGCTCGGCCGCTCCGGGGTGGAGGTGTGGATCGACCACACCGCCATGACCGGATTCGCCGCCCGGGGCGGCGAGTTGCTGGCGGCCTTCGGCAACGACGGCAGGACCGGGCGGAAGGTCGCCCACTACCGCCCGCTCTACGCCGGACTGCTCGCCGGGCGGCCCGGCCCGGTGCTCGGCTTCGAGGCGGCGGCGGTGATCAGCGAGATCCACCGGGGGGTGCCCGAGGCGGAGTAGTGCCCGAGGCGGGGTGGTCAGGGGGTGGGGTGGCCGGTGAGGTGGGCGAAGACGTCGTCGAGGGTGGGGCGGCGCATGGTGAAGTCGGCGACGGGGATGTCGGCGCGGCGCAGGACGGCGGCGACGGTGGCGATGTCGTTGAGGCCGTCGTCGAGGGGGATGGAGAGCCGGCCCTTCTGGGTGTCGACGGTGGGTTCGGCGGTGAGGGCGGGGCGGAGGGCGGCGAGGGCCGGGGTGACGTCGGCGGGGGAGGCGACGGTCAGCTCCAGCCATTCGCTGCCGACCTTGCGCTTCAGTTCGTCGGGGGTGCCGTCGGCGATGACGCGGCCGGAGTCGACGACCACGATCTGGTCGGCCAGGTAGTCGGCCTCCTCCAGGTACTGGGTGGTGAGGAGCACCGTGGTGCCGCCGTCGACGAGTTCGCGGACCTGGCCCCAGAGTTCCATCCGGCTCACCGGGTCGAGGCCGGTGGTGGGTTCGTCGAGGAAGAGCACCGGGGGCGCGGTGATCAGGCAGCTGGCGAGGTCGAGGCGGCGGCGCATGCCGCCGGAGTAGGCGCGGGCGGGGCGGTGGGCGGCGTCCGCGAGGCGGAAGCGTTCCAGGAGTTCGTCGGCCCGGCGGCGGGCCTCGCGGCGGCCGAGGTGGAGCAGGGTGCCGAGCAGGACGAGGTTCTCGCGGCCGGTCAGGACCTCGTCCACGGCGGTGTACTGGCCGGCCAGTCCGATCCGGCGCCGGACCTCGTGCGGTTGGCGGACGACGTCGTAGCCGGCCACCTCGGCGTGGCCGCCGTCCGGGGTGGTGAGGGTGGTGAGGATCTGCACGGTGGTCGTCTTGCCGGCGCCGTTCGGTCCGAGCAGGCCGAGGACGGTGCCGGTCCGGACGCCGAGGTGGATGTCGGCGATCGCCACGACGTCCCGGTGGCGCTTGTGCAGGCCCTCGGCGCGGATGGCCATGTCCATGTGGGGCTCCCGGTCGGTGGCGAGGAGGGGCGAGGCAAGAGGGGCAAGGGAGGAGGGGCAAGGGGGGAGGAAGGGGAGGGGAGGGAGGGGGAGGGTCAGGCGGTGAGGCGGACGGGGAGGCTGCTGTAGCCGTGGACGAAGTTGGAGTAGAGCCGGACCGGTTCGCCGAGCAGCTCGATCCCGCCGACGGTGCCGCGCAGGGCGGCGAGCATCGCCTCGACGTGGGTCCGGCCGAGGAAGGCGCCCAGGCAGAAGTGCGGGCCGTAGCCGAAGGCGACGTGCTTGTTCGGGGTGCGGGCCAGGTCGAAGCGGTTCGGCTGGTCGAAGACCTCCTCGTCGAAGTTGGCCGAGCTGTTCCAGAGCGTCACGACGTCGCCGGCCCGGATCGTCCGGTCGCCGAGTTCGACGTCGGTCAGGGCGCGCCGGCCGAAGTGCATGGCCGGGGTGGTCCAGCGCATGACCTCCTCCACGGCCGGCTCCAGCCCGACCGAGCCGTCCTTCAGCGCCCGCCACTGCTCGGGGTGCCGGGAGAGGGCGATGAGCGCGCCGATGGAGGACATCCGGCTGGACTCGTCGCCGCCGAGGATCAGGCTGTAGCAGTTGAAGACGACCTCCTCCTGGCTGAGCGGCTCGCCGTCGACGGTGCCGGTCGCCAGGGCGCTGATCACGTCGTCGCCGGGGTGCTTGCGCCGCTTGGCGGCGAGGTCGGAGAAGTAGAGCAGGATCTCGTTGCGGGCCAGCCACTCCTCGGTCGCGGTGTGCTCGGCGCTGGTGCGGGAGAGGGTCTGGGTGTTCCAGTGGACGAGGCGCTCGCGGTCCTCGACCGGGACGCCCATCAGGTCGCCGATGGTGTTGATCGGGATGTGGTCGGCGAGGTCGGTGACGAAGTCGAAGGAGCCGCGGGCCAGGCCCTCCTGGAGCAGCGCGGCGGTCCGTTCGTGCACGCCGGCCACCACCGGGGCCAGCACCCGGGGCGAGAAGGACCGGAGCATCAGGTTGCGGATCTCCCGGTGCCGCGGCCCGTCGGTGACGGCGAGCATCCGGCGGGAGGCGGAGTCCTCGCCCTGCAGCAGGGTGGCGAGCACGTTGCCGCGCTCGGAGGTGAACCGCCTGTTGTCGCGGTAGACGGCGAGTACGTCGGCGTGGCGGGAGACCGCCCAGAACGGCGGGCCCTGGTCGGTCGCCGGGTGCAGGTGGACGGGCTGTTCGGCGCGGAACCGGGCCCACATCGCGCGGACGTCGAGGTCGAGGTAGGTGTGCGGGTCGGTGAGGTCGATCGTGGCGAGGTCGACGGTGGCCAGGTCGACGGGCGGGGAGGCTCCGTCGACCGTCGGGGGCTGGAGGGGCATGGTCGGCCGTTTCTGTGACGGGGGCGGGTCAGGAGGACGGCGCCGGGAGGGCGGGGTCAGGAGACCGCGGACCGGTAGCGGCGCAGGCTCAGCAGGACGGTGACGACGAAGACGGTCCCGAGCGAGGCGGCGATGGTGAGCGAGAGGCTCGGGGTGGCGGCGCTGCCGGCCGCGTCCGGGTTGCCCCACAGCCGCCGCAGGGCCGTCACCACGGCGCTGACCGGGTTCCACTCGGCGACCAGCCGCAGCCAGCCCGGCAGCCGGTCGACGGACTGGAAGGCGTTGGAGAGGAAGGTCAGCAGGACGGTGACCAGCCCGGCGACGACGTTGATGGTCTCCATGGTGCGGGAGAACATCCCGAGCATCAGGCCGACCCAGAGCATCGCGTACATGAAGGCGGTGAGCAGGGCGAGTCCGGCGAGGAAGGGCAGCACGCCGCTGTGCGGGCGCCAGCCGAACGCCAGGCCGGCCGCCGTGACCACGGCCAGGCCGATCAGCCCGACGACCAGGTCGCCGAGGGTGTGGCCGACCAGGACGGCCGGTCTGGAGATCGGCATGCTGCGGAACCGGTCGACCAGGCCGCCGCGCAGGTCCGCCGCGACGGCGACCGCGGTCGGGCCGATCCCGGCCAGGCCGACCTGGGCGGCCGCGCCCGCGAAGATGTACTCCTGGTAGCTGCCGCGGCCGGAGAAGGACAGCGAGCCCTGGAACAGGTAGCCGAGCACGATCATCGAGATGAGCGGGTTCATCACGATGCCGATCAGCCGGCCGGGTGCCCGGCGCAGCCGCCGCAGGCGCCGTCCGGCGACGGTGACGGATTCGAGGAGCAGGGCGAGCGGCGCCGAGCGGGGGCGGGGGGTGACGGCGGTCAGCATTCCGGGCTCCCGTCCAGGAGGCGCAGCTCGGCGTCGACGAGCCGTCCGATGACGGCCTGCGGCCCTGCGTGCATCAGGTACTCGTGGCCGGCGGCGATCCGGTGGACGACCACCCGTCCGTTCACGTGCTGCTCCCATCGGCCGGTCTGGTCGGCGAGTTGGTCCGCGGTCCACTCCTCGGCGGCCGCGAACAGGTGGAGGTCCCCGGTGAACCGGCCGGGGGTGAAGCGCTCCATCAGCGCGCCGTGGTGGCGCGACAGCCGCAGCAGCCGCAGCAGCGACTCCTCGTCGAGGTCGGCCAGCGGGCCGGCCTCGCGCCGCAGCAGGTCGAGCAGGGCGGCGCGGGTGCGGCCGGGGCCGGCCAGCTCGTCGCGCCGGTGGCCGAGCGCCTCCAGGGCGCGCAGCAGGAGTTCGCGGTCGTCCTGGCCGCTCTCGTCGCGGCCGGTGCGGCCGGGATAGCCGTCCAGGTCGGCCAGGAAGTCGACCTGTTCGCCGGCCTCCTGGAGCCGGACGGCGATCTCGTGGGCGAGCACGCCGCCGTAGGACCAGCCGAGCAGCCGGTACGGGCCGTGCGGCCGCAGCCGCCGGATGGTCCGGACGTAGTCCGCTGCCACCGACCGGATGGACTCGGGCAGCGGGGCGGCGGCGTCCAGTGCGGGCGACTGGAGGCCGTACAGCGGGTAGCGCGGATCGAGGTACCGGGCCAGGCCCAGGTAGGGCAGGCTGAAGCCGAGTCCGCTGTGCACCAGGAACAGCGGGGGCGCGTCGCCGTCCGGCCGGATCGGCAGGACGGGTGCGAAGGCGTCCGCGGACTGTTCGGCGGAGGCGGTCGGGCGGGCCCGCTTGGCCAGTTCCGCGACGGTGCGGTGCAGGACGACGTCCGCCACCGCCAGCCGGAGCCCGGCCGACTGGGCCCGGCCGACCAGCCGGACCGCCAGCAGCGAGTGGCCGCCGAGGTCGAAGAAGCTGTCGTCGATGCCGACCTCGGGGAGGCCGAGGACCTCGGCGAAGAGCGCGCCGAGGGCTTCCTCGACGGGGTTGCGGGGGCGGCGCGCGGCGGCGGGGGTGAAGTCGGGGGCGGGGAGGCGGTTGCGGTCGATCTTGCCGTTGGGGTTGAGCGGGAGTTCGTCGAGCACGACGACCGCGCCGGGGACCATGTACCCGGGCAGGTGGTCGGCGGTGTGGTCGCGCAGGGTGGTGGGGTCGGGGGCGGTGCCGGGGGTGGGGGTGACGTAGGCGACGAGGGTGGGGCCGGTGGGGCCGTCGGTGCGGGCGATGGCGACGGCGGTGCGGACGGTGGGGTGGGTGGTGAGGACGGCTTCGATCTCGCCGGGTTCGACGCGGAAGCCGCGGATCTTGACCTGGGTGTCGGCGCGGCCGAGGTAGAGGAGTCGGCCGTCGGGGGTCCAGCGGACGAGGTCGCCGGTGCGGTACATCCGGGAGCCGGGCTCGTAGGGGCAGGCGAGGAAGCGGGTGGCGGTGAGGCCGGGTCGTCCGGCGTAGCCGCGGGCGAGTCCGGCGCCGGCCAGGTACAGCTCGCCGGCCACGCCCGGGGGCACCGGCCGCAGCCCGTCGTCCAGCACGTACGCCCGGGTGTTGCGGATCGGGCGGCCCAGCGTCACGACCCCGTCGCCCGCCAGCCCGGCCGCCGTGGACCAGATGGTGGTCTCGGTCGGACCGTACAGGTTGGTGACGGTGTCGGCCCGGGCGGCCAGGGCGTCGGCCAGGGCGGGCGGGACCGCCTCGCCGCCGATCAGGACGCGCAGGCCGCGCACCGACTCGGGGCGGTGGAGCACGAGTTCCTGCCAGAGCGCCGGGGTCGCCTGCATGATCGTGATGCCGTCGCGTTCGAGGGAGGCGGCCAGCGCGGCCGGGTCCAGGGCGACGCCCTCCGCGCCGACGACCAGCCCGGCGCCGGACAGCAGCGGCAGGTAGACCTCCAGGCCGGAGATGTCGAAGGACCAGGTGGTGACGGCCAGCAGCCGGTCGTGGGCCTCCAGCGGGAAGCGCTCCCGGGTGGACACCAGCAGGTTCAGCAGCGACCGGTGCTCGACCATGACGCCCTTGGGCCGCCCGGTGGAGCCGGAGGTGAAGAGCAGGTAGGCCAGCCGGGAACCGTGCAGCGGGGCGGCCCGCTCGGCGTCGGTCAGGGGCCGGCCGTCGAGGGCGGCCAGCGCGGCGTCGACCTCGGGGTCGTCCAGCACGACCGTGGGCACGCCGGTGCGCGGAAGCCGTGCGGCGATGGCGAGTTCGGTCAGCAGGAGGACGGGCGCGGCGTCGTCGAGCATCAGCCGGACGCGGTCGGCCGGGAGCGCCGGGTCGACCGGCAGGTAGGCGGCGCCGCTCTTCAGGACGGCCAGCTGCGCCACCACCATCTCCGCCGTCCGGGGCAGCGACAGGGCCACCGGCCGGTCCGGGACGACCCCGCGGTCGACCAGGTGGCGGGCGAGCCGGTTGGCCCGGGCGTCGAGTTCGGCGTAGGTGAGGGCGGTGGTGTCGGTGAGGACGGCGACGGCCTCGGGGGTGCGGGCGGCCTGGGCCTCGAAGAGGGCGACGACGGTGGTGGCGGTACCGGTGAGGGCGGGGTCGTCGGCTGCGGTGTCGTTCCACTCGGTGAGGACCTGCCGGTGCTCCTCCGGAGTGAGGACGTCCAGTCGGGACAGCGGCGTCCGCGGGTCGCGGGCGACCTGGTCGAGCAGCCGGACCAGGCGGGCGGCCAGGGCCTCGGCGGTGGCCGGCTCGAACACGTCGGCGTTGTACTCCAGGGTGCCGACGAGACCGGCCGCGGAGCCGCCCGTGGAGTCGTCTGCGGAGTCGCCCGTGGAGCCGCTCGCGGAGTCGTCCTGGCGGCGGCGCTCGGTGACGGCCAGGGACAGGTCGAACTTGGCGCCGTCCGCTCCGACCGGCTGCTCCGTCGCCGTCAACCCCGGGAGGTCCAGGGACGGTTGGGTGTTGTTCTGGAGGGCCAGCATGACCTGGAAGAGCGGGTTGCGGCCCATGGAGCGTGCGGGGTCGAGGACTTCGACGAGTCGTTCGAAGGGGATGTCCTGGTGTTCGTAGGCCTTGAGGGCGGTTTCCCGGGCGCGGTCGAGGAGTTGGGTGAAGGCGGGGTCTCCGCTGGTGTCGGTGCGCAGGACGAGGGTGTTCATGAAGCAGCCGACGAGGTCTTCGGTGGCGTCGTCGGTGCGTCCGGCGATGGGGGAGCCGATGGGGATGTCGTGGCCGGCGCCGAGGCGGGTGAGGAGGGCGGCGAGGGCGGCCTGGAGGACCATGAAGAGGGAGGCGCCGTTGTCGCGGGCGAGGTGGGCGAGGCGGTCGTGGGTGTCGGGGTGGATGTGGAAGGGGACGGTGCCGCCGCGGTGGGTGGCGATCTTGGGGCGGGGGCGGTCGAAGGGCAGGGCGAGTTCTTCGGGGAGGTCGGCGAGGTTCTCCGTCCAGTACGCCAACTGCTGTGCGGCCAGGGAGGTTTGGTCGTGGTCGTCGCCGAGGAGGTCCTGCTGCCAGAGGGTGTAGTCCGCGTACTGCACCGGCAGCGGTTCCCACGCGGGGGCCGTGCCGCGTGCCCGCGCCGCGTACGCCCGCGAGAGGTCCCGGGCCAGCGGCGTGGCGGACCAGCCGTCGGCCACGATGTGGTGGACCACCAGTAGGAGCAGGTGCTCCGCCGGGCCGGTGCGCAGCAGCGTCGCGCGGACGGGGAGCCGGGTCGCGAGGTCGAAGCCGCGGGCCGCCTCGCGGGCGGCTTCTGCCGGGGCTTCGGCGGGGGAGGTCTCCCGGACGGCGAGTCCGGTCCAGGCCTCGGTGCCGAGGACCTCCTGGCGGGGCTCGCCGTCGGTCTCGGGGAAGACAGTGCGCAGCACCTCGTGCCGCTCGACCAGGTCGGCCAGCGCCGCGTCCAGCGCCGTGACGTCCAGTGCCCCGGAGAGCCGGACCGCGAAGGCCATGTTGTAGGCCGCCGAGCCGGGCTCCAGCCGGTTCAGGAACCACAGCCGCCGCTGGGCGGAGGACAGCGGCAGCGCGGCCGGGCGCGGTCCGGGCCGCAGCGCGGGCCGTGCGGAGCGGTCCCGGTGGAGGCGGCCGGCCAGCCTGGCCACGGTCGGCGCCTCGAACACGTCCCGGATCGAGACGGTCGAGCCCAGTGCCGTACGGATCCGGCTGACCAGCCTGGTCGCCAGCAGCGAGTGGCCGCCGAGGTCGAAGAAGCTGTCGTCGATGCCGACCCGGGGCAGGGCCAGGACCTCGGCGTAGAGGGCGCAGAGGCGCTCCTCGGCCGGGGTGCGGGGCGGCCGGGCGGCGGCGGGGGTGAAGTCGGGGGCGGGCAGCCGGTTGCGGTCGATCTTCCCGCTCGGGGTGAGGGGGAGTTCGTCGAGCACGAGGACGGCGGCCGGGACCATGTGGTCGGGCAGGTGGTCGGCGGTGTGGTCGCGCAGGGCGGCGGGGTCGGGGGCGGTGCCGGGGGTGGGGGTGACGTAGGCGACGAGGGCGGGGCCGGTGGGGCCGTCGGTGCGGGCGATGGCGACGGCGGTGCGGACGGTGGGGTGGGTGGTGAGGACGGCTTCGATCTCGCCGGGTTCGACGCGGAAGCCGCGGATCTTGACCTGGGTGTCGGCGCGGCCGAGGTAGCCGAGCTGGCCGTCGGGGGTCCAGCGGACGAGGTCGCCGGTGCGGTACATGCGCTCGCCGGGTGCGAACGGGCAGGCGAGGAAGCGGGTGGCGGTGAGGCCGGGGCGTCCGGCGTAGCCGCGGGCGAGTCCGGCGCCGGCCAGGTACAGCTCTCCGGCCACGCCCGGGGGCACCGGCCGCAGCCCGTCGTCCAGCACGTACGCCCGCATGTTCCAGATCGGACGGCCGATCAGGGTGTCGGCGCCGTCCGGCCCGGCGCACACCTCGCCCCGGGTCGCGACGGCACCGGCCTCCGAGGCGCCGTAGAAGTTGAGCAGCCGGGCCGAGGGCAGGGCCTGCCGGAACGCCCGGACGGTGGCGGCGGGCAGCTGCTCGCCGCTGCAGATCCAGACCGCGCAGCCCGCGACGGCGGTTGGCTCGGCGCTGTCCAGGAAGGCGTTCAGCAGGCTGGGCACGACGGTGAGCCGGGCGATGCCGTGCCGGGCCGTGGCCGCCGCGAGCTCGGGCACGCTCCGGGCTGTGTCGGCGTCGACTAGGACGGTCGAGCCGCCGGACAGCAGCGGCGCCAGCAGCTCGGTGATCCCGTCGATGACGCTGACCGGCGACTTCGCCAGGATCGCGGCCTCCCGCTGCTCGGGGAGCTCCTCGGCGAACCAGGTCAGCCGGTTGACCAGGGCGCGGTGCAGTCCGAGCACGCCCTTGGGCCGGCCGGTGGAGCCCGAGGTGTAGATGACGTACGCCGGGTGGTCGGGCAGCAGCGGGCAGGTGCGGTCCGCGTCCGTGGGGGCGGTGCCGGGGAGGGCGGCCGTGGCGCGCTCCAGTGCCGGGTCGTCCAGCAGCAGGCGGGGCAGGCCGGTCTCCGGCAGCTGTCCGGCGGTCGCGCTGTCGGTCAGCAGGAGGACGGGCGCGGCGTCGTCGAGCATCAGCCGGACGCGGTCGGCCGGGTACGCCAGGTCGACGGGCAGGTGCGCGCCGCCGGCCTTGAGCACGGCCAGCAGGGCGACGACCATGTGCGGCGACCGGGGTGCCGCGAGCGCCACCGTGCTCTCCGGTCCGACGCCCCGGCCGATGAGGTGGTGGGCGAGCCGGTTGGCCCGGGCGTCGAGTTCCGCGTAGGTCAGGGCGGTGGTGTCGCTGCGGACGGCGACGGCCTCGGGGGTGCGGGCGGCTTGGGCCTCGAAGAGGGCGACGACGGTGGTGCCCGGGTGGCCGCCGGCGGTGTCGTTCCACTCGGTGAGGACCTGCCGGTGCTCGCGCTCGGACAGCAGGTCCAGCCGCCCCAGCGGGAGCCCCGGGTCGCGGGCGACCTGGTCGAGCAGCCGGACCAGGCGGGTGACCAGGGCCTCGGCGGTGGCCGGCTCGTACACGTCGGCGCTGTACTCCAGGAAGCCGTCGATGCCGGCCGGGGCGGCACCGGCGTCCTGCTGTTCGGCCAGGAAGAAGTTCAGGTCGAACTTGACCGAGTCGGCGGCCGGCGGCTCGAAGGCCGCCCGGACGCCGGGCAGGGCCAGCTCGGGACGGGTGTTGTTCTGGAGCACCAGCATGACCTGGAAGAGCGGGTTGCGGCCCATGGAGCGTGCGGGGTCGAGGACTTCGACGAGTCGTTCGAAGGGGATGTCCTGGTGTTCGTAGGCCTTGAGGGCGGTTTCCCGGGCGCGGTCGAGGAGTTGGGTGAAGGCGGGGTCGCCGCTGGTGTCGGTGCGCAGGACGAGGGTGTTCATGAAGCAGCCGACGAGGTCTTCCATGGCGTCGTCGGTGCGTCCGGCGATGGGGGAGCCGATCGGGATGTCATGGCCGGCGCCGAGGCGGGTGAGGAGGGCGGCGAGGGCGGCCTGGAGGACCATGAAGAGGGAGGCGCCGTTGTCGCGGGCGAGGTGGGCGAGGCGGTCGTGGGTGTCGGGGTGGACGCGGAAGGGGACGGTGCCGCCGCGGTGGGTGGCGACCTTGGGGCGGGGGCGGTCGAAGGGCAGGGCGAGTTCCTCGGGGAGGTCGGCGAGGTTCTCCGTCCAGTACGCCAACTGCTGTGCGGCCAGGGAGGTTTGGTCGTGGTCCTCGCCGAGGAGGTCCTGCTGCCAGAGGGTGTAGTCCGCGTACTGCACCGGCAGCGGTTCCCATGCGGGGGCCGCACCGCGTGCCCGCGCCGCGTACGCCCGCGAGAGGTCCCGGGTCAGCGGTGCGGCGGACCAGCCGTCCCAGGCGATGTGGTGGACGATCAGCAGCAGCAGGTGCTCCGCCGGGCCGGTGCGCAACAGGGTGGCCCGCAGCGGGAGTTCGGTCGACAGGTCGAAACCGCGGGCGTCCTCCGCCGGGGCCTCGGCGGCCTCCCGGACGGTGAGCCCGGTCCAGGCCTCGGTGCCGAGGACCTCCTGGCGGGGTTCGCCGTCGGTCTCCGGGAAGACCGTGCGCAGCACCTCGTGCCGCTCGACCAGGTCGGCCAGCGCCGCGTCCAGCGCGGCGGTGTCCAGGGCCCCGGAGAGCCGGACCGCGAAGGTCACGTTGTAGGCCGCCGAACCCGGCTCCAGTCGGTTCAGGAACCACAACCGCCGCTGGGCGAACGATAGTTCACCGGAACGGTCGCCCTGGACGGCGGGCCGCAGCGGCGGCCGGACCGCGCCGCCGGCCGCGAGCTCCCGGGCGACGCCGGCCACCGTCCGCTGCTCGAAGAGCGTACGGATCGGCACCTCGGTGCCCAGGGCGGAGCGGACCCGGCTGATCACCTGGGTGGCCAGCAGGGAGTGGCCGCCGAGGTCGAAGAAGTCGTCGTCGATGCCGACGGCGGTCCGGCCGAGCGCGTCCGCGAAGATCCCGCCGAGGATCTCCTCGACCGGGGTGCGCGGCAGCCGGCCCGCCGGGGCGGGGGCGCTGTCGGGGGCGGGCAGGGCCCGGCGGTCCAGCTTGCCCTGCGGGGTGAGCGGCAGCGCGTCGAGCACGACGACGGCGGCCGGGACCATGTACTCGGGCAGGGCCTCGGCGACCCGATCCCGCAGCGCGGCCGGGTCCGGTACGGCAGGGGGCCGGGCGACCACGTAGGCCACCAGCCGGTCCTCGCCGTCGTCGGTGCGGACCACGACGGCGGCCTGCGCCACCTCGGGCCGGCCGGTCAGCACGGACTCGATCTCGCCGAGTTCGATCCGGAAGCCGCGCAGCTGCACCTGGTCGTCGGCCCGTCCGGCGTAGTCGAGTTGGCCGTCGGGGCGCCAGCTCGCCAGGTCGCCGGTGCGGTACATCCGCTCGCCGGCGGGGCCGAAGGGGTCGGCGACGAAGCGTTCGGAGGTCAGGCCGGGCCGGTCCAGGTAGCCGCGGGCCAGGTTGCCGCCGACGTAGAGTTCGCCGACCACCCCGGCCGGGACGGGCCGCAGCGCGGAGTCGAGCACGTAGACCCGGTGGGCCCGGGTGGGCCGGCCGATCGGGGGCCGGCCCGAGCCACCCGGCCGTTCGCCACCACTGAGCCGTTCGCCGTCCAGCAGTGCGCCGCCACCCAGCCGCTCGCTCACCGTCGAGGCGAGGACGGCCTCGGTGGGCCCGTAGCCGTTGATCATCTGCAGCTGCCCGGACCAGCGGTCCACCACGTGCGGCGGGCAGGCCTCCCCGGCGACGACCATGGTCAGGTCGGCGGGCAGCCGGGTGCCGTCCGGCAGCGCGGCGGCGACCACCGGCGGCAGCCCGGCGAGGTTCACCCGGTGGCGGTGGATCAGGTCGACCAGCGGCCGGCCGGGGACCCGGCACTCCTCGTCGGCGACCACCAGGGTGCCGCCGCCGAGCAGGGACAGGCTCAGCTCCCAGACCGAGGCGTCGAAGCTGAACGAGGCGAACTTCAGCACCCGGGTGTCCGGGCCGACGCCGAAGCGCTCGATCAGGCTCGCCACCATCGCGGCGAAGCCGGAGTGGTCGACCGTCACGCCCTTGGGCCGGCCGGTCGATCCGGAGGTGTAGATGACGTACGCCGGGTGCCGGGGCAGCAGCGGGGCGGTCCGCTCGGCGTCCTGCGGGGCATGTGCCGGGAGGCCGGCCAGCTCCGCCAGGGTGGCCGGGTCGTCGAGCAGCACCGTGCGGCAGTCGGCCCCGGCGAGCTGCGGGGCGAGGGCGGCGGTGGTGAGCAGGACGGCGGGCCGGCTGTCGGCCAGCATGAAGGCGATCCGGTCGGCGGGGTACTTGGGGTCGATCGGCAGGTACGCGGCGCCGGTCTTGAGCGCGGCCAGGACGGCGCAGGTCATCTCGACCGGGTCGGGTACGGCCAGCGCGATGATCCGCTCCGGTCCGACGCCGTGGGCGATCAGCAGCCGGGCCAGCCGGTTGGAGCGCTCGTCCAGCTCGCGGTAGGTCGTCTCGCGGTCCTCGAAGACCACGGCCACGGCCTCGGGCGCCCGGGCGACCTGGGCGGCGAACAGCGCGGGGACGACGGTGCGCGGGGCGGCGGCGGCCCGTCCGGCCCAGTCGCCGAGGATCCGGTGGTGCTCCTCGTCGGTGAGCAGCGGCAGCCGGCGGAGCGGGACGTCCGGGGCCGCCAGGACGCTCTCCACCACGTGGGCGAAGCGGTCCAGGATGCGGACGACCTCGTCGCGGTCGTAGCGGTCGGGGCGGAACTGGGCGCTCAGCGTCAGCTGGGTGTCCGGGTAGGCGAGGACCGCGAGGCCGCGCTCGCCAGCCAGCCGGGTGCGGGCGTTGCCCAGCCGCAGCTCGGGCACCAGCGCGTTGAGCCGGCCGACGTCGGCCTGCGGCTGGTTCTGGTAGCTGAACACGGTGTCGAACAGCTCGCCGGCCCCGGCGATCCGCTGCACCTCGGCCAGGCCGAGGTGCCGGTGGTCGAGCAGGGCGGTCTGCTGCTCGTCGATCCGGTGGAGGAGCGCGGCGACGGGCAGGTCCGGGTCGAGCCGCACCCGTACCGGGAGCATGTTCAGGAAGAGGCCGACCAGCGACTCGATGCCCGGAAGCTCCGGCGGCCGCACCGAGTTGACCGCGCCGAACACCACGTCCGGGGCGTCGGTGAGCCGGCCGAGCAGCAGTGCCCAGCAGCCCTGGAGGACGGTGTTGAGGGTGAGGTTCTCCGAGCGGGCCCAGGCGACCAGCCGGGCGGTGAGCTCCTCGGGCAGGGCGAGGTCGACGGCCTCGGGCAGCCCCGGGTCGCCCGGCCGGTCGGCCGTGCCGAGCCGCAGCGGCTCGCCCAGCCCGTCCAGTGCCTGCCGCCAGGCCGCGCGGGCGGCCTCGGTGTCCTGGGCGGCGAGCCAGTCGAAGTACGCCCGGTAGGAGGGCGCCGGGGGCAGGACGGCCGGGTCGCCGCCGGTGGCGTACAGGGTGAACAGCTCCTGGGCGATCACGCCCATCGACCAGCCGTCCACCAGCAGGTGGTGCAGCGTCCAGAGCAGCCGGACCCGGTCGGGGGCCAGCCGGAGCACGGTGAAGCGCAGCAGCGGGGGCCGGGCCAGGTCGAAGCCGCGGGTCCAGTCCGCGTCGGTCAGCCGCTCGGCCTCGGCCGTCCGCTCCGCCTCGGTGGGGAGCCCGGACAGGTCGACCTCCTCCCAGGGCACCGGCACCGCGGCGGCCACGACCTGCCGGGCGTCCTCGGCGGACCGCTCGGGGAAGTGCACCCGCAGGCCGGCGTGCCGGGCCAGCAGCGCGCCGGCCGCGGTGCGCAGCGCGGCCGGGTCGAAGGGCCCCTCGATGTCGAGGACGGCCTGCATCAGGTAGGAGTTCATGCCCTGCTTGTCGAACTCCGTCTGGAAGATCAGGCCCTTCTGGAGCGGTGACAGCTCCAGCGCCTCGCCGTCCGCCGCCCCGTCCTGCTCGCCGGGGACGGCCTGCTCGGCCTGTTCGGCGTGGGCAGCCAGGGCTTCGAGGGCGCGGAACCAGGCGCGGGCGATGTGCTCGGCGTCGGCGTCGGCCAGTGCCTCCGGGGCCCAGAGCCAGTCGGCGACCAGGTGCGGCCCGTCCGGCCGGTCCTCGGTGACGGGCGTGGCCGCGAGCACGTGCCGCAGCGGCATGCTCGGGTGCACCCCGGTGCCGACGACGGCGTGCCGGGCGTCCGGCAGCCAGTCCCCGGCGCTCTCGTCCCGGTCGGTCCGGAACCGGCCGAGGTAGTTGAAGCCGAGCTCCGGCACGCCGTTCCGGGCCAGGGCGGTGACGGTCTGCGGGTTGAGGTGGCGCAGCAGCCCGTGGCCGAGCCCGTGGTCGGGCAGCCGGCCGAGCTGCTGCCGGACCCGGCGCACGGCCGCGTCGAGCGGCTCCCGCCCGGCGTCGCCCGGGTCCAGCCGTACCGGGAAGACGCTGGTGAACCAGCCGACCGTACGGGAGAGTTCGGCCTCGTCGGTGAACGGCTCGCGGCCGTGGCCCTCCAGTTCGACGGTGACGGCGCCGGCTGGGCGGTCGCGGTGCCGGCGCCAGTCGGCGACGGCGAGCGCGAGGCCGGTCAGCAGCAGGTCGTTGATCTCCCCGCCGTAGACCCGGCGGGCGGCGGCGAGCAGCGTCGCGGTGGTGTCCGCGGGCAGCTCCAGCCGGAGCCGGTGGGCGGAGCCGTACACGTCCCGCTCGGGGTCCAGCGGACGGGATCCGAGCGGCTCCGCGGCCGCCGACTGCTCGGCCCACAGCGGGAATTCGCGCACCCGCTCGGCGGTGCGGGCCTGCTCGCCGAGCAGCTGCGACCAGCGGCGGTAGGAGGTGCCGACCGGTTCCGGGGCGAGGCCCCGGCAGGCGGCGGCGAGGTCGGCGACCAGGACCCGCCAGGAGACCCCGTCCACGCACAGGTGGTGGGTCAGCCAGACCAGCCGGCCGGGGCGGCCGGGGCCGGCGTCGAGCAGGACGAGCCGGGTCACCGCGCCGTCCTCGGGGGCCAGCCCGGTGCGGGCCGCGGCGATCTGCTCGTCGACGGCGGCGGCCAGCGCGGCCGGGTCGTCGGCGAGCGCCGAGACGTCGACCCGGCGGACGGCGTCGGCGGCCCGGACGGCGCCCCTGGGCAGGGCCTCCAGGAACCACAGGCCCGGTGCCACCACGGTCAGCCGCGACCGCAGCGCGGCGTGGTGGTCCAGCAGGACGGCGGTGGCCGCGGTCAGCCGGTCGAGGTCCAGGCCGGCCGGGGTGGTGAGCACCTGGTACTGGCTGTACTCCCTGGTCCGCTCGTCCAGGACGCCGAGGTCCTCGCGCAACTGGTGGGCGATCGGCAGGAGTTCGACCTCGCCGGTGTCGTCCGGCGCGGCGGCCGGGCGGGCCGGGCCGCCCGGTGCGGCGAGCGCCGCGATGGCGGCGGGGGTGTGGTGGGTGCGGATCTGCAGCGGGGTGACGGTCAGTCCGGCCCGGCGGGCGTGGCCGACCGCCAGGATGGCGCTGATGCTGTCCCCGCCCAGCTCGAAGAAGTTGTCGCCGGGGCGGACCTCCGGCACGCCGAGGACCTCGGCGAACGCGGCGCAGACGATCTCCTCGGCCCGGCTGCGCGGCGTGTCCGGCCGGGCCGGGGCCTCGGCGCCGGCCGGTGCCGGGTCGGGCAGCGCCCGGCGGTCGACCTTGCCGTGCGGGGTCAGCGGCAGGGCGTCCAGGAGCAGGACGTTCGGCGGCACCATGTACTCCGGCAGGACGGCGGCCAGGCGTTCGCGGACCCCTGCCGGGTCGAGCGCGGCCCCGGCGCGCGGGACGCAGTAGCCGACCAGCCGGGTGCTCCCGCCGGTGCCGCCGACCGCCCGTACCGCCGCGTCGGAGACGTCCGGCAGCGCGCGCAGCGCCGCCTCGATCTCGCCGAGCTCGATCCGGTGGCCGCGCACCTTCACCTGGTTGTCCCGGCGGTCCAGGAAGACCAGTTGCCCGTCCGCGCCGCGCACCACGCGGTCGCCGGTGCGGTACATCCGGCTGCCCGCCGGGCCGTACGGGTCGGGCACGAACGCGGCGGCGGAGCGGGCCGGGTCGGCCAGGTAGCCGCGGCCGACGCCGGCGCCGCCGACGTACAGCTCGCCGGGCGCGCCCTGGGGGACCGGGAGCAGGGCGTCGTCGAGCACGTAGAGCCGGGTGTTGCGGACCGGGCGGCCGATCGGGACGGCGCCGTGTTCCGGGAGCCCGTGGCCGAGGTGCGCGTGGGTGACGTCGTCCGAGCACTCGGTGGGCCCGTACGCGTTGACCAGCCCGACCAGCGGGTAGCGGCTCGTCCAGCGCCGGCACAGGTCGGCGGGCAGCGCCTCGCCGGTCGCCACCAGGTGGCGCAGCGCGGCCAGTACGGGAGCGCCGGCGCCCAGGTCCCAGGCGTCCAGGGCGGCGCGCAGCAGTGAGGGGACGACCTCCAGGACGGTGACGTCCTCGGTGTCGGCGAGGGCGAACAGCAGGTCGGGGTCGGCCGCGGTCTCCCGGCGCACCACCCGGACCCGGCCGCTGACCACCAGCGGCGCGAGCATCTGCCACACCGACACGTCGAAGGTGACCGGGGCGTTCTGCACCACGCTGTCGGCCGCGTCCAGCGCCAGGTCGTCGACCTTCGCCAGCAGGTGGTTGACCATCCCCGCGCGGTGCACCATGGCGCCCTTGGGCGCCCCGGTGGATCCGGAGGTGAAGATCACGTACGCCAGGTCCAGCGGGGTGCCGAGGATCGGCGCGAGGTCGTCGGCGGCGTCCCGCTCCCGCGCGGAGACCTCCAGCAGCCGGACCGGTCGGCCGGCGGAGGCGGCCACCCGTTCGGCGAGCGGCCGGTGGGCGGCGTCCGCGACCACGGTGGTGATCCCGTTGTCGGTGAGCAGGGCGACGGTCCTGGCCTCGGGCGCGCCCGGGTCCAGCGGGACGTAGGCCGCACCGGCGCCGATCACGCCGAGCACCGAGGCGATGAAGTCGGAGCCCGGGGTGACCAGCAGGGCCACCAGGCCGGCGTCGCCGACCCGGCGGGAGAGGGCGCTGGCCCGGCCGACCAGCTCGGCGTACGTGGTCGTGCCGCCGTCCTCGGCGACCGCCACGGCCTCGGGCCGCCGGGCGGCGAGTTCGCGGATCCGGGCCACCGCGCAGTCGAAGCCCGCCGGGCGCTCGGGCCCGCTCGACTCCCGCACCCAGGCGGCGCGGTCCCCGGTGTCCACGGCCAGGCCGCCGACCGGCTGCTCGTCCCCAACCTCGGCGAAGCGGTCCAGGAACTCCACCAGCCGGGCGAGGTGGCCGTCGATCTCCGCGTCGGTGTAGCGGTCCGGGTTGCCGTTGAGGTGCAGCTCGATGCCGGCCCCGGCGGTCTCGACCACGGTGACCATCAGGTCGTCGATCAGCCCGGTCGACAGGTTCACCACCCGCGCCGTGCACGGGCCGAGGGCCAGTTCGGCCTGCTGCGGCAGCAGGTTGACGAACGGTCCGAAGGGCCGCCGGTCG
Organism: Kitasatospora sp. NPDC058184; assembly: GCF_042883725.1. Classification (NCBI taxonomy): domain Bacteria; kingdom Bacillati; phylum Actinomycetota; class Actinomycetes; order Kitasatosporales; family Streptomycetaceae; genus Kitasatospora; species Kitasatospora sp. NPDC058184. The sequence continues at coordinate 164,057 of NZ_JBHVVE010000006.1, forward strand.
TCGCTGCGCAGCCCCATGGCGCGGCGGATCGCGCTGACCCGGTGGCGCTGGTGGCGGAGCGCCTGGGCCAGCTCCCGGGAGGTCTGGCGCAGCAGCCCGGCCCTGGTCAGGGCGGGGCGGACGGGCACCCGCAGCGGCAGGTAGTTGGCCAGCATGCCGGGGATCGACCGCTCGTGGGCGGTCGGCCGGGCGGTCACCGGCAGGGTCAGCAGGACGTCCTCGACCCCGGTCATCCGCTGGGTGTACACCGCGACCGCCGCCATCACCGCGGTCGGCCAGGTGACGTCCGCGCGGCTGGCGGCCGCGCGCAGCCGGGCGCTGGTGTCGGCGGACAGGGCGGCGGTGCGGCGCAGGAAGCCCTGCGGCGCGGCCGTCGCGGGCTCCCGGTGGGAGAGGTCGGCGGGCTCGGGCGGCTCGGGGAACCGGCGCTGCCAGAACTCGGCGTCCCGCCGGGCCCGGGAGGAGCCGAGGTAGGCGGCCTCGGCGGCGAGCAGGTCGGCGAGCGGGGGCAGGGCCGGGCCGGCGTCCCCGCCGTCGGCCTCGTACAGTTCGGCCAGCCGGCGCCAGAGCACCACCTGGCTGAAGCCGTCGCACAGCAGGTGGTGGACGGAGAGGTAGAAGAGCGCCCGGTCCGGGCCCAGGGTGAGGACGGCGAGCCGGAACAGCGGGAACCCGGCGGGGTCGTAGGGCTTCGCCAGGTCCGTCCGCATCCAGTCCAGCGCCGTCGCGGACGGGTCGGGCTCGGCGCCGAAGTCCAGCTCGTCGAGCGGGAGTTCACCGACCTCGCGGAGGCGCTGGCGGGGTTCGCCGTCGACGTCGAGGAACTGGGCGCGCAGGCACTGCGCCTCCTCGACCAGCCGGCCCAGCGCGGTGCGGAAGCGGGCCCGGTCCAGCGGGCCGCGGACGTCCAGGTAGCCGGCCGAGTTGTACGCGTTGCTCCCGCCGGCCCCGTTGACGTCGAGCCAGATCTCCGTCTGGCCGGCGGTGAGCGGCAGCGAGGTCCCCAGGACCGATGTCATCACAGGCTCCCAACGGAGGTCGGGCCGATCGAGGCGAGGCCGGTACCGGGGGCGGCCGCCTCGGCGGCCAGGGCGTCGGGGCCGAAGGACTCCAGCACCCACGCGTCGTCGTAGACGGTGTCCAGGTAGCGTTCGCCGAGGTCGGGCGCGATGGCCACGGCGGTCAGCTCCTCGTCCGGCCGGTTGGCGCCCAGCCAGCGGGCCGCCCCGCTGAGCACCGTGCCGGTCGAGCCGCCGAGCAGGAAGCCCTCGCGCAGCAGGGCGCGGCAGGCCCGGACGGTGTCGGTCTCGGCGACCAGCACGGTGTCGTCCACGTAGGACTCGTCGAGGATGGCGGGCCGGACGCTGGTGCCGATGCCGGGGATCAGCCGGCCGCCCGGCTCGTGGCCGAAGTTGACCGAGCCGACGGCGTCGACCGCGACGATCGTCACCCCCGGGTTGTTCTCCCGGAAGTACCGGGCGCAGCCCATCAGGGTGCCGGTGGTCCCGGCGCCGACGAACAGCACGTCCAGCTCCGGGAAGGCCTTGGCGATCTGCGGCCCGGTGGTGCGGTAGTGGGCGGTCCAGTTGCCCGGGTTGGCGTACTGGTTCAGCCAGTGGAAGTCCCGGTGCTCGGCGCACAGCCGGGCGACCAGGTCGAGCCGGGCGCCGAGCAGGCCGCGCTGCGGGTCGGGCTCGGTCACCACCCGCACGTCGGCGCCCAGGCGCTGCATCAGCCGCCGGGAGACGGTGGTGCAGCGGGAGTCGGTGACGCAGACGAAGGTGAGCCCCCGGCTCGCCGCGACGAGGCTCAGCGCCACGCCGAGGTTCCCGGAGGAGCTCTCCACGATGGTCATCCCCGGCCGCAGCGCCCCGGACCGGAAGGCGGAGTCCACCATCTCGCCCGCCGCCCGCAGTTTGACCGAGCCGGCGAAGTTGAAGCCCTCGCACTTGAGGTACAGCGGACGGCCGATCATCCGTCGGAGGTCGACGTACAGGTCCTCGACGTCGAATTCCTGCGGTGTCGTGATAACTGGCATGCGTCTACTCCCACCCGGTCGTTCCGTGGTAGCGGGTGCCCAATCGGTCCGAAGCGATGGCCCCATGGTTTCCGAACACACTGACGTCGCACTGATTCGCAACTGATGGGGCGAAGGCCCTGGTCAGAGGCCCGGGACGGGCCCCGGGGCGCCGCCGGGGGCGCCTGCCGGGGCGGCCCCGGGAGGCGCTGCTAGGCGCGCCCGACCTTGCCGGTGAGCAGTCCCTGGAAGAGGTTCAGCCGGTGGATGTTGGCGGCGCCCTCGAGGAACTCCATCGCCCGGGCGTCGCGCGCGAGCTTGTCCAGCAGCGGGTGCGCCAGCCGGGCCCCGGGCCCGAAGAAGCCGCAGGCCGCCAGCGTCACGTCCTCGGCGAGCCGGGCGGCGCGCAGTTTGGCGGCCGAGGCGAGGTGGCCGTCGGCCGGCCGGGCGTCGACCGTCGCGGCGGCGTCCAGCACCAGGCGGTGGACGGCGTCGATCCGGCGGCCGATCGCGTCCAGCCGCTCCTGCTCGGCGGTGCGCAGCGGGCCGCGGTGCGCGGTCACGTAGTCGTGGGCGGCGCGGGCGATCCCGACCGCGATCGCCGCGACGCCCGGGCGCAGCTGGTTGAAGATCTGGACGAAGGACCAGACCCCGCGCCGGCTGGCCGGGAGGTGGCGGCCGAGGACGTGTTCCTCGGGGACGGCCACCGACTCCAGCCGGACCGCGCTGATCCGCGCGCCGCGCAGCCCCAGCATGTCCAGCGGCTCGGCGTGGAACCCGGGGGTGTCGGTGTCGACCAGGACGGCGGTGATGCCGAGCGGGCCGGGCCGGGTGCGGGCGAAGACCACCGCGAGCCGGGCCCGCGAGGCGTTGCCCACGTAGCGCTTCTCGCCGCTGAGCAGCGCCCCGCCCGGGGCGGGGGTCAGCGCGGTGGTCAGGGCCGTCGCGTCCGAGCCGCGGTCCGGTTCGGTCAGCGCGAAGCAGGTCCACAGGGGTTCGCGCAGCATCCGGCCGTAGAACCACTCCTTCTGCCGCTCGTCGGCGCACAGGCCGACCGCGACGCCGGCCAGGAACGGGCCCGGCGAGGCGACCATCGCGCCGACGTCGGCGCGGGCGAGCTCCTCCATGACGACGGCGCGTTCCAGTGCCGAGTCGCCGCAGTGGCGCTGCCCGTCGATCTTCTCCGGCTCGTTCCCGTACGCGGTCGGGATGCCCATCGTCGCCAGGTAGCGCACGGCCGGGAGGTCCAGGTGCTGCCGGATCGCCTCCGGGTCGCGGTCGATCTCCAGCGCGAGCGGGCGCAGCCCGGCGCCCCACTCGCGGGCCCTGGCGCGCAGCGCGGCCAGGTGCCCGTCCGGCCCGGTCATCGCGGTTCCTCCCCGGTCACGTGGACCTCCGCCAGCAGCTCCGACAGGTAGCAGGGCATCCCGGGGCCGTCCCGCAGGTAGCCGCTGGCGCCCAGCAGCCGGACCTGCTCCCGGTCGGCCGCGGTGATCCGGGCGTGGACGTCCGCCAGCACCGCGGCGGGCAGGTCGCCCGGCCCGGCGCCGGACAGCACCGCCCGGACCTCCAGGTGGTCGGCCACCGCCTCGGCGACGGTGCCCTTCACCAGCTGCTGCTGCAACAGGTACGAGTCGCCGCTGCGGCGCCGGCCCAGGTAGCCCAGGCAGGCCGAGCGCAGCGACTCCGACAGGCCGAGCCGCACCCAGGCCAGGCCCAGGACGAAGGCGGCGCCGGCCTCCCGCTCGGCCGCGCCGCGCCGGGCCGGCGGCGCGGTCGTGACGGTGGCGGCGACCACCTCGCCGCCGGGCAGCGCGGTGCGCGACAGCACGGCCTCGTCGGCGGGGCGGCGCGGCCGGGTGGCGCCGGCCACCCAGAGCCCGCCGGCCTCGGCGAAGGTCCGGGCGTCGGCCACGGTGTGCCCGCCCGGCCCGCAGGGCAGCAGGCCGGGCGTCAGGGCGGAGGCGAGCAGCCGCAGCGCCGGGGCGAGGCCCCGCTGCCGGGCGGCGTCCTGGCAGCGGGGCCACAGGTCCGTGTCCCGGTGCGTCACGGTGGTCACCGCCCGCCCCGTTCGATCAGGCAGACGGCCAGGTCGCCGGTGTCGGGCTCGTGGTCGACGACGGCGATCCGCTCCTCCCTCCCGGCCGACCAGGCGGGGTCGGCGGCGAGGGCGGTGAGGGTGCCGGAGGCCGGGCGGCCCGGCGGGGTGCGTACGATCCGGCCGGGGTGGCCGGGCAGGTCGCGCGCCGGGTCGAGGGCGGCGCCGAGGACCAACGGGCAGCCGGTGGCGTCCAGTTCGGCCAGGGCGGTGCGGACGGCGGCCGGCACGTCGTCCGGTCCGGTGCCGGTGCGCTGCCACAGGGTGAGCCGGCCGAGGGAGCCGGTGTCGGTCAGCAGCAGCGCCAGGCCGGCGTCCCCGGCGAGGTCCCGTCCGGTCTCGTACGGGAAGGTGGCCTGGTCGAGCACGAACACCGCGACGCTGCGCAGGTCGTGCCGCCGGGCGTAGGCGTCGGCCAGGCGCAGCGCGGCGAAGGGGGCGTTGGAGCCGCACTCGGAGACGGCGAAGGAGAGCGGCCCGCCGAGGACGCGCTCGGAGAGGCTGGTGACGGCGGCGAGCCGGCAGTCCAGGTCCGGGGTGGCGTGGGCGACCACGGCCAGGTCGATCGGCGGCGCCTGCGCGACTCCGGGCTCACGCGCGTCTCGCGGGTCTCGCGGGTCGAGCGCGGCGAGCAGCTCCCCGGCCATGTCGGCGAAGGTGTTCCCGGCCGCCTCCCGGACCAGCTCCGGCCGGTGGTCGACGCCGTAGGCGGCCGTCAGGTCGGCGAAGTGGCGCAGCGAGAAGGCGTCGTCGATCCGTGCCCGGCCCGGTGGGAACCTCCGGTGGGTGATCGCGGCGAGCCCGAGCGGGAAGACGGCGGGCGCCTCCCAGGGGCCCTTCGTCGGTACGGTCCGGACCGGCATGCTCAGCCGCCCAGTTCCGTGGCCACGAAGTCGGCCAGCGAGCGGACGCTCGCGAAGTGGGCCATCTCCAGCGAGTCGGTGTCGAACTCGACGTCCAGCGACTCCTCCAGCCGCATCAGCAGCTCGAAGACGCCGGTGGAGTCGAGGCCGAGCTCGTCGAAGAGCCGGGACTCCTCGGTGAGTTCGGGCAGGTCGTAGTCGAGCACCTCGCCGAGGGCGGCGGAGATCTCGGTGACGATCCGCGCGCGGTCCGTGCCGGTGGCTCCGGTCATGGTCGGCACTCCTTCCGGGGGTTGGGGGTGGGACGTGCGACAACTAGCTGGAGCGGCCGAGGAGTTCGGGGGCGATCGGGCGCTGGTGGCGCAGCAGGTCCTCCGGGCGGTCGGGCTCGCGGACCAGGTGCGCCTCGCCGTCGAGCACCAGCACCTCGGCCGGGTAGCCGTGGCTGAGGAAGTGCACGGGGGAGGCGGTCGGCCCGTACGCGCCGGAGCGCAGCACGCCGAGCAGGTCGCCCGGCCGTACCGGCGGCAGCTCGGCCTTCTTGGCCAGCGTGTCGTTGGGCGTGCAGAGCGGGCCGGTGACGTTCCAGACCTCGGTGGCGGGCTCGTCGAGCCGGTTGAGCAGCAGCATCGGGAAGTTGCGCTTGACGAAGGAGCCGATGCCGACCGCCGCCATGTGGTGGTGGGTGCCGCCGTCGGCGACCGCGAAGCGCTCGCCCAGCGACTCCTTCACGTACCGGATCCGGGTGACGTAGGTGCCGGCCAGCGCGGTGAGGTAGCGGCCGAGCTCCATCACCAGCCGGGTGCCGGGGTGGCGTTCGGCGAACGCGGCGACCAGCGGGTTGATCCCGGCGGCGAGCTTCGGCAGGTCGAGGTCCCGTTCGCCGTCGAAGTAGGCGACGCCGAGCCCGCCGCCGACGTCCACCAGCTCCAGCTCGAAGTCCAGGGCGGCGCTGAGGCGTTCGGCCAGGTCGAAGATCCGCTCGGTGTTCTCGACGATGGTGTCCTCGACCAGGATGCGCGTGCCCATGTAGACCTGGACGCCCATCACCCGCACCGCCGGGTGGCGTGCCACCAGCCCCGGGTCGGCCAGGAGTTGGGCCTCGTCCATGCCGAACTGGCGGGGCTTGCCGCCCATGGTGAGGCCGGAGCCCTTGACCGAGAAGCTCGGGTTGACCCGCAGCGCGACCGGCGCCACCGTGCCGCGCTCGCAGGCGAGTTCGTCGATCAGCGCGAGTTCCTGGAGGGACTCGCAGACGATCGCCGCGATCTCCTCGTCCAGGCAGGCGAGCAGTTCCTCCCGGCTCTTGCCCGGCCCGAGGAAGAGGATGTCCCGGCCGGCCACCCCGGCCTGCCGGGCGGTGCGCAGCTCGGTGAGCGAGGAGACCTCGGCGCGGGCGCCGTGGGCGTGGAGCAGGGCGCAGATGGCGAGGTTGGGGTTGGACTTGAGGGAGAAGAACACCTGGAGCCTGGGGTCCAGGTGCTCGCGCAGGTCGCGCATCCGCCCGGTCAGGGCGTCCCCGTCGTAGAGGAAGAGCGGGGTGCCGTACCGCTGGGCGATCTCGGTGACGGGTGTGCCCTGGATCTCGAAGACGTCGCTCATGGCCGGTCCCCTCTCTCCCGCCGGTCGAGCCGGTCGGCGATCTCCGCGTCGATGGTGGTCAGTTCCTCCGCCGAGTCCGCGAGGACGATCCCGTACAGCCGGCCGTCGACCGGGGCGTCGCCGCCGGTGAACGCCGCGTTGACGGTGGCGAAGTTGTTCACCAGCAGGCCGGTGCCGCCGGCCGGGTCGAGCAGCAGGCCGTCGAGCAGCCGGCGCAGCTCGTCGAAGGCCAGCGGTTCGGTCAGCCGCAGCGGGTAGTGGCGGGCGACGGCGACCTGTTCCGGCTTGACGAACCGTTCCTGCAGACGGACCTGGTAGGTGGACATGTTGTTGCGGGCGTTGATCTCCACGACCGGGTAGATCCCGCCGTCCGGGTCCACCATGGCGTCCACGCCCACCACGCCGTGGAAGCCGTCCGAGGCCAGCCGCTTGCCGAGCAGGTCCGCGGCGGTGCGCAGCTCGTCGACCTGGTCGGCGCCGAGCCGGGCGGGCATCCGGTGGCCCTTGTGGACGCCGTCCTCGGTGAGCTGCTCCTTGACGAAGTCGAACGCCACCGAGCCGTCCAGGCCCACCGTGAACTGGTAGTTGAGGTCGGTGCTCTTGGCGACCCACTCCTCGACCACCATGGCGATCCGCGGCCGCCCGGAGGCCTCGACCTGCTTGGCGATCAGCCCGAGGATCCGCTCGCCGCGGCGCCGGCTGGTCAGCCGGGCGATGCCCTTGCCGGAGACGCCGAACGCCTCCTTCACCACGGCCCGGCCGTCGCCGAGCTCGGCGTCCACCGCCGCGAAGGCGTCGGCGAGTTCGGCGAGCGTCTCGCAGGCCCAGCCCCGGGGCTGGCGCAGGCCGAGCTCGTCGGCGATCCGGCGGCTGTAGACCTTGCTGTTGACGGCCTTGCAGGTGGCCGCGTCCGGCCCGGCCAGGCGCAGCCCGGTGGCCGCGGCGAGGCGCTCCTCCGGCTCGGACACGCCGTGGGCGGCGATCCGGCAGCCGTCGGCGGCCAGGCCCGCCAGTTCGGCGAGCAGGGCCGGGTCGGCCAGGGCGTCCTCGGTGACGGTGCGCTGCGGGTCCTGGGCGGCGGGGACGTGGACGTGCGGCAGGTCCAGGCCGAGCCCGGCCAGGTAGCCGAGGTAGTCGCCGTCCGGCCGGGTCTTGAGCACCACGTGGTCCCGGCCGCCGGCCAGCAGCAGCGCGAACTCGTCCATCCGGTTGACCACGGCGCTGGAGGTGGCGGCGGAGAGCCGGGGCAGGGTGTGCTCGCCGAGCGCCCACTGCTGCTCCACCTCGAAGTTGCCCAGGAAGAGCAGCCGGGCGTCGGGGGAGCCGGTCAGGGCGAGGGCCAGCCGGTCGGCGGCATCGGGGGTCCGGCCCCCGTCGCGGGCGCCCATCAGTGCCTCACGACCATCGCGGCGAAGGACTGGCCGAGCCCCGCGGAGGTCATCAGGTAGGTGTCCCCGGGCCGCAGCAGGCCGAGTTCGAGCGCCGACTGGTAGTTGATGAAGGGGTCGGCGCAGAAGCAGTGGCCGGTCCGGCCGATGTTCTCCAGGAAGATGCGGTCCCGGTCGATGCCGAGCGCGTTGGCGGCGACCGTCCAGGAGACCCGGTTGACGTTGTGCGGCAGCACCAGGTCGAGGTCGCCGACGGCCAGGCCGGCCGCGGCCAGGGCGCCGTCGATGACCTCGGCCATCGCGTCCTGGTAGATCCGCTTGGCCTCGCGGGCGCCCTCGGCGTCGAGGTCGATGACGCCGTCCTCGCGGCCGTGGATGCGGGCGTGGTAGCCGAGCACCCGGTTGCGGTCGCCGCCGGCGCCCACCAGCACGGCGGTGACGCCCTCGCCCATGATCGAGACGTCCTCGACCCACTGGGAGAACGGGGTGAGCGTCTTGTCCCCGGCCAGCACCAGCGCGAGCGCGTCCGGGTCGCCGTCCGCCGCCAGCAGGGTGCCGGCCGCGTCCACCGCGAGCAGTCCGGTCGCGCAGCCGTGGTCGGCCACCGAGAAGACCTTCGCCCGGCGCAGCCCCAGCGACTCGCAGACCGTCCGCAGCGGGCTGACCGGGTACGGTGCGGTGGTGCGCAGCCCCTTGGCGCGCACCACGTACCGGATCCGGTCCTCCTGCCCGGCGAGGGCGTCGAGCTTGCCCGCCGCGGTGGCCAGCAGTTCCGCCTCGGACTGGTCGGGCGCCTGGCAGATCCGGTCGAGGCCGTACAGCCTGGTGAACCGGCGCACCTGCTGGTCGGTCAGCCCCAGCGGCTCCCGCAGCTGTTCGACCGAGACCGTCGGTGGCAGGTAGCTCGATACCGCTTCTATCGACGTCATGCGACGGGGCCTCCTCGCGACAAGGATCGGAGCCCCACCAGATTCGCCGGGAACGCTGACAGGCTGCTGACGCCCGGCTGATCGCCGGACGGCAGCCCGTTGCGCGGGTTGTCAGGCCTGCTTGACCTGGATGCGCCCGTTGCTGGTGCTCAGGTCGAGCTGGTAGCGGCCGGACGGGTCGTCGGAGACCCCGATGTCCTTGTGGCCGTTGCCGGTCTTCGCGGACACCTTGTACGTGGCGCTCGGCACGACCAGGGTGATGGCGCCGTTGGACGTCGACGCGGAGACGTCCTGCGGCTTGGTCGAGACGAGGTCGATCGCCCCGTTGTGGGTCTCGGTCTGGATGCGGCTGCCGTTCAGCCCGCGGCCGGTGATGGCGCCGTTGGTGGTCTTCACCTCCGTGGTGCCGTTCACCCCGTCCAGGCTGACCGCCCCGGAGTGGGTGGACACCTGCACGTTGCCCACCTGGGTCAGGTTGACCGAGCCGGAGTTGGTCTGGCCGCTGACCGGCAGGCCCGGGGGGACCTCGACGGTGTAGGTGACCGAGCAGTACTGGCCGCAGCCGCCCAGCACCAGGACGCCGTTCTCGACCCGGCTCGTCACCCCGGGCTTGTCGTTCTTGTAGCTGACCGACCGGTGCACGGAGACCTTGTCGAGGCCGTCCTTGCCGCGCAGGGTCACGCCGCCGGAGGTGGTGTCGAGCCGTACGGCGGTGATCTTGTCGCTCACCGTGGCGTCGTCGTCGAAGTTGTTGTCGGGAGCCAACCCGCACGCGCTGAGACCGCCCACGGCGGCCGCGAGGACGACGAAGGACGCGAGACGGCCGGACTGCTGGCGCATGTCATTCCCCAGATCTGAAGGACGTTCCTGGACAGGCCCCGTCGCGGGGCGGACCCCACGAAGCTATCCCGCTGGGAAAGCCGGGGACCATGGGGCTAACCCCCGTCTCCTGAGGGGGAGTTCCCCCAAACGGTGGATGTCAGGCGAATGTCAGTTCCGGGTCAGCGCAGCCGTCCAGAGTCGAGGCATGACAGCGCTGACGGCACGGGCTCCCGAGCGGACCCTGGGCGTACTGGGCGGCATGGGCCCGGCGGCGACCGCGGAGTTCCTGCGGCTGCTCGCGGCCGACGCGCCGGCCTCCCGGGACCAGCAGCACCCCCGGTTGCTGCTGCTGTCCGAGCCGGGCATCCCGGACCGCACCGCCGCGATCCTCGGCGGCGACGACGAGCCCGGGCGGCGGGTGCGGGAGTGCCTGCGCACGCTGGCCGGCTGGGGCGCGGACCTGCTGGCCGTCCCCTGCAACACGGCGCACGTCTTCCTGGACGGCTTCGCCGCCACCTCGCCCGTCCCGGTGGTCGACATCGTCGACGCCACCCTGGACGAGGCCGTCCGGCTGAGCCCGGACGGCGGCTGGCTCACGGCGACCACCGGGACCGTGCGCAGCGGCCTCTACCAGCGGCGGGCCGCGGCCCGGGGCTACCGGCTGCTGGTGCCCGACGGCGGGACGCAGGAGGCGGTCCACGGGGCCGCCGAACGGGTGAAGGCCGGACGGGCCGAGGAGGCCGGCGCCGCCTTCCGGGAGGCCGTCGGACGGCTCTGGCGGCGCCGGCGGCTGCCGGTGGTGGCGGCCTGCACCGAACTCCCGCTCGCCTACCGGAGCGCGGGCCTGCCGCCGGAGCTGATGGTCTCCAGCCTGGCCGCGCTCTCCCGGGCCTGCATCGCCGAGCTGTACCGGAGCGTCCCGGTGCGGTCCTGAGGCGCGCGCGTACGCGTACGGCACGGCCCCGGCGTTCCTCCGCCGGGGCCGTGCCGTAAGCGTGCGGGCCGGTCAGCCGCAGCCGCCCGCGTGGCCGTCGTCGACGGCCCGGGCGCCGAGCCCGACCGCCGGGGCGGCCGGCGGCGGCAGCGCCCCGTCGCCGCCGGCCCGGGCCCGCAGGTGGGCGACGAAGTCCGGCAGCCGGTCCAGCCCCCAGAAGCGGTTGAAGCCCTGGACGAAGAACGGGACGCCGAACACCCCGTCGTCGCAGATGTCCTTGAGTAGCAGGGCCCCCTGCCGGCGCAGCTCCGGGTCGTCGCTCGCACCCGCCAACTCCGCCGGGTCGAGGCCCAGTTCGGCCCCGATCCCGGCGATGACGGTCCGGTCGCAGATGTCCCGGCCCTGCTCCCAGCGGGCCCGGTAGGCGGCCGCGACGAACTGCGGGCCGAGACCCCCGCGCAGGGCCCGCAGATAGGCCAGGTGGGGGACCTCCCACACCGGGTCGCGGTCCACCGGCCAGCGGAACGCGATCCCCCGCGCGGCGGTGAGGCGCCGCACGTCCTGGAGGACGTACAGGTGCTTGGCGCGGGACATCGCGGTGTACGGGAACGAGCCGCCGAGCTCGGCCAGCAGCCGCTCGCTGGTGTCGTCCGGCTCGAAGAAGGGCCGCCACTCCACCGCCCCGGCGACGTCCGGGTGCCGCTCCAGCAGCTCGCGGTAGGCGAGCCAGGAGTACGGGCTGCGCAGCGAGAAGTAGAACCGCGGAGCCCTGCCGGGCCCGCTCACCTCGGGTCTCCCACAAGGCCCCGGCTTTCGAGCCGGGGAGACAGGGGTCCATCCGCCCAGGGAGTGGGGGACGCTCCTTGGTTTGGAGCCGCGATACGACGGAGCGAGCTGCGCGGGTTCGGGCGGAGGTCGTTGTCAGTGGTCCTCGATAGGTTGATCGTGTGCATCTTCGGTACTCCTATCGCATCTATCCGACGGTTGGTCAGCGCGAGGCTCTGGCCCGTACGTTCGGGTGTGCGCGGGTTGTGTACAACGACGCCTTGGCGGCACGGAAGGACGCCCGCAAGAGCGGCTTTCCGTACCCCAGGAGCTCGGACCTGCAGAAGCAGGTCATCACGGCGGCGAAGGGGACACCGGAGCGCGCTTGGCTTGCTTCGGTCGGGGTGGACCCGTTGATCCAATCGCTGAGGGACCTGGATGCGGCCGTCGCGGTGCGGACACCGCGTGCTGCATGGTCGTGACCTCAATGCTGCTCGGAACATCCTGGCCGCCGGGTAGGCGGACAGGCTAAACGCCCCTGGAGGGCCGGTCAGTCCCGGCGTGGCAATCCCACGCCGGGCACGGCCCGTCGAACGGGGAACCCACCTCGGCGACTTGCGACCCACGGGCAACCGTGCCGCAGGCGTGGGAGGAATCCCCATTCATTAGGGTGGGGAGGATGTCAAAGCACGAGCCCGCCGTCGACGCCGAAGACCTGCCCGGTGATGTACGAGGCGCGGTCGGAGAGCAGGAAGGAGACCAGGTCGGCGACCTCCTCGGGGCGGCCGAGGCGGCCCAGCGGAATGCGTCCGGTGAGGTCGGCGCCCTCGGCGAGGGCGGAGGTCATGTCGGTCTCGATGAAGCCGGGCGCCACGGAGTTGACCCGGATGCCGCGCGGCGCGACCTCCTTGGCCAGTGCCTTGGAGAACCCGATGATCCCGGCCTTGGACGCCGAGTAGTTGGTCTGGGTGGCGTTGCCGTACACGCCGGCCACCGAGGACATCGTCACCAGGGCGCCGGCGCGGCGCTTCATCATCGCGAACACCGCCGCCCGGCAGACGTGGTACGTGCCGTCCAGGTTGACCCGCATGACGTCCTGCCAGGCCTGCTCGGTGAGCAGCACCAGCGGGTTGTCCCGGACGATGCCGGCCGAGGAGACGACCGCGTGGAGCGGCCCCAGCTCCTGCTCGGCGGCCTTGACGAAGGCCTCGGCCTGGGCGCGGTCGGCCACGTCGACCCGCCGGGCCAGCACCCGGGCGCCGGCCGCCTCGGCCTCCTTCGCGGTCTCCGCCGCGGCCTCCTCCCGGGACTGGTAGCAGAACGCCACGTCGTAGCCGTCGGCGGCGAGCCGGGCCACCACGCTGCGTCCGATGCCCCGGGACCCTCCGGTCACCAGGGCGACCCGTCGTGCGGACATCAGGACCTCCCGTCGGTCGTGCTTCCAGGGGCCCGGAGGAGTTCCGCCGGGCGCAGCGCCAGCGTCAACTGGCCGACCTCCAGCACCGGGTGGCCGTCCACGGTGCTGCGGCCGGAGGTGATGAAGGAGTCGCCCAGGGCGCGGACCATGGTGACCTCGTGCACCACGACCGAGCCGGGGCGGACCGGGCCGAGCACCCGGACGTCCCGGGTCCGGGCCAGCAGCACGACCTGCCCGTCCAGCACGTTGGCGTTCGGCCGCTCCCAACAGGACAGCAGCACCGCGCACTGCGCCCAGGACTCCAGCAGCTGGCCGAGCGGGTAGTCGTACTCCTCGTTGGCGGCGTCCTCGGGCACGTCCCGGTAGGCGGGCTCGGCGAGGGTGACCGCCTTGTACGCGACGAGCCGGCGGCCCGGTTCGATCTCGGCGATCCGGTCGACCAGCAGCGCGGGGTGGCGGTGCGGGACGACCGAGGTGATGGCGGCGATGTCCTTCACAGGGCCTCCCGGGGGTAGAACAGGGTGATCTCGGCGGCGAGTCGGTCGTCGGCGTGGACCTGGGCGCAGACCCGGACCCCGTCGTGGTCGCGCTGGATCCGGGCGTCGACGGCGATCTCGTCGCCGGGCCGCACCGGGCTCAGGAAGCGCGCCCGGGTGAGCTCGGCCCGGCCGGGGCCGGGGACGGCGGCCGCGGCCGCCAGCTCGTGGACGTACTGCACCAGGCCGAAGCCGGGGACCACCGGCAGTCCGGGGTAGTGCCCGCGCAGGAACGGTTCGGCCGCGGTCAGCACGACGGTGCCCCGGACGTGCCGCGCCACCGGTTCGCCGGCCGCGCCGGGGGGTTCCGGGCGGCCGTCCGGCTCCGCCACGGTCAACGCTGTGAGCATCATGGTCTGTCCCTCCTCTGTGTCGGGGCCGTCCGGGCCTGCCGACCGGGCCCCGCCGGGGCCGGGCCTGCCGCGACCGGGCCCCGCCGTGTCCGGGCCGCCGCGGTCAGCCGCCCAGGAGCGCGCAGCCGACCGTGCCGTCCCGGTCGACGCAGGTCACCAGTGCCAGCCCGCCCTCGGGCAGCCGTCCCTCGCCGGCCGCGGCCAGCACCGCCGCCAGCTGGAGGCCGGTCGCGGCCGCCGAGGCGTCGCCGAGCAGCGGCCGGCAGCGGAGCCACTGCGGCTCCGCCCCGGCGGGCAGGGCCGCGCGCACCGCCGCCTCCTCGTCCGGTCCGCCGAGCGGGGCCGCCAGGCGTACGTCCCGGCCGTCCGCGCCGGCCTCGGCGAGCGCCGCGCGCACGCAGTCGGTCAGCGCCCCGGCGGCCTGCTCGGGCCGGTGGTAGGCGCGGAAGCGGGTGCCGAGCAGCCGTGCCAGGACCGGGCGGTGCGCCGCGCGCGCCTGCTCGGCGGACTCCAGCAGCCAGGCGACGCCGCCCTCGCCGAGCGGGGTCCGGCCGTCCTCGCCCGCGCTGTGCCACTCCAGCCAGGCGCGCTGGACCGAGTACTCCTCGGCGGCGCCGCACAGCACCCGGTCGCAGTGCCCGCCGCGGTACAGCCGGGCGGCGTAGCCGAGGGCGAGCAGGCCGGCCGACCAGCCGCCCGCGATGGTGCTGTTGGGGCCCTTGATGCCGTGCCAGATCGCGCACTGGCCCGCGGCCCGGTTCATCACGGTGTTCGGGAACCTGGCCGGGTCGACCAGGTAGGGGCGGTCGCCGGTGAGCGAGTCCTTGGTGAAGTCCATGATGCTCTGCACGCTGCCCGAGCCGGTGCCCAGGACCAGGCCGACCCGTTCGGGGCGGTCCAGCAGGCCGGGCCCGCAGCCGTCGAGCAGGGTGCCGAAGGTGTGCACGGCGAGCGCGGTGACCCGGTCCATGGTCCTGGTGCCCTTGCGGCCGAGGGCCGCGGCGGCGCTGAAGTCCGGTACCAGGGCGGCCTGTTCGTAGGGGCCGGGGTACGCGGTGCGGTCCAGTGCGGCGACGGCGCCGGTGCCCGCGCGCAGCCCCGCGCCGAAGGCCTGCGCGCCGACCCCGAAGGGCGAGACCGCCGACCAGGCGGAGAACACCGGCTCGGGCACCGCCCGGTCCGGGCCGGCCGGCCGGGCCCGGGCCCGGCTGTCGGTCGCCGTCATGCCCGGCCCCGGCCGAGGGCCTTGCCCGCCTTGCCGGTCAGGGCGTCGGTCAGCCGGTCGTCGAAGTCGACGAGGCTCCAGTCGCGGCGGTTCTCGATCACCGCCCAGCCGTGGGTGATCCGGCCGGTGGCGGTCGGCACCAGGACGCCGTCGCGCAGCACGTAGGCGTCCATCCGCGCGGTGTAGGTCAGCCGCTTGAAGACGCTCTCGACGGTGTAGACGGTGTAGAGCGTCTCCTCCATCAGCGCCTCGTCGAGGAGGGTGATCCGGGAGTGCGGGACGACCGGGATCCAGTCCTGCTCGTCCAGCAGGGTCTTGATGGAGACGCCGCGGTCCGCCAGGAAGAGGTCGACGACCTCCTCCATCTGCCGCAGGTACCCGGACATCTGGACCCGCTCGGTGAAGTGGCAGTAGAAGTACGGCATCCGCCACGCCCAGCCGAAGGCGTTGCGGCCCGCCGTCAGCTGCTCGAGCGGGTCGGTGCCGGGCTCCAGCGGGACGGGCGCCGCGCCCGCGCCCAGCCGGTCGACGGTGAGCCCGACGAGCTCGGCGGGCGGTTCGGCGACGGCGTGGCCGCGCGGGTCGGAGCGGAGGTGGACGGTGGCCTTGGCGGCGACGGCCTTCACGGTCTCGCCGGAGCGCTCCACGGTCAGCTCCACGCCCAGGCGCAGCCCGCCGCCGTCCTGGGCGGGCAGCCGGCGCACGGTGGCCGTCACCACGTCGTCGATGTGCAGCGCGGTGAGGATCTTGGTGTCGAGATCGGTGAGGTCGACGCCCAGGCCGTACCGCTCGAAGAGCTCCCCGGGCGGGAACCCGTGCTGCCGGGCGTGGTCGTAGACCGCCTCCTCGACCAGGTAGTTGACGTGCTTGAAGCCGATCCAGGTGCAGATGTTCGAGCCCTCGTAGCGGGGGCGCAGCCGCACCCGCGTGGTCGGGTCGGCGGCGGGGGCACTGCTGGTCATGGCAACTCCTGGGGTGAGAGGGTGGTGGCGTCGGCGTGCGGCGCCCCGGGCACGGCGGCGCGCAGGAACTCGCACACCAGCCGGGTGACCAGGTCGGGCCGCTCGACCATCGGGAAGTGCCGACAGTCCGGCAGCAGTTCGTACCGCGCCCCGGGCACCCGGGCCGCGAGGGCCCGGCCGTCCTCGGGCCGGGCGGCGGTGTCCCGCTGCCCGGACAGCACGAGCAGCGGCGAGCCGACGGCGCCGAGGTCGAGCGTGGGGGAGCGCAGGTAGGCCTCGAAGAACCGCATCCAGCCGTACGGCCCGACCTGGTCGCGCAGTTGGCGCGCCATCCAGTCGCGGTGGGACCGGGCGAACCGCGCGGTCTCGCCGACCTCCAGCGCCTCCTCGAAGACGCGGTGGAAGTCGTTGAGGTAGTACGAGATCACCGACCAGTCGAAGTCCTTGGGGCTGGGCCGGTAGAAGGGGCTGATCAGCACGGTCGGCCGGGGCGCGGTGCGGCCGGCCGCGGTCGCCTCGACGACCAGGTTCGCCGCGTACGAGTGGGCCACGACGGCGTCGAAGCGCTCGTCCAGCAGCTCGACCAGGAACCGGCCGGGGTCGGGCCGGGCGCCCCAGCCGTCGCCCTCGGACTGGGCGCGCCAGGGCAGTTCGACGTCCCACAGCTCGAAGGCGGCCCCGGCCCGCCGGACCAGCGGGCTCCACACCGAGGGTTTGCCGCCCAGGCCGTGCAGCAGCAGCACCCGGACCGGGTCGGGGCTCTCGGCGGCCCTGCGCAGCCGGGGGGTGGGCGCGCTCATGCGTCCGGGTGCGCTCGGTACGCGCCGAGGATGAGCACCGCGTTGTTGCCGGCGAAGGCCAGCGCGTTGTTCTGCACGATGCGCACCTCGGCGGGGCGGGCCCGGTTGGGGACGGGGTCCAGGCCGCACTCCGGGTCGGTCTGCCGGTGGTTGATCGTCGGGGGGATGAAGCCCTCCTTGATCGCCAGCGCGCAGGCGGCGGAGGCGAGGGCGCTGGCCGCGCCCATGGTGTGGCCGAGCATGGACTTGATGGAGACGGTCGGCGGCGGGGTGGCGAACACCTGCCGGATCGCGCCCGCCTCCGTCACGTCGTTGGCTTTGGTGCCGGTACCGTGCGCGGAGATGAAGTCGATGTCCTCCGGCTTCACCCCGGCGTTGCGGTGGGCCAGTTCGATGCAGGCGGCGAGGCTGTCGCGGTCCGGCGCGACCGGGTGGTGGGCGTCGCAGTTGAGCCCGTACCCGAGCACCTCGGCGTAGATCCCCGCGCCGCGGGCCAGCGCCGACTCCAGGCTCTCCATCAGCAGGATGCCGGCGCCCTCGCCGGTGAGGATGCCCTTGCGGTCGACGTCGAAGGGCTGGCTCAGCTCCGGCGCGATGGTGCCGAGCCGGTAGAAGCCGGTGAAGGTCTTGCGGCAGACCGCGTCGGCGCCGCCGGACAGGGCGACGTCCGCCTCGCCGGAGCGGATCGCGTCGAAGCCGGAGCCGATGGCGTAGTTGCCCGCGGCGCAGGCGGTCGCGATGGTGACGGCCTCCACGTCGGTGAGCTCCAGTTCGCGCACCACGCTGCTGGACAGCAGGCCGGCCGCCGACCGGCGGGCCACCACGGCGGGCAACCCTTCGGGTCCGTGGTGGAGTTGGTGCTCCGTCAGGGCGTCGAGGTCGCGCGACTCGCCGTCGGTGGTGCCGACCGAGACCAGGACGCGCCTGGCGCGGAGCTCCTCCAGGGCGAGGCCCGCGTCGGCCACCGCCATCCTCGCCGCCGCGACGGAGAACTGGCTGGCCCGGCCCAGCTCTTCGGGATCCCCGTGCTCGATCCACTGGGCCGGGTCGAAGTCGTCGATCTCGCAGCCGTTCGCGTGGGCGTAGCCCGTGGTGTCGAAGGACGTGATCGGCTTGACGCCGCTGCGGCCGCTGCGGAGCCCGCCGAGGAACTCGGCCGCCCCGGTGCCGATGCTGGTGACCGCGCCCAGCCCGGTGATGACGACCCGGCGCGGTTCCCGGTCTCCGCTGCCCACCATTGCTGACTCCGTTCTGTCGACTCGGCGCTGCGGCGGGCTACTTGGACAGGCTCTCCTGGACGACGGCGACGACACCGTCCAGGTTGACCATCCGGATCAGCTCGGCCTGGTCGATCTCGATCGAGAAGGTCCGCTCCAGCGAGGAGAGGATCTCGATGGCGCCCAGCGAGTCGGCGTTGTGGTCCTCCTTGAACCGGCTGGTGTCGGTGACCTCGTCGGCCTCCAGTTCGAGGATGTCGCAGACGATCTCCTTGATCTGGGCGCGCTGTTCGGTGGTGACGACCGCGGTGCTGGGCATTTCGCCTCCCGGTGAGGGGGTGGGTGCGACAGATGATGATCTGAATTCTTCTCGCCCGCGCTGACGGACAACTGACGTGCAACTGACGGTCGTTGATCGGCTTGACAGTGCTCGCCAACACCTGTCAGTCTCAACTTTCAGGTAGGAGGAAGAGGGTGGGGGTGCCGACAAGCGCGGAACTACTGGCCCTGCTCGCCGCCGTCGGGCACACCCAGCGCCTGCGGATCATCGGCGAACTGGCGCAGGGCCGGGTCCACGTCAGTGAACTGGCCCGGCGGCTGGGCATGTCCAGGCCGCTGCTCTACATGCACCTGGAGCGGCTCGAACACGCCGGCCTGGTCGCCGGCGCGCTGGAGCTCTCCGATGACGGCAAGGCCATGAAGTTCTTCGAACTCACTCCGTTCGACATCCGCGTCACGGTCGACACCGTCATCGCCGCCCTCCGGGAGGACCGGGCGCAGGTCGACGGGCGCAACGCGACGCCCGAAGGCAGCGACGCCTGAACCAGGCGCCGCCCGGAGGAAGGCGCGACGCCCGAAGGAACAGAAGGGACCCTCATGAGCGGCGGCGTGATCGCCATCGTCATCACACTGATCGTCATCGGCGGGATCAGCGTCAGCATCGTCTCGTACTTCACCCTCCAGCGGCACCGCGCGGACGCCGCCGCGATGGCCGCCTACCGGCAGCTGGCCGAGGAGACGCTGACCGGACAGAAGGCGCTCCGGGGTGAACTAAGGGCGCTGACCGCCAGGTTGGCATCGGTCGAGGACCTGCTGCGAAGCGTCGACGAACTCTGAACCACCCGTCCCACCCGTTCCATCCGCGCCGTCCGGCGCCATCCCGTCCCATCCGTCCTGGTCACCCACGGAGTCGCCATGACCACCGCCACCGTGCACGGCATCGACGATGCCGTGCGACTGAGGAACGTCTGCCGTGGCTACGGCAACGAGCGCAACCGGGTCGTCGCCCTCGACGACGTGTCGGTGGGCTTCGGCCGCAGCACCTTCACCGCGGTGATGGGCCCGTCCGGCTCCGGCAAGACCACGCTGCTGCAGTGCGCCGCCGGGCTGGACCGGCCGGACTCCGGCTCGGTCTCGCTGGACGGCATGGAACTCGCCGGGCTCAGCGAGAAGGAGCTCACCAGGCTCCGCCGGGACCGGATCGGCTTCATCTTCCAGGCCTTCAACCTGCTGCCCGCGCTGAGCGTGGCCGACAACGTGGCCCTGCCGCTGCGGCTGGCCGGGCGCCGGCCCGGCCGGGAGAGCGTTGAGCGGGTGCTGGAGCAGGTCGGCCTCGGCTCGCGCAGCAACCACCGGCCCGGCGAGCTGTCCGGCGGCCAGCAGCAGCGGGTCGCCATCGCCCGGGCCCTGATCACCCGGCCCGCGGTGCTCTTCGGCGACGAGCCGACCGGCGCGCTGGACACCCGCACCGCGGTGGAGATCCTGCGGCTGCTGCGCCAGGCCGTCCACAACGACGGGCAGACCGCCGTCATGGTCACCCACGACCCGGTCGCCGCCTCCTACGCCGACCGGGTGCTGTTCCTGGCCGACGGGCGGATCGTCGACGAGCTGAGCGGCGCCTCGGCCGACACCATCGCCGAACGGATGACCCGGCTCGGTGCCTGGGGCGACAGCTCCGACGGCTCCGGCACGGCGGTTGCCTCCGGCGCCCCCGTCGCCCGCGGCGGAGAGGCGGCCCGCTGATGTTCGCCCTGGCCCTGCAGACCCTGCGGTTCCGCAGGACGAGCTTCATCGCCTCCACCGTCGCGCTGTTCTTCGGCGCGGTGATCCTCACCGCCTGCGGCGGCCTGATGGAGACCGGCATCCGCCACCGGGTGCCCCCGTTCGCGGCCGTCCCGCCGGGCACCCAGCAGGCGGCCAGCCGGCTGATCTCGATGTCCGCGGTGTTCGGCGGGATCGCCGCGATGGTCACCGTCTTCATCGTCGGCTCCACGCTGGCCCTGGTGGTCCAGCAGCGCCTCGGCGAGATGGCGCTGCTGCGCGCGATCGGCACCCTGCCCGGCCAGCTCCGCCGGATGATCGTGGTGGAGACCCTGGTCGTCGCGCTCGTCGCCGTCGCCCTCGCCCTCGTCCCGGGCTACCTCGCGGGCGGGTGGATGCTGGAGCAGATCGCGGCCAGCGGCGTGGTCACGAAGGGGATCACCTACCACGCCGGCTGGATCCCGATGGTCACCGCGGGCGGCACCTCGATGCTCGCCGCGCTGACCGCGGCCTTCATCGCCTCCCGGCGGGCGGCGCTCTCCCGGCCCGCCGACGCGCTCGCCGAGTCCCGCCTCCAGCACCGCTGGCTGAGCGGCCCGCGGCTGGCCTTCGCGGTGCTCTGCCTGGCCGGCGGCACCGCGCTGGCGGTGGTCACCGGCACCGTGATGAACGGCGAGGTCGCCGCCAGTACGGCCGGCCCCTCGGCGATGCTCTGGGCGGGCGGGATCGCCCTGCTCGGCCCCGGGCTGACCAAGGTGCTCACCGGGGTGTTCCACCGGCCGCTGCGCGCGCTGTTCGGCCTGACCGGGGACCTGGCGATGGACAACGCCCGGGCCCGCCGGATCCGGATCGCGGGCGCGGTCAGCCCGGTGATGCTGGCCACCGGGCTGTCCACCGCGCTGATCTACCTCCAGACCACGCTCTCCGCCGGCCAGGGCGGCGACGGGGTCGGCGCCTGGGTGGACTACCTGTTGGCCGGCAGCATCATCGCGTACGCGGTGATCTCCCTGGTCAACACCCTGGTGGTGGCCGCCGCCGAGCGCCGCCGGGAGTTCGCCCTGCAACGGCTGGTCGGCGCCACCCCCGGCCAGATCCTGGCCATGACCGGCATCGAGTCGCTGCTCGTCACCATCGTCGGCACGGTGCTGGGCACCTTCGTCGCCGCGGCCACGCTCGCCCCCTTCCGGATGGCGCTGGACGGCTCCTGGCTGCCCCGCGGACCGGTCTGGATCTACCTCTCGATCGTCGGGTTCGTCGGGGCGCTGACCGCCCTCGCCAGTGTCTCGGCCACCGGCGCCGCCCTGCGGACGCCGCCGGCCGAGGCGCTCGCCACCCTGTGACCGGCCCCGGGCCCGGACCACTCCGGGCCCGCCCGGCCGGCCCCGCCCCACTGCACCCGGGGCGGCAGGAAGGACTCCAACTCGGCGAACTGGTCCGGGTGTCGGGTGACCCACGACCAGTACCCGGGGATCGTGCGGGCGTACTCGCAGTAGTAGCGCCGGAGCGTGGTGAGCAGTCTGCGCTGGATGTCGTCGGTCACCGAGTCGCTGCGCCACACCAGCAGCATGTCGGTGCCCTCGGCGACGGAGACCGGGACGAGCCGCACCTCGCGGGTGACGCCGGTGGGCGGCGTCAGCGCGGCGGCCCGGACATCCCGGACCCAGTTCATCGCCTCGTGGTGGCCGTCGACGTAGTGCAGCACCTCCAGGTCGGCCCGGCCGACGGCGGCGAACAGCTGCTTCTCGATCGGGTGGAACCAGTGGTCGCGGGTGTAGCGGACCCACCGCAGCGAGGCGAGCTGCGCCGGGCTCACCGCCTCCTGGCCGACCAGGTGGTGGTCGTGCGGGAGCGCCACCCAGACGGGCTCCCGCACGATCACCGTACTGGCCAGGGCGGGTTCGTCCGCCTCGGCCGAGGCGGCCAGCGCGACCCCGGGCACCATCGCGGCGTGCAGGGCGCCGCGGGACACCTGCGCGATGGCGGCGTCGGGGCTGAGCGTCTCGGTCTGCACCTCCTTGACCGGCAGCGCGGACTTGAGCGCGCTGCGCAGCGACGGCGGCGTCCACTCGGCGTTCCCGAACCGGAACACCTCCGAGAAGTGCGCGGCCGCCTCGGCGATCACCCGGTCCGCGTGCTGGACGAGTTCGGCCAGAATCGGGATGAGCCTTTCCCCCAAGGCGGTCGGAATGGTTCCGGTTCTGGTCCGTACGAACAGCTCGCCGCCCACGGCTCTTTCGATCCGCTTCAATTGTGCGGTGAGGCTCGATTGGGGAAGGCTCAATTGGGCGGCGGCTCTGGAAATGCTGCCCAGCCGGTCGATGGTGGTAACGATCTTGGCATGCCTCAACTCAACGTCCACTGGGCCCCCGTCCGCGATTCCGACTTCCTCGCGTAGCCACCAGGAAAAATCCAAGGCGGTCACCACGCTAACAGAGTGATCCTTGACCGTCCACAGTCGGAAGCGGCGTGAACGGGCCGGAACGGGACGGGGGTCGGGAGGGGGGAATGCGCGGCGCGGCCGGTGATCGGAAACCGGTATTCCGGGATTTTCCGGAACGGGCATATGCCGAGCGGGATCAGGCCGGTACGGGCCCGGCGAAGTCGAGCACCCGCCGCGGCTCGCCGAGCAGGTCGGCCTGCCGGAGGATCGCCTGGTAGGCGTGGTGCAGCGCGCGGCCGGGCTCCAGCCCCAGGTCGTCGGCGAGCCGGCGGCGGGTGCTGTGGAAGACCTCCAGCGCCTCGGCCTGCCGGCCGTCGCGGTAGAGCGCGAGCATCAACAGCTCGCTCAGGCGCTCCCGTTCGGAGTGCTCGACGGCGAGCTGCCGCAGTTCGGACACCGGGACCCGGGCCGAGTCCACGGCGAGCTTGGCGGCGGTCAGGTCCTCGTACGCGCTGATCCGGCGCTCCTCCAGGTGCGCCGCCCGGATCCGGCAGCGCAGCCCGTCGCAGGAGTCCATCAGGGCGCCGCCGCGCCACAGGCCGAGCGCCTCCTCCAGGGTCGCGATCGCGCGGTCCGGGTCGCGCCGGGCGAGATCGCCGCCCGCGTCGGCGAGCCGCAGGAAACGGTGCGCGTCGATCGCGTCCGTCGGGACGTCGAGGAGATAGCCGCCGTTGGCGGTGCGGAGGGTTTCGTCGCCCTTGCGGCCGGTCACGGATTCCAGCAGCCGGCGCAGTCGGCCGACATTCGCCTGGAGGGCGTTGCGGGCATTGGCCATCGGCTGGTCGCCCCATAACTCGTCCACGATCTCGTCGAACGGGACCGGGATCCCCGGTGAGGTCGCCAGCAGGGTCAGCACGACGCTGGTCCGCTTCGACGCCATGGTGTAGTGCACGTTCTCGTGTGACAGGATCAGCGGACCGAGAAGCTTGATTTCCACAGCAGCACCCCATGATTTTCCGAGCCGTCCAGGTGAGTCTGCGCGACGCCGGTGCGGACCGGGAGATACCAGCCGGGCGGGGCGGCCGGGGGCGGATGGTATGACACGCCCTGTGCATGACACCCGGAGGGGCGCCGGATCGACGGGGGAGCGATCCGGCGCCCGGCTCGGAGGCGGGGGTGCGGCCTCGCCGCGCCACCCGGGACGGGCCGACGGGGACGCACCGTGACGGCGGGCCCGTATCTGTCGACCTGTCAGAAGAATGCTACAGGTGGCGGGTTGAGCTGTCCATGGGAAGTCGGAGGTGCGGCTACGGCTGCCCGGCGCCCCGGCCGTAGCGGTCCAGCTCGTGGAAGAAGCCGTCCACGACGGCGAGTTCGCCCCGCGCGGCCAGCGCGTCGTAGACGTACCGGCCGACCGCGAGGTCGAGCACGCCGAGCCCGAACGGCGAGAACACCACCGGCCGGTCGGTCGGCACCCGGACCTTTCCGGCCATCACCTCGTGGAGCGTGCCGTCGATGAAGTCCCGGTTGCCGGTGAGCTGTTCGGTCAGGTGCGGGGAGGTCTCCGCCTTCAGGCAGTGCTCGACGTCGTCCAGCACGTTGGCCGAGGCGAGCAGCACCTCGGGCGCCAGGTCGCGCAGCGAGACGTTGAGCACCACCGGGTTGTGGGAGAACCACGAGGGGTCGGTGAGGTGCGGCTTCGCGGCGACGGTCGCCAGGACCACCAGGTCCGAGGTGCGGACCAGTTCCTCGGCGCTCCCGTGCACGGTGATCCGGGGCGAGGCGCCGGCCTGCTCCCGGTCGGCCCGCTCCGGGTCCGCGCGCTCCAGGTAGGAGCGGAAGCCGGCCGCGTGCTCGGCGGACAGGTCGTGCACCCCGACCTCGTCGAACTCCCAGCCGGTGCGGGCCAGATAGGTGTGGATGTGCCGGGCGATCAGCCCGGTGCCGATGAAGCCGACCCGCCGCGGCCGGGGCCGGCCGGCGGAGAGCCGGTCGGCCGCCAGCGCGGCCGAGGCGGCGGTGCGGGCGGCGCTGATGATCGAGCTCTCCAGGCAGGCGATCGGGTAGCCGGTCGCGGGGTCGTTGAGCACCAGCACCGCGGAGGCCCGGGGGAGGCCCGCGGCCACGTTCTCCGGGAAGCTGGAGATCCACTTGATCCCGTCGACCGGCGTGCCGCCGCCCACCGAGGCCGGCAGCGCGATGATGCGCGAGCTGGGCCGGTCCGGGAAGCGCAGGAAGTACGACGGCGGGTTCACCGTGTCCCCCTCGCCGTGCACCCGGTAGGTCGCCGCGACCAGGTCGACGGTCTGCTTCTCGTTGCCGGACAGCACGCCGTGCACCTGCGCGCCGGGGACGACGGCGAACTGCGGGATCTGCCTCTGCTGCGTCATGAGTGGCTCCGTCTCGGGGGAGATCTGGCCACAGCAGTGTGGCTGACCTGCGCTGACACCGCGCTGATGACCCGTCAGGCGTTCGAATGGTCCGACAGGTACGGGTCAACCCGACCTGCGACTTTCGACCAGTGCCAAATGACCTGGTCGGACCTTACGAGGATGCCTAGAGTCACTCTCTGGTGGCGCCGCCCTCAGCTTCTACCAGCGGGGTGACGACCGACGGCGCCACCTCGGCCGGTATCCGGCACCTCCCCTGCCGGAAACACGTGGACCACCGAAGAGGAGTCACCAGTGCTCGACCGGGTTGTGATCGTAGGCGGCGGAACAGCGGGTTGGATGACGGCTTCGTACCTGAAGGCCGCGTTCGAGGACCGGGTGGACATCACCCTCGTGGAATCCGGCAACATCTCCACCGTGGGCGTCGGCGAGGCCACCTTCAGCGACATCCGCCACTTCTTCGAGTTCCTCGGACTCAAGGAGAAGGACTGGATGCCGGCCTGCAACGCGACGTACAAGCTCGCCGTCCGCTTCGAGGACTGGCGCGAGCCCGGCCACTACTTCTACCACCCGTTCGAGCAGATGCGCTCGGTCAACGGCTTCCCGCTCACCGACTGGTGGCTCAAGCAGGGGCCGACCAGCCGGTTCGACAAGGACTGCTTCGTGATGGCCTCGGTCATCGACGCCGGCCTCAGCCCCCGCCACCTCGACGGCGCCCTCATCGACCAGCCCTTCGACGAGGGCGCGGACGAGATGCAGGGCCTCACCATGTCCGAGCACCAGGGCAAGACCCAGTTCCCGTACGCCTACCAGTTCGAGGCCGCGCTGCTCGCCAAGTACCTGACGCAGTACGCCACCGACAGAGGCGTCAAGCGCATCGTCGACGACGTCCAGGACGTCCGGCTCGACGACCGCGGCTGGATCAGCGGACTGCGCACCGCCGAGCACGGCGAGCTCACCGGCGACCTCTTCATCGACTGCACCGGCTTCCGCGGGCTGCTGCTGAACAAGGCGCTGGAGGAGCCGTTCATCTCCTACCAGGACACCCTGCCCAACGACAGCGCCGTCGCCCTCCAGGTGCCGATGGACATGGCGAAGCGCGGCGTGCTGCCCTGCACCACCGCGACCGCCCAGGACGCCGGCTGGATCTGGACGATCCCGCTGATGGGCCGGGTCGGCACCGGGTACGTCTACGCGAAGGACTACCTCTCGCCGGAGGAGGCCGAGCGGACCCTGCGCGCCTTCGTCGGCCCCGCCGCCGCCGACGTCGAGGCCAACCACATCCGGATGCGGATCGGCCGCAGCCGCAACTCCTGGTCCCGCAACTGCGTGGCCGTCGGCCTCGCCAGCGGCTTCGTGGAGCCGCTGGAGTCCACCGGGATCTTCTTCATCCACCACGCCATCGAGCAACTGGTCAAGTACTTCCCGGCGCAGGACTGGAACCCGGTCCGGCGCGACCTCTACAACCGGGCCGTCGCCCACGTCATGGACGGGGTAAGGGAGTTCCTGGTCCTGCACTACGTCGCCGCCAAGCGCACCGACACCCAGTACTGGCGGGACACCAAGACCCGGAAGATCCCCGACTCGCTGGCCGAGCGGCTCGAACTCTGGAAGGCCCAACTCCCGGACTCCGAAACGGTCTTCCCCTACTACCACGGCCTGCCGCCGTACTCCTACATGAGCGTCCTGCTGGGGATGGGCGGCATCGAGGTGGCGCACTCCCCGGCCCTGGACCTCTCCGACGGCGCCGCCGCGGAACGGGAGTTCGCCCAGATCCGGGAGAAGACCGAACGGCTCGTCGCGACGCTGCCCAAGGCGTACGACTACTTCGCCCGGATGCGCTGACCACGATCCCGGGAAAGGGGCCCGTTCGTCATGGACGTCCTCCAGCTCCTGACACGCGTCGTGCACGCGGCCGCCGTCCTCGGCGTCGTGCTGCTGATCGCCGTGGCGGGCAGGAGAGTCGCGCGCCGTCTCCGGCAGCCGGAGGTGATCGGGGAGATCACGGGGGGCCTGCTGGCCGGGCCCGCCGTGATCGCCCTGGCCGGCCGGCCCGCCTTCGACGCCGTGCTGCCGGGGCCGGTGTTCGACCTCGTCAAGACCGTCGCCGAGGCCGCCCTGGTGCTCTTCCTGGTCGGCCTCGCCCACAAACTGCGCCGCGGCCGGGACCGGCTGCCCCGGCGCGCCACCACCTGGATCACCGTCGGGGCGCTGGTGCCGCCGCTGGCCACCGGAGGCCTGCTGGTCGGGCTGATCGCCCTCACCGGCGACCGGGCGGCCCGCGGCGGCGCCCCGCTGCCGGCCTTCCTCCTGATGGTCGCGGTCACCATGTCCATCACCGCCGTCCCGGTGATGGCCCGCATCCTGGCCGACCGCGGGATGAGCGACGGCGTCCCGGGCCGGCTCTCGCTGGCCTCCGCCGTCGTCATCGACGCCTGCGGCTGGCTGCTGCTCTCCCTGGCGATCAGCCTGGGCGCCGGGGACCCGGCACGCTCGCTGCACTCGCTGCGCGCCCTGGCCGTCGGCGTGGTCTGCGCGCTGGCCATCCGCTACGCGCTGGGCACCCGGACCGCGTCCCGGCTCTGCGGCCGCTCGCCCCGGGTGATGGCGGTCCTGGTCGCGGTGGCCGCCCTCGCGGTGGCCTTCGCCATGAAGCACCTCGGCATGACGTCGATCCTCGGCGCGGCACTGGCCGGGCTGGCGGTCCCGCACGACGACGGCGGCCCGTGGACCCGGGTGGTGTCCACGGTCTCCCGGTCGGGGCAGTTCCTGACCCCCGCCTTCTTCGTGGTCACCGGGGTCACCGTGCTCACCGGCGCCTTCTCCGCCACCTCCGGGGTGCTGATCGTCGGCACCGTCCTGCTGGGCTTCCTCGGCAAGGGCCTCGGCGGCTACCTCGGGGCCCGGGTCGGCGGCCAGCCGCCCCGGACCGCCCGGCGGATCGGCGCGCTGATGAACACCCGCGGCCTCACCGAACTGATCGTCCTCCAGGCCGGTTTCGCCTCCGGGGTGCTGCCCGCGCCGCTGGTCCTGGCCCTGGTGGTGATGGCACTGGTCACCACGGCGGCCACCGGGCCGCTGCTGGAGCTGTTCGACCGGATGGAGGGCCGCCCGGCGGCCGAGGGGATCAGCGCGACGGCCATGGCGCCGGTGGAGTCCGTCGAGACAGAAAGCGGTGCGAGATGACCGAGTACGCGGGCGACCGGGCCCGGTTACCGGCCGGGGCCTCCGGGGCCTCCGGGGCCTCCGGAGCCGTGGGGACGGCGGGAGCCACCCCCGACGAGTTCCGGGCCATGATGAGCGGGTTCCCCACGGGCGTGAGCGTGGTGTCCGCCACCGGCCCCGACGGCGCCCCGAGGGGCATGACCTGCTCCGCGGTGTGCAGCGTCTCACTCGACCCGCCCACCCTCCTGGTCTGCCTGCGCGACGGCAGTCCCACGCTCGAAGCGGTCACCGACAGCGGCCTGTTCGCGGTCAACCTGCTGCACGAGGACGCCCAGGGGACCGCCGAACTGTTCGCCTCCGGCAACCCGGACCGGTTCGGCCTGCTCCCCTGGGAGCAGGCCCCGGAGGCGGCCGGCCCGCACCTGGTGCGCGACGCCCACACGGTGGCCGACTGCGACGTGGTGCTGGCCCAGCGGGTCGGCGACCACGTCACCGTCTACGGCGAGATCCGCCGGGTCGTACGGCGCCACCACCCGCGGCCGCTGCTGTACGGGCTGCGCCAGTTCCGGGCCTGGCCGCGGAGCTGATCCCGGAACGGCGGGAAGGGCGAGGACCCCCGGCACCGGACGGCGGCCGGGGGTCCAGCCCGTTGTGCCTACGAGGCGAGGAGGTGCGAGGCGCTCCGCGGCCGGGCCCCGCGGGCCGGCCGCTCGGACCGGTCGCAGCCCGTCGCCGCCGGCCGTACCGGCCCGCCGTCCAGCAGCGCCATCCCGAGCGGCGTCACCGAGTGCAGCACGGTGTTGCGCACCCGGCGGGTGGTGATCAGCCCGCTCCGGCGCAGCACCGCCGCGTGCTGGCTGGCGCTGGCCGCCGAGATGCCCAGCCGGTCGGCGAGCTGGCTGGTCGTGCAACTCGCCCGCAGCGTACGCAGGGCGGCCGCCCGGGTCTGGCCCACCAGGGCGCCGAGCGGCCGCGAGCCGCTGTCCCGCTCCTGCCACAGCTGGGCCCCCTTGCGGGCGTGCGGCGGGGCCGCGAACACCAGCACCACCTGCGCGTCCGGCCCCTCGGCGTCGATCGCCAGGCCCGGCCGGTGATTGAGGAACACCGAGGGGGTGAGCACCAGGCCCCGGCCGCCCAGCCGGATGTCCTGGTCCGGCCCGCCGGGGATCTCCAGGACCGGCGCCCGCCAGGTCATCCGGGGGTGCGCGGTGGACAGCAGCAGCTCCACCCCGCCGGCCATCACGATCCGGCCGCGTGCCTCGCACTCGGCCACCAGGTAGGCGTGCAGGTGCTGCCAGAACGGCGCCACGGCCAGCTGCCAGGCCTCCAGCAGGCAGGCGTCCACGCCCGCCCCGGGCCGCTGCGGCAGCTCGGCGGCCTCGGACGCGTCGAACGGCCCGGACGGCTCGGGCGGCGCGTCGGGCGCCTCCGCGTACCGCAGCGCCTGCCGGAGCAGCGAGTCCACGTCGTGCTCGGGACGGCTGCGCGGGCGGGGCACCGGCCGCCGGGGGAGGCGCTCGTTCACCTGCTTTCGCCACCGGGCGTACGGCGCGCTCACGCCGCGGTCCAGCAGGTCGCAGGCGAAGGCCGATTCCACGAGCGGGCCCATGGTGCTCTTCAGCCGGGTTCTGGCGAGGTCGGCTGCGGTGAAGTGAATCCTCTGCACGATGAAGGTCCCCGTTTCCGTGTCGATGAGGGAGAAATCGACGTGGCCCGGCCGCCGCCACGCGGGCAGGCCGGGCCCTTCCTCGGATGGATCGGACGTCGCCGCTACGAGGCCCGGGCGGTGGAGGCCTCGCGCAGACTGCGCGGGCGCATGTCCGTCCAGTTGGCCTCGACGTAGGCCAGCGCCTCCTCGCGCGGCCCCTCGGCCAGGGCCACCGCCCAGCCGTCCGGCCGCTCGGCGAACGCGGGCCACAGCGAGTGCTGGCCCTCGTCGTTCACCAGCACCAGGAAGGTCCCGTCCGCGTCGTCAAAGGGGTTCGACATGTCGCACACTCCATTCCGGGTAGGGCGCGGTGCGGCCCTCGGGTCATCGGCGCACGCGGGACAACCGGGTGGGCCCGCTCCGCACATGCTCCCTCGGCTCGCTGACATGGTGCTGACCGCACCCTGATGGGGCTCCGGCGAGCCCGCCGGAACCCAGGAGGGGCGGTGAACTCTCCTTGGTCACAATGAATATGACACACCGTCCGTTCCGATACCGGCGTTCCGCACCGTTGCGGCCGGCGGCGCGGAGCCCGGCCGGGGAGCCGGTGCGGCCGACGTCCCGACGGGCCCCCGCACGGACGTGCCCTACCATGGCCCCGTGTTCCTCTTCCGTGACTAGGGCCCCGCGCGGCGACCGCACCCCGGTGGTGCGGTCCTTCGGCGTCCCGGTCCACCGGCGCGCGGCGCGCGCCAGCTCCAGAGGAACCCCTCCATGTCTTCGTCCTACGCGACGGTCCTGCGCACCCCCGGCGCGGTCCGGCTCTTCAGCGCGGCCCTGACCGGCCGCCTCTCCTACGGTGTCGTCCCGCTCTCGCTCCTGCTGGCCGTCACCGCCACGACCGGCTCGTACGCCCGGGCCGGCTGGCTGACGGCGCTGTTCGCCGCCTCCAACGTGCTGCTCTCACCCGCCCGGGCCGGGCTGGTCGACCGCCACGGCCCGCGCCGGACACTGCCGCCGATGGCGGCCGGGTACGCGCTGGTGCTGCTCGGCCTGGCCGCCGCCACCTGGCGCCCCGGCGTCCCGTACCCCGTCCTGCTCGCCCTCGCCGTGGCGGCCGGCGTGCTCGCGCCACCCCTCGGCCCGGTCACCCGGGCGCGGTGGAGCGCCCTGCTGTCCGATCCCGGGCTGCGCCGCCGGGCCTACAGTCTGGACACCGTCGCCGAGGAACTCCTGTACATCACCGGCCCGTTGCTGGCCGGGGTGATCGCGGCGACGGCCCGCCCGGCGCTCGGACTGGTGCTGGGCGCCGCCCTCGTCCTGACCGGTTCCCTCGCCCTGGCCGCCTCGGTCCGCGGTGTCGGGCCGGACCGCGCCGAGGCCGACTCCGCCGCCACCGGCGGCCGTTCGCGCCCCTGGCGGCCGCCGGCCCGGACCGGCCTGCCGCTCGCCGCGGCCGCCGGGGCCGGGGCCGGACTCGGTGCGTTCGCCCTGCTGACGGTGGTCTTCGCCCGGCGGCACGGGCAGGCGGCCGACGCCGCCTGGGTGGAGGCGGCGCTGGCGGCCGGGAGCGCGACCGGCGGCCTCGCCCTCGGCGCCCTCGACTGGCGGGCCCCGGCCCGGCGGCGGCTCGCCGTCCTCACCGCGGCCTTCGCCGGCGCTCTGACCCTGACCGCCCTCGCCCCGACGGTCCCGCTCCTCGCGGCCGTCGCCGCCCTGGCCGGCCTCACCGTGGCCCCGACCCTCACCACCGCCTACCTGCTCGCCGACGAACTCGCCGAGCCCGGCCACCGGACGCGCGCCGGCGCCTGGGTCAACACGTGCTTCAACGCCGGCAGTTCGGGCGGCACCGCGCTGGCCGGCCTGCTCGCCGACCACCTGCCGCTGCCCCTCTGCCTCGCCCTCGCCGCCACCCCGGCCCTGGCCGCCCTCAGCACCGCCCGGCCCCGTCCCACCACCCCGCCCGATCGCCTGCCCGCCTGATGCCGGGCCACCGCGCGGGCGGCAGCACCCGCCCGCGCGGCCTCCGGGGCCTGGGCGGCGCATCGGAGTACGGAGCGGCGCTCGAACCCGGCGGTCACGCCCCGCGCGCGATGAGTTCCCGTACGCCGTCCGCGACGGCCTTGCTGGTGCGCCACTTCCGGAGGAGGCGGTCCGCCGCCAGTTCCTCGACGACGGAGGTCAGCCAGGCGTCGTCGCCGAGCCGTTCGACCCGGCCGAGGTCGACGATGTTCCCCAGCAGCTGGTGCAGCAGCGTGATCTCGGGAGCCGGGTACCACCGCCGGTGGTGGACGAACCGGGGGCTCCACAGGTCGTAGGGGTGCCGGACCATGGCACTCAGGCAGGAGCCGTGGGTGCCGATCGCCTCGTGGGGCGCGTGGTGACCGGTCAGGAGTCCGCCGGCCAGTGTGCTGAGGAACCGGCCGCTGGTGACCCCGAGCTTCAGGCTCATCAGGCGCTTCCACGGGACCAGGAAGGGCTCCCGTCCGGTGACGCGGTGCTCGAACCCCTCGGGGAGGACGGCGAGATACGCCTTGCTCTCGTGGTCGCCGATGTACCAGCTGCCGTCGACCCGCACCAGCGGGCCGAGCCCGGGGTCGAGGTCGCGGCCGGCCCCGACGGGCGGCGCGGCGGTACCGGAGGCGGCGGGGCGGTCGGTGTTCATGGCTCTCCTCAGGACGGGCGAGCAGCTGCCCGCCGACCAGACTTCCCGGCACACCCCCCGCGGTCACCATACCGGCGGACAGCGGCCGTTGGGCGGGAGGACGCGCAACGGCCCAGAGGACCTACCCGACGTCGGACGGCTCCGAGGCGGCCGGGACGGTCTCCAGTGCGGTCATCCGCGGGAGCAGGAACAGCACCGCGACCAGCAGGACCAGCAGCAGCCCGCCGCCGACGAGCAGCGGGGTGCGGATGCTGACGACGGAGGCGATCCAGCCGCTGAGGGCGGCGCCGGCCATGATGCCGAGGCGGCTCAGCAGCATGTAGCAGCTGTTGACCCGGCCGAGCAGTTCCTTCGGTACGGCCTGCTGGCGCAGCGAGATCGCCTGGATGTTCCAGGTGACGATCCCGAAGCCGATCACGCCGTACAGCGCGGCGACTTCGGCCACCGAGGTGCTCAGGCCCATCAGGATCAGCGAGACGCCCATCAGCAGGAAGGCGAGGGCGATCCGGGTGCCCCGGCCGAGCAGCCGGCTGAGCCGGCCGGCCAGGGTGCTGGCGGCGGTGCCGCCGATGGCGCCGGCCGCGAGCACGATGCCGTAGGAGGCGGCGGGTGCGTGGATGACCTTGGTGACCATCAGGACCATCATGGTGGTGCCCATGAAGCAGGCCAGCGCGCCGAGGGTGGAGAGCACGGCGAGCATCCGCACGTCGCGGTGGCGGAGCAGCCAGTCGACGCCCTCGCGGATCTCGGTGAGCACCGGGCGGCGGTCGGCCCGGGTGCTGGGGGCGGTGGAGCGGCCGGTGGCGGCGACCAGGACGGCGGCGAGCGCGAAGGAGACGCCGTCCACGGCGAAGGGGTGGGCGGCGGCGACGGCGAACAGCGCGGAGCCGAGCAGCGGGCCGATCAGGTTGCCGCCGACCAGCATGTTGGCCTGCATCCGGCCGTTGGCGGCGTCGAGTTGGTCGGGGCGGACCAGCTCGGGGACGGCGGAGGTGGCGGCGTTGGAGAAGACCGTCTCGCCGCAGCCGAGCAGGAAGGCCAGGGCGGCGAGCGCGACCAGCGGCGGGTCGGCGAGGAAGACCCAGGCGGCGAAGCCGAGGACGACGACGGCGCGCGCGGCGTCGATGGTCCACATCAGCCGCCGCCGGTCGGCCCGGTCGGCGAGCACCCCGCCGTAGAGGGACATCAGCAGGAAGGGCAGCGAGGCGGAGACGGAGACCACGGAGACCGCGCTGGGGGAGTCGGAGACGGCCACCGCGAGCAGCGGCAGGGCGGAGTCCCGCATGCCGTCGCCGACCGATGAGATCGCCGACGCGGACCACAGCAGGTTGAACTTCCGGCCCAGTTGGGGACGGCTTTTGGACGGCTTCGCGGCCAGGTCTGCTGAGGTCACCGAGGCAGTATGTCATGTCCGCGGAGGGCCGTTCGGGCGGTTTCCGAAGTGCCCGGGGCGTCCCGAACTGTCCGTGTCGGTACGGGTGTCGGGCTCGTCCGGGGGCGTCCGGAGTGTCCGGTGGGTTTCAGCCGGTTTCCGGTGGTTCGTCGGACGGCGGTGGAGGGCCGGGCGCGTTCAGCCCAGCCCCGAGACGCCCTTGACGAGGGTGGTCAGCCCGCCCGCCAGGGCCAGGCCCAGCACGACCAGCCGGGCGCGGGCCTCCGGCACCCGGGCGGCGAGCAGCCGGCCGATCGCCGCGCCGCCCGCGAGCGCGGTGGCCACCAGCCACCAGGCGGTCCCGGACAGCGCGGGCAGCCCCTTGCCCGCGAGGGAGAAGGCGTTCACCACCACGCCGTAGAACTGGGCGTTGGGCAGGAACTCGCGCGCCGTCCAGCCGGTGTTGACGGCGTACAGGGAGACGGCCGGACCGCCCACCCCGGCGGCCGAGTTCATGAACCCGCTGGTGGCGCCCGCGACCAGGGCGCCGCCGACCCCGCGCAGCGCGGCCGCCCGGACCCCGCGCAGCACCAGCAGCGAGGCCAGGGTGACCAGCGCGCCGATGCCGACGAGCAGTCCGGGCGTCGGAACCGTCGCCGCGACCCAGACCCCGGCCGGCACCGTGCAGGCCGCGGCGAGGATCAGCGGCAGCATCGCCGCCAGCCGTACCTGCCGCCAGCTGCCCAGCAGGCCGACGGCGCTGATGGCCCCGGCGGCGAGGTTCGACAGCGTGACGCCGTCGCCCGGCCCGAGCAGCAGCACCAGGACGGGCGCCGCGACCAGGGCGAAGCCGATCCCGGCGAGCCGCTGGACGGAGGCGCCCAGCAGGACGGTGCAGCCCAGTACGAGGTCGGTGGTCAAGCCGTCGGGCATCGGGCGCGGCCTCCCTCTCGGCGGGCTCCGCCGTCGGCGGGCGGTGCGTACCGATCATGCCGCACAGGCGGGTCGGGCGTGCCGTCGGTCTCATCGGGGACGGCCCGGAGATGTGGTCGGGAAGTATGCGAACTAGTGAGGCCGTGTCCGAACTCGATGCGATTTCCCGGCGCTTTCCGTCACCCGCGCCGGTGAACGCGGGGTGAGTGCGGGACGTGGGCGACCGGTGGCCGCTGTCCTGGGGGTCCTGTCCGGATCGGGCCTGCGCCCGTCGGTGAGGGGAGACGGAACCTTGAAGAGGACGAGAAGACGGACGCGCCGGGCCGCGCTGACGGCGGCCTTCGCCGTCGTGCTGGCCGGCGGAGGACTCGTGGCGGCCCCGCCGGCCTCCGCGCAGGGCGGTGTCGGGGCGGTGACGGTCCGGGTGGTCCGGGCGGTGGACGCCACCGGTGTGTGGACGCCCGCGTTGGAACCGGGCATCGCGGGCGTGACGGTGACGCTCACGGATGACGCGGGCACCAGGACCGAGGGCGCCACGGGCACCGACGGCACGGTGACGCTGGCCCCGGCCGCGAGCGCGGCGACCGACGGCAAGTACCGCGTCCGGGCGGTGAATCCGAAGCCGGGCACGCTCTTCCCGGCCTTCGCCTCGCGCCAGGGCCTGGACGGCGCGCCGAACCAGTTGAGCTCCAACGAGGAGTTCGTCGACCTCTCCGACGGCCGGAACGTCGCGTACACCACCGGGTTCTGGTACCCGGGCGACTACTGCCAGAAGAACGCCCCGTTGGTGACGACCTGTCAGAACACCACCTGGCAGGGCGGGGCGCAGCGCACGCTGGTGTCGTTCCCGTACAGTGCGCGCGGCCAGGACGGCGTGGACGTCGACGTCACCGGCATCGCCACCGACGCGCAGACGGGCACGCTGTTCGGCGTCGCGTGGAACAAGGCCGACCAGCGGGTGTTCTCCTCGGCGGCGGCCAAGCGCACCACCGACTACGGTCCGGGCGGCGCCGGCGGGATCTACGTGACGGACCCGGCGCGGAAGACCACCACGCTGTTCGCCACCGTCCCGGACGCCGGCGGTACGGCGCACGCGCCGGGGTCGGACGACGCGTTCCTGACCGTGCCGGGCAAGGAGAGCCTCGGCGGGCTCAAGGTCACCGAGGACGGCCGGGACCTGTTCGTCGTCAACCTCAACTCCCGTGCGCTGTACCGCTACGACGCCACCGCGGCGACGGCCGCGACGCCGACGGCCGTCTACCCGGTCCCGGACCCGGGCTGCCCCTCGGCCGGGGACTGGCGGCCGTTCGGCCTGGGCCTCCAGGACGGCGTCGGCTACCTGGGCGGTGTCTGCTCGGGCGAGTCGACGGGCCGGGCCTCGGACCTGCGGGCGGTCGTGCTGCCCTTCGACCCCGCCACCGGGCTGTTCCAACCGGCCGTCCTGGACCAGCCGTTGGACTACCCGCGGCAGTCGACCGTGGGCAGCGGCCCGTGCGACGGCGCCGGCTGGTTCCCGTGGACGGACACCTATCCGACCTCGCAGAACGGCCAGGCCTGCTCCGGCTACCGGGCCCAGCCGGAACCGGAGTTGGCCGAGGTCGGCTTCGAGACGGACGGCTCGATGCTGCTGGCCTTCCGCGACCGCCTGGCCGACCGGGCGACGGGCCAGTCGGCCTCGGGCGCCGCGGTCGGCGAGGTGCTGTCGGGCGGTGACCTGGACAAGGCCTGCGCGGAGAACGGCACGTACGTGCTGGACACCAACAACGGGTGCGGGCTTTCGCCCCGGGGCACCCGCTTCTTCGACACCAGCCGGTTCGGCGTCCACCACAACGCGGACTACGCCGGGATGGCGCTGTCCAAGGTCGAGAGCACCATCGGGATCTCCGGGTACGACCCCAACAACACGGCCTTCGGCTACGGGACGGCCTTCGTCCAGCGGGCGGACGGCCGGCAGGCCCCGGGGACCGGCCTGCGGCTCAACCCGGCGGACGTGCCCGCGCCGTTCGGCAAGGGCGCCTCGATGGGCGACCTGGAGGTGCTCTGCGACCGGGCGCCGCTGCAGATCGGCAACCGGGTCTGGTACGACCCCGGGCGCACGGGCATCCAGCGGCCGGGCGGGCGCCCGGTCCCCGGCGTCACGGTGCACCTGTACGACGGGGCGGGCGCGCTGGTCGGCACGACGAGGACCTCGGCGCGCGGCGAGTACTACTTCGACGACTCGAACGTCACCGGCGGCCTCGCGCCGCGCACCCGGTACACCCTCCGGCTGGACGAGCCGGCCGACTACGCCGAGGGCGGCCCGCTGTTCGAGTGGGCGCCCACCCGGCACGACGTCGGCGACGACCCGTTCGTCAACTCCAAGGGCGTCGTCCCGAGGGGCGGGAAGTACGCCGAACGGGAACTGACCACCGGCGGACCGGGCGAGAACGACCACACCCTCGACTTCGGCTTCCGCCCGACGAGGGGCGTGCTGACCCTGGTCAAGGTGGACCAGGACGGCAGGCCGCTGGCCGGGGCGACGTTCCAGCTGTGGCGGGTCAGCGGCGGACCGGGGTGGCCGGGGTGGCTCGGCTGGCCGGGCCCCGGCCGCGAGCGCGGGGACACGCCGGTCGGCGAGCCCTGCACGACCGGGGCCGACGGCATCTGCCGGGGCAGCGGCGGACCGGGGACGTACTACTGGGTGGAGCTGAGGCCGCCCGAGGGCTACGCGGCGGACCGGACGGTCTTCGGACCGCTGGTGCTCACCTGCGACAACCTCGGCGACGGGATCACGGTGACGGTGGTCAACCGGCT
The DNA here is from genome assembly GCF_042883725.1 of Kitasatospora sp. NPDC058184. NCBI lineage: Bacteria > Bacillati > Actinomycetota > Actinomycetes > Kitasatosporales > Streptomycetaceae > Kitasatospora > Kitasatospora sp. NPDC058184. The sequence goes on from NZ_JBHVVE010000006.1 coordinate 201,371, forward strand.
GATCCCCGGCCCCTGGCTGCCGCACGACCGGTGACCGGCGCCGGGCGGCCCCGCGGGGAGCAGGAGTCCGCGGGCCCGCCCGGCGCGGCCGGTCAGTGCTTCGGGACGGCGTCCGCGGACTCCGGCAGCGGGTAGGCACCCGGGTCGACCGGCCCCGGGAGGTCGGTCGCCGGGCGGCCGGGCGCGGTCGGGTCCGGCAGCGAGGGCTGCGCGGGCGGGACGGACACCTGGCTGAACGGGATGCCGGGCGGCGCCTGGACGGGGCTGGTGCGGCCGAAGGGCGGGGCGCTCCGGCCCTGGGCGGCGCAGCCCGCCAGCGTCTCCAGGCCGTCCGGGCTCTGGACGGCCGGCTGGTTGCCGGTGAAGCAGTTGCCCGGGTCGACGGAGGCCAGCACCAGGTCGGTGCCGTTGCCGGTGGCCCGGTTGCCCTCGACCCGGTTGCCGCTCGCCGGGTGCCCGGGCGGGTCGGTGATGACGATGCCGGCCGCGCGGTTGCCCTGGACCAGGTTGCGCTGCACCTGGTTCGCCGTGCCGCCGCCGATCCCGATCCCGATCCCGTAGGCGCCGTCGGCCTGTTGGGGGGTGTCGGTGGCGTTGTTGTCGGTGACGACGTTGCCCACGATCACCGCGCCGTGCTGCGGGGCGAGGGCTTCGAGGTCGTTGGAGTTGACGGTGACGCCGACCCGGTTCCCGGTGACCCGGTTGCCGACCACGGTGAGCCCGTCGGAGGCGTTGGTGATCTCGATGCCGACGGCGTTGCGCTCCACGGTGTTGCCCCGCACCAGGGTGTCGCAGGGCTTGCACTGGCCGACGTAGATGCCGGAGTCGGCGCCCCCGGAGGCGTACGAGTCCTCGATGACGCCGCCGCGGGCGTCGAAGGCGTAGATCCCGTACAGGCCGTTGTTGTAGGCGGTGACACTGCTGGCGCGGAAGCCCTCGACCACCGGGAAGCGCACGGTGTCCAGCGGGTTGTAGGCGGAGCCGCCGGCGCCGTGCTGCTGGAGCTTCTCGTCGGTGACGCCGGTGAACAGCACGCCGTTGGCGAGGTAGCCGTGGACGGTGAGGTTCTCCACCACCGAGCCGGGGCCGGAGGCGGTGATGCCGTTGACCAGCCGCAGGCCGCCGTCCAGCACCACGGTGTTGCGGTCGGTGCCGCGCAGCACGATCCGGGGCTTGGTGAGGCGCACGCTCTCCCGGTAGGTGCCCGGGTCGACCAGCACGGTGTCCCCCTCGCGGGCGACGTCCACGGCCTGCTGGATGGTCGGGAAGTGCTGCGGGACGCGGATGACCGTGCCGTCCGGGTGCTTGGCGTCGGAGGAGGACGAGCCGCCCGAGGAACAGCCGGCCAGCGCCAGGACGGCGGCGGCGAGCAGGGCGGGCAGGCGCCTGGCGACGCGGGCCCCGGGTGGGGGTGTCGTGCCGGACCGCGGGTGACGTGTGGTCAAAAGTTGCATACGGCGTGTTCTATCGTCTCCAATGTCGCCCATGCATGCCGAAACCGGAAAGGCGCAGGACCAGCCACCGACCGCGCGGGGCGCCGGGGTGGATCGAAGGGGGCTGCTCGCGGGCGGGGCGGTGGTGGCCGCCGGGCTCGGCGCGGGGGTCACGGCACTGGCCATGGGCACCAGCGGCGTCCGGGGGCACGGCCGCGGCGCCCGACCGGCGGCGGCACCGGAGCCACCGGCCGTCCCCTTCCACGGCGAACGGCAGGCCGGGGTGACGACCGCGCAGCAGCCGGCCACCCAGCTGCTGGCCCTCGACCTGGCGCCCGCCGCGACCTCGGACGGGCGGGCCGCCCTGCGCGGCCTGCTCGGCGAGCTGACCCGGGTGCTGGCCGGGGCGACCGGCGGCAGCCCGGCCGACGCCCGGCTGCAGGGCGGCCAACCGGCCCGGCTCAGCAGCCTGGTGGGCGTCGGGCCGGGCCTCGCCGCCCGGCTGGGGCTGAACGTTCCGCCGGCCCTGCTGACCGAGCTGCCCGCCTTCCCCGGGGACCGGCTCGACCCGGCGCGCGGCGGCGGCGACCTGGTGGTCCAGCTGTGCGCGGCCGACCGCTGGCCGCTGTCCGTGGTCGCCGAGCAGGTCGACGCGGCGGCCCGGGCGGCGGGCGCGACCGCGCGGTGGACGCAGTCCGGCTTCCTGGCCCGGACGGCCGGCGGCGCCACCCCGCGCAACCTGTTCGGCTTCAAGGACGGCACGGCGAACCCGGACGGAACCGAGAGCGGGCAGTGGGTCTGGGGCCCGCCGGGGCCGTACGAGCACGGGACGGTGCTGGTCTACCGCCGGATCCGGATGGACACCGCCGCCTTCGCCGCCCTCCCCGTCGACCACCAGGAGCAGGTGATGGGCCGCCGGGTCGGCGACGGCGCCCCGCTCACCGGCACGGCCGAGCACGACGAGCCGGACATCTACGCCAAGAACCCGGACGGCTCGTACCTCATCCCGGCCACCGCGCACGTCCGCCTCTCCAGCCCCCGGCTGGACGGCGGCGCCCGGATGCTGCGGCGCGGCTACAACTACGACGACGGCCCGGGCGACCGCGGCCTGCTGTTCTGCGCCTTCATGCGCGACCCGGCCCAGTTCACCCGCGTCCAGAACCGCCTGGCGGCGCGCGACGCCCTCAACACCTTCATCGAGCACACCGCCTCGGCGGTGGCCTACGTCCTGCCGGGCGCGCCGGAGGGCGGGACGCTGGGGGAGGGGTTGTTCGGGTGAGCCGGGGGCGGTGGTCGGCCGCCCTGCCCGACGGCTGAGGCCGGGCGGCCGACCGCCGGTGCCGGCTCCCGGCCGACCGCCGGTGCCGCCTCCCGGTCGACCTACCAGTCGACCGGGAGGCGGGCCGGGCTCCGGGTGGTGCCGCCGAGCTGCCAGGCGAGGTCCGCTACCGGGGTGGTGAGGCGCAGGCCCGGCAGGGCGGTGGCGAGCCGGTGCAGGGACTCCCGCATCTCCAGCCGGACCCGCCAGGCGCCGATGCAGTAGTGCGGGCCGGAGCTGAAGGCGAGGGTCGGGGCGGGGAGCGGGAGGCCCAGGTCGGCGTCGAGGCCCTCGGGGTAGACGGCCGGGTCGCGGTTGGCGCTGCCGAGGCTGACGGCGACGACCGAGCCGGCCGGGATGGTCACGTCGCCGACCTCGACCGGCGCGGTGGTGCGGCGGATGGTGGCCTCGTCGTCGCCGAGTGGGATGTAGTGCAGCAGCCGTTCGGCGGTGCGCTCGGCGGTGTCCGGGTCGGCGAGGCGCGGCCAGTGCTCGGGGCGTTCGCCGAGCACGTAGACCAGGGCGTTGGCGAGGGCGCCGGCGACGCTCTCGTTGCCGCTGGCGGTGAGCCCGGCGACCAGGAAGACGAGGGACTCCTCGGGGACGCCGCCGTCCTGGTCGGCGGCCCGGACCAGCCGGCTGACCAGGTCGTCGCCCGGCTCGCGGCGCCGGCGGGCGACCAACTCGCCCATGAAGGAGCCGAATTCGGCGAGGGTGGCGTCGTGGTCGGGGTCCGTGCCCGGTTGCTGTCCGCCGTCCTGAGCGCCGTCCTGACCGCCGGCCGGCTCGCCGCCCTGGTCCTCGCCCTGGGCGAGCAGGGCGCGGGTCCAGCGCCGCAGCCGCTCCTCGTCCAGGTGGTCCGGCCCGTCCCCGTCGAGCCCCATCAGCCGGGTGGTGACGGCGAACGGCACCGGCCGGGCGAACGCGGGGACCAGGTCGGCCGTCGGGCCGGCGGCGACCAGCCGGTCCACGGACTGCTGGACGGCGGCGGCGACCCACGGCTGCCAGCCGGCGATGGCGCGCGGGGTGAAGGCCCGTTGGGCGGTGCCGCGCAGCCGGCGGTGGGCGGGCCCGTCCTGGTTGAACAGGGACGCCGGGTTGGCGGCCACGTCGGCGGTGGCGCCCGCGGTGCCGACGTCATGCAGGTCGGCCCGGGTGACCCGGGGGTCGCCGAGGACCTGCCGGACGTCGTGGTAGCGGGTGATCAGCCACGCGGGGGTGCCGTCCGGGAGGGTGGTGGGGTGGGGCGGCTGGGCAGGGGTGGTGGGGAGCCGGTGGAGTGGGGGGAGGGTGGTCCCGGTGTCGGCTGCGGCGGAGTCCATGGGTCCCTTCGCGGGGTTCGGAGGTCCGACTGGTCGAGGGGAGTCAGAGCATCCAATTGTCATATGTTCATGAGGAATTGGGCGCTTGCGGAGCTTCTCCCCTTACGTCCCGATGGTATGCCCTCGGTGCCCCCAGCCGGGTGCCGGATCGACGGGCAGCAGCGGCCGGAGCGCGCCCAGCACGGCGCCGATGCAGGCGTCCCGCAGCTCGGTGCGGGAGCAGCTCTCCTCGGTCAGCCAGTCGATGACCAGCACCCGGACGAACACCAGCCAGCTGCGCAGGACCTGCGACACCGCCAGTCGCGCCTGCTCGTCCGCGAGCGGGAGGACGCCGAGCAGCCGGCCGCGCAGGGCGTCGAGCTCCTCGGTGATGATGGTCTGGATCACCTGGTCCCCGGCCAGCACGCGGTTGGCCGCGAGCACGGCGTGCCGGTTGGCGATGAAGTAGTCGAGGTGGGCGTCCATGCCCTCGACCAGCTGCTCGACCAGGGTGTCGCCCGGGTCGAACCGGCTCCTGGCGAGCAGGTCGGCGGAGGCCTCCCGGTAGACGGCGGCGAAGAGTTCGTGCTTGCTCGCGAAGTGCCGGTAGAGCAGGGCGCGGGAGACCCCGGCCCGCTCGGCGACCTCCTCCATCAGCACCCCCTCGTACGGCCGTTCGGCGAACAGCCGGGCACCGACGGAGAGCAGCTGGGCGCGTCGCTCGGCGGGGGAGAGCCGGCGGCGCCGTTCGTGGACTGGCATGCGGGCCAGGCTACTTGACACGTGTCTACTTGCCGGCGCTAGCGTGGTGGGCAACGTAGTAGACACGTGTCAACCAGACCTCTGTGAGGGGTGGACGGGCCATGGCCAAGGCGTTGCGGGTGCTCGCGTGGACGATGGGGATCGCCTGCGTGGCGATCGGCTTCCTCCACATCCTGCTGGGGAACTCCGCGATGCCCGGGATCGCGGACGCCGGCCCGACGGTCGGCAGCTTCGGCCGCTTCATGGGCGCGGTCTTCGCCGGGTACGGGGCGGCCTGGATCCACGCCGCCCGGCAGACGCCGGTGCCCGCCCGGCCGGTGCGGTGGCTGGCGGCGGTCCTCCTGCTGGGCGGCCTCGCGCGGGTGCTGTCGCTCGTCGTCGACGGCCGTCCGCACTGGTTCCAGCTCGTGCTGATGGGGATCGAACTCGGGCTCGCACCCGTGTACTTGTGGGTCGCCGACGCGGACGAGCGGGCGCACGTGGACCTGCGGTCCTGAGCTCCCCCGGTTCCATCATCGGGGGGCCGGTCGTCAGCGGCGGCTATGCTGCTCCTGCGATCGAACGTACGTCCGCGAGGAGGGTCCGGAGCATGAGCGGCACCGTGGTGGCGGTCAGCAGCAACGCCGAGTACTCGTTCACCAAGCCGAACCGGAACGGCATCACCCTGCTCGCCGGCTAGGGCCTGTCTTCGAACTCGCGTCTGCGGGGCGACGCCGGGGCACGCACCTCGCCGCGTTGTCGTCGGTCGCCAATGCTCCGCAGTGGCTCCCTCCTCCGCCTTGCGATGCACGCACCCCAACGCCGCCCCGCCCGCCCTCCGGGCGGACGACGGGAGTTCGAAGACAGGCCCTGGGCGTCGAAGGGGACGTGCACGCCGGGGTGACGGTCCGGCACCGGTCCCGGGTCGCCCAGGACCCGACCCAGCCCAACCTGCGCCAGGTCCACCTGATCCACCGCGAACTGCTCACCGAACTCGGCGAGTCGGGCTTCGACGTCACGCCGGGCGCCCTCGGCGAGAACATCACCACCGAGGGCGTCGACCTGCTCGGCCTGCCGGTCGGCGCGGTGCTGCGGATCGGCCCGGAGGCCGAGGTGGAGATCACCGGCCTGCGCAACCCGTGCACCCAGATCGACGCCTACCGGCCCGGCCTGCTCAAGCAGGTCGTCGGTCGCGCCGAGGACGGCACGATCGTGCGCCGCGCCGGCATCATGGGCGTCGTCCGCACCGGCGGCCCGGTCCGGCCCGGCGACGCCGTCGCGGTCGAGCTGCCGGACGGCCCGCACCGCCCGCTCGACCGGGTCTGACCCCGCGGGCCTCAGGACGCGTCGCCGTCCCCGTTTCCATCGACGCGGCGCAGGTCGTAGAGGTACGACCGGCCGGCCTTCCAGCTGCGCCACGGCCCGGTCGGCGGGAGCTCCCGGTGCCGGTCCTCGCCCAGCAGCGGACCGGAGTTGGGCACGCCCTCGGCGTCGACGACGCACCAGCCCCGCTCCGGCGTCCACCGACACCACAGGTCCAGGTCCCGCCGCTTGTAGGACGGGCGGCCGTTGGCGGTGCCGTTCAGGTCGAAGCGGTAGACCAGGCCGTCCAGGCGGCGGACGAACTCGATCGCGGACACGGCTGATCCCCTCCTGGAATGCCCCGGCGAGATACCCCCACCCCGTAAAGGTGACGGCCCCCGGGGGCCGTCGGAGGAACCGTCACCGCTGGAACGCGGTCAGGACCTGACCAGGCGGGCGATGGCCTGGTTGGCCTCGCGGATCTTGGTGCCCGCCTCCTGGCCGCCCTCGGCGATGGCGTCCCGGACGCAGCATTCGATGTGCTCGTCGAGGAGTTGGAGGGCGAAGGACTGGAGAGCGCGGCTGGCGGCGGACACCTGGGTGAGGACGTCGATGCAGTAGGTGTCCTCCTCGACCATGCGCTGGAGGCCGCGGATCTGGCCCTCGATGCGGCGGAGCCGCTTGCGGAAGTCGTCCTTGTGCGAGCTGTAGCCGGCCATGGCCGTCTCCGGTTCCTGTGCGGTGAGGCGTGCGCTCACTCTACCGGGGGCGTGCCGAGGGGGAGTCGGCCCGGACGGGCGGGGTGGCGCCCTCCCGTCCGGGCCGACGTCGGAGGCTCAGGCCTCGACGCGGCGGACCAGCTCGTAGCCGGCCTCGTCGACGGCGGCGGCCACGTCGGAGTCGGCGAGCGGCAGGGTGCTGCCGACGGTGACCCGGCCGGTGGCGAGGTCCACGGCGACCTCCTCGACGCCGTCGAGCTTCTTCAACTCGGCGGTCACCGAGGAGACGCAGTGGCCGCAGGTCATGCCCTTCACCTGGAAGACCGAGGTCAGGCCGGACTCGGCGGCCGGTGCCGCGCCGGCGCCGGTGCCGCACGAGCCGCAGCAGGAGGTGGCCTCGGCGGCGGCGGACTCGACGGTGACGGTGGTCTCGCTCATGGGTGTGCTCCTGTCGTGGTGCCCGGCGCCGGCCGGACTGCCCGGGCGGCTGCTTCCTTTCGAACATACCATACCCCCCTAGGGTAATTGCTAGAGCTGCCGGAGCACCTTCCGCCGCCCGGAGTGGGCCGTCAACGACCCGATGTGACAGTCCTGTTGCGGGTGCCGGGGCAGGGTGGAGGAGCTCCCCCGCATCCCCGGACGACCGACCCCACCACCTGAGGTGAACCCATGGACCACACCACCCGGCGCACCCCGCGCGGCCTGCGCGACATCCTCGCGGCCGGCGAACGGACCTACTCCTTCGAGTTCTTCCCCGCCAAGGACGAGGCCGGCGAACGCGCCCTGTGGGCGGCGATCCGGCGGGTGGAGGCGGTCGCGCCGACCTTCGTCTCGGTCACCTACGGCGCCGGCGGCTCCTCGCGCGACCGCACCATCGGCACCACCGAACTGATCGCCGCCCAGACCACCCTGCGCCCGGTGGCCCACCTCACCGCCGTCGGCCACTCCACCGCCGAACTCCAGGCCGTCCTACGGCGCTACGCCGACGTCGGCATCCGCGACGTCCTCGCCCTGCGCGGCGACCCGCCGGGCAACCCCAACGGCCGCTGGGAGCCCCACCTGCAGGGCCTGCGCTACGCGGCCGAACTCGTCCGACTCGTCAAGGAGTGCGGCGCGTTCACCGTCGGCGTCGCCGCCTTCCCCGAGCGCCACCCGCGCTCGGCCGACTGGGAGGACGACATCCGGCACTTCGTCGCCAAGTGCCGGGCCGGCGCCGACTACGCCGTCACCCAGATGTTCTTCGACGTCGAGCACTACCTGCGGCTGCGCGACCGGCTGGCCGCGGCCGGCTGCGCGACCCCGGTCATCCCCGAGATCATGCCCGCCACCGACGTACGCCAGATCAGCCGCTTCGCCGAACTCAGCGGCGCCTCCTTCCCCACCGGACTGGCCCGACAACTGGAGGCGGCCCGCGGCGACCGGGCGACCGCCCACCGCATCGGCGTCGACCACGCCACCAGGATGGCCGAACGCCTCCTCCACGAGGGCGCGCCCGGCCTCCACTACATCACCCTGAACCGCTCCACCGCCGCCCTGGAGATCCACCGCAACCTCGCCCTCACCACCCCGACCCCCCGCCCCCTGACCCCCACCGCGGCCTGACCCCTGCGGTGAACGGCGAAGCCGAACCAGTCCGCCGCCGGCCTCCCCACCCGAGGAGGCCGGCGCCGGAGGGCGCCTCGCTACGAACGGAGTCCATCATTCGCGCGTTCCGTCGCGGCGGCCGACTCGGCGAGTGCACGGACGACGAGCAATGCCGTCCCCTCGTCGTGGATCCCTGTCGATTCCCTCTGCTCCACGATCATTTCCGCTGCCATGTGCGCCGTGGCATGCGCCAGCGAGTACTCGCCCAGGACCAGATCCCGCCCGATGATCCCGATGACAGCGTCGAGAGCGGGGACGACGTCGTACAGGTTCTTTCCATCCGCCCACACGGCTTCTCGGGCCCTCGGATCCTCACTCATGAACGAGATCTTCTCAAGGACCACGGGGCCGACCGACTGTGGGCCGGCAGGCGCGCGAACCCTGTCCTCCACCGACTCCACCGTGGCCAGAGGCGTGAGCGAACCGGCTCGGCCGGGATCCCGGCCGAGCCGATCTCGGATCCGGTAGGCACAGCAGGGCCCTGCTCTGCCTGCTTGACCTTCGATGAGACACGGTGTGATCCGTCAGGCCTCGGTGAGGATCGCTCAGGGTTCGGCGCAACGGGACGGTCAGCGGGTGCGGTAGGCCTCGGTGATGGACTGGTCGAGGGTGTTGCCGTCGGTGTCGGTCAGTTCGGCGCGCAGGGAGACGGCGGTGCCGGCCGGGGGGTTGTGGACGGTGACGGCGCCGGCGTCGACGGGGAGGCGGGTCCAGGAGGCGCCGCCGTCGGTGGAGGAGGAGACGGTGAGCGAGCGGACGCGGCCGTCCGCGGCGGCGCCCTGCACGGTGACCGGGATGCGCAGCGCGCTGCCGGCCGTCGCGGTGCCGGTCGGGTCGAGCTCGGGGGCGAACCGTACGACGCTGACCGGGAGCGCGGTCGGGGCGGCGGTGGTAGCGGAGGCGAAGGTCCAGGACGCGGTCACCCGGGTGGTCGCGCCGGCCGCGGCCTTGCGGGTCACGGTGGTGGCCAGGCGGTAGCCCGCCGTGCCCGGGGTGACGGTGAACTCGCCGCGCCCGGCGGCGTCGGAGGCGGCGCCGACCAGCACCCCGTCGCGGTACAGCGAGGTGTAGGCGGTGTCGAACGAGGGGGTCCACGGCACGTGGCCGTCGCCGTCGGCGAGCAGCGGGACGTCCGCGGTGATCCGGTCGCCGTCGCGGGAGACGGCGGGGCGGTCGGTGAGCGCGGGGCCGAAGACCGGGCCGTCGAAGGTCCGGGTGGTCGTGGCCCCGGCCCGTACGGCGACGCGGTCTTCGGTGTAGTAGGTCGGCCGGCTGCCGTCGGCGCGGGGGACGGTGACGCCGATGTCCCAGGTGCCGCGTTCGGGTGCGATGTGGAAGGTGGCGGTGCCGGGTGTGGTGACGCTCCGGGATTCGCCGATGCTCGCTCCGTCGCTCGGCTGGAGGCTGACGAGCGCGGTCGCGGCGCCGCCCGGTCCGGCGGCGCCGCGGATGTTCACGGTGGCCAGCTCCTGCGCGGAGTAGTGCTTGCTGAGCCCGGTCAGCGCGCGGGTGCCGGTGGAGGTCCGGCCGAGCAGGTAGCCGCCGGTGTCGGTGTCCCAGTTGACGTCGAACCACTGCTTGACCGCCCCGGCCTCGGTCTGCGGCCCGAGGTGGGCGACGCGCAGGTTCGGCGACCCGTTGGCGACGTTGACGGTCCTGGTGGCACCCTCGTGTGTGACCTCGACGAACATCCCGCTGTGCCGGAAGCGCGCGGACCCGTCCGGGGGCCGGACGTCGACGAGGGCGGTGGTCCGCGCGTCGACGGTGACGGTGGTGTCGTGGTCGAGGTCGAGGCGCGGCTGGACGATCCAGTCCGTCCAGATCGTGCCGCCCGGCTCCAGACCCGAGGTCAGGTTGCTGTCCAGCACGTACCGGCCCTTGGGCAGCCGTACGGTGGTGACGCCGGAGGGGGCGTCCAGCCGGACCGAGGTGTCGGCGCCGGGGCCGGAGATCCCGGTGACGCTGGTCCGGTACGGCGCGGTCGCCTGGCCGGCGCGGTCCAGGTGCCGGACGGTGAGGGTGTACGTCTCCGGCTCGGCGGCGAAGGCCGGGCCGCCGAGGGCGGGAGTCGGGGCGCCGGCCAGGGCGACGGCGACGGCCAGGGCCCGGAGGGCGTTCCGGCGGGGAACGGAGCGGGGAGCGGAAGCTGTGGTCATGTCCTGTACTGCTCGGAGGGGCACCGGAGTTCCTGTGAGCCGGGCCACATCCACGGTGGGTCGGGGCATGTGACGCACGTCACCGGAACCCGGGTGCCGGACCGGGCAGGGCAGAGTGTGGAAGCACTCATGAGAACGCGTCTGCGCCGCGGCGACCCCGACGTCCTGGGCGAGCTCTACGACGAGCACGCCCAGGTGCTGTACCGCTACGCCCTGCGCGTGACGGGCGACTGGGCGGAGGCCGAGGACGTCGTCTCGACGACCTTCCTGGAGGCGTGGCGGGGCCGGGAGCGGCTGCACCCCGACGGCGACGGCCTGTGCCCGTGGCTGCTGGGGATCGCGACCAACGTCATGCGCCGCAACGCCCGCGCCCGGCGGCGCCGCGACCTCGCGCTCGCCCGGATCCCGGAGCGCGGCGCCGTCCCGGACTTCTCCGACGACCTGGTCGCGCACCTCGCGGACGTCGAGGAGCTGCGGGCCGCGCGCCGGGCGCTCGCCCGGCTCCGGCGCCGGGATCGGGAGGTCTTCACGCTGGTGGTGTGGGCCGGGCTGGACTACGCGAGCGCGGCGGAGGCGCTCGGCACGCCGGTCGGGACCGTCCGCTCGCGGCTGTCCCGGGCGCGGGCCCGGCTGCGCGAACTCACCGAGGCCGAGGCCAGGGCGGAGGCGAAAGTGAAGGCGAAGGCCGAAGCCAGGGCCCGCGCCGCCGTCCCCGCTCCCGCTCCCGTCCCTGTCCGCGTCGCCGCTGCCGCCGCCCCCGCCCTGCCCGTACCGGGCCGCCTCCCCGCGCTCCGGCCGTCGACCCAGGAGAGCCACGGATGAACGCCACCCCACGGCGAGCCGCGCAGCGCCCGGCGTCCGAGGAGTCGGAGCGCCGTGAACTCGCCGGGCTGCTGCCCCCGCCGGCGGTGCCCGGCCTGCACGCGGACCGCCGACTGCTGTTGAGGGAGGCACTGTTGCGCCAGGCCGCCGAGCCGCAGGGCCGCCCCGCTCTGCGAGCCCCGCTCCGGCGTCCGGCCGGGTGCCCGGTCCGGCGCCCGGCCAGGCGTTCGGCCCGGTTCCGGATCGCGGTGCCTGCGCTCGCCTGCGCCCTGGCGGTGGTCGGCGTCGTGGCGTCGGACCTCGGGGGCGCGGGGACGCCCGGGCGCGACCACGCGGCGGTGGCGGGAGGCGGTGCGACCGGCGGCTCCGAAGCCGTACGGCTGCTCGACCGCATCGCCCTCGCCGCCGCCGGATCGGAGCAACCGGCGGTCCGCGCCGACCAGTTCGTCTACATCGAGAGCAGGGTCGCCTACGCGGCGCAGAGCGCGGGCGGCGGCCCCGTGACGATGGCGCCCGCGCACACCCGGCAGGTGTGGCTGTCCGCCGACGGCAGCCGCCCCGGCCTGCTGCGCGAGGAGGGCGGGCCGGACAGCCGGCTCGGCGAGGACGGGCCGGTCCTCCACCTCGACCAGCCGGGGGCGACGGCCCGGCCCGAGGTGCCCGGCGGGGGGAGCGGTCCGTCGGTCGGCGAACCGACCCACGCCTTCGTCGCCGCGCTGCCCACCGACCCGGACGCCCTGCTGCGGCTGGTCAGGGAGCAGACCCGGGGCCAGGGCCAGGACCCGGACCAGCGGGCGTTCACGGCGATCGGCGACCTGCTGGCCGAGACCTGGGCACCGCCGCAGGTCGCCGCCGAGCTCTACCGGGCGGCCGAGCGGATCCCCGGGGTCACGGTGGTCGCCTCGGCCGTCGACGCCGCCGGGCGCGAGGGCGTCGCCGTGGCCCGTACGGCGTACGGGCGGCAGACGCAGTGGGTCTTCGACCGGAGCACGTACGCGTTCCTCGGCGAGCGCACGGTCCTCGCCGAGGACGGCGAGGCGGGCCCGGCCGGGACGGTGGTCGGCACCTCCGCGGTCCTCGCCCGGGCCGCCGCCGACCGCGTCGGCGAACTCCCGCCGCCAGCCCGGTAGTCCGGTGCCGGCCCACCGCACCGGGTTCCTCCATGAGGGCCCCGGTGCGGTGGGCGCGGCCCGGCCGAGGGCCGCTCGCGGGTGAGGCGGCCGAGGGCGGCGGTCAGAACGTCACGACGATCTTCCCGGCCAGGCCGCCCTCGCGGAACCGCTCGTGCGCGGCCCGGATCTCCTGGAGCCCGTACGTGGCGTGCACCCGCGGCCGCAGGGCGCCGTCGTCGACGAGCCGGGCCAACTCGGCCAGCCCGGCGCCGTCCTCGCGCACCTGGTGGACGGTGGTGCGCACGCCGCGGGCGGAGAGGTCCGGGACGGGGCCGGCCTGGGTGGCGATCGAGGCGTAGCGGCCGCCGTCCGCGACCGCGTCGGTGACGAAGGCCCCGAAGGTGTCGAAGACCGCGTGGTAGCCGCGGCCCCGGAAGGCGGCGGGGTCGGTGGAGACGAGCCCCGCGCCGTGCTCGCGGGCGAAGCCGGCCTGCGCGTCACGGGAGACCAGGGCGTCGACCTCGACGCCCCGCGCCCGGGCTATCTGCAGGGCGAGCCCGCCGACCGCGCCGGCGGCACCGGCGATCAGCAGCCGCTCGCCGGCGGACACCGCCAGCCAGTCCAGCGTCTGCAGGGCCGTCAGCCCGGGCAGCGGCAGCGTGGCGGCCTCGACCAGGCTGACCGCCCGCGGCGCGACGGCCACCGCCTCCGCCGGGAGGACGACCAGGTCGGCCCAGGTGCCGCGGGTGGTGCCGAGCTGGTGGGACATGGCGATGACCCGTTCCCCCGCCTCCAGCGGGCTGTCGCCGCCGTCGACGACGACGCCGGCCAGGTCCCAGCCGAGCGTCGTCGGCAGCGGGGGAGCGCCCTCGCCGATGGCCCCCTCCCGGGTCTTGTCGTCGACGGGGTTGATGCCGCTCGCGACGGTCCGGACCAGCACCTCCCCGGGGCCGGGCGCGGGCCGGGGGGTCTCGACGAGGTCGAGGACCTCGGGGGTGCCGAAACGGTCGATCTGGATGGCGCGCACGGAGGGCCCTTCACGAGGCGGGTGCTGACGCCTGGTGAAACCCCGCCGGTGGACGCCGGATTCCCCGCCCTCGCGGGCTGCCTCCCGCCGCCGGGCCCCGTTCCCCGCCGCCCCGGCTCCGTTGACTAAACCCTACCCCCCTAGGGTATGTTCTCGGTCGTCCTCACCGGGGTCGTCGACCGGCACATCCACCGTGCCCGTCCTGCGAGTTGGCGATCCTCGGCGATCGCCGCGAGGCACCGCCCCCGGCCGATACCCCTCACAGACAGGGAGTAAGAGATGGCAACCGACAGCACCGGGCCCGACCCCCGGAGGTGGCGCGCACTGGCGCTGATCGCCGCCGCGCAGTTCGTGGTGATCATGGACACCTCGATCATCGGGGTGGCCCTGCCCAGGATGAAGGACGCCCTCGGCTTCGGTCAGGAGGACCTGTCCTGGGTGTTCAACGCGTACGTGGTCGCCTTCGGCGGCCTGCTCCTGCTCGGCGGACGGCTCTCCGACCTGCTCGGCGCCCGCCGCCTGTTCAGCGCCGGCTGGGCGGTCCTCGGCGCGGGCTCACTGCTCGCCGGCCTCGCCGGGAACGTGCCCACCGAGCTGGCCGGCCGCGGCGTCCAGGGCCTCGGCGCCGCCCTCATCGCCCCCTCGGCGCTCACCCTGCTGATGACGCTCTTCGGCGGGAACCCGAAGGAACTGACCAAGGCCTTCGCCCTGTACGGCGCGGCGGCCCCGGCCGGCGGCACCGCGGGCGTCTTCCTCGGCGGCCTGATCACCCAGTACGTCAGCTGGCCCTGGGTGTTCTACATCAACATCCCGGTGGCCGTGGTCGCGCTGCTCGCCACTCCCGCGCTGATGCCCTCCGCGCCCCGGCGCCGCGGCGGCATCGACCTCGTCGGCGCGCTCACCGTCACCGCCGGACTGGCCGCCGCCGTGTACGCCGTCGTCCGTGCCCCGGAGGCGGGTTGGGCCTCCGCGTCGACCCTGCTGACCCTGGCCGGCGCGGCCGTGCTGCTGGCCGCCTTCCTGGTCGTCCAGGGCAGGCGCCGCGAGCCGCTGATGCGGCTGGGCATCTTCCGGGTGCCGAACCTCGGCGCCGCCAACCTCGCCCAGTTCCTGCTGGCCGCGGCCTGGGTGCCGATGTGGTTCTTCCTGAACCTCTACCTCCAGCAGGTCCTCCACCTCGGCGCCTTCGCCAGCGGCGCGGCCCTGCTGCCGATGACCGTCGCCATCATGGGCATCATGATCACCCTGGCGCCCCGGCTGATCGCCCGCTTCGGCCCCAAGGCACTGGTCGTCACCGGCATGCTCGCCCTCGGCGCCGGCCTGGCCGGGCTCTCGCTGGCCCGCCCGGACGGCAACTTCTGGACCGACGTGCTGCCCGCCTCCCTGCTCGCCGCGACCGGCATGGCGCTCGCCTTCATCCCCTCCCTCGGCACCGCGATCTCCAGCGCGCCCCCGGAGGACGGCGGCCTCGCCTCCGGCATCGTCAACACCGGCTACCAGGTGGGCTCGGCGCTCGGCCTGGCCGCGATGACCGCACTGGCCGGCGCCCGGACCCCGGACGCCACCGTCCAGGGTCTGACCTCGGGCTTCTCCGCTGCCTTCCTCGGCGCCGCGGCGATCGCGGTGGCCGGGGGCCTGCTCGCGGCGGCCACCCTGCGCACCCCGCGCCCCGGGCGCGCGGACGCCGCCGGGACGAAGTCCGCGACGGCCGCGTGAGGACGCCCACCACCCCGCCCGCCCCGCCGGGGGCCGCGTCCACCGACGCGGCCCCCGACGGCCGTACCCCCACGCGAAGGAGCCCCCGATGACACACCACCCGGCCCCCGCCACACGCCCGCCGGCCCTGCTGCGCGCCGTACGCCACCCCGTCACCCGCTGCCTGATCGCCTGCCTGGCCGCCGCCGTCACGGCGGCCGTCACCGCCGACCCGACCCGTGGCACCCCCGCCCCCTGCCGCCCGGGCCGCTGACCACTCGCGCCCGCACTCGATCCTCCCCGCCTCAAGTACGCTCCTCAGTCGTGGACTTCACCCCCGAAGCACTCGCCGAGCTCGCGCGGGCCGGAGACGCCGCCGCACTGCGGCAGGCTCTGCCCGTAGCCCTGCCCTGGTGCACCGTCCTGCCCGACG
This sequence comes from Kitasatospora sp. NPDC058184, assembly GCF_042883725.1. Lineage (NCBI taxonomy): Bacteria > Bacillati > Actinomycetota > Actinomycetes > Kitasatosporales > Streptomycetaceae > Kitasatospora > Kitasatospora sp. NPDC058184. Next base: position 217,074 of record NZ_JBHVVE010000006.1, read on the forward strand.
GGGACCTCGACACCCTGATCACCGAACTGGTCGACACGGCGCGCGGCGCGGTGGCCCCGGACGACCTCGCCCCGGTGGAGCTCCTGCTCACCCAGTGGCAGCACAGCGCCGAGGTGTACGCGGACCCGGCCCTGCTCGCCGTCCTCACCCGCGAGCCCGAGGCCGACCTCGGGCCCGTCCCGCCGCCCGGGGCGGACCGACGAGCCGCGGACTGACCCGCAGACTGACGCTCGCGGGGCTCAACGGGCCTCCTGCGAACCGCCGTTCGCCTCCGCCACCGCTGCCGCGCGCAGTGCCGCCGCCAGGCGGCGGACCGGGTCGGTGGGCGGCTGCGGGAGGCGGGCCAGCAGGAGGCGCCGCACCTCCTGCGGGCCGCCGCGTACCGGCAGGACGCGTACGCCGGGCGGTGCGGCGGCGGCCATGGCGGGGGAGACGGTGGTCAGCCCGCCGCCGGCCGCCACCAGGTGCAGCTTGGCGAGCCAGTCGCGGGCGGTGTGGGCGATCTCGGGCCGTTCGTCCAGCCCCGGCCACACCCCCATCAGCCGGTCGGCCCCGGCGGACGGCCCGGCGATCCACCGTTGCCCGCGCAGGTCGGCCACGTCGACGTACTCCCCGCGGGCCAGCGGGTGCGCCGCGGGCACGGCCAGGCACAGGGCGCGCTCGGTGAGGGTCTGCAGCACCAGGGGCGGCGACTCGGTGTCCGGGGCGCGGAACGGCGGGGCCGAGGAGAGCAGGGCGAGGTCGATGCCGCCCGCCCGCAGGGCCCGCGCCAGCGTCGCCGTGCCGCCCTCGCGGCTGGTCGCCCGTACTCCCGGGGCGCTGCGCCGCAGCGCGGCGAGGGCCTGCGGGACGAGCGTGGTGCCGGCGGTCGGCACCCAGCCGAGCCGGACCGTCCCGCCCTCCTCGGGCCGGCCGGACAGTTCGCGGGCCGCCGCGTCGATCTCGTCCAGCACGACGGTCGCGTGCCGCATCACCACCCGCCCGGCGGCCGTCACCCGGACGCCCTCGCGGCGCCGTTCCAGCAGCTCCGCGCCCGCGGCCCGTTCGATCGAGGCGATCTGCCGGGACACCGCCGACTGGGTGTACCCCAGCGACTGCGCGGCCGCCGTGAAGGTGCCCTGCTCGGCCACGGCCCGGAACACCCGCAGCGCGGTCAGCGAGACGTCCGTGAAGTCCATGACGTCTACGCATAGCAGAGGTGCGAGAGTTTCGTTGGACTCATGGAGGCGCCGGTTCCTACCGTGGTCGGTATGAGCGATCCCCGCACCGCCCTCGTCACGGGGGCCAACCAGGGCCTCGGCCGGGCCCTCGCCGAAGGCCTGGCGGCCCGCCTGCGGCCGGCCGACCTGGTCCTGCTCACCGGCCGCAGCGAGCAGCGCGTCACCGAGGCCGCCCACCAGGTCGCGCGGTCGACCGACACCCGCGGCCGCGTCGAAGGGCGGGTCCTGGACGTCACCGACACCGAGGCCCTCGCCCGCCTCGCCGACGAACTCCGGCAGCAGCACGGCGGCGTCGACATCGTCCTGTCCAACGCCGTCGCCCGGCTGCTCCCCGGCGAGTCGCAGTCCGAGCGCGCCGACGAGTTCATCGACGTCTCCAACACCGCCACCCACGCCGTGCTGCGCGACTTCGCCCCGGTGCTGCGCCCCGGCGGCCGACTGCTCGTGGTGGCCAGCAGCCTGGGCACCCTCGGCCACCTGGACCCCCGGCTGCGGCACCTGTTCGACGGCGCGACCCTCGACCAGGTGGAGTACGCCGTCGAGTCCTGGCGCGCCGCGATCCACCACGGCACCGCCGGGGAGGCGGGCTGGCCGCGCTGGCTGAACGTGCCCTCGAAGGTGGCCCAGGTGGCCGCCGTCCGGGCGGTCGCCGCCGAGCGGCGCGAGCGCGACCTCGCCGCCGGCATCCTGATCGCCTCCGTCTGCCCGGGCATGGTCGACACCGCGACCTCGCGCCCCTGGTTCGGCGACTACCGCGAGGCGCGCCCGCCCGCGGTGGCGGCCGCGGACATCCTGGACCTGGTGTTCGCAGAGCCCGTCGACCCGGCCCTGTACGGCGAACTCGTCCGCGCGGGCCGCCCGCTCGACTGGTACGGCGGCACGCCGCCGACCGAGCAGGACCGCCTGCTCGTACCGTGAGGGCGTCGACAACACCCTTTCCCCGAAGAGGAGTTCACCGATGAACGCGATCATTACGCCGTACGGCTTCGCGACCACCGCCGCCGAGGTCGCGCAGGGCGTCGACCTCACCGGCCGCCGCGCCGTGGTGACCGGCGCCGCCTCCGGCCTCGGCACGGAGACCGCCCGGGTGCTGGCCGGCACCGGCGCCGCCGTCACGCTGGCCGTCCGCGACGTGGCGGCCGGGCGGCGGGTCGCCGAGGAGATCACCGCGGCCACCGGCAACCGGGAGGTGCACGTCGGCCGGCTGGACCTCACCGACCTGGCCTCCGTCGCCGCGTTCGCGGAGGCCTGGCAGGGCCCGCTGCACATCCTGGTGAACAACGCCGGCGTGATGGCCTGCCCGGAGCGGTACACCGAGCAGGGCTGGGAGTGGCAGTTCGCCACCAACCACCTGGGGCACTTCGCCCTCGCCACCGGCCTGCACCGCGCGCTCGCCGCCGACGGCGCCGCCCGGATCGTCTCGGTCAGCTCCAGCGCCCACCAGCGGTCGCCGATCGTGTGGGACGACGTCCACTTCGCCTTCCGCCCGTACGACCCGTGGCTCGCCTACGCCCAGTCCAAGACCGCCAACGTCCTGTTCGCGGTCGAGGCGAGCCGCCGCTGGGCCGGCGACGGCATCACCGCCAACGCCCTGATGCCCGGCGCGATCCTCACCAACCTCCAGCGCCACACCGACGGCCAGGGCAGCGGGACCATCCCGCCCGAGCTGATGAAGACGGTCGCCCAGGGAGCGGCGACCTCCGTCCTGCTCGCCGTCTCACCCCTCCTGGACGGCGTCGGCGGCCGCTACTTCGCCGACTGCGACGAGGCCGAGGTGCTCGACCGCCGAGGCGTCCCGCTGCAAGGCGTCGCGCGCTACGCGCTGGACGGCGAGAACGCCCGGAGGCTCTGGGACCTGTCGGAGGAGTCGGTGAAGTCCTCCGGCTGACCGCCGCTCGGACAGCTTTCGAGAGCCGACATGGGACGATCGGCCGGTGACTCGCATCGTGGACCGTGACCGCTCGCTCGAGGAACTTGAGCACGACCGCCGGCCGGCCCCTTCGGGCGGCGAGACCCGGCTCGTGGCGACCGCGCGCGAGCTTCGGCGCCGGCCGATCGGCGGCCTGACCGTCGAAGACCTGCGGCTGCTGATCAGGCAGGACGTCGGCCTTGCCCACCTCCTGCCGCTGGCGGTGGAGGTCCTGCGGGCCGACCCGCTGGCGGCAGGCGACATGTACGAGGGCGATCTGCTGGCCGCCGTGCTCACCAGGGGCGAGGCGGTCTGGCGGGAGCGCCCCGAACTCAGGTGGGAGGTGCGCTCGATCGTCTCGGAGCTGGCCGAGGTGCCGCAGCCTCTGAAACGCGACGTCGAGGGGTTCCTGTCCTGGTAGGACCTGCTCCGCTGTGAGCCGATCATGCCCGCGAAGGTATGGCGCGATAACGGGATTGGTCTTGGAAAAGGCCGGCTCGCGGGTCATAGCGTCGAGGGAGTTCGCGCACGAGTTCACAGCGAAGGGGGACCCAGCATGGGCACCAACGGAAGCAGCAGGTACCTGACGGCCAGGAGGTTCGTCGCCGCCGCGCTGGCCACGGCCGCGATCGGATTCGCCGCCGTGGGCACCGCGGACGCCGACAGCCTGCGGAAGGGACGCGTCGAGGTGCTCGAACTCAAGGTCCAGAACGACCAGTACGAGGTGCTGGACCTCGGCCAGGCCGGGCCGAGCCTGGGCGACATGGACGTCTACTCCGGCGCCACCGTTCAGGGCGGCCGCAGCGTCGGACGCGGGGGCGGATCGTGCCAGGTCGTCCAGCTCCACGGTGGGGAGGTGACGAAGCAGTGCCTCATCACCATGGAGGTCGAGGGCGGCTCCCTGGCGATGCAGTCGCTCTGGACGAAGGGATCGAGTGCCCCGCTCGACATGGCCGTCACCGGCGGTACGGGCGCTTACGCCGGCGCGCATGGAATCGTCCGCTTCTGGGACATCGGCACGCCGGACGAGCGGGCGCGGGCCGAGATCCAGCGCTGATCGGGCCAGGGCTCCGGCCCGTCAAAGGGCAGGTGGCGTGAGGCGGGAAGGTTTGCGCGAGAAGTCGGCCAGGCCGACTTCTCGCGCAACTGCTTTCAGGTGTTGGTGGCTGCGGACAGGTGTGAGGCCCCCGACCCGCACGAGGTCCTGAACCGGTGTTCCGCTCCTCCTCACCCTCACCGGGCCGCGGGACAAGCCCGATCCGGGCTGCGCGGCGGAGCCGCTCAGCCCTGGTGAGGGATGCCCAGTGCTCGGACGAGCTGGGCCAGTTCCTCGCGGAAGAGCTTGTCCGGGCTGGCCATCTGAGTGTGGAGGTGGCCGTAGATCTCCAGTGACACCAGGCCGTGCAGGTGTCCCCAGATGCGCAGGGCGAGTGCGACGGCGGCGGGGGGCAGATCCGGGAAGGCCTCGCGCACCTTGTCGCGGAGCCCGGGGTCGAAGTCGGGCCACTCGAACGTGCTGTCTCGGTAGAGGTGTTCGGTGTGGGGCCAGGCAGCCGCCGCGAGTGCGGCGAGTCCTGTGCACACCCGGCGCGCGGCGTCCGGGGCGGCGCCGCCCTCGGGGGCGTGGTAGCCGGGGACCGGGTCACCGTAGACGAGGCGGAAGCCCTCGGGGTTGGCGACGGCCCAGTTCCGGAAGGCGGTGGCCCATGCCTGGATCCGGACCGCCGGGTCCTTGGCGGGGGCGGCCTCCCAGGCCGCGTCCACGGCGTCGGCCAGCGCGGTGTACACGTCGTTGATGAGCGTGGTGACCAGATCGTCGCGGGTGGCGAAGTAGCCGTAGATGGCGTTGGCGGTCATGCCCATCTCTCGGGCGATGGCCCGCAGCGTGATGGCGTCGGGGCCGCCTGAGGCCATCAGCGCCAATGCCACGCTCTTGATTTCGGCCGTCGTCTCGGCGCGCAGCCGCTCGCGTCGTCCTGTGGTCCCGGTAGCCGCCATGCGGACACTCTACAGTGTCACCAGATTGGTTGGCGTATCGAAACTTCACGCCGTATAGTTTTCGCCGTGGCGACCGACGGTCCGTCATGTCGCCGTATTCGCAGGCGGGTTGAGGGGAGAACCATGCACATCGGAGTCATCGGCGCCACTGGCGGCATCGGCAGCCGGGTCGTCACCGAGGCGCTTCAGCGCGGACACCTGGTCTCGGCCTTCGGTCGGGACACTTCACGGATCAAGGAGACCCGCGAGAACATCACCTGGGCCGACGTCGACGTCCTCGACGCGGCGAGCATCGCGGCCGTGCTGCCCGGCCTGGACGTGCTGATCAGCGGATTCCAGCCGGGCAACGCCGCCAAGGACTTCGCCGACACCGTCCGTCGCTCCATCGCCGACCCCACGGTCTACGCGACTGCCGCCCGCGCGCTGCTGACGGCACTGGAGAGCCACCCCAGGACGCGCCTGCTCGTGATCGGCGGTGCCGGAAGCCTGGAGGTCGAACCGGGCGTGGTGCGCGCCGACCATGACGAGCTGATCCATGAGAGCCTCGACGCGCTCGGACTGCCCCGGGAGTACGCGGCCGCCGTGCGCGGCCACCGGGACGCCCTGACCGTCCTGCGAACCTCGAATCGGCTGTGGACCTACTTCAGCCCGGCCGAGGACATCGCTCCCGGCGAGCGTACCGGCCGTTTCCGGACCGGTGGTGACCAATTCGTCCTGGACGCGGACGGACGCAGTCGCATATCGGTGGAGGACGCCGCGATCGCCCTGGTCGACGAGGCGGAGCTGCCGCGCTTCGTCCAGCGCCGCTTCACGGTGGGGTACTGAAAGGTCGTAGTCGAGATCCACCCGGGAACCTCTCTCCTCGCCGTGCTCCGGCAAGCCGCTCCACACCCGATCGGGTGAACAGCAGAGGTGCCGGGCGATCCCCCCGCGGGATCGCCCGGCACCTCTCGTACGGGCCCGCTCAGTGCTGGTGGCCGGCCGGGGCGGCGGCGCCTTCCGTCGTCACGGTGAAGGCCGCCGTGTGGACGGTGTCCTGGTGCTTGAAGTCCAGGAAGAGGCGGTAGCTGCCGGGGCTCGGGGCGGTGGTGGTGAAGCCGATCTCCGGGCCCGGGGTGCCGGTGTCCGGGTGGACGTGCAGGTAGGCGAGGTCGCCGGCGCGCAGGGCGACGAGGTGGCCGTACGCGCCGAGGTAGGGCTGGAGGTCGGTGACCGGCCGGCCGTCCTTGCTGACGCCGAGGGTGAGCGTGCCGCTGCGCCCGGGCGTGAGGTCGCCGCCGAGGGTGACGGTGTAGCCGTCGACGGTGACGGTCCGTCCGGTCTCCGGCAGCGGGGCGGGCCGCAGGTCGCCCGCGGCGTGCAGGTCGGCGCCGAGGGTGAGCCCCTCGGTCGCCCCGGCCGGGGTGAAGTCCGCGAAGACCCGGTACTCCCCGGCGGCGGGGACGGCGGTCTGGGCGCTCCAGGTGCCGTCGGCGGCGAGGGTCGGGTGCAGGTGCTGGAAGGTCGACAGGTCGCGCGGGGCGACGATCAGGTGCAGGTCCTTCTCGTGCTGCTGCTGGTAGGCGGTGACGGGCTTGCCGTCCGTGCCGAGGATGCGGAAGCGCAGGTCGGTGGGGGAGCCGGCGGTCACGAACGGGTTCTCGACGCTGAGCGTGTAGCCGCGTTCGGAGACCTGCAGCCCGCCGGGCAGGTGCTCGGCGCCGCCGTCCGTCGGCTCCGCGCCGTGCCCGGCGTGCCCGCCGTGCGCGGCGGTGGCGGGCTTGGGGGAGGGGCCGTTGCCGGTGGCGTGGCCGACGCCGAGGGCGAGGCCGAAGGCGGCGGCGAGCCCGGCGGTGAAGGCGGTGATGCGCAGCGGGGTGTTCATGGCGGCGTTTCTCCTCGTGATGCGGGACGGCAGGACGGCAGGACAGAAGGGGGACGGGCCGGGCGCTCAGGCCCGCATGAGCCGGGCGATGGCCTGGGTGGCCTCGGCGACCTTGGCGTCCGCCTCGGCCCCGCCGCCCGCGATGGCGTCGTGGACGCAGTGGGCGAGGTGGGAGTCGAGCAGCTGTAGCGCCACGGACTGGAGGGCCTTGGTGGCGGCGGAGACCTGGGTGAGCGTGTCGATGCAGTAGGTGTCGGTGTCGACCATGCGCTGGAGGCCGCGGATCTGGCCCTCGACGCGGCGCAGGCGGCGCAGGAGCTGGTCCTTGTCGTTGTGGTAGCCGGCCATGGGGTCCTCCTCGGGTTCCGGCGGGGGCTCGGTGCGACGTGATGCGACTTGATGCGGCTCGACGCGCCTTGGTGCGCCTTGGTGCGTCTCGATGCGGCTCGACGCCGCTCGATGCCCACGAGTGAATACCCCATGGGGGTATCAAGTCAAGCAGTCGCCGCCCCCGAAAAATACGGGCAGGGGGTATCCGTCAGGTCTTGCGGACGATACCCCTCAGGGGTATAAATGAACCCGGCACCGCCCGATACCCCCCATGGGTACGAGGGCCCGGCCGCCGAACGTACCGCACGACGACGTCACGAGGAGCGACGATGACTACGCAGGCACCCGCCTCAGCGGAGGTGGAACTCTCGATCGGCGGCATGACGTGCGCCTCCTGCGCGGCCCGGATCGAGAAGAAGCTCAACCGGATGGACGGGGTCACGGCCAGCGTCAACTACGCCACGGAGAAGGCGAAGGTCTCCTTCGAGGGCGGGGTCGAGGTCGCCGACCTGATCGCCACCGTCGAGGCCACCGGCTACACCGCCGCGCTGCCCAAGCCCCCGGCCGCGGAAGGGGGTTCGGGCGCCGGGCAGGCCGAGCCGGCCGACGAACTGGCCCCGCTGCGCCAGCGGTTGTTCACCGCCGTGGCGCTCGCGGTGCCGGTGATCGCGATGGCGATGGTGCCGGCCCTCCAGTTCGACAACTGGCAGTGGCTGTCGCTGACCCTCGCCGCACCGGTCGTCACCTACGCCGCCTGGCCGTTCCACCGGGCCGCGTTCACCAACGCCCGGCACGGCGCCGCGACCATGGACACCCTGGTCTCGCTCGGCACCACCGCCGCGTTCCTCTGGTCGCTGTGGGCGCTGTTCTTCGGCGACGCCGGGATGCCGGGCATGCGGCACGGCTTCGAGTTCACCATCGCCCGCGGCGACGGCTCGTCCAACATCTACCTGGAGGCGGCGGCCGGGGTCACCGCCTTCATCCTGGCCGGCCGCTACTTCGAGGCGCGCTCCAAGCGCACCGCCGGGGCCGCGCTCAAGGCGCTGCTGGAACTGGGCGCCAAGGACGTGACGGTGCTGCGCGGCGGGGCCGAGGTGCGCATCCCGATCGCCGACCTCGCCGTGGGCGACCGCTTCGTGGTCCGGCCGGGCGAGAAGATCGCCACCGACGGCACGGTGGTCGAGGGTGCCTCGGCGGTGGACGCCTCGATGCTGACCGGCGAGTCCGTCCCGGTCGAGGTCGGGGTCGGCGACAACGTCACCGGCGCCACCGTCAACGCGGGCGGCCGGCTGGTGGTCGAGGCCACCCGGGTCGGCGCCGACACCCAGCTGTCCCGGATGGCCCGGCTGGTCGAGGAGGCCCAGAACGGAAAGGCCGCCGCCCAGCGCCTCGCGGACCGGATCTCCGCGGTCTTCGTCCCGATCGTGATCACCCTCGCGGTGGCCACCCTCGGCTACTGGCTGGGCACCGGCGAAGGCTGGACCGCCGCCTTCACCGCGGCCGTCGCCGTGCTGATCATCGCCTGCCCGTGCGCCCTCGGCCTGGCCACCCCGACCGCCCTGCTGGTCGGCACCGGCCGTGGCGCCCAGCTGGGCGTCCTGATCAAGGGCCCGGAGGTCCTGGAGTCCACCCGCAAGGTCGACACCATCGTCCTGGACAAGACCGGCACCGTCACCACCGGCCAGATGACCCTGCTCGCCGTGCACACCGCCGAGGGCGTGGACCGGGCCGAGGTGCTGCGCCTGGCCGGCGCCCTGGAGCACGCCTCCGAGCACCCGATCGCCCGGGCCATCGCCACCGCCGCCGCCAAGGCCGGCGAACTGCCCGCCGTCGAGGGCTTCGAGAACGTCCCGGGCCTGGGCGTCCAGGGCGTGGTGGACGGCCACGCCGTGGTGGCCGGCCGGGAGGCCCTGCTGAACGAGTGGTCGCAGTACCTGCCCGAGGCGCTGGCCGAGGCCAAGCGCACCGCCGAGGCGGCCGGCCGCACCGCGATCGCGGTCGGCTGGGACGGTGAGGCCCGGGCCGTGCTGGAGGTCGCCGACGCGGTCAAGCCGACCAGCGCCGAGGCCATCGGCAGGCTGCGGGCCCTGGGCCTGACCCCGGTGCTGCTCACCGGCGACAACCGGCTGGTCGCCGAGGCCGTGGCGGCCGAGGTCGGCATCGGGCCGGAGCACGTGATCGCCGAGGTCATGCCGCAGGACAAGGTCGACACCGTCAAGCGGCTGCAGGCCGAGGGCAAGGTCGTCGCGATGGTCGGCGACGGCGTCAACGACGCGGCCGCGCTCGCCCAGGCCGACCTGGGCCTGGCGATGGGCACCGGCACGGACGCCGCCATCGAGGCCGGCGACCTCACCCTGGTCCGTGGCGACCTGCTGGCCGCGGCGGACGCCATCCGGCTCTCCCGCAAGACCCTGGCCACCATCAAGAGCAACCTGTTCTGGGCCTTCGGCTACAACGTCGCCGCCCTGCCGCTGGCCGCGGCGGGTCTGCTCAACCCGATGATCGCGGGGGCCGCGATGGCCTTCTCCTCGGTCTTCGTGGTCGGCAACAGCCTCCGGCTGCGCCGCTTCCGCTGAGCAGCTGAGCCGCGGAGCCGCCGGGCCGGTCCGCACCGCCGGGCCGCTCCCACCGCCGGGCCGAGGCCCCGGAACCCCACGAGGGTTCCGGGGCCTCGGTGCGCGCCGCCGCCGCAGACCCTGGCCGACCAGCGCCGATCGCCCGCGACTAGAGTCCGACCCATGGACGAAGACACCGCGCTCTGGCACCGGATCGCCGACCTCCTGCCCGCCGACGCCGCCCAGGGCGTCAAGGACTGCCGGGCGGTCGGCGAGCAGGAGAGCGGGCTCGGCCTGCTGGTCGAGGGCCTGCTCGCCCGCCAGATCCCGATCGGCGGCACGGACCGGGCGCAGATCTCCGTGCTCACCGAGGAGTGGGGGGAGCGCGAGCGGCTCGCCCCCGGCCTGCTGCGCTGCCCGGGCGACGGCGCGCCCGCCCCGGTACGGCTGCTGGACGGCGAGCGCGACGAGGCCGAGGTGGTGACGGGATGGAGCGAACCGGAGCTGGCCGACCTGGTCCTCGTCCCGTGGATCGGCTGCACCCGCTGCGGCCGGACCCTGCTGCGCGCCCACACCTGGGAGCCCTGGGACGACTTCTCGTACCACGCCGAGCGCTACGTGATCAGCACGCCGGACGGCCGCCGGGCGGAACGGATCCTCCCGCGGGACGCCGCCAGGGCGGCCTTCGCCGAGCTCCTCCACGGCTGCCCGGAAGCCACGGCCTGACCCCTCCGACGAACTGCTCCAGGGCTGCCCGGAAGCGCACCGACGCTAACCCTCCTCCGGCAGCTCCACCGCCTGCCAGCGGTACGCCGCGTCCTCCTGCCACACCTGCAACTCGCCCTCCACCACCGCCGCCAGGCACAGCCGCCAGTCGTCGCCGATGGCCAGCGCGACCCGGGTGGCCGGGCGCAGCGTGGGCCGCCACCAGCGCGGCCGGCGGGACGCGCCGCCGGCCGGCAGCCGCAGCCGTACGCCGCCCGCTCCGGCCAGTGCGACGGTCGGGCCGCCGCGGTGGCCCACCATGGCGAGGCCGAGCGAGGGCTCGCCGTCGCCGATCTCCGTTCCGGCCTCCGTTCCCGCCCCGGCTGTCCCCGCCCCCGCGCCCAGCGTGTGCAGCTGGACGGAGCCGTCCGCCCGCAGCACGGCGGCCTGCGGTCCGGCGGAGGTGCGGGCCAGCGCCCCGGCGCGCAGCGGACCGGCCGGGCCCACCGGGACGGGCGGTCGGGCGGCGCCGGGCCGCCAGCTCAGCAGCCGTTCGCGGTGCTCGACCAGCAGCAGCCAGCTGCCGGGCCGCTCCTCCTCGGCGGCGAGCACCCGGTCGGCCGGGCAGCCGGGGTGCTCCTGGCCGGTGAGGGTGCGGCCGGGCGCCCAGCGGTACGAGCGCAGCGCGCCGCCGACGGCCGCCCACACCGTCATCTCCCCGGCCGAACCGACCGCGCCCGCCAGGCCGTTGACCCCGCGCGCGGCCTCCCACCAGCCCGCGGCCGTACCGACCCACAGGGTGCCGCCGCGGTCCTCGGCGCAGACCACCAGCTCGCCCGGGTGTCCGGCCCAGCCGGCCGTCAACTCCCGTACGGCGGAGAGGCCCTGGCCTGCCGGGAGGGCCCGGCCGGGGCTGCCGGGCCCGGTCAGCGCGGTGCCGTCGGCGCCGCCGGTGACCACCAGCGGGCGCCCGGCCGGGTCGGGCAGCACGGCCAGGCCTGCGGTACGGGCCACCGGCCGGTGGGCGCGCAGCAGTTCACGGCCCCGGGCGGCCCACGGGCCGAGCGGGGCGGGGCGGCGGTCCGGGTCGCGGGCCAGCGGCTCGCAGGCCCAGCGCGCCAACTCCTCGCCGTAGCCCGCCGCCAGCAGTTCGGCGCGGGCCTGTTCGGCGGCCAGCCGGTGGTCCAGGCGGCCGTGGTCGGGCAGCAACAGGGTACGGGCGAGGGTGCCGACCGCGAACAGGTCCTTGGCGGTGGTCGGGAAGCCGCCGACCTGCTCGGCCTCCGGCGGGACGTGCCCGGGGGTGAACACCGCGACGGTCAGGGCGTGGTCCAGCGGGGCGAGGAAGGTCAGGTCGATCAGCTTGACCTGCCCCTGGCCGTCCACCAGGACGTTGGCGGGGGAGATGTCGCGGTGCACCCAGCGCTTGCGGTGCAGCTCGTCGACGATCCGGCAGAGCCGGGCCAGCACCTCGGCCACCGCCGGCGGGCCGCCGCGCTGGCCGCGCGCCCAGGTGTGCAGCGGCACGCCCTCGACCCAGGGCGAGATCTGGTAGCCCAGCAGCGCGCCGCCGGGCGGGGTGCCGGGCCGGTGCGGGGAGGGGCCGAGCAGGAAGCTGGGCACGACCAGGTCGGTGACGCCCAGCCGGTGCGCGTTGTGCGAGACGTCGTCCCAGCGGCCGAGCCAGCGCCGCACCTCGCCCGGGTCGCGCTCCAGCATGATCTTCGCGGCGACCAGTTCCTTGCGCCCGTTGTGCCCGGTGCGGACCGCCCGCCACACCTCGGCCTCGCCGCCCCGGTGGTGGAACTCCAGGAGTTCGTACTGCTCGGGGTCGAACTCCGGCCCGAACCGGAGCCCGGGCACCCAACGCGACTCCGACACTCGACCCCCGACGGTTGACCGCTGTTGACGCGCCGGTTCAGGTACCGCCGGTGCGCTGCTGGCTGTGCTGCCGTTCCGCTCCCGACGAGCTGCTGCTGTGCTGCTGTCGTACGGCTGCCGCGCTGCCCAGGATAGTGCGCTTTCCTGTTCGGCTGTCCGATCGAGGGCCTATTCTGATGGCGCCCGAGCAACATCACGACACGACGTCAACTCATGATCTCCAGAAGCCAGTTGGTCATGGGATGGATGGTGTCCGAACCCAGGGGGACGGTGCATGGCGCTGTTAGCGGTGCTGCTGGTCGTGGTGGCGCTGGCCGGTGCGGCGGCCGCCGTCGTGCTGGCCCGCCGCCGTCGGGCCCTGGACGCCGCGACGGTGGCGAGGGAACTGGCCGCCGCCGCCGCCCGGCTCGCCGCCGGCCGGGACGCCCAGGCCCGCCGCCGCTACGCCCGGCTGGCCCGCCGACTCGCCGACGCGCCAGGGGAGTTGGGCCCGCAGCGCGGCCTCGCCCTGCTCGGCCAGGCCGAGGCCACCGTCCCCACCGGCGACCAGGAGGCCACCCTCGCCCTGCACCGCGAGGCCTACCCGCTGCTCGCCGACCCGGCCCGGCAACTGCCCCGGTGGAGCCTGCGCCTGCTCGCCGAGGAGCGGCTGCGGGCCCCCGACGGCGACCTCGGCCCGCTGTTCGCCCACCTCCAGGCCACCGCCGCCGGCCCCGAGCCCGGCGCGGAGGCCGAGACCGTCGCCCGCACCGTCGACTGGCTCCAGCACCGCTGCCGCGACGGCGCCCCCGAGCAGCGCGAGGACACCACCGCCCGCGCCCTCGCCGCCCTGCCCGGCCGGGACTGGCCGGTGCTCGCCCGGGCCGCCCTGCTGCGCGCCACCGACCGGGCCGCCGAGGCCGAGGCCCTGCTCGCCGCCGCGGCCCCCTCCGGCAGCGCCGAACTCTGGTTCCGCTGGGGCGCCCAGCTCTACACCCTGCACCGCGACGAACCCGCCGTCGCCGCCTTCGACGAGGCGCTGCGCCGCGGCCCCGGCGAACCCTCCCCGTGGGGGCGCGGCCCGGCCCTGCGCACCGACGGCCTGCTCTTCCGCGGGCTGGCCCGCCAGCGCCTCGGCGCCACCGAGGCGGCCTGGGCCGACCTCGCGGCCGCCGCCGGCGAGAGCCCGGCCGACCCCCGCCCCCGCTACGCCCTCGGCCGGCTCGCCCTGCTGCTCGGCGCCGACGAGCGGGCCCGGGAGCAGTTCACCGCCGCCCTGACCGTCCGGCCCGGCTTCGCCCCGGCCCGGTTCGGCCTCGCCCTGGTGCACGAGCGCGCCGAACGCCCCGCCGAGGCCGCCGCCGACTACCGGGCCGGCCTCGGCGCGGCCCCCGACTGGCGCCCCGCCCGGGTCCGGCTCGGCGCCGCCCTGCTCGCCGCCGGGCGGGCCGAGGAGGCCGAGCCGCTCCTGCGCGCCGAGGCCGACACCGGGGCCGCCGCCGGGGCCGCCGCCGGTACCCGGGCCGGCACCGAACCGGGCACCCGCTGGACCGCCGTCGCCGCCTTCCACCACGGCCTCGCCCTCGCCCGCACCGGCGACCCGGCCGGCGCCCTCACCCGCTGGGAGGCACTGGACGACGAGGACCTGCGCCCCCGCCGGGCCCTGGCCCGCGACCGGCTCGCCCGCACCCGGCTGGACACCGACCCGACGGCCGCCCGCGAACTCTGGCAGCGGGCCACCGCCGAGCACCCGGACGCCCCCGGCTACCGCGCCGCGCTGCGCGAAGCCGCCCTGCGCGAGGCCGCCCACCTGCTGGTCACCGACCGCGACCACGCCGAACCGCGCCGCCGCGCCGCCGCCGCACTCGCCCTCGCCGACACCCTGCCCGGCGCCCTCACCCACCGCCAGGCCCGGCTGCGCGCCGCCCTCGCCCTGGCCGAGGGCACCCCGGAGCCGGTCGCCGCCCTGCTCGACGCCGACCACGGCCCGCGCGACCGCTACCACCTGGCCGCCGTCGCCCTGCTGGCCGGCCGCCCGGCCCGGACGATCGCCCTGCTCGGCCCGCCCGACCCGGCCGGCGACCCGGCGACCGCCCGGCTGCGCGCCCTGCTCGCCGAACGGGCCGGCAACTGGGCCGCCGCCCTGGACTGGTACCGGCACTTCCTCACCTCCGGCACGGCCGCGGCGGAGCCGGCCGGCGACTGCGCGCTCTGCGACCGCCCCGCCACCGGCACCTGCGGCGGCTGCGGCCGCGAGGCCTGCCCCGACCACCAGCACGCCCCCGAGGCCGCCGCCCCGCCCCGCTGCGTCCGCTGCTCCGCCCCCGCGCTGCGCGCCGTCCTCGACTGCGCCCGCCGGGCCGGCACCCCCGAGCAGGCCGAACCGGTGCTCGCCCGCTGGGCCGTGGCGCTCGGCGACGGCGCCGCGGCCGTGCCCGTCCGGACCGACCTCGCCCTGCTGCGCGCCGAACTCGGCCGCCTGGACGAGGCCCTGGCCGGGGTGCCCGCCGAGGCCGGGGCGGCCCGCGCGGCCGTCCTGGTCCGCCGGGCCGGCGCCGCCCTCGCCGCCGGTCGGCTCGGCCAGGCCGCCGTCGACCTGCGCCAGGCGCTCCAGCCCGTCCCCGGCGACGGGGTGCCGGGGCGTGAGGTGCCGGGCCGTGAGCGGGTGGCCGGCGCGCTCGCCCTGCTCGCCGAGCACGAGGCGCACCAGGCCGTCCTCGACGGCCGCCACCGCGAGGCCTGGGAGGCCTACCGCGAGCTGCTGCTCAGGGACCCGGCCCACCCCCGGGTGCTGCACGCGCTCGGCCTGGCCGGCTACCGGCTCGCCGCCGGTGCCTCCGATGCTGCCGAAACCGCCGATGCCGCCTCCGATGCCGACGCCGCCGCCGACGGTCCTGACGCCCTTGGCCAGGAGGTCTGGGCCTGGACGATCGGCAGCCTCGTCGCCGCCCTGCACCAGCCCGAGCTGTGGGCCGAGTCCGCCCGGACCACCGGCCGCACCGCCGAGCCCCAGCGGCTGGCCGCCGCCCGTACCGGACTGCTCGACCGCCTCCGCGACGACCTGCGCGCCCTGGACCGGGCCGCCGGGCGCAGCGGGGACGAGGTCACCGCCTGGACGCTGCGCCTCGGCCTGGAGACCCACTGCGCGGACGCGCTCGCCCAGGAGGACGTCCGGATCACCCTGCCCGGCCGCCCGGCCCGCCGCCTCGCGCTCGGCCCGACCCTCGACCGGCTGCTGCGCGCCGAGCCCGGAGCGGACGGCTGGGCCGAGGCCTTCGAGCAGGCCGTCCGGCCCTGGCGGCAGCGCCCGGCCGGCCCCGACGCGCCCGCTCCCACCCGGGCCCTCGGCCTGTTCGGCGAACTCGGCCCGCAGCGCTACCTGCAGCTCCAGGGCCGGCAGGCCGCCGCCGTCGCCGCCCTGGACGCGGTGCCCGAGCAGCGGCGCGGCGAGGACTGGCAGGAACTGCTCGGCGAGTCCCTGGTCAGCCAGGCCCGCGAGCACCACCGCAACCAGGACTGGCGCGAGGCCCTGGACAGCCTCTCCCGCGCCCGGGCCGTCCCCGGCGCCAGGCTGCCCGCCGACGCCGCCGCGATCGCCGCCGAGTCCGGGGTCCGGGCCGCCCGCGCGCTGCTCAAGAACAGCCTGGACGACCAGGCCGGAGCCGCCGAACTCCTGGAGAAGGCCCTGGCGTTGGCCCCCGACGACCCCGAGGTGCGGGGCGACCTCGGCGCCACCTACGCGCAGTGGGCGCGCAAGATCAACAACGAGGACAAGGACTACTCCCGCGCCCTCGGGCTGCTGGAGAAGAGCCTGGAGCTGGTCCCCGGCGACCCGACCGCCCGGCACTTCCTGGAGGCCGCCCTCGGCAACCGGGCCGGCCAGCTCAGCCACCCCGACGCCACCGACGCGGAACTGGAGGAGGCCGCCGGCGCCTGGCGGGCGCTCGTCGAACTCAACCCCGACCCCGACCACCGGATCGGCCTGATCTTCGTCCTGCGCCAGCTCGCCCGCTCGGCCGCCTTCGCCGACGACCACCGGCGCGCCGTCGCGTGGATGGCCGAGGCGCTGCGCGCCGACCCGGAGTGGGAGGGCGGGGTCGAGCACGAGGCCCCGCGCCGGGTCTCGGTGCTGATCGCCAACCACGTGGTGGATGCGATGCAGGACAAGCCGTTCGCGGACCAGGCCGCGATGCTCGAGAAGGCCAGGTCCTACGACGACTCGACCGACATCCGCCGCCTGATGGTCAGCCTCTGGCGCGGCAAGGCCATCAGCCACTACGAGGCCCGCCGCTACCGGGCGGCGATCAAGCTGCTGGAGGAGGCGCTCGAACTGTCCGGCACCCAGGAGGACACCGACCAGCTGTGCCGCGAACTCGGCATCGTCTACGGCTCGTTCGCCGTCCAGCAGGCCAACGCCCGGAAACTGCGCGAGGCCAAGGAGCTGGCCCGCACGGCCGTCGAGTACAGCCCGGACGACCCTGAGCTGCACGCCATGCAGATGCGGATCAGGTCGCTCTACTGACGGCAACCGCACGGCAGTCGGGAGCGTCCTGGACCGTACGCCGAAGACCGTACGCCGCAGGCCGAGCCGTCACCCGAAGCGCCGACCGAACCGCCACCGCCACCGTGAGGAGAGAGACCGCCCGCCATGCCACTGCACGAACCGTCGCCGTACGAGGTCCTGGGCATCCCGCTCACGGCCGGCGTGCGCGAGATCAACCTCGCCGTCGGACCGGCGATGCGGGCCGGCCGGTACACCCGGCAGCAGATCCAGGAGGCCGCCGCGCTGCTGCGCAACCCGGACCGGCGCCTGGAGGCGGACCTCCAGCGGCCCCTCCCGCCGGAGCCGGTCGACCAGGCCGCCGAGCTGCTCGCCCCCGCACTCGTCGAGCCGCTCCTGGTGATCGAGCGCCCGCCGCTGCCGCCCGCCGCCCTGCCCGCCCTCCACCGGGCCGAGCTGGCCGCCGACTTCACCGAGCCCGCCCCCGGCGGCGCCGACCCCGAACCGCCCGTCCCCGCCCGCTACGCGGCGGACCTGTCCGTGCTGCCGCAGATCGAGGTCCCCGAATGACCGACGCACCCACCGACGCACCCGCCGAAGCCCTGGTTGACGGCCACCGGCCGCTGGAGATCCCGCCCGGCGTCGAGGACGTCGACCTGGAGCAGGCGTTCGGCCGACTGCTCTTCCGGGCGTCCCTGCTGGGGAGCAAGCTGACGGAGCAGAAGCAGGCCGCCCGGGCCGAGCAGCGCGAACTGCTGGGCATCCTGGTCGAGGTGGACGACGCGCTCGCCGCCCTCGGCCTGGACCGCGAGCTGGTGGCGCTCGGGCGCGGCGCCGGCCTGGAGGCCACCCGGCGCCGGCTGCTCGGGCAGCTCGCCAAGGCCAGGGTGCGGCCGATGCGGCTGGAGGGCATGACGGCCGACCCGGACCTGACCGAGATCGTGGGCACCGAGGCCCGCTCCGGGGTGGCGCCGGAGACGGTGGTACGGACGGTGGTGACCGGGTTCTTCTGGGGGGACGAGGTGCTGCGCCGGGCCCAAGTGGTGGTCGCCGCACCGGAGTCGGAGCCGCACCCGGACCCGTACCCGGAGCCCGCGGTCTCCGAGCCGGAGACACCCGAGGTCGCCGAGACCGTCGAGACCGTCGAAGCCTTCGAGACAACGGAAGCCACCGAGGCCGTCAAGCCCGAGACACCCGAGACACCCGAGGCGGACGACGCACCCGAAGCCGCGACGCCGGTCACCCGGGCCCAGCCCAAGGCGGCCCCGCCCCGGGCCCGCCGCCGGGCCAAGGCCGTGGCCGAGCAGGCCAGGCAGACGAAGCGCAAGAAGTAGCCAGGACCACGAGGGGCAAGAGGGGAACGACATGTACCGCACACTCGGCATCGACCTGGGCACCACCAACTCCGTGGTCGCCCACCTGCGCCGGGGCGAGCCGGAGATCATCTTCAACCGGCAGAACCAGGAGGCGACGCCCTCCGTGGTCGGCAGCGGCCGCAAGGGCGAGCTGCTGGTGGGTTCCACCGCGCGCAGCCGGATCGCCGTCGACGGCGCCAACGTGATCCGCTCGGTCAAGCGCTTCATGGGCCGCAAGTTCAAGGACCCGCAGGTCCAGGCGGCCCTGAAGGAGGTGGACTACAAGGTCACCGCGGGCACCGACGGCGACGTCAACGTCTGGTTCAACGGCCGCTCGTACACCCCGATCGAGATCTCCGCGATCATCCTGCGCCGCCTCAAGGAGGACGCCGAGCAGCGCTTCGGCGAGCCCTTCCACCGCGCCGTCATCACCGTCCCCGCGTACTTCGGCGAGCGGCAGGTCGCGGCCACCCAGGAGGCGGGCCGGATGGCCGGCCTGCACGTGCTGCGGATCATCAACGAGCCGACCGCAGCCGCCCTCGCCTACGGGATCACCTCCGAGGCGGGCGAGGAGGGGAAGACCGTCCTGGTCTACGACCTCGGCGGCGGCACCTTCGACATCTCCATCCTGCTGCTGGTGCCCGGCTCGGTCTCGGTGCTCGGCATCGAGGGCGACAACCTGCTCGGCGGCGACGACTTCGACCGGGGGATCACCACCGCGCTGCTGGAGGACATCCGGGAGGAGTACGGCGCGGAGTACCAGCCCGACCTGCGCGACCGTCCGAAGATCGCCGCCACCGCCGAGACCATCAAGATCGAGCTCTCCCACCAGGAGTCCTCCGAGGTCATCCTGCCGGGCCTGGGCGCCGGACAGCTGGTGCTGGAGACGGAGTTCGAGCGGGCCCGCTTCGAGGAGCTGATCGAGGCCCGGATCGAGCGCACCATCGAGCTGACCCACAAGGCCATCATGCAGGCCAACCTGACCGTCGGGGACATCGACGAGGTGGTGCTGGTCGGCGGCTCGACCGCGATCCCGCTGGTCGCCCGCCGGCTCGGCGAGGTCTTCGGCCCCCGCCGGATCCGGCGCGGCGTCAACCCGATGCAGTGCGTGGCGCTCGGCGCGGCCGTGCAGTCCGCGCTGGTCGGCGAGGTGGAGTGCCCCGAGTGCCGGGCCCCCGGCGACCTGTCCGCCTCCAACTGCGCCAACTGCGCCGCCGGCCTGCTCGGCGGCGACCGGGTCTCCTGCCCGACCTGCCACCTCCCGGTCGACGCCGGGGCGGCCTCCTGCCCCAAGTGCGAGCAGGCGCTGGACGGTTCGGGCGGCGGCGGGACGGTCCCGCGGCAGGCCACCCGGGCCACCGCCGTGGTGCACGGCGGCAACTGCCCGCGCTGCGGCACCCCGGCCGCCCCCGGCGTCACCGCCTGCGAGCTGTGCGGCGAGCCGCTCAACTCGGCCGCCCCGGGCCACACCAGGGTGGCCACCACCGCCGCCGAGGACGTCGGCCTGCGCTGCGCCTCCTGCGGCCTGGTGAACCCGCCGGGCTGCGAGGTCTGCCCGGGCTGCGGCGAACTGGCGCAGGTCACCAACCCGTTCGACATCACCCCGAAGAACCTCGGCATCGAGCTGAACGACGGCCGCCTCGCCGTCATCATCCCCAAGAACACCAGCTACCCGACGAGTTCGCCGGTCAGCCGGGAGTTCGTGGTCTCCGGCAGCGGCCGGCAGCGGCTGGAGGTCGCGGTCTACGAGGGCGAGCACGAGATCGCCCAGCAGAACGAGCTGATCGGCCACCTCACCCTGCGGCTGCCCGAGGGCCTGGGCGGCCGTACCCCGGTGGAGGTCGCCTTCGGCCTCGACCGGGACCGCACCATCACGCTGTCGGTGCGGATCCAGGGCGGCGCCGAGAAGACCGTCAAGCTGGAGCGGGTCACCCTCGACCCGGAGCTGAAGGTGCAGGTGGAGGAGCAGCAGCGGCAGATCGAGTCCTTCACCGACCGCTGGGGCGGCGAGCTGACCGAGGCCGAGATGCGCGAGGCGCAGCGGCTGATGGACACCCTGGACGACCTGGCGGCCGGGCAGACCCGCGGCCAGTCGGTGGACGCGGCGCTGGAGCGGGCCCAGCAGCAGCTCAAGGCCCAGCGCTGGGTGCGCGGCTCGGAGGCGTACCTGAGCCTGTTCATCCACTACTGCGAGAAGCTCCTCGACCCGAGCGACCTGGACCGGTTGCGGTCGGTGGCCGCCGAGCTGCGGCTGCGCCGGGAGGCCGCCGACTGGGACGGCGCGGTGCGCTCGGCCCGCAAGGCGGACGAGCTGTGCGACTCGCTCGGGCACACCATGCGGATGCTGACCATGTGCAACATCTACGTGACCCAGAGCATGGTCTCGCCCGCCCTGGCCCAGCTGATCATGGCCGAGCTGCGCGGCCTGGACGAGGCCGTGGAGGCGCCCAACATGGCGGACGTGAACACCCACATGTCGAACCTGCTGGCCCTGTACGCGCAGGCGCAGCGGGAGCTGGGCAGCGAGCCGGCCCAGGAGTCGCTCGGCCCGGTCCGGCCGGAGGAGGCGGGGCCGCGATGAGCGCCGTGGACGCCGTGTCCGTCCCGGGCGCCGGGGGCGCTGTCGCGGCCCTTGGGGCCCCGCCGGTGCCGTGCCCGCTGTGCAGGGTTCCGGCGGACCCGGTGACCCTGCGCTGCCCGTCCTGCCGGGAGGACCTGTCCGTGCTGTTCCGGCTGCGTTACGCCGGACGGATCGACTACAACCGCGCACTGGAGGCCCTGGCGGCCGGGGAGGGGCCGCTCGCCCTCGGGCTGCTGCACCGCGCGGTGGCGGCCGAGCCGGGCCTGCGTCCGGCCCGGGACCTGCTGGAATCGCTCGGTGGCGCCGGTCCCGAGGGCGGGGAGCCGGTGGGTCGGGAGGGCGACACGCCCTAGACGGGCGAATCCGGCGTGCGGAGGAGCGCATCCCTTGTGATCGTGGGCGAGGTGTGATCGTCACACTTCGACCCGCTCTGCTCACAAGGAGTGACGCAATGCGTATGCGTACCACCTTCGCCGCCACCGCCCTCGCCGCGGTGACGGTCCTCGCCGGGGCCGGCACCGCGTCCGCCGGCGACGCCACCGCCAACGGGGCCGCCATCGGTTCGCCCGGCATCCTGTCCGGCAACGTGATCCAGGTCCCGATCAACCTGGAGGCCAACGTCTGCGGGAACTCGATCGACATCATCGGGCTCCTCAACCCGGCGTTCGGCAACACCTGCATCAACAAGTGACCCCGCGCGCTGGGGCCGTCCGTCGACCGTGACGGGCGGCCCCAGCGCCGTGTCCGTACCCCCGTTCGGGGGTGGCGGCGCGGGGCCGGCGCCCGCGACCATGGACCCCGTCCCGCACCGCCGTCCCCAGGGAGCCCGCCCGTGCCGACCACGCCGACCCCGCGCAGCTACGCCTCCGGCACCTCGGACGTCCCGCTGCTCGGCGACACCATCGGGGAGAACCTCGACCGCGCGGTGCGCGCCTTCCCCGGGCGCGACGCCCTGGTCGACCGGGCCACCGCCCGCCGCTGGACGTACGCCGAACTCGCCGCCGACGTCGACGCCCTGGCGCTCGGCCTGCTGGAACTCGGGATCGCCAAGGGGGACCGGGTCGGCATCTGGGCCCCCAACTGCGCCGAGTGGACGCTCACCCAGTACGCCACCGCCAAGCTCGGCGCGATCCTGGTCACGGTCAATCCGGCCTACCGCGCCCACGAGTTGGAGTACGTGCTGAACCAGGCCGGCATCCGGCTGCTGGTCGCCGCCGAGCGCTTCAAGACCTCCGACTACGCCGGGATGATCTCTGAAGTGCGGCCCCGCTGTCCGGAGTTGGAGCACGTCCTGCTGCTCGGCGGCCCCGACTGGGACGCCGTGACCGCCGCCGGACGGCGCGCCGACCCGGCCCGACTCGCCGAACGGCAGGGCGAGTTGGCGCCCGACGACCCGATCAACATCCAGTACACCTCCGGGACGACCGGCTTCCCCAAGGGTGCGACGCTCTCCCACCACAACATCCTCAACAACGGATACTTCGTCGGGGAGTTGCTCGCCTACACCGAGCAGGACCGGATCTGCGTCCCGGTGCCGTTCTACCACTGCTTCGGCATGGTGATGGGCAATCTCGCCGCCACCTCGCACGGCGCCTGCATGGTCATCCCCGCCCCCTCCTTCGAGCCCGGCGCCACCCTGGCCGCCGTCGCCGCCGAGCGCTGCACCTCGCTGTACGGCGTGCCGACCATGTTCATCGCCGAGCTGGCCGACCCGGACTTCGACCGTTACGACCTCGGCAGCCTGCGCACCGGCATCATGGCCGGCTCGCCCTGCCCGAGCGAGGTGATGAAGGAGGTCATCGGGCGGATGGGCATGGCGCAGGTCTCCATCTGCTACGGCATGACCGAGACCTCGCCGGTCTCCACCCAGACCCGGGTCGACGACCCGGTCGAGCGGAGGGTCGCCACGGTGGGCCGGGTCGGCCCGCACCTGGAGGTCAAGGTGGTCGACCCGGCCACCGGCCGTACCGTCCCGCGCGGCGAACCCGGCGAGCTCTGCACCCGCGGCTACTCCGTCATGCTCGGCTACTGGGGCGAGCCGGAGCGCACCGCCGAGGCCGTCGACGCCGCCCGCTGGATGCACACCGGGGACCTCGCGGTGATGGACGAGGACGGCTACCTCGCCATCACCGGCCGGATCAAGGACATGGTGATCCGCGGCGGCGAGAACCTCTACCCGCGCGAGATCGAGGAGTTCCTCCACACCCACCCGGACATCCTCGACGTCCAGGTCATCGGTGTCCCCGACGCCAAGTACGGGGAGGAGCTGATGGCCTGGATCCGGATGCGGGAGGGCGCCGAGCCGCTCACCGCCGAGGCCGTCCGCGGGTACTGCGCGGGCCGGCTCGCCCACGTCAAGATCCCGCGCTACGTGCACGTCGTCGAGGAGTTCCCGATGACGGTCACCGGGAAGATCCGCAAGGTCGAGATGCGGGCGCAGGCCCAGCGGATCCTGGGGCTCTGACCGGGGCCCGCCTCCGCCCGGGCGAGTCCGGGGAGCGCGCCGGCTCGCCCGGCGGGAGAGTGTGATCATGCTCGACGTCACAGTGGAACGCCTGATCCCCCTCCCGCCCGCCACGGTCGCCGCCTACGCGATGGACTGGCGCCACGACTCCGAGTGGACCCGGGGCATCCGCAGCGCCACCCTCACCCGGGAGGCCGACACCGGCGGCTTCGGCGCGGGCGCCGAGGTCACCCGGACCGCGCACTTCCTGGGCCGGTCCTTCTCGTACGTGCTGCGCGTGTCGCGCCACGACCCGCCGACGGTGCTCGACATGGTCTCCGTCGCCGGGCCGATGCCCATGCGCGTCACCTACACCTTCGAGCCCACCCGGACCGGCACCTTCGCCCGCATCCGGGTCCGCGGCGGCCTCCGCCTGGCCGGCCCGCTGATGTCCCGCCCGGTGCGGTCCGCCCTCACCGCGGACCTGCGCGCCCTGGAGTCCCGCCTCGGCCGCTGACGCCCGCCCCCCCGCGCGCGAACGCGGACGGCCGGCGCGGGCTGCTGCCCGTCGCCGGCCGTCGAGGTCCGTGTCCCGGTTACCGCGCGCCCCACTCCCGGTCCGTCGGCACGATCTCGCGGCCGAGCGGCATCAGCGAGATCGGGATCATCTTCAGGTTGGCCCACCCGAAGGGGATGCCGATGATCGACAGGAACAGCGGGATGCTGGTGATCAGGTGCCCGATCGCCAGCCACCACCCGGCGAAGACCAGCCAGATCACGTTCCCGACGCACGACGCCGGCCCGGCGTCCGGCCGCTCCACCGCCGTCCGCCCGAACGGCCACAGGATGAAGCCGGCGATCCGGAAGGAGGCGATGCCGAACGGGATGGTAATGACCAGTACACAGCAGATGATTCCGGCGAGCACGTAGGCAAGAGCCATCCAAATGCCGCAGAAAACCAACCAGATGACATTGAGGATGAACTTCACTGCACTCATGATCGGTACCTTCTCACGGCTGATGACGTTGCACTGCAACCGTGCCATGCCCGCTGGTGAGCGTGTCTACGCCCTTAGGGGTCGCGCCTCAGGGATCGGTCCGGGTAGCAGTCCCGGACAGGGACTCCTTCGGGTTCGGCGCCCGCCGAAGGGGGCCGGGTGCGAGGCGGCCCGACGGCTCGGTGGCGCGGGGGAGACCCCGGGCCACCGAGCCCGCTTCACGGTGTCAGCCGGTAGGCGCGGAGCGCGGTCTGCTCGACGGAGCCGCCGTCGGCATCCCGGGCCACGGCCCTGAGCGAGACGAAGCCGCCCGTCCCGGCCGGCGGGTCGACGGTGACCCGGTAGCCGCTGTCGCCCGGCTGCACCGGGGCGTTGCGCCAGTTGGCGCCGTCGTCGAAGGAGACCTGGACCTCCAGGCTGGCGACGGTCGCGGCGGGCGCGCCGCTCTGCCGCTCCACGGCGGCGAGCAGCGTGTGCTGCTTGCGCGGCGCCTGGTTGTCCGGGTTGACCGGGGCGGTGAAGCGGACCGCGTGGATCGGCAGCGGGGTGCTGCGCGGGGCGCCGCCGGGGCCCGGTGCGACGGCTCCCGAGCGGAAGGTCCAGACCGCCTCGACGGTGCCGGACAGCGCGGCCCACGGCTCGGACCGGGTGGCCTTCGCGGTCAGCCGGTAGGTGGCGTCGCCGGCCGGCACGGCGAAGTCGGCGGACTCCCGTGCGCTGCTGCCGATCCGCTTGCCGTCCCGCTCCAGGTCGATCCGGACGGTGTCGTCCAGCCGCCGCGTCCACGGTGAGCCGATGTGGCCGGGTGAGGCGTCGCTGAACAGCTGCGGCGCCAGCGTGAGGAAGCCGTCGCTGGTGCGGGCCATGGTGGCCGCGCCGCCCTGGCCGGGGGCGAGGCCGGGTCCGATGACGGCGGCGTTCCAGCGCTCGGCACAGGTCTCGCCGGCCGCGCAGCGCAGGGCACCGCTCTGGCTCACCGTGGAGGGGACCATCTCGCCGCCGGGCCCGGCGTTCTGGCCGAAGGTCGTCTCGCGGCGCTGGTCCTTGACGGTGAAGTACTCGGTGCGGACGGCCGGCAGCGCGAAGTTCGGCTCCGCGATGCTGAGGCCGCCGACGCCGCCGGCCTCCGCGAAGCTGCTGAAGTCGCCCGCCGTGCCGGGGGCCTGGGCGAAGTAGCGGGTGTTGAGGGTGGCCAGCTCGCCGGGGTCGACGGTGAAGGCCGGGTCCGGGAGCCCGCCGGTGGTGTGCACCAGCAGGTCGTAGCGGTCCGGCAGCCGTCCGTTCTGCTGCTGCGGGCCGTTCTGGACGCTCTGCGCCGTGAAGTCCAGCCGGCCGGCGCCGGGTCGGCCGCCTGGGATGACGTACAGGTTGCCGGGCCGGCCGATGGCCGCGAAGGAGTCGGCGCACCCCTCGTCGCCGCCGGTGCGGTAGCAGTAGGCCGCGGAGAGCGACCAGCCGGTGGTGGCGCGGCCGGGCACCGTGACGGTCAGCTGCCTGCCCTGCCGGGCGTCGACGGCGATCCTGGTGTCGCCGCGCAGCTCCAGCTCGGGCTGGAGGAACAGGGTGGACGTCGGGCTTGCGGTCCCGGCGCCGGGGGTGACCAGCTTGCCGCCGAGGTTGTAGCGGCCCTCGGGTACCCGGGCGGTGGCGGTGCCGCCGGTGAACCGGAGCGGGAAGGACTCCCGGGTGTCCAGGTTGACCAGGCCGATCATCGACTGGGTCATCCAGGTGCCCGGTCCCACCGGAGCGCCGTCGCGGTCGACCGCGGTGACGGTGACGTCGTGCCGGACGGCCTCGCGGGTGAGCGCGTACGGGGTGGTGACGGCGGTGCCGCCGGGGCCGGTCGCGGTCACCCGGCCGGTCAGCGAGGCGCCCGCGGCGATCCGGGCCGGGTCCACGGTCACGGTGGCCGGTGCGCTGGCGCCGGCCGGGACGGTCAGCCGGGCGGGGGCGACGGTGAACCCGCCGGCCGGCCCGGTGGACCAGGCGGCCAGGTCCAGGGTGACAGGCGTGCCGCCGGCGTTGTGGTACGTGACGGTCCGGCTGGTCGGGGCCGCGTCGGACGCGTCGTCCAGGCGGATCCCGGTGCCCTCGGCGGTCGCGTACACCTCCTGGGTGGTGGCCCGGGCGACGTCGACCCGCCCGGCGCCCTGCTCGTACGCGCCGCGCCCGGCCAGCGGGGCGGCGGAGGACACGAGCGTGGCCTTGAGCTGCGGCCCCTTCCAGTCCGGGTGCTGCTGGAGGAGCAGGGCGGCGGCTCCGGCGACGTGCGGGGCCGCCATCGAGGTGCCGGAGATGGCCGTGTACCGGTCGCCGACCGGGTTCTGGCCGTCCGTCCCGGCGGCGCGGGCGGCGACGATGCCGATGCCGGGGGCCGTGAGGTCCGGCTTGACGGCGTGGTCGCCGGTGCGAGGGCCCTGGCTGGAGAGGCCGGCCAGCGAGCCGTCGCGGTCGACGGCACCCACGGTCAGCGCGGCGTCCGCCGAGCCGGGGGTGCCGACGGTGCCGGGCCGGCCGCTGTTGCCGGCCGCGGCGACGAAGAGCGTGCCGTAGCGGGCGGAGAGCGTGTTGACGGCCTGGGCCAGCGGGTCGGTGCCGTCGGTGGCGGCGCCGGTGAAGCTGGTGTTGACGATCGGCGCGCGGGCCGCGGCCCACTCCATGCCCTGGAGCGCCCAGGACTCCTGGCCGTTGCCCTCGTCGTCCAGCACCTTGCCGACCAGCAGCCGGGCCTCGGGGGCGACGCCCCTGAACCGGCCGTCGGAGGCGGAGCCGGTGCCCGCCACGATCGAGGCGACGTGCGTGCCGTGGCCGTCCGCGTCGGAGGCCACTGGGGTGGGGCCTTCCCGGGCCGGGTCGGCGAGGGTGAAGTCGGAGCTCTCGCCGAGGGAGCCGGCCACGTCGGGGTGCCCGCGGTCGATGCCGCTGTCCAGCACCGCGACCTTGACGCCCTTGCCGGTCCAGCCGGACGACCAGGCCTGCGGGGCGCCGATCTGCGCGGTCGACCGGTCGAGCGCGGCGGTCACCTTGCCGTCCAGCCAGACCTTGTCCACCCCGCTCGCGGCGAGCCCGGCGCCGGGCCGGGCGAGCTGCTGCCAGAGCTCGCCCGTGCGGGCCTTCGGGGCGCGCAGGGCCACGCCGTGCACGCTCTCCAGCGTGCGTACGACGGTGGCCCCGGCCGGCGGCGCGGCGGCGGCGAACCCCTTGGCGCCGGGTCGGTCCGAGCCGAGGATCAGCGGCAGCTCGGCGGTGCCCGCGTCGTCGTAGCCCTGGGCGATCAGCCCGGCGACGTCGAACAGCCGCGGGTCCAGCCGCCCGGTGCTCAGCGGCTCGACGGCGTCCGCGGGGAGCAGGGTGAGCGTGCCCGGGGCGCCGGAGCGCTGGGTGAAGGTCACGTCCTCGCGTCCGGGCCCGGGCTGTACGGCGACCAGCGACACCCCGCCGTCGGTGCCGACCAGGGCGGTGACCCGGTCGCCGGTCACCAGGGTCACCCGGACCGGCCGGCCCGCCGCCGGTGCGGAGCCCCCGGCGGGTGCCTCGGCCGGCGACGCCCAGCCGGCCGGGGCGACGGCCGTGCCCGCCAGCACCGCGCCCAGCGCGACGGCCGGCCACCGGCCCACCCGCCTCGGGCCTTTTCTGTGTATGCCTTGCATAGTGTCCTCTCGGTGGGGCGACGCCCTGGATTCGGCGGGCCGCTCGCCGGCCCTGCCACTGGATCGACGGAGCAGGGGGCCGCAGAGGATGTCACGGCCCGTCAGAAAGATCCCTCGGGTTTTCCCCCTCCGGTGACATCCCGGCAGCGGGTCCGCTCCGTCGGAGAGGGCAGAGACGAACGGAGGGCACGCCCTGTGCGTAGCGCAGACCTGGAGGAGTTCCGCGGCTTCGCCGAGGACCGGTTGCCGCACCTGCGGCGGACCGCGTACCTGATGTGCGGCGACTGGCACCACGCCGAGGACATCACGCAGACCGCACTGACCAAGCTGTACGCGGTGTGGGGAAGGCGGCACCGGATCGCCAACCTGGAGGCCTACGCCCACCGGGTGCTGACCCGGTCCTGCATCGACCACACCCGGCGCCGCTGGCGGCGCGAGGACCCGACGCCCGTGCTGCCCGACCGGGCCGGCCAGGGAGCCGACCCCTCGCTGGGCCTCCAGGTCCGGGCCGCGCTGGCCGCGCTGCCGCCGCGTCAGCGGGCCGTGGTGGTCCTGCGGTTCTGGGTCGACCTGGACATCGCGGCCACCGCCAAGGCGCTCGGCTGCACCGCCGGCACGGTCAAGAGCCACACCTTCCGGGCTCTCGCCCGGCTGCGCGAGCTGCTCGGCGAGACCGACCCGTTCGACGAACTGGCCGTCACCCCTACCCCCCTGAAGGAACTGCTGTGACACATGACCACGCCCTCGACGGGCAGGACGAGCTGCGGGCCCTGCTCGCCACCGGGCTCGGCACCGAACCGCCACTGCCCGCCGACTCGGTGGACGCGGCAGTGGCCGCCGGACGACGCCGCAGCGGCGTGCGGCTGGCCGTGCGGGCCGGCGCCGGGGTGGCAGCCGCCGCGGCTCTGACCGCCCTGCTGGGGGGCCTGCCGACCGGCGGTGCCGCCCACGACCCGGGCGGCACGGCGGTGGCCGCCGACCCGCTGACCGGCCCGCTGACCCTGGCCGGCGCGGCCGGCGACGCCCCGCAACCGCTGCGACCGGACTCCTTCGGCCCCGGCGGCGGCCGGCCCACCGGCTGGAGCAGCGAGCAGCTGGGCGCCACCCTGGCCGGGCTCCTTCCGGCGGGCGGCGGCACGACGGTGCGCGGCGGTGACATTCCCGGCCGCACCTTCCGGGTCGACTGGGCGTCCCCGGTGGGCCAGGTGGAGCTCGTCGGCGGCGCCGACCGGACCGCCGACGCCCCGAACGTACCGCTCTGCGCCACGATCGCCCTGCCCAAGGTCACGCCGCGCCCCGGCGTGCCCTCGCCGCAGGAGGCGGCCCCGCGCACCAACTGCCAGGTGGCCGAACTCCCGGGCGGCGCCCGGGGCGAGGCGATGACGCTGACCTTCCCGCAGGGCGGCCGCGTCTCCCAGTACGTCCGCGTGCAGCGTGCCGACGGTCGGACGGTGACGCTCCAGCAGTGGGCCGGCGCGTCCGGCGCGGGCCTGGGAACGGACGAGCTGCTGGCGATCGCCGACGACCCCGCCTGGCGCTTCTGACCGGCCGCGGCCCGGGACGCGTCCGCCCCGCCGTGCGCCTGCCCGGCGGGGCGTGACCCGTGCTGTCGGCCCCCGGGGCGGGACGGTGGGCATCCGAGAAATATTGGTATAGACCTAGTCGGCTAGCTGGCTTAGCCTCCCTGTGGTGACGAGCGGGACCATACGGGGGTATCTGCTGTGCTTGAGGTGCTGGGCATCGAACCGTCGGCGGAGGCGGTGTACCGGCTGATCGTGGAGGAGCCGGGGTTCCGGGTCGTCGACATGGCCGAGCGGTTGGGGTGGAGTGAGGAACGGGTGCGGGTCGCGTTGAACCGGTTGGCCGAGCTGGACCTGGTGAACCTGGAGGACGGCTGCCGGGACGCGGTGCCGTTCAACCCGGACGTCGGGTTCGGGTTCCTGCTCTCGCGGGCCACCGCCGACCTCAGCCGGCGCCAGCGGCAGATCGAGTCCGCCGAGCAGGCGGTGACGGCGCTGAGCGCCCGGTTCAACGCCAACCGGGCCTCGCGGTACGAGGTCATCCACCGGCTGGAGGGGCTGGACATGGTCCGCAAGCGGCTGGAGGACCTGGCCTCCACCGCCGAGCGCGAGTGCCTGTCGCTGCTGCCCGGCGGCGCCCAGCTGCCGGACACCATGGACGCCAGCGAGCCGCTGGACCGGCAGGCGCTGGAACGCGGGGTGCGGATCAGGAGCGTCTACCAGGAGAGCTTCCGCAACGACCCGGCGACGCTGGAGTACGTCCGCTGGTTCACCCGGCTCGGCGGGCAGGCCTGCACGGTGCCCTTCCTGCCGCTGCTGCTGGTGGTGGTGGACCGGGAGACCGCGCTGGTGCCGATCGACCCGCAGGACGGCCGCGCGGGCGCGCTGGAGGTCCGGACCCCGGGGGTGGTGAGCGCGCTGGCCCTGCTGTTCGAGGAGTTCTGGGCGGCGGGCACGCCGTTCGGCCAGGACCCGCGCCGCAACGAGCACGATCTGACGCCCCAGGAAAGGGAGTTGCTGCTCCTGCTGAGCATCGGCTGCACCGACGAGGTGGCCTCCCGGCGGCTCGGGCTGTCGCTGCGCACGGTGCGCCGGATGAGCTCCCAGCTGATGAACCGGCTGGGCGCGCGCAGCCGGTTCGAGGCGGGGGTGCGCGCCGCGAAGGAGGGCTGGCTCTGACCGACGGGCACGGGGCCGGGGCCTGTCCCGCACGACAGGCCCCGACGGCTGGCGGGAGGTCCGGTCAGGCCGCGGTGTCCAGCCGTCGGCGCTGCTCCTCGTCGAGGACGAGGTCCAACGCGCCCAGGCTCTCCTCCAGTTGGGCGACGGAGCTGGCGCCGACCACCGGGACGGTCGGGACGGGGTGGCCGATCAGCCAGGCCAGCACCACCTGGTTGACGGTGGCGCCGGTCTCCTCGGCCACCTCCGCCAGTACGGCCAGCCGGGCCTTCGTCTCCGGCCGCTCGTACTCCGCGCGCAGCGGGCGGTCCGGGCGGCAGTACGAGCCGCCGAGCAGCGGGGAGTAGGCGAGCAGCGCCATCGAGGGCCGCGCCGTGAGGTACGAGAGCAGGGCCTCGTCGGCGTGCTTCTGGACGCCGAAGTCCGCGTCGGGCCTCGGCCGCAGGTAGCTGTGGCGCTGCTGGACGCACCGGTAGCCGGGCCAACCCCGGTCGGCGGCAAGGTCGTTGGCGTCGGCCAGCTGGGCGGCGCTGTGGTTGCTGCACCCGAGGGCGGTGACCTTGCCGTCGGCGACCAGCCCGGCGAAGGCGCCCATGGTCTCCTCGACCGGTGTGGCCGGGTCGGCCACGTGCGCGTAGTACAGGTCCAGCCGGTCGGTGCCGAGGCGGCGCAGGCTGCCCTCCGCCGCCTCCCGCACCGCGCGGGCGGACAGGCCCTCGATGTGCTCGGGGAAGGGCAGTCCGGGCACCGGGCGGGCGCCGAGCTTGGTGGCGAGCACCAGGTCGTCGCGGTTGCCGCGGCGGGCCGTCCAGCGGCCGAGCAGTTCCTCGCTCTCGTAGCCGTTCGCGCCGGGCGCCCAGAAGGCGTAGTTGTTCGAGGTGTCGATGAACGTCCCACCGGCTTCCGTGAACCGGTCGAGGATCGCCGTCGCGGTCTCCTCGTCGACGGTGGTGCCGAAGGTCATCGCGCCGAGACAGAGAACGCTGGCCGACTGGCCGTCAACTCCGAGGCTGCGGTACCGCATCAGTCTTCCCTCCAGGGGGATCGGCAGTGGTGTCGCCGGGCGCGGCCGGGGCAGTGCCCCGCCGCGACCTGGTCACCAGAATCATTACCCCGGCGGTGCCCAGTTCGGCCACTGTGCAGACCAGCCGGGAGACGATCGCGGCCGCGCCGGCCGTGGAGACCGGCACGACCGTCGACAGCGACAGCACCAGGACCATCTCCCGGGCGCCCAGGCCGTCCGGGAGGACGATCGTCAGCGTGCCCGCGACGGTGGCGAGCGCGAACCCCCCGACGCAGGCCGCCAGCGAGCGGCCGGGCGGCCCGCCCAGGGCGACCACGATCAGCCACAGGTGCAGGCCGGCCGAGAACCAGGACAGCAGGGCCAGGGCGAGCGAAACCCGCACCGCGCGGGGCGAGTTGCGCCCGGACGGCGGCGGCCGGCGGAACAGCCGGGCGCCGTGCTCCACCGCCGCGCCGATCAGGCCCGGACGGACCACGAAGCAGAGCAGGACGAGGACCGGCAGGGCCAGCCACCAGGTGTTGCCGCCGAGCACGGCGGGCGCGATGCCGAGCGCGGCGAGGCAGGCGGTCAGCATGGTGATGCCCAGGCTGACCACGTAGGTGGTGACCATCCGTCCGGCCGTGGCCCCGTACTCGGCGCCCAGCTGGATGTGCGCGAGCAGCCCGAAGACCGGGGTCGGGAGGAACTTGCCGAGCAGCCCGCAGAAGAAGATCCGGGCGCTGCCGAACAGCCCGACGGGCGGCCCCAGGTCGTCCAGGACGGCCCGCCAGGACAGCAGGCCGAGCAGCAGCCCGCCGACGTTCGTCAGTACGGACACCGCCAGCAGGGCCAGGGACCAGCCGTCCGCCATCCTGGTCACCAGGCTCCAGGCGTCGTTGCGGGCCACCGCGACCAGGCCCGCGATGCCGGCCACCAGGAGGACGGCGGTCAGCAGCCGCCGCCGGCCCCGCGGCGGGCCGGCCGGACCGCCTCCGGACGCGTCCGCTGTAACACCGTCCGTCGCGACGCCGTCCTTCGTGACACCGTCCGTCATGACGCCGGGTGCCGCGGCCGCCGGAAGCCGCGTTCGGTGAGCGCCCGTACCGCGCCCCGGGCGACGCCCGCCACCAGCGCGGTGTGCAGCAGGAAGTGGTAGCCGACGAACACCGGGTAGTACCGCAGCCCCTGGTCGCGCACCACGAACCGGGCCAGCCCCGGGTCCGCCACCGCGAACCAGGCCACGCCCAGCGCCGGGAGGACGGCCGCCTTGGGCGTGAGCAGCAGCAGCGGCAGGCTCCCCCAGGTGGCGGCGGTGGCCAGCACGCCCGGCATCCGGTTCGCCTTGAGCGCCCCGGGGCTGAAGCGGTGGGCGCCGGCGAACGCCACCAGCAGCTGCGAGCGCCGGTACTGCTCGCCGAGCAGCGCGCCCAGCCGCTCCACGTCGTCGTGCCGGCCGGTGATGCGCTCGGTCAGCAGGATCGGGTACTTCGCCGCCAGCCGCTCGCTGTACTCCACGTCCTCCGACTCCCGCAGGGTCTCGTCCAGCGGGCCGATCTCCTCGTACACCTCCCGCCGGATGGCGCACATGGCGAAGAAGACGGTGCGCACCCGGCCGGTGGCCCGCCGGCGCCACCAGTACTCGTGCAGGACGCGGTAGCGCTCGACCGGGCCGTCGTCGAACAGCGCCCGCTTGCCGACCACCCCGTGGACGCAGCCGAGGTCGGGCTGCTCCGTCAGCAGGGCCACGGCGTTCGCGACCGCGTCCGGGTCCAGCGCGATGTCGGAGTCCAGGAAGAACAGGATCTCCCCGGTGCTCTCGGCCGCCCCGCGGTTGCGGGCGACGGACACCCCGCCGTTGCGCTGGGTGATCAGCCGGACGGGGTAGCGCCGGACGATCTCCGGGGAGCGGTCCGAGCTGCCGTCGTCGACGACGAGCACCTCGTGCACGGGGTAGGTCTGCGCGAGGGCGGACTCGACGACCGCCGCGATGGTCTTCTCGTAGTTGTAGTTGGGGATGATCACCGACACCGTTGGTCGTGCCTCGGCCGTGCGTGCGTCCGGATCAGCCATGTGTGCCTCCCGTTGCGGGCCCGGTGATCCAGGCGTCCTGGCGGAGATGGTCGGATGTGCCCTCGGGGCTGCTCAGCGAGTAGCGGTGGGTCCGGGAGCCGTGTGCGGTGAACGCCCAGTCGAAGCGCCACCAGTCGTGCCAGCTGCCGGCGTCCCAGGACATCGGCAGGACCGTGTCGCCCGCGTCCGCCGCGTCCTGGGTGAGGCCGCGCAGCTCGTTGAGGTCGCCCATGCCGGCGTTGGTGTTGAAGTCGCCGGCGATGAACAGGGGGTCGGGGTTGGCCCGGACGTCCCGGACCAGCCCGTCGAACTGCTGCCGGCGCTCCCGCTGCCGGCGGTGCACGTCGGCCGGGAAGTCCTGCGGGGGCATCCCGTAGGCGACCGGCACGAGCATGTGGACGTTGTAGAAGGACATCACCGAGCCGTTGACCGCGAGGTCGGTGCGCAGCACCTTGGCCCCGGCGAAGACGCGCGACCAGTCGCCCTCCCCGCGCGCCCGCAGCTCCTGGTCCGGGCCGACCGGCGGCTGCGCCACCACAGGGAACCGGGAGAGGGTCACCAACTCGCCCCGGGTGACCACCTGGTAGCCCGGGAACTCGCGCTTCAGCCGGGCGGTGTCGTCCACCTCGCGGGCGCCGTCGGCGCCGGCCGCGTCGTCCCAGTGCAGGTACTCCTGGAGCAGGTACACGTCGGCGTTCTGGGCCTTGAGGTAGGCGTAGAACCGGTCCGGGTCCACGTCGGAGCCCCAGTACTCGGTGTTCTGCGCGACGACGTGGATCGCGCCGGGCGGCACCGTCCGGTCGGCCGTCGCCGCGGCCAGCGTCAGCCCCGACTGGTCCAGCCCGACGGCGAGCGAGAGCACGCCTATGACGGCGGGCCAGCGCACCCGGCCGCGGCCGCGGCGCAGCCGGACGGCGAGGGCGGCCAGCAGCACCAGCAGCGGGACGCCGAGCAGGACCGGGGGCGGGGCGGCCCCGGGGACGACCCAGAACCAGGCCCGGCCGGTCAGGGCCTCCTGGAGCGCGCAGAACAGCAGCCACCCGGCGCTCACCGCGGCCAGCAGCCGGACCGGCCAGGTGGCGGCCCGGTCGGCGAGGAACCAGGACCGCCGGGGCCGGGGGAGCGCGAAGCGCCCGGGCTGAGGGGCCGTCACCATGACTGCACCGCCAGCAGGAGTCCGAAGCCGGTCAGCCACAGTCCGCCGACGGCGAGCATGGTCCGGTCCGTGAAGAGGGTCCGGGTCGGTTCGCCGCCGCCCTCGCTGACCAGCAGGATCTGCAGGTAGCGGGCGATCGCGAAGACCGCCAGCGGGGTGGAGAGCAGGATCCGCAGCTGGCGCATGCCGCCGGCCGCGGCGTCGCTCTGCAGGAAGGACACGTAGGCGAGCACGGTCACCGAGGCGGCGAAGGTGACCATGCTGTTCAGGAACGGGACGGAGTAGGCGCGCAGGGCCGGCCGGTGCAGCTCCGAGGGCCCGCCCTGCACCGAGGTCAGCTCGTGCCGGCGCTTGCCGAAGCCGAGCAGGATGCAGACCGAGAAGACGCAGAGCAGGAACCAGGAGGAGATCGGGACGGAGGCCGCCATGGCGCCGGCGCAGACCCGCAGCACGAAGCCGGTGGCGATGACGAAGACGTCGACCACCGAGACGTGCTTGAGGACGAAGCTGTACAGGATGTTGGTGACCGCGTAGACGAGCACGGGGACGGCGGCGGCCCCCGCGGCCGCCGAGCCGGCCAGCAGGGCGAGGTAGAGGACGGCGCCGAGCACGATGGCGACCGGGACCGGGACGGCCCCGGAGGCGATCGGGCGGTGGCGTTTGACCGGGTGGCGGCGGTCCCGCTCCCGGTCGGCGAGGTCGTTGACGACGTAGGTGGCCGAGGACGCGAGGACGAACAGGACCAGGACGGGCAGGGCGTCGGCGACGGCCGGCCACGGCGAGGCGCCGGACGCCAGCAGGGGCAGTACCAGGACGACCGCGTTCTTCGGCCACTGGAACGGTCTGACCAGCCGGAGCAGGCCGCGCACCAGCGAGCCGCGCCGGGGCTCCCCGGGCAGCCCGGACCCGCCGGGCTCCTCGGGCAGGTCGGCGGGCGGGGGGCCGGTGGCCCCGTCGGGCGGATGCACCGGCGGGCCGACGAGGCCCTTGCGGTACTCGCTCGCAGTACTCACTTCCGTTCCCTTCGCTGCTGTCAGAAGAGGACCTTGACCGTGCGCAGGGCACCCTCGCGCCAGCGGTCGGAGTGCGTCCGGCCGGTGGTGCCGGCCACGGCGGACCGGTTCGCGCGGTACCAGGTGAAGCTGCGCTCGATGGCGGTCGCGTTGGAGTGGCGGGGGGTGAAACCGAGCACCTCGCGGGCGTCGGTGATGTCGACGCAGGAGTCCCGGGTGAGCTTCTGGACGAGGCGTCCGTAGACCGGGGACAGCCGCAGCGCGGCCAGCGTCCGCAGGGCGGCCTTCGCCGGGCCGAGCGGCAGCGGGACGACCCGCTTGCCGTGGCCGGCGAGGTCCAGGACGACCTGGCAGTCCTCGCGGAACGAGCCGTACTCGGCCGCGCCGACGTTGAACTCCCGGTTGACCCGCTCGCCCGGCAGGGTCAGCACCGCGGTCACCAGGTCGCAGAGGTCCTCGACGTCCAGCATCTGGTTGAGGGTGTGGCCGCCGCCGAGGACGGGGAAGCCCCGGCCGTCCAGCGCCCAGTCGAAGAGCATCGCGAAGACGCCCAGCCGGCCCGGGCCGATGAAGGTCTTCGGGCGCAGGACGGGCACGCACATGCCCCGGTCGCGGTAGTCGGCGCACAGCCGCTCGGCCGCGATCTTCGCGGCGTTGTACGGGTCGACCGGGACCAGCGGGTGGGTCTCCGGGGTCGGCGTGCGCTCCGGCAGGCCGTACACCGCGGTGGAGGAGATGTGCAGCACCCGGTCGGTCCCGGCCCGCCGGGCGGCGTCCAGGACGGTGCGGGTGCCGTCGACGTCCACCGAGCGGATCTCGGCCGCCGGGTGGCTCGGCAGGGCGGCGGCGCCGTGCACCACCACGTCCGCCTCGGCCGCCAGCCGGCCGAGCAGGGTGCGGTCCCGGACGTCGCCGACCACCGCCTCCACGGAGGGCAGGGCGGCGAGTCCGGGTGGCAGCGGGCGGCGGTCGAGGGCGACCACCCGGTGGACGGGCGAGCTGCCGAGCCGCCGGACCAGCGCGCTGCCGAGGAAGCCGGCCGCGCCGGTGAGCAGTACGCGCTGGGGGCGGGCGGTGGAGCGGGGGCCGTCGGGCGTCACGGGGCTGTCGGTGGTCACGGGCGGCCTGCCGGCGGGGTGGTCGGGCCGGGGGCACCGGCGAGCGGCGGACGGGCGGCGCCCGCCGGGGGCACCTGGCGCCGGTACAGCCGCCGGAACCGCGGGCTCAGCAGCCACTGGCCGGCCCCGACCGCCGCGCCCGCCGTCACCGCGGTGCCCGCCGCGAAGTGCAGGGCGGTGTACGCGACCGCCGTCGGGACCCCGCGCTCGCGGACCAGGAAGGCGTGGAAGCCGCGGTCGGCGAGCACGGCGCCGGCCGCCAGGGCGGCGGTGGCGGGCAGCGTCCGGCGGGACACCAGGGCCAGCGGCAGCGAGGCCACCGCGCCGGCCGCGGCGAGCGCGGCGACGGCCCGGGAGCGGGTCTCGAACCCGCGCATGAAGCCGCGGTGGTCCACGTAGAGCGGCACCCGCAGGCGCGCCCGGCGGAACAGCTTGCGGACCAGCCCGGACAGCTGCTCCTCGTCGTTGTGCCGCCCGACCACCGCGGAGCTGAGCTCGATCCGGTGGGTGGCCGACAGCCGTACGCCGAAGTCGATCTCCTCGGTCTGGCGCAGGGCCGGGTTGAGCCCGCCGGAGTCCAGGAACAGCGACCGGCGGATGGCCGCCAGGGCCGAGAACCAGGGGGTGACGGTGCCCTCGGAGCTGATCCGCCAGTAGTACGACTGGAGGATCCGGTAGTCCCCGACCCGGGTGGTCGGCAGCAGCGGCTCCTTGGCGGTGATGCCGCACACCGACCCGGTCTCCGGGTCGGCGGCGAGGCGCTCCACCGCGGCGGCGACCGAGGTCGGGGAGAGGCCGACGTCGGCGTCCAGGAAGAACACGATCTCGCCGCGGGCCTCCCGGGCACCGCGGTTGCGGGTCTCGGCGGGCCCCGCGTTGCGCTCCTGGCGGACCAGTCGGCACGGGTACTTCTCCGCCACCAGGGCGGAGTCGTCGGTGCTGGCGTCGTCGACCACGACGATCTCGAGGTTGGGGTAGGTCTGGGCGGTCACCGCGTCCAGGCAGGCGGGCAGTGTGCGGGCGTCGTTGTAGAGCGGGATGACCACCGACACCAGGGGAAGGGTCATGTCTGTCCTGTTCAGGCCGCGGGGATCTCGGGCAGGTCCGGGTCATCGTCGGACGGGTTGACCCGCGCCTCGCTGATGATCTTCCGGTCGTCACTGGTCAGGCAGCGGCCGGTGGCCAGGTCGAACTCCCAGTCGTGCAGGCGGCAGGTGAGGATGCCGTCCCGGTGGGAGCCGAACCGGACCAGGTCCGCCTTGAGGTGGGGGCAGAGCCGCTGGACGACGTGGTCGCCGGCCCGGGCGCGCTCCTCGGTCTGGCTCAACTCCGCGTAGTAGCCCTCGACATAGGCCATCCGCTCGGTCGAGAGAGAAGCGAAGAAGGTGGTCACGAACTCGTTGAAGGGCCCCTTGCGGGCGGCCTTGAAACGGCAGGACAGGAACAGCTCGTTGGCCCAGTCGGGGCAGCGCTCGGCGACCATCCGCTCCACCAGCGGCCGGGGCAGCTCGAAGCGGTAGCGGCACTCCTCGCCCGCCCAGCGGGCCACCCGGCGGTCCAGGAAGTCGAACAGGATCTGCTCGGTGGGTGCGGCCCCGGCTCCGGTCCCGCCGTCGGCCCCCTCCTCGGCTCCGGTCGCGTCCGGGGTGTCCACCACCTCGACCAGGACCCGGCCGTTGATGCCCTCGCAGGTGCGGTCGGCGTACTGCAGCAGCGGCTCCACCCACTCCCGCAGGCCGGTCAGCAGGTCGGTGCGGGTGGTCGGCCAGCCGGCCTTCTCCGCGCGGATCCGGTCGGCCCGGCGGGCCTGGTACTCGCGCAGGTAGCCGGTGCGGTCGTCGCGGATCCGGGCGACCGTCCGCTCGTCGACCTGCTCCAGCCGGCAGCTGCGGTCCGGGCCCAACTCGGCCACGGTGCCCGGCAGGAGGAGGTGGGTGTTGGTCACCCCGCGCTCGCGGAGGAAGTCGAGGAAGACCCACTGGTCGGGGAAGATGTTGGCGTCGTCGCCGTCCAGGTCGTTGAGGTGGAAGAGCTCCTCGTCCAGGAAGCAGGGCGGCCCGGCGAACGGGAAGACGTGCTCGGCGCCGTACTGCTCGACGTAGTTCAGGGCGCGGGCCATGCCGTTGCGGCGCTTGCGGCGGCCGACGGTCTGCTTCATCCGGGCGGGGAAGTCGTACACCATCGGGTACCAGATCGCCCCGGAGTACTGGAGGAAGTGCCCGGCGAGCGGCCCGAAGGACCTGATCCGGGGCTCGTCGACCGGGCGGGCGTCGTTCTGGTTGAGGATCCGGGTGCCGTTGTCGTCGATGAGGATCGCGGAGTCGCCGATCGGGCCGTCGGTCGGCGAGGTGAGGGCGTTGACCATCACCTGGACGCCGCCGTCCAGTTGCGTCGGTTCGAGGTCCCGGGTCTGGACGAAGTGGCGGAAGCCGAGGTCCTCCAGGGACGTCCGCAGGTCGCGGACCGGGTAGTCCGGCAGCAGGACGACGGTGTCCTTGGACATCCGGGTCCGCAGCCACTCGGCGTCGAAGTGGTCGTGGTGGAGGTGGGAGACGTACAGGTACTCCGCGGTGTGCAGTTGGGCGGTGTCCATCGCCTCGTTGTCGGGGAACGGGAACCACGAGGCGAAGAACGCCGGATTGAACCAGGGGTCGCAGAGGATGCGCCCGGCACTGGTCTCCACGAGCAGGCCGGCGTGGCCGACGGATGTGATGCGCATGAGTCTCCAATGGCGGTCGAGCGACTTCAGGAGGAGGCGGCCGGGGAGAGGCAACGGCCGTGGGGGGAGCCACCGTTGGGGGAGCGGCCGCGGTGCCGTCCGGGCGGGTGTCAGTGGCCGTCCGTGGGCCCTGTCGGCGGTCGTGGGCGGTCGTCGGCGGCCGTTAGTGGCCGTCAGTGGGCGTCGCGCCGCGGGCCGGCGGGCCGGTCGAGCACGTTGAAGTCCGCGACGGCGAACCGGGCGAGCGCCGTCGGGCCGGCGACGGCCCGGTGGGCGATCGCGATGGCGCGGCCGACGGCGTCGGTCAGGTCGCAGCCGGCGAGGTAGAAGGTCAACCGGACACCCCGGGGGGTGATGTGGACGTGGAGGTGCTCGACGCCGTCGCGGGCGGACGTGACGCTGTCCAGGGCCGAGAGCACGGCCCCGACGGTCGGCCGGGCGCCTGCCGACCCGCCTGTCGCGGCGGTCAGCAGCACGCCGACGAGGTGCACCGGAAGTCCTGGGAGCTCTGGGGGGAACCGGCCGGTCAGCCCCAGGAGAAGCCGCTGCCCACCGCGGCCGGGAAGGCCTGCGGAAACGGGCGGAAGGGAAGCGGGGCGACCGGTGCGGTGGCGAGCCCGGTCGTCGTCCGGCGTACGGGGCCGCGGGAACGCGCGGAGGTGAACATGGGGAAGTCCTCCGAATCCTGGGGGGTTTCGGGCCGCTCTCGTTCGTCCGCGGCCTCGGTGGTCCCAAGATTCGCACGGGCCCCGGCGCGCTCACACGGGTTCAGGGTGACACCAAACGCGTGGCAGCTTCGGGCCAGGAAGGGGACGTCGCGCCGACCCCGGATGAGCTGCGCGGCAGTCGACTTGGCAGGTTTCGGTCAGGCGGAAGGTGTCAGCCCGCCGCCGTCCCGCGTTCCGCGATGTGGACGCCCGGCGGCCGTCCCCGGGAGGGAATACGTGCAGGTCCCTCGCGTGGACGGCTCGGTCTCGCGAGGGACCTGAGGGTGGGTCCGGGGCCGGAGCAGGCCGGTGCCACGGCTGGGGTAGCGTTCCTTTGCCTACCCTTGACCCGGAAGACCTGATGATCGAAGCAAGCTACTCGGCCGTCCCCGCCCTCCTGCTCGTGTTCGCCGTCCTCGGGTCGGCGCTCGCCCTCGGAGCCGCCCGGTGGGCCCACCGGAGAGGCATGGCGGTCCCGACGGCGGTGCTGTGGGGGCTGAGCCTGGCGGGTGAGCTGGCGGTGACGCTGACACCGACGGCCACCGGGTACTCGGGGCAGCCGAGTTGCACGATCGGGCCCGGCGTGTGGGCCGACGCGACGGCGCAGCAGGGGCTGATGAACATCGCGCTCTACCTGCCACTGGCGTTCTTCGGCGTGCTGCTCTTCCGACGGCCGGTCACCGTGCTCGCGGGCTGCGCGGTGTTGTCCGCCGTCACCGAGGTCGTCCAGACCCTGCTCGGGACCGGACGCGCCTGCGACGCTGCGGACTTCGTCGACAACGCGGCCGGCGCCCTGCTGGGGACGCTGCTCGCCGTCGGCTGGCTGCTGGCGCGGCGGCGCGGGCTGCCCAGGCTGCGCAGGGACCTGGTCCACGGGCTGGTGCTGGGCGCCGTCGGGCTGGCGGGGGCGGGGCTGGTGGTCCACTTCGGGATCCGCACGTACCGGGACTCGCCGGGCCTCTTCGCCCCGCCGTCCGACGACATCGCGACGGCGCAGCGGGTGGCGGAGGGCGTGTTCGGCCCGCGCACGCTGGTGGACACCACCACGACCACCGCCGACCCCGGGCTCACCCAGCAGATCATGGACGTCAGCACCGACCGCGGCGACCTCCGGATCGAGCAGCCCAGCGGCCGTCTGCTCGCCGTCGCCGCCGCCACGCCCTCCGCCGACGCGGCCGGCTCGCCAGCCCTCACCCCGGAGCAGGTCGTCGCCGCCGGCCGGGCCTTCGCCGACACCTGGTTCGCCGACCGGATCGCCGGCCTGACCCCGACCGTCACCCCCGCCGGCCCGAACGGCGCTGCCCGCACGCTTGGTTACCGCCGCGAGGGTACGGCCGCGGGGCAGCCGGCGGTGCGCCTCGACCTGACCGTGGGCGCCGACGGCCGCATCCTGACAGCTTCCTCGTAGTCCCTGGTCCTCGAACTCCCGTGGTCCGTCCCGGGATTCAGGCAGGACGGGGCAGGTACGCCAGACCGTGCGCGCCCGCCTCGCCGAGCCGGGGGACCTCCAGTCGGGCCACCGGCTCCAGCGCCTCCAGGTCGATGACGTCGACGGTGGAGGAGACGGCGCAGGAGACGTAGGCGAGGCGGCCGTCGGGGGAGGAGGTGACGGTGAGCGGGAAGAGGCCCACCTCGACGGAGCCGAGCCGCTGGTGGCCGTCGGCGGCGAAGACCGTGAGACGGCCGGGGAGTTGGCGCCCCAGGGGGGATCCGGCCTCGGGGACGCTGCGCACCTCGCCGGCCAGCAGCCTGCCGGTCGGGGTGAGGTGGACCGGCAGGGCCGGGGAGTCCGTCGGGAGGACGTCCGTGACGGACGCGGTCGCGACGTCGATGACACGGATGCCGGGGGTCGGGGCGGGCGTGGCGGTGGTCGAGAAGTACGGGCCGGCGACGTAGACCCGGGCGCCGTCGGGGGAGACGGCCAGGCCCTCGCTGCCGGGGACCTCGACCTTGGCGGTCAGCACGCCCCGGTCGAGGTCCACGACCGAGACGAAGGGTGCCTCCTTGTTGGTGGCGAAGCCCTTCCGGCCGTCCGGGGTGATCGCGAACCAGTGCGGACCGGGCGCCTCGGTGTCGATCCGGCCGAGCGGGCGGCGGGTCTCGGTGTCGATGACCACGACGCCGCCGGGCCGGTCCGGGCCGCCCTCCACGCTGACGTACAGCCGGCCGCGGGCGGTGTCCAGGGCCAGCCCGTGCGGGCCGTGTTCGGGGGCGAGGTCGACCACGTCGACGACCCGCCGGGTGTCGGCGTCGATGACGGTCACCTCGGTGCGGCGGCCGCTGTTGGCGCCGTAGTAGCCCGAGCGGTAGGCGCTGGTGCACCAGAGCAGCCGCCGGATCGGGTCGAAGCAGAGCTCGTGCGGTTCGGCGAGGACCCGGACGGTGTCGAGGTGCCGGTCGGTGGCGGCGTCGAAGAACAGGATGTTCGAGCCGCTCTGGCTGACGACGGCGAGGACGTCGCCGGAGCGGTCGGTGCGGTCGGCACGCTCGGTGCGGTCGGTGCGGGAGGGCTGCGACATGAGGACTCCTCGGGGAGGGCTTCGCGGTCTCGCGGTTTCGCGGTCGTTTCCACTGTCGTCGGCAGCCGCGGCGGGAGCCATGCAAGGATCGGCATCGGATAGTTGCCCGGAATGCAAAGACCCAGGTCAGGAGCGGACGGCCGATGGATCTCAACCTGCTGCGGGCGCTGGACGCCCTGCTCCAGGAGAACAGCGTGACCCGCGCCGCCGAGCGGCTCGGCACCTCGCCGGCGGCCGTCAGCCGGATGCTGGCCCGGCTGCGCCGCGCCGTCGAGGACCCGCTGCTGGTGCGCGCCGGGCAGGGCCTCGTCCCGACCCCGCGGGCACTCGAACTGCGGGAGGAGGTCGGCGCGTTGCTGCGCGGCTGCGACAGCGTGCTGCGCCCCGGCGCCGGCTTCGACCCCGTCCACCTCGACCGGACCTTCACGCTGCAGGCCGGTGAACTGATGCTGGTACGGACGGCGGGCGCCCTCGTCGAGCGGGTCCGGGCGGAGGCCCCGCGGGTGGACGTGGTCTTCCTGCCGGAGGCGCTGGAGGACGGGCCGGCGCTGCGGCAGGGGCTGGTGGACGTCGAACTGGGCGTGCTCGGCCACCTGGACACGGAGGTCCGCACCCGGCACCTCCTCCGCGTTCCCCTGGTCGGCCTCGCCCGGGCGGGCCATCCGCTGTTCGACGGCCGCCGGATCACCGCCCGCCGGTTCACCGCCGCCGACCACATCGGCGTCTCCCGGCGCGGCAAACGGCTCGGCCCGATCGACGCCGGGCTCGCCGACCTCGGGCTTCGGCGCCGGGTGGCGGTCATCGTGCCCAGCCACACCGGCGCGATGCTGCTCGCCCGGGACAGCGACCTGGTCACCCTCGTCCCCGAGGACTGGCTGCCGGACACCGTCGCCGCGCTGGGCCTGCGCACCTTCCCGATCCCGCTGGAACTCGCCCCGCTGG
Organism: Kitasatospora sp. NPDC058184; assembly: GCF_042883725.1. Lineage (NCBI taxonomy): Bacteria > Bacillati > Actinomycetota > Actinomycetes > Kitasatosporales > Streptomycetaceae > Kitasatospora > Kitasatospora sp. NPDC058184. The sequence continues at coordinate 260,989 of NZ_JBHVVE010000006.1, forward strand.
AGCTGGGGATGGCCTGGCACCCGCGCAACTCGGCCGATCCGGGGCACCGCTGGTTCCGCGAGCACGTGGCGGCCGCGGTGCTGGGGCGGGAGTAGCCCCCTGCGGGGGTGCGCCCCGGCTCGGTCCGCGGTGTGTTGTCGGGATACCCTGCCGGGGTACATGGCGGCGGCTGGGGACAGGAGGCGGAGGATGGTGCGGTCACGGCCGTTCGGTCCGCCGGTGCCGTGGGCGCCGCGCCTGCTGCTGCTCGCCGCGCTGCTGTTCGGCATCGTGACGATGCACACGCTCGGCCATCCGGGCGGCGGGCACGGTGGTTCCGGCGGGTACGGCGGACACGGTGGTTCCGGCGGGCACGAGGGAGCGGGGACGCATGCCTCGGCCGTGCACCCGGCGCACCCCGCGGCCGCCGTCCACCACGGCCCGGCCGCCGCGCCCATGGAGGCCGCCTCCGCCGTCGACCCCGCCATCTTGGCCGCCTCCGCCGTCGACCCGACCATCGCCGGCGGCATGGACCCGATGGCGGTCTGCCTCGCCGTCCTGGCCGGCTGGACCCTGGTGCTGCTCCTCGCCGGCCCGCTGCTGCGCCGCAGCGGCGACGCCGCCGCCGAGGTACGGGCCCGACTGCTGCGGGCCGTCCGCGCGCTGCCCCCGCCCGGGGGCGGGCGGATACTCCTCACCCGGCTTTCGGTGCTGCGCCAGTAGGCGCGCGCCCGCCGTCCCGTGCCCGCGCCCGCTCTGGAGCGCCCGCGCGCACGTCCACGCGCCCGCTCGCGCCCCGCAGCGCCCGCGCACGGAACGGCCGACGCGACGTCCTGCACACCCACACACCGCACGAGGTGCACTCCGCCATGCGCACACCCACCCGCCGTACCGTCCTCGGCGCCGCGCTCGCCGCCGCCGGGACCGGCCTGCTCACCGCCTGCTCCTCCGGCTCCATGAAGGGCATGGACCACGGGTCCATGAACCACGGCCCCACGAGCGGCACGACCGGAGCCGCCGCCCCGGCCGGCTACCTCGCCCCGAACGGCCCCGAGGTCGCCGCCGCCGAGGCCCGGCGCAACCCCGGCCCGGAGCGGAAGGTCGCGCTCACCGCCACCGAGACCACCCTGGACCTCGGCGGCCGCACCGTCCGCAGCTGGGCGTACGGCGACCGCCTGCCCGGCCAGGAGGTGCGCGCCACCCTCGGCGACACGCTCGCCGTCACCCTCGCCAACCACCTGCCGCAGCCCACCACGCTGCACTGGCACGGCCTCGCGCTGCGCAACGACATGGACGGCGTGCCGGGCGTGACCCAGGCCGACGTCCGGCCCGGCGCCTCCTTCGAGTATCGCTTCGCGCTCGCCCACCCGGGCACGTACTGGTTCCACCCGCACTCCGGCGTCCAACAGGACCGCGGCCTGTACGCCCCGCTGATCGTCGAGGACCCCAGGGAGCCGCTGGCCTACGACAAGGAGTGGGTCGTGGTCCTGGACGACTGGGTGGACGGCGTCGACGGCAGCACCCCGGACGCCGTCCTCGCCGAACTCGCCCGGGGCATGGGCGGGATGGACCACTCGGGCGGCTCCGGCCACGACATGCCGGGGATGACGGGGATGCCGGGCCACGACATGGCGGGGATGACTGGGACGGGCAGCGCCCCGGGCGGCACCCCGAACGCCGCCGGCCCGTCCCGGATGCTGATGGGCGCTCAGAGCCCGCTGCTGGGAGGCGACGCCGGTGACGTCGCGTACCCGTTCCACCTGGTCAACGGCCGGCTCGCGACCGCGCCCGAGACCTTCACCGCCAAGCCCGGCGACCGGATCCGGATCCGGCTGGTCAACGCGGGCGGCGACACCGCCTACCGGGTCGCCCTCGGCGGCCACGAGCTGACCGTCACCCACACCGACGGCTTCCCGGTCGAACCGGCCACCACCCAGGCGCTGCTGCTCGGCATGGGCGAGCGCTACGACGTGCTGGTGACCGCCAAGGACGGCGCCTTCCCGCTGACCGCGCTGGCCGAGGGCAAGAACGCCACCGCCCTGGCCGTGCTGCGCACCGGCGGCGGCGCCGCGCCCGACGCCGCCGTCCGCCCGGCCGAGCTGGACGGCCGGCTGGTCACCGCGGGGCAGCTCAGGGCCGCCCCGGACGTCCGGCTGCCGGCCAAGACGCCGGACCGCACGGTGAGGCTGGAGCTCACCGGCGGGATGGCGAAGGCCGACTGGGCGTTCAACGGCCGCCGGTACGACCCGGCGCAGCGCTACCCGGTGGCGGCGGGCGAGCGGGTGCGGCTGGAGTTCCGCAACAGCACCGCCATGTGGCACCCCGTCCACCTGCACGGTCACAGTTTCGCGCTGCCCGGGGACGGCCCGCGCAAGGACACCGCGGTGGTGCTGCCGGGCACGACCCTGGCCGTCGACTTCGACGCCGACAACCCGGGCCTGTGGATGGTGCACTGCCACAACGTCTACCACGGGGAGACGGGCATGATGACCGTCCTCGGCTACCGGGCCTGATCGCGGACTCCCCCCCCGCGCGAAAGTGCCCGGGTTCCACCCCGAAAGGCCCCCGAACCGCTCCGGCGGTTCGGGGGCCCGCCGTCTCCGGCACCCGGCGCACTCCGGCGTGCCACCGGCACCGACCTGCGGCGTCATGACGATTTCTTAACGCGGCCCGGTAGCGGATCCTTAACGCCGGTCGCATAGCCTGACGCACTGCCGTCGCCCGACGGCGTTTTTACGGGGTCTTTAAACAAGAGGTGCAAGGTGGTTTCGTCGGGTTCGACGGAGACGGCGGAGTCGGACGCGCCGTCGGCGCGAATACGCCTCCGCAGCTGGCTGCTGGAGGACGTGACCGCGGAGAAGCCCGCGCGGCAGTCCGCCGACGAGGGCGCCCCGGAGGCGCCGACCGGGGGCGCGGCGGCGGGGGACTCCGCCGCGCACGGCACGCCCGCCGGCCAGCGCTGGTGGCGGGTGATGTGCCTGACCGGCCTGGACTACTTCTCGACGCTCGGCTACCAGCCGGGCATCGCCGCCCTGGCCGCGGGCGTGCTGTCGCCGATCGCCACCATCGTGCTGGTGGTGGTCACCCTGCTGGGCGCGCTGCCGGTCTACCGGCGGGTGGCCAAGGAGAGCCCGCGCGGCGAGGGCTCGATCGCGATGCTGGAGCGGCTGCTGTCGTTCTGGAAGGGCAAGCTGTTCGTCCTCGCGCTGCTCGGCTTCGCGGCGACGGACTTCCTGATCACCATCACGCTGTCCGCCGCCGACGCGAGCGCGCACCTGGTGGAGAACCCGCACCTGACCGGCTTCCTCGGCGGCAAGCAGGTGGTGATCACGCTGGTCCTGGTGGCCCTGCTCGGCGCGGTCTTCCTGAAGGGCTTCAGCGAGGCGATCGGCCTGGCGGTGTTCCTGGTCGGGACGTACCTGGTGCTGAACGTGGTCGTGGTGGCCGTCGGCCTCTGGAAGATCGTCTCGGCGCCGCACGTGGTCACCGACTGGACGGACGCGCTGACCGCCCAGCACGGCAACCCGATCGTCATGGTCGGCGTGGCCCTGGTGACCTTCCCGAAGCTGGCGCTCGGCCTGTCCGGCTTCGAGACCGGCGTCGCCGTGATGCCGCACATCAAGGGCGACCCCGACGACACCGAGGCGAACCCGGCCGGCCGGATCCGCGGCACCCGCAAGCTGCTGACCACCGCCGCCGTGATCATGAGCTGCTTCCTGATCGCCACCAGCTTCATCACCACGCTGCTCATCCCGGCCGACCAGTTCAAGGCCGGCGGCGACGCCAACGGCCGCGCCCTGGCGTACCTGGCCCACGAGTACCTCGGCGGCGCCTTCGGCAGCGTCTACGACCTCTCCACCATCGCGATCCTCTGGTTCGCCGGCGCCTCCGCCATGGCGGGCATGCTCAACCTGCTGCCCCGCTACCTGCCGCGCTACGGCATGGCCCCGCACTGGGCCCGCGCGGTGCGGCCGATGGTGATCGTGCTGACCCTGATCGGCTTCCTGGTCACCTGGATCTTCGACGCCGACGTGGACGCCCAGGGCGGCGCGTACGCGACCGGCGTGCTGGTGCTGATCAGCTCCGCCGCCATCGCGGTGACCATCGCCGCGCACAAGAAGCGCGAGCGCGGCTGGACGGTCGCCTTCGCGGTCATCGCGGCGATCTTCCTCTACACCACCGTGCTGAACTGCCTGGAGCGGCCGGACGGCCTGAAGATCGGCGCCTGCTTCATCGCCGGGATCGTCCTGGTCTCGCTGCTCTCCCGGCTGCGCCGCGCCTTCGAGCTGCGTGTCACCAGCGTGGCCCTGGACGACGTGGCGGAACGTTTCATCAGGGACTACGCCCACCGGCCGCTGCGGCTGATCGCCAACGAGCCGAACAGCCGGGACCTCGCCGAGTACCGCGACAAGATCCACCAGATCCGCGCCGACAACGACATCCCCGGCGAGGACGACCTGGTCTTCGTCGAGGTGACCGTCCGCGACGCCTCCGACTTCGAGGCCGCGCTGACCGTGCGCGGCGAGGTGCTGCACGGCCGCTACCGGGTGCTCACCCTGGAGAGCTCCAGCATCCCGAACGCGCTCGCCGCGCTGGCGCTCAACATCCGGGACCGCACCGGGCAGCAGCCGCACCTCTACTTCGAGTGGACCGAGGGCAGCCCCTTCGCCCAGTTCCTGCGGTTCTTCCTGTTCGGACAGGGCGAGGTCGCCCCCGTCACCCGCGAGGTGCTGCGCGAGGCCGAGCCGGACCGCTCGCGCCGCCCGCGCGTCCACGTCGGCTGACGGCCTGCTTCTGCTGCAAAGCCCGTAACGCCCCGGTCCGTCCGCTCCTGGTGAGCGGACGGGCCGGCGGCGTGTCCGGGGCGGAACGACGGACCGCCGCCCGCGCCTGGGCGGGCGCGGGCGGCGGTCGGGTTCGACCGGTCCTAGGAGGGGAGTTCGAGGACCAGTCCGGGATGGATGAGGTCCGGGTCCTCGCCGACCGCGTCGCGGTTGAGCTCGTAGAGCGCCGGCCAGCCGCCGGGGACGCGCAGGGACTCGGCGAGGTCGGCGAGGGTGTCGTTCTCGCGGACCGTCCAGGTGCCGTCCTCGGACTCGACCGGGGCGGCGTGGGTGTGGGTGTGGGCCGGGGGCGGCGGGGCGTTGTCGCGGCCCTGGCCGTGGGTGGCGCGGGCGCCGCACACGGGCCAGGGGGAGAGGCCGCGACGTTCGGCCAGGAGCTGGGCGACGGCGATCTGCTGCTCGCGGCTGGCGAGGTCGGCGCGCGGGGCGTAGCCGAGGCCGCCGTTCTCCCGCCAGGTGGGCTGGTCGAACTGGAGGCCGCCGTAGTAGCCGTTGCCGCTGTTGATGCGCCAGTTTCCGCTGCTCTCGCAGGCCGCCACGCGGTCCCAGTCGTACGAGCCGCCGCCCTCCCTCCCGGGGTCGGACCGGCTGTCGCGGCCTGGCGGCGCGGCGTGGGCCGCGGGGGCGGCGAGGGCCACGGTGAGGGCGCAGAGCGCGGTCGGGACGATGCGGCGCAGGCGAACGGTGGGAGGCATGGGCGGCTCTCAGACTCGGGGACAAGACCGGCGCCGTCCACGGGGGCGGCGCACTCCCACCCATGCACGCCGGACGGTGCGTTCCGTGGACGACACGTCCGACGGGTCACCCGCGCGGCGGCCCGGGGCCACCCCGGTGGTCGGCGGCCGACCGGCCGTACTCCTCGTCGCCTTGCCGTTTCGTCGCTTTGGTGCCTCGTCACCTCGCCGCTGGTGCGCCTGCCGCCCGCTTCCGGCGCCGGCAGCCGTCGTCGCGGCCCCGGCCCGCGCGCCGCGACCTCGGGGCTCCCGCGCCGCCCGGCCGACCGGGGACAAGGTCGTGCACCGAGGGTTCCCGGCCACCCGCCGTTCGGCTGCCGTTCGCCGTCCGCACGGCTGGGCGTGACCCGGCCGTGCGGTGCGGCTGGGAGCCTCCTCGGCGTTTCCCCGAGCCCAGGAGGCGGCAGTGGCGGCACAACCCTCTCGTACTTCCCGCACATCCCGTACGTCTCGAAGGACGGTCCTTCGCACCGGTGCGGCGGCCGGTGCGCTCGCCGCACTGCCCGCGTCCACCCTGCTGTGGACCCAGCCGGCGGTGGCCGGCACGCCCGGTCCGGAGCAGCTCCACCTCCAGTGGGGCGACGAGCCCTCCCGCGAGATGACGGTCTCCTGGGCGACGGCGGCGTCCGTGAACCGTCCCCGGGTGCGGATCGGCACCCCGCGCGAAGGCGCCGGCCGGACGGTGCACGCGCGCAGCCGCAGCTACGTGGACGGCCTCAACAAGGTCGAGACCTTCACCCACCACGCCCGCCTGGACGGCCTGCGGCCCGACACGACGTACGTCTACGAGGTGCTGCACGACGGCGCCCCGCCGGTCCGCGGCACCTTCCGCACCGCCCCCGCGCCCGGCCGGGCCGCGTTCCGCTTCACCAGCTTCGGCGACCTCGGCACCGGCGACAACGTGTTCAGCAAGTCCTCCATCCACGGCGCGGCGGCGGTCCGTCAGGTCGAGGGTTTCGACCCGCTGTTCCACCTGCTCAACGGCGACCTCGCGTACGCCAACAACAACCCGCAGCGCCAGCCGCAGGCCTGGAACGCGTTCATGAACAACATGGCCGGATCGGCCGCCCGCCGCCCGTGGATGCCCACACCCGGGAACCACGAGGTCGAGGCGGGTGGCGGGGAGCTCGGCTACGCCTCCTACCTGACCCGCTTCGAGCTGCCGGACAACGGCACGCGTGACCACTGCGGCACCTGGTACGGCTTCCAGATCGGCTCGGTGCTCTTCGTCAGCCTGGACGGCAACGAGATCGCGGTCGAGGACGACGCCAGCATCGACCCGGCCACCGGGCAGTCGATCTACATCAGCGGGTACAGCGATGGCGCCCAACTCCGCTGGCTGGACCGGCTGTTGTCGCGGGCGCGCGGCGGCAGCTCGGTGGACTGGATCGTGGTCTACCTGCACCAGTTCGCGATGTCCTCCTCCGCCCAGAGCCACGGCGGCGACATGGGCATCCGGGAGAAGCTGCTGCCGCTGCTCGACCGCCACAGCGTCGACCTCGTGCTGGCCGGCCACGACCACGACTACGAGCGCACCCACCCGGTGCGCGGCACCGCCCCCGGCGGCCTGCTCACCCCGGCCGTCGCCGACGACGACCTGCGGCAGATCGACACCTCGCAGGGCACCGTCCACCTGATCCTGGGCGGCGGCGGCACCGCCGGGCACGACGACGTCTACCTGCCCGCCGACGCCGACGGCGTCCGCGAGGCCTCCGTCCGCACCCAGCGCCTCACCTACAAGGCCGACCCGGACGCCAAGGAGAAGGCCCACTGGTCCGCCGTCACCGACCCGGACACCCGCTACCCCTACGGCGTCGCGGTCTTCGACGTCGACCCGGGGACGGTGCCCGGCGGCCGGACCGCCATCACCGTCAGCTACTACCACTCTGTCCCGGCCACCGCCGCCGCCCCGCTCCCGACGCCGGTGCTGTACGACCGCTTCACCCTGTACCGCGACCGCAGTGACGGCTGGGGCGACGACGACCAGGGTGAGGACTCCCAGGGCGAGGGCTCGCAGGGCCGGTCGGTCGCCGGCGCCCGCCGGTAGCGCACCCGTCGTCGAGGGCCCGCCGCGCCGCCCGGTGCGCGGCGGGTCCTCGCTGTCGTACCAACTCGCCTACCGTGAAAGGGAATCGAAAACACGTCCGGTGATGCCGGACCTCTTGTCAAAGGTTAGGGAAGTTTCCTAACTTGATGTCATGTCCGAGACCGAGACCCCACGGCACTCCCGGCGCGACCTCCTCCGAGCCGGCGCGGCGGGCGGAGCGGCCCTCGCGGCCGGCGGCCTGCTGCTGCCGGGCACCGCCCTGGCGGCCCCGCGCCCGACCGCCCTCGCCACCCCGACCCTCCCCGTCACCCCGACCTCCCCCGCCGCCCCGACCGTCCCCGCGCCCCGGGGCGAGCGGACCGCCGGGTCCGCGCTGCGGCCCTTCGGCCGGCACCTCGCCTACGGGGCCGACCCGTCCCAGCAGGTCGTCGTCTCCTGGCAGGTGCCGGACGCGGTGACCGCGCCGTTCGTCCGCATCGGCGTCCAGCCCGGCGACTACGGCGCCCCGATCGCCGCCGAGGTCCGCACCCTGGTCAGCAAGCTCTCCTGGCAGAAGCCGGTCGAGGACCAGCCCCTCGTCAAGCCCACCACCGTCACCCAGTACTACCTGCACGCGCGGCTGGACCAGCTGATCCCGGACACCACCTACTACTACGTGGTCGGCCACCAGGGCTACGACCCGGCCGGCCAGGGCGCCCGGCTCGGCGACGTGGCGAGCTTCCGCACCGCACCGGCCCCCGGCCGCGGCGCCGGATTCACCTTCACCGCCTTCGGCGACCAGGGCATCGGGTACAACGCGGCGGCCACCGGAAACCTGATCGCCGGCCTCGACCCCGCCTTCCACCTCCACATGGGCGACCTCTCCTACGCCAACGCCGGCGGCAGCGGCAAGACCAGCGACGCGTACGACGCCCGCCTGTGGGACTCCTTCTTCGTACAGAACGAACCCGTCGCCGCGCGGACCCCGTGGATGCCGGCGATCGGCAACCACGAGATGGAGCCCTGGTACGGGACCGACGGCTACGGCGGCATGCGCGCCCGCTTCACCACGCCCGACAACGCCTGGAGCCAGTCCACCGGCATCTACTCCTGGCGCTACCAGAACGTCGGCCTGATCAGCCTCGACGGCAACGACGTCTGCTACAACACCCCCGCCAACCTCGACTACACCAAGGGCAAGCAGAAGAAGTGGCTGGAGAGCCGGCTCGCCGCGCTCCGCGCCGACACCGGCATCGACTTCATCGTCGTCTACCTGCACCAGTGCACGTACTCCACCTGCCACGACAACGGGGCCGAACTCGGCGCGCAGCAGGACTGGGCCCCGCTGTTCGACAAGTACCAGGTGGACCTGGTGCTCAGCGGCCACAACCACGTCTACGAGCGGACCGACCCCATCCGGGCCGGCAAGCCCACCCGCAAGGTCGCCTCCGGCGACACCGTCGACCCGGTCAAGGACGGCACCACCTACGTCGTCGCGGGCGGCGGTGGCGGCGGGCTCTACTCCTTCCCCGCCGCCGACACCTACCTCGGGCACGAGAGCGCCAACGACAAGCCCGTGCCGATGGTGGTCTCCGACCGGAGCGGCCACAACCAGACCGTCAAGGTCACCTGGTCCAGGGTCCGGTACACCGGCTACTGCCTGGTGGCCATCGACGTGACCCCCGCCGTCGCGGGCAGGCCCGCCCGGATGGAGGTGCGCTCGCTCACCGAGGACGGCACCGCCGTGGACCGGGTCACCGTACAGCGCGGCTGACCCGGCGGCCGGCACCCGGTCCCGTTTGAGTACCGCTACTCAGGCGGGCGGGGCCGGTGTGCCGGGACGATGGCGGTCCCACGACGCCGGAGGCCACGGAGGGCCCGCCATGCTCAGCCGGATCGCCGCCGCCCTGGTGCCCGTCCTCGGGCGCCTCTCCGTCACCTCCGAGACACCCGGCCCGGTCGCCCCGGGCAGCGTCGTCGCGGCCAACCACACCTCGGCCGCCGACCCCGGCGTGGTGCTGGCCGCGCTGCGCCGCCTGGGCACCGAGCCGGTGGTGATGGCGACCGCCGGACTGTGGCGGGTACCGGTGCTCGGCGGAGTGCTGCGCTCCGGCGGGCACATCCCCGTCCACCGCGGCACGGCCCGGGCGGCCGAAGCCCTCGACGCGGCCGCCGCGGCGCTCGCGGCCGGCCGGGTCGTCCTCATCTACGGCGAGGGCGGCCTGCCCAAGCACCGGGACTCCCGCGACGCGGAACCGGGCGCCTTCCGCACCGGCCTCGCCCGGCTCGCGGCGGCGACCGGCGCCCCCGTGGTGCCGCTCGGCCAGTGCGGCGCCCGCCGCCTCAGCTCGGGCGGCACCGCCAAACAGCTCGCCGGACTCGCCACCGCCCCCCTGCGCCGCCCCGCCCTGCACGTCCACCTCGGCGCCCCGCTCCACCTGCCCGGCGACATCCCCGAGGCCACCGCCGCCGCCCACCGGGCCGTCACCGCCGCCTGGCGCACGGCGCAGCGGCGGTGCGGCGGGCCGGGTAGGTCATGGATCACGTGATCCATGACAACTCCCCTCCAGGCAAGGGCAGTCCGAGCACCCAGTAACGTTACTGGGTGCTCGGACCATCCCTGTTCGGTCAGCTCCGGGGAGAGGCCTCCAGCCGGTCCGCGGACCACAGGACAGCGGCCAGCGCCACCAACACCGGGACGGCCAGGAGGCCGAAGCAGATCGCCCCGGCCTGGGGCGCGCCCATCCCGGCCCGGACGAGACGCCACCCGAGGCCCAGGTCGACCGTCGTCGCCAGGCTGCCGAGACCGCCGGCGGTCACCCGCAGGTGCAGTCGCCGGGACCGGGGCGGGGTCGGTGCGGGTGTTTCCTGTGAGAGCATGGCAATGCCTTCCGGATCGGATAACGGATTTCGAACCCGATGAGGCATACGGGCGCCGTTCCGGCGAGGGGGCGGCGCCCATTTCATGCCCGTCTGCGGGTCCGGTGACGAGGATACCCACGCTCGGGCAGGGTGTGGACCGCCTCCTGATTCCGAAGCGACGGTCCTGTACCGGCCGTTGGAGTAGTGCAGATTGATATAAATTATTGCTGATCTCCGCAGGTCAGAGCCATGGTTTCGTCTACGGACCACACATCTCCACCTGCGAATTCGTGAAATCGCCGCAGAAAGAAGCGCGCCACATTTCGACGCCGTTCCAGCCCGAAAGTCCGAACTTTGCGGGACGGGCCGCTCTCGTGGGCACTTTTGGATGGCATGCCGACAATGCCTGCCGCCGCTGGGTGGTTGGCATCCGGTCGATCCGGAAAAAAAATTCCACCGATCCTTCGATCCGGCCCCGCCCGCCGCGCCACCACCTCGTCGCAGCCCTGGAGGTCGCGCCGGACCAAGCCGCGACGGCCGAACTCCTCGACCAGTACGACCAGTTCGCCTCCGGCCGACAGCAGGCCGGGCCGTTGCCATCCCTACACTGACGGGATCGGGCTCCAGGAGTCCAGCAGGTTCCGGAGGCGTTCGCGGTGGTCCGCGATCCACCCTTCCGGCAGGTCGATCGGAACCCGCACGGTGACCATCGAGCCCGACTCGTCCTCGACAACCACCTCGGGGCACCCGCGCTCACCGGTGAGCTGGATGAAGACGGACGGTCCGTTGTCCATCTCCATCCACTCGATGTCCTGGCCGGCATCGAGCCTGTCCAGGGCCAGGCCCCACTCCTCCAACTTCGAGGCCGACAGCACCAGGTCGATGCGCCCACTGACGAAGGGCGTCGCCACGGCGATCTCGGCGGCAAGCCCGCCGGACCATCGCGGGTGCCGACCCAGGACGGTGACCCCGACGCCGTTGCCCTCATCGTCAGCGAGAACGACAAGATCCATCGGAGCCACCTCGGCCATGACTCTCCCTCCTTCAACCGGCACGAGAGGGCATCGTGGCTCACCCGTCACGCTCGAGGCCAGCGCATTCCGGCCGGAGTGACCTCGACCGGCTCGGGGAGCCGGGGGCAGACCCGTCGGCCCGGGTGATCCCTTCGTCGTGCCGCGAACTACGCTGGCCGGCATGGACTGGCTCGATCGGGTGGCGCGGCTGAGGCGCTGGACGAAGGGCGGCGAGCGTGCGCCGCACAAGCCGCTGCTGCTGCTCTACGCGCTCGGCGGCTACCAGCGGGACGCCGGCGGCGAACTGCGGTACAGCGCGGTCGAGGAGGAGCTGAAGCGGCTGCTCGTCGAGTACGGCCCGCCGCGTCCGACGACCCCCGCCTACCCGTTCCACCACCTGGTCAGCGACGGGGTGTGGGAGGTCCGCACCGACCAGGGGCCGGGGAGCCCCGGCAGCGGGGTCGGGGTCCTCCGGGCGAGCGGGGCCGCCGGCAGGCTCGCGCCCGCGCTGCGGGCCGCGCTCGGCGAGGAGCCGGCCCTGCTGGGTCGGATGGCCCGGGTGCTGTTGGACGCCCACTTCCCGACGTCCCTGCACGCCGACCTCTGCGAGGCGGTCGGCCTCGACCTGGAGCGGGCCGAGACCGGGGCCGTGGGCGGGCCCGAGGCCGCGGCCCGGCGTCAGCGCGACCGGCGGATGCGTGAACTGATACTCACCGCCTACGAGTTCCAGTGCGCCTTCTGCGGCTACGACGGCGCCCTCGGGGCGAGTCCGGTCGGGCTGGAGGCCGCGCACGTGCGCTGGTGGTCGCACGACGGGCCGGACGAGGTCGACAACGGCCTGTGCCTGTGCTCACTGCACCACAAGCTCTTCGACAAGGGCGTGCTGGGCCTCGGTGAGGGCCATCGCATCCTGGTCTCCGACCGCTTCGTCGGCCGCAGCGAGGCCAGCCGCCGCCACGTGCTCGCACTCTCCGGCCGCCCGCTCATCGGCCCCCAGCCCGGCCGCCCCCCGGTCGCCGACCGCCACCGGCAGTGGCACACGCGCCAGGTGTTCCACGGCGTCCCGCGCCAGCCCGCGGAGCAGGGGGCCTTGGTCTAGTTGTACTGACGGGGAAGGTTCGCCGGATCGGCGGTTCGAGCGGTTGGATGTCCGGAGACGTCCGATGCGACCGTTGGGGCTGTGGTGGCTGAGCCTGTCCGCGTGCGCAGGTTGACCGACCAGGAGGGAGCGCGTCAGGCCCTCACACCACGCGCGATTCGGTACAGCACGTTCGGGCGCAGTGGCCCTTCGGGCGCGGTGGGGTCGTCGAAATCGTCAGCCGGGTCGCGGGTCATGCCGATCCGGCGCATCACTGCTTGGGAACGGATGTTGGTAGCAGTCGTCACTGCAAGAATCTCGGGAAGTTCAAGCGTTTCGAAGCCGAAGGCAAGACCGGCCAGGGCGGCCTCGGTGGCGTAACCCTGGCCCCAGGCCGAGCGAGCGAGCCTCCAACCGATCTCTACCCCCGTGAACGGCATGTCATCATCCACCTGGTCCAAGCCCGCGAAGCCGATGAACTCGCCCGTGGCCTGCACTTGAACCGCCCACCATCCGTAGCCTCGCCGGTCGAACTCGGCCTGGAAGCGCGCCACGGAGGCATCGCTCCGTTCACGGGTGAGCAGGTCGCCCAAGTGCTCCCGAACCTCAGGATCGGCATTCATAGCCGCCCACGGTTCAAGGTCGGAGTCTTGCCATCGACGGAGCACGAGGCGATCGGTACGCAGTTCAGCCATGCTGCCCAGCCAACGTGAGCGCCGCCCCCAAGGCAATCCATTTTCTCCGGGACCGCTACCGCCGCTCAGGAGGGGACTGCTCGGCCGGCTCCAGGACTGACGAAGCGACCACCGCCCCGGCGGGCATCCCGCTGATCGGATCCTCGGTCACCACAGACAACCAACGGCCGGTTCAGCGGGTCGGCATGCCTCCGTGCGGACTGTTGACCACCAGCGGCAGGGAACCCTCGGCAAGGTAGAAGTGCCCGGGAAAGTAGTCGATGTGGAGGTGGCCGCCGTCCTCGGCGGAAGCCATGCCGCGCAGGTTGTCCGCGAGTACCGCCCGGCCGGCGGAGTCACCGCTGATCACGAGGAACTGCCGCTCGGGGTCCAGATGGACAAGGACACCGGGGCCGGCGGTCCCCTTCACCTCGATCCCCGCCAGGGCGTCGGCGTCCGGCGAGGGGGTAGAGCCGAGAAGCCCCTTGCCCTCGGCCACCGCGTCCGCCAGACGGTTCAGCTCCTCCGCCGACGCCGTCAGATCCACTTCGCCGTACACGGGGTCGCTGACGAGTCTCACGCGGTCGGCACTCCTTCACGATCGGAATCCCTGATGCTACTGAACCTGGGCGGGTGAGGTCGGGGAGCGGTGAGTGTGCCGGTGCCCCGGACTGTTCCGCGGGCGGCTGCCACGCCAGGATGAGCGCATGACCGAGAGCGAAGCGGACCTGCCGGCATTGCTGCGCGAGCTCGATGATCCGGCGTGGCTGGAGTGGCCGCAGCGCTACGACCGTCGCGGGACCGCGGTTCGCTTCGGTGCTCTGGTGGCTCGACTCGAAGGCGACTTCGCTGCTCCCTGCCCGGCCGAGCAGGACGCCCAGGACTCCAGCGAGTACGGACGCGTCGTCGTTCCCGGGCACGCGACCGTCTGCGGAACCCGGATCGTCGTCTGCGTCAGCAAGTTCGGCTCACTGGCGCTGGTCTGCGCCGACAACCCGGGCGCCTTCAGCGGAACGGAGGAAGCACGGACCGAGGGCAAGCTGGACGGCGAGGACCTCGCCAGGGTCAACCGGGCGCTGGTCGAACTCGGCTATGTCGTGGTTGCCGAGGAACTACTGGAGAGCGACTACGACGGGCCGAGCCGACTGCCCTCGTACATCCAGCGGCCCACCTGGTCGGACCGCTTCTTCGGCTACTTCTGACGACCGCGATCGAGACCCGGTGCAGCACCGCGTTGATCCTGCGAGGGTCTTGATCGCCCCCCCCGGCGGGGTTGGGGGCGCGATCGGCTGGGCGCGGTCCGGTTTCAGTCGTGGATGAGTACGGCCGTGTAGTCGGCCAGGGCGGTGTTGATCTCGGCTGGGTCGAACGCGGCGGGGTCGAACTGGTCGGCCGAGTCGAGGCCGAGCCATTCGAGTCGTTCCTCGTGTTCTTCGTGGCCGGGGTCGGTGAGAACCTCGACGAGGTACTCGTATCCCCAGATCCCGCCGCAGTCCTCGGGCGGGCCGGCCCGTCGGCCGGTGAGGCAGTGAGGGTAGGAGACACCGGGTTCGGCGTCTCCTACGGCCTCGACGAGGATGTCGTGCTCCCAGTTGTCGCCGAAGTCGTAGATGTAGCGGAACCGCGTGCCGACGCCGGGGGCGATCTGGTCGAGGCGCATCGCCGTCGCGTCGCGGATCCCCAGGTCCCGATCGGTGACGCCGTACCGTTCCCGCCCGGTCTCGAAGGCCCACAGGTGGTAGTCCTCCCAGCCGAACGCGGCCTGGACCAGGTCGTGCAGCCGCCGCAGATCCGTGCCCGACGGCACCTGCAGGCGACGCCAGATCGGGGGCTTGGAGCCGGACAGGGTGACCTTGATCGTGTGGACGGACGTTCCCGGGGCGGTCCGGGAACGGGTGGGCGGCTTCACGCACCTGGTGTTCGACATGGCCGCCATCCTGCCAGCGGCACCGGTTCCCGTACGGGCGTCGGCCGTCGGCTCACCCGCCCGCGTGACAATGCGCTGCACTGGCTGAAGCAGGTCCGAGCGGTTGTCGTTCTCACAGCGCGAACGGTCGGTGGGCCAGGGCCAGTTCGACGACCTCGGCCGCTGTCGGCTCCGGCCCGTCGGCCGAGTAGATCAAGTCGCTGACGTAGCCACTCGGACAGCCAAGGCCCCTGTCCAGTGCCTCCAGCGTGCGGTCGATCTCGGCGTCGTTGTAGCAGTCCCCATCCATGATCTTCTGCACCATCGCAAGGGCCGACTCACGAGTCATCACTGCTTCAGCCACCCCCTCCAGGATGAGGAGAGAGTCTAGTGAGTCACGTGATCGACCGGACAGATTCCTAGCCGGGGAAGAGCCGCCCGAGGTGGTAGCGCAGGACGGTGGTGGCGGCCTCCGCCGTTCGCTGGCCGAGGAGGACGCTGAGGCCGAGGCCGGCGGAGACGGCGAGGAGGACGACGGCCTCCTGGCGGGGGTCCAGCTGCGGGTCGGCGGTTCCGGTCTGTTGGGCGGCGGTCAGCTGGGCGGTGAGGAAGGCCTCCATCTCGTTGGGCGCGGCGAGGAACTGGGGCCCGCCGAGGGCCGGATCGGTGACGGAGAGCACCGCGTACTCGGTGTGGATGAGGTGGAAGGCCCGGCTCTCCTCGTCGGTGGGGACGGCTTCGAGCAGGACGGCTTCGATGATGCCGTGCGGGTCGGTGGCCCCGCTCGCGCGGACGCGCCGCTGGACGCGTTCGCCCATGCGGGCCGTCAGCCGGGTCATGGCAGCGAGCAGCAACTGCTCCTTGGTGTCGAAGTAGTACTGCACGAGGCGGACCGAGACGCCGGCCTCGATGGCCACCGACCGCATGGTGACGGAGTGCAGGCCGCTGTTCGCCGCCGAGCGGAGCAGGGCGTCGATGATGTGGGCCCGCCGCTCCTCGTGATCCACCAGCTTCGGCATCGGGTTCCTTCCGGATCTTTTTGTGGTACAACCATACCATCAAACAGGGAGGGATCATGACCAGGACCAGCGTCGGACACTTCGTCAGCGAGCCGGCTCGGGCGAAGTTCCTTGAGGCGTACGACCGGGCGATGGAACTCTGGCCGGGCCCGCGCCGGGAACTCGACGTCGAGACCGCGTACGGAAGCGTCCACGTCCACCGCTACGGCGCGACGACCGGCGAGCCGATCGTCCTGCTGCACGGCCACGCCGGGCACCCGTCCAACTGGTACCCGCAGATCGCGGCGCTCGGCGAGCGGCACCCCGTCTACGCGATCGACACCCTGGACGACCCGGGCCGCAGCGTGCAACGCGCCGTCGCAGCCGGGTCGGAGGAGAACGCGGCCTGGCTCGGGGAGGTGCTGGCCGGCCTCGGGCTGGAGCGGGTCCACCTGGTCGGGGTGTCGTACGGCGGCTGGCTGGCGCTCAACCAGGCGATCCACGCGCCCGAGCGGCTGGCCTCGGTCGCGCCGCTCGACCCGGGCGGGATCGAGAAGGTCCCCGCGCGGTTCTACGCCCACATGGTCGGCGGCCTGTTCGGCATGCTCGCCCCGCGCCCGCTCCGCCCGGCCGTCGGCCGGCTGCTGGCCAACCCGGCACTGAGCGCGCCGCGCGAGATGATCGCACCGCTGATGCTCGCCATGCGGAGCTACAAGCCGGGCAGCCGCCCGCCGGCCCGGCCCTTCACGGACGAGGAGTTGGCGTCGATCGAGTTGCCGGTGCTCGTCCTGGTGGGCAGGCGCAGTGCGCTGCTGCGGCCGCGCCAGGTGGTGGAGCGGGTCACCCGCCTGATCCCCGGCGTGCGGGCGGAGATTCTGGAACGTGCCGGGCATGGACTCAACCTGGAGCAGCCCGAGCTGGTCAACGAGCGCCTGCTGGCCTTTGTCGAGCGGGAGTAGGGGGGAGGTTCAGGCCGCAGCGGCATGGCTCACGGTGGCGGCCTCCGGCGGGGAGAGCCAGATCAGTCGGGCGGTGATGCCCGGCCGCCTGGAGAAGTGGCGCACGGCCCGCTCGGGCGAGGGGAGGGTCATCCGCGTCCGCCCATCGATACTGATCACGTGGCTCCGGCCGTCCGAGTCGGCGAGCCCCCAGGCCGCGACCCACCCGTCAGCGTCGTTGCCGCACACCTGGACGACGGCGAACAGCCGGGGTGCGGTGTCGAGCACGAGCCCGCACAGCTCCTGGTCGAAGGTCGGTTCGACCGGCGGGCGGAGCGTGGTCGGGCGGGAGTTTGGCGAGGGCGTAGCGCTCATGGAAGTCTCCTACATGTAGGGGAGTTGGACGCCGCGCTGCTGTCACCGCCGGCAGCGGGCATCCATGACGCAGAGTCAAAAGTAGCCAGTCGGTAGTATGTAGTCCACCGCCTTTGAGGAATCTGTATCACTACCACTCCCATGGGTGACGGGCGCCGACGATGGCGGCCGAGAGCGAGGAGACAGCGGATGCCGCCCAGCAAGACTCCGCCGAGCATCCGGCAGCGGCGACTCGGCGCGGAGCTGCGCCGGTTGCGCGAGCAGGCGGGACTCTCGGTCACACGAGCCGGGGAACTGCACGGCACCCCGCAGTCCCGCATCAGCAACATCGAATCCGGCGGGTACCCGGTGAGCGCGGACCGCGTACGGACCCTGGCGCGTCTCTACGGCTGCGCGGACGACGCCCTGATCGAGGCACTGACGCACATGACCGGCGGCCGCACGCGTGGCTGGTGGGAGGAGTACCGCGAGATCCTCCCGGCCGGAGCGCTCGACCTGGCGGAACTCGAGCACCACACGCAGACGATGCGGATCGTCTCAGTGGTCCACATCCCTGGTCTTCTCCAGACCCCTGAACATGCTCGTGCCCTGTTCCGGGACGTAGTCCCGCCGTTGTCCCCGCCCGAAGTGGAGCACCTGGTATCTCACCGCATCAAGCGACAGGCGGTGCTCTTCGGCGACCATCCGATGCCGCTGTCGGCCGTCGTCCATGAGACGGCCTTGCGTATGGGCTTTGGGGGCCGCAAGGTTGCCCGTGATCAGCTCGAATATCTGTTGACCATGAGTGAACACCCGCACATCGATCTTCGTGTCATCCCGTTCGGCACCGGTAGCTACCCCAGTTCCGGTGCCGGGATCGTGTACTTCGCAGCAGAGGTCGCGCGGTTGGACAGTGTCCAGGTCGATGGGGACCGATTCGAGTTCATTGACACCGAGCCGCAGCTGATCAAGTATCGAGCCGTATTGGATCGGCTGGAGGCGAGTGCGCTCAAGCCCGACGCGTCCCGCGACCTGATCCGCCGGACCGCCCAGAGCATGTGAGACGGGAAGAACCATGGCCGTTCAGAGCTGGCAGAAGTCCTCGTTCAGCGGCGACACCGCCAACTGCATCTACGTCTCAGCAGTTGCCGACGCCACTGTCCGGATTCGTGAGAGCGATGACCCCGACACCGTCCTCTCGACTTCGCCCGGCGCGCTCGGCGCACTCCTGTGCGGCGTCAAGGCCGGGGAGTTCGACCACCTGACGACGTGATCTGCGCGGTGTGCACCCTTCTGGCCCGTGCCCCAGGTGTCCTGGGACACGGGCCGGCGTCATTCCCCTTGCGTGCGTGAGAAGTCGGCCAGGTCGACTTCTCACGCACACCATCGGGTGGGGGGCGGTTGGGACCGGCTGGCGAGGGTCGCGGACTGGGCGCTGGGCTGTTGGTATGACGTTCGGACGGTTGGGCGCGCGGGTGGATCTCCGGGCGGTTAACGTCGGCCGCAATGCGTTCGTACGCCTATACGTCCTCAGACCGGAGGTTTCAGTGCAGCGGTGGATCATCCTGACGGTACTCACCTCGGCCCTCACCGGCCTCACCGGCGCCGCCGGGGCCGCCGTACCGGCCCGGGCCGACGAGCCGGTCCCCACCACCGTCACCCTCGGCGACGCCGTCATCGACCCCAAGCTCCCCGGCCGGGTCCGGGTGCAGGTCGAGTACCTCTGCTCGATCGCGGACGAGGCCCGCTCGCTCACCGTCTCCGTCGAACAGAAGGACCCGGAGGACAACACCGTCGTCGCCTTCGGCTCCAGCCGGACCGCGGAGGCGGACGTGATCTGCGACGGCACGCCGCAGACCCGGCAGGTCCTCGTCCAGTCCAAGACCACCAACTGGATCCCGGACGTCGACGCCATCCTGACCACCACCGTCTCCAACATCGGCGCCACCCCGTCGGCCGCCGCCGACTCCAAGCGGGCCAGGCTGCTCGCCACCCCCGCCTGATGCGGACCCTCCTCCGGGCCTCGGCCCTCCTGCTCGCCGCGGCCCCCGTACTGACCGGCTGTGTCAGCTCGTTCATGGTGCCGGGCCCGGAGGAGACCAGCAGTACCGTCGCGCCGCCGTCGCCATCCACGGCCCCGCCGTCGCCCAGCCCCTTCACGGGGACGGTGACGATCCGCGACTTCTCCTTCGAGCCCGCCGACTTCACCCTCAGCCCGGGCACGGCGGTCACCGTGACCAACACCGGCACCACCGCCCACACCCTCACCGCCCAGGACGGCACCTTCGACACCGGCCCGATCGCCCCGGGCGGCAGCGCGACGCTTATCGCTCCCACGCAGCCGGGCGGGTACTCGTACCTCTGTACGTTCCACCACTTCATGCGCGGGATTCTGACCGTGGCATGAGGGGCGCTTGCCCTACGCTCGTCCCCTGCACATGGGGACGGGGAGGGTACGAGGGATGGTCGACAGCACGTCGAACTCGGCGGACAGGGTGCACGGGACGGTCGTGCAGACCGGAAGCATCGGCGTTCTGAACATGGGCGGGAGTCAGCCCCCGGCCGTACCGGAAGGGGCCGACGAGTGGGTGAAGGCCGCTGCCGAGTCGCGTGTCTGGAAGCACGTCCGGGAGGACCGGGACGCCGAGCCGTACCGGTCCGTCGTCCTGAAGGCCGCCGGTGAACTGGCCCGGCTGCGGGACGAGACGGTGCTCGCCGAAGACCCGTGGCAGGACCCCGGGATCGCGGTGCGCTTTGCTTCCCGAGTCGACTGGCTGCTCGGCGACGATCGGCTCGACCTTTACCCGGCCGAGGCCGCGTTGCTGGCCGTCCTGCCGTTCCTCTACCGGGTCCGCTCGCTGCGCCTGACAGCGGTCCGCGCTTCTGTGCGTCCAACTGACCTCGCGCGCACACCTGATCCTGACCCCGACCGGGCGGCGTACGAGCAGTTCATCGAGTCCTACGACCTGCTCGTGGGCCGCACCCGAACCCGACCCGCCTCTGCCGCAACACTCGGCTGGTGGCTCTTCCATCGCTGGCTCGACCAGCACGAGGACCTCGCCGACCCCGAGGGCGTCCAGGAGATCGTCGACCAGTTGCCAATGCTCGCCGACCTCGGCGAGACCTTCGCCCTCAAGCGCGTCTGCGCCCTGCTGCACGGTCTCCGTCGAGGCCCCGATGTCGGCAACCGCGACTACCTGGCCGGCCTCAGCGCCGACGACCACCTGCGGGCCCCGGGCGAACAGCATGTCCGGGAGCCCCGGTTGGCGCTCCTGCTCGCGCTGGCGTACGGGACCGCCATCGAGATGACGGCGCTACCCGAGATCGTGGCCGAACACCTCGGCATCCCGCACGAGGTCGACCTCACCGAGCTGCGTCGGACCTTGGACGATGCCGCGTGGGGTGGCTCCTACGACCTGCCGGTACTACGCGCCGAGTGCCATCACGAGGCCGTGGTCGAAGGCCTGCGCGAGTACACCGCCCGGGCGGACGAACTCCTCCACGCCGTCCGCCGCGTCCTCACGACGCACCCACTTCCCACCCGCCTCACCTCCGACGAAGCCGCCCCCGCCGCCGGCGCCTTCACCGGCTGGGCACGCTTCCGCATGGACGAACGCAGGGTCCGCAGCCTGCTGATGGGCGTAGAGCTTTACCGGGACCGGGAGTTGGCCGTCAGAGAGCTCTACCAGAACGCCCTCGACGCCTGCCGCTACCGCCGCGCCCGCACGGAGTACCTGGACCGCACCAACCCCATCGCGACCTTCACCTACGACGGTCGCATCGAGTTCCGCCAGGGCGTGGACGAGAACGGCCGCGCCTACCTGGAGTGCCAGGACAATGGCGTCGGCATGGGGGAGGAGGAGTTGAGGGGCGTCTTCTCCAACGCCGGCGCCCGCTTCGCGGAGCAGCTGGACTTCAAGCTCGAACGCGCCGAGTGGCGCAAGGTCGACCCGCCCGTCGAGCTGCACCCCAACAGCCGCTTCGGCATCGGCGTGCTGAGCTACTTCATGCTCGCCGACGAGATCCGGGTCACCACCTGCCGTCTGGATGCCTCCGGCCAGTTGGGCCCGCGGTTGGATGTCTCCATCTACGGCCCGAGCCACCTCTTCCGCGTCACTAAGCGTTCGGATCAGGATGGCGAGCCCGGCACCACCGTGCGATTGTACTTGCGGGACGACATTGAGATGGCGGATTCGTGGTCGTGTGTAGATGTTCTCGAACGCCTCCTGGCCGTCGCAGAGTTCTCTACATCGGCGGTACGCGACGAGCGGAAAACGGTGTGGGAGGTCGGAGTTCTGAAGGCTCGCGAGGCACCTCAGGATGAAACCTTCGGCTTCAATGCCTGGGGCGGGATGACACCCTGGGCCCATGCCCCGGACGGCGTGCAGGTGGCCTGGTGCGAGTACGGCGGTGCTCTGCTGGTGGACGGCCTGGTGGTAGAGCCGGAAGTCGCCCGCGGGGTCATCACGATGCGCGGACTGCCCGGCGCAGTGGTGAACCTCACGGGAGGCCTGTCGCCGGGCAAGCTGTCCGTCGACCGCCGTCGCATCATCAGCGACCCGTCAGACACGGTCAGAGGGCTGTTGGAGGCTGCGGTGGCCGAGTTCGTGAGCGGCGACTCGGCCGTGCTGAGCATGGAGTGGATCCACCGGGTGACGAGGGAGAGCTACCAGTTCGCCGACTTGGTGGCTGTTGAGGTCATCCGGCAGGGACGACCGCTGAGTTTCGGCGGGGTCGACTACGACACTCGTCGTACCGGCTGCTTTCTCGCGGACGGTGACGTCCTCGCGTGGTTCGAGAAAGCGGATGAACCGGCCAGGGAGAGCGTTGTGGGAAGCCTTCCGGACAACGTGGCGCTCTGGCGGATATTGGCCCACGCACTGGAACCGTCATTGCCCGAGATATCGCAGATCTGCGCCGAGCTGATCGGGGAGAGGAGGGTGCGCCCGGCGATCCCCTCTGACATCGGCGTTCTGGCGCCGGTCATCAAGGACGACCTGAGGTCGTGGTCCTTGGCGCATCACGGCGATTGGCTCACGAAACTGTCCCGCGATCTCGGCGTCACGTCCGAGACCGCTCGTACCAGGGCCGCCGAGTTCGGTATTCCCCGTGAACGAGGTTCGCACTTCCGGGAGGAGGACGGCCGCCGGTTCGCACACGTCAGTGACCTGCTGATCATTGCCGATCTGCGGGGAATTCCAGCGGCCGCTGCGGCAGGTGTCTGGGAGGGTGCGGGCCGACAGGTCACCCGCGAGGTGCTGGATCTCGCCATCGCTGTCGACACCGATCCGATTTTCCTCTGGAAGCGTTCCGGGGGTGGAACGATTTGGGGTGGGCCGGAGCCGGGAAGCGAGGTCCCACTGGGATTCCTGGCCAAATCCGGTCGAGTGCACGGAATTCCGGTGGGACGAGTCGCCGAAGCCATGGCGAGGTACGGTCTTGAGGCGGATGTGAAGGGGCTGCCGCCGTTCCCCTCGGATGAGACCTTGATGTTGTTGAGCCGGAACCTCAACGGCACCGGGCCGTGGTTGACGCGGTCGAAAGGGATGCCGGTGGATCACCTTCTCTGGGCAGAGAAGGACTTGGGGATCGCGCCGGACCGGGCTGCCGAGGTGCTCGGGACCGCCGGGTTCAGGCTTCCGCGCATGCCGAAGGACGTGTGTCCGGCGGATCTGGAGCTGTTCATGGACAGGGGGCGGCGGATTGACGTGGCCGACCTGACCCTCAGGCGGCTGTTTGAGCTGCCCGGATTGAGGAACTGCTCACTGTACGAAGTCCTCGACCGCTTCAGGGCCTATGGCGTGGAGGTCCCGATCGTTCTGTCGGGCAAGCTCACTCGGTTGGACGAGGAGTTGTTCTCGCCCGACAGCGGAATGGACTGGGGAAACGTGCTGGTGGGGGACGTGGTGCCGTTCGCGCGTTTGATCATGGGGGCGCGAAAACTGCAACGTAGCCCTGGAGATCTGGCCCGCCATCTGAGGGCCCGCGGGATCGTGCCGTCGTGTGACGATCTGCCGGCCGGGCTCACGGTGAATGAGGCGGTTGACCTTCTTGCCGGAGGTCGGCCCTTGTCGATCGACATGCTGTGGGTCAGCAAGGTCGACCTGGCCAGGCTGCTTAAGGCGTCGCTGAGGACGGGGTACCCGATGGCTCGGATCGCCGAGTGGTACCGCGAGTGGGGCCTTAAGGCCCCCGACCCTGCCGAGCTGATCCGCGATGCCCTCGCCCGGGTGCCGATGGCCGACCCCTCCTGAGCACCGAATCCACCCGTGAACAGGGCTGCTGCAACGTGCCTCCTTGTTCTACAGTTCTGTAGAACATTACGCACGGCGATCGGGGACGAGCATGGACAGGCCGCTTCGGCTGCCGCAGCAGGATCGGGCGGACTTCGAGACGGAGCTCGGGCGGGCGCTCTCGGCGCCGGAGGTGCGGGCGGCGTTGCGGGCGAGTGGGGAGGAGGCCCGGGGGGTGGAGCGGTTGCGGCGGACGGCGCGGGAGAACGCGGAGTTCGTGCTGGCCGCGGCGGCGCCGGAGTACGAGCGGTACGCGGCGTTGCGGGCGGATGCCGACGCGGTGGCGCGGCTGCCGGTGGACGTGCCGGCCAGGGAGCGGGCGTCGGGGTGGTGGGGGGTGCTGGGGGTGGTGGTGCCGATCATCGCCGTGGGGGCGGCGGTGGTCTTCCTGCTGCTGGGTTCCGTGCTGGGGCTGGTCGAGGACATGGAGGTGCTGGCGCACGCGCTGGTGGATGCCGGATGGGTGTCGGCCGGGGCGGGTGCGGTGAGTCTGCTGGTGGGCGGGCTGGGGTTGCTGGGGGCGGCCCGATCGAGGGGGCCGGAGGCCGGGGAGGCAGCGGACGGGCCGGGGGAGCTGGTGCTGGCGCGGGATGCCTGGCGGTCGGCGCTGGCGGAGCGCGGGCTGGTGCCGTACCTGGTGGCGCAGGCGAGTGCGGCGCCTGGTCAGCGGCGCTGATCGAGTCTCGCCGTGCGGGCGGCGTCGACGAGGAGCTGGGCGGCGTCCGGGGGGATGGCCAGGCGGCGGGCGATCCAGGGGGCGGGGCGGCCGGCCCGGGCGAGCATCCAGGCGGAGTACAGGTGGCCGAGCTGGGGGGCGTTCTCGGCGAGCAGTATGGGGCGGACGGCCTCCATCGGGAAGCCTTCGAGGGCGCGGGCGCTGTACTCGCGGCCGTTGGGGCCGGGTGGGGGTAGCGGGAGTGGGCGGCGGAGGTCGATCCAGCGGCTGAGCAGGACCGCGCCGACCACCAGGAGGCCGGTGCCGGAGGCGCCGATCAGGATGCCGCCGATGACGGGGCGGTCCTCCTCCTCGGCCATGCCGAGGGCGATCTCCTCCAGGACGAGCAGGCCGAGCACGGTGAGCAGCACCGCGGCTTCGGCGGGGCGCGGGTGGGTCCGGGACGTCGTCATGCGGAACCTCTTCCTCGGCGGGGCGGCCGGGGGTTTCGGGCGGGCGCGGCGATTCACCTTCCGTACAACGGGCGGTGGGCGGCCCGGGGCACGCGTCACGGTTCAGGCGGTGAAATCGCGGATGAGAATTGACGGACCGTCAAGAAGGCGATGTGGACGGCTTGTTGGCCGATCGGGAAGGGCCGGCCGGGTGGGCCGTCTGGCGGAGGCTGTGACCGCACCTCCTTCCGGTCGGGCGCACCTGGGCGGTGCGTGCGTCGACGGGGCGAGGGGCCCGACCAGGGGCGGGCTTCGGGTCAGCATAGCCTGGGCATGCCAACTTCGACAGGCTTGTCGAAGTTGCGGAACCCGGGCTCGCGGTGGCGTGCCCGGAGGTGTCCGACCGGCTACTTTGAGTACGGAGCTCCGGTTCCGCGGCCGGCCTTCGCGGCAGGGTTCCACAGCGCCGGGTTCCACGGCCGGGTGCCACAGCCGGGTTCCACGGCCGGGATTCACGGCGGTAGGGGAGGTCGGGGCCGATGGGGCTCACCAACCACAAGCTGCTGGCGCTGACGGCGCTGCTCGCGGTGTTCACGGTGCTCGGCACGCTGTGGGTCTGGCCCCGGCTGGCCGTCCGGAGCTGGCCCGCGATGTTCCTGCGGCTCGGCACCATCGCCGTCACCCAGCTGGCCCTGCTGGTCACGCTGGGGCTCGCCGTCAACGACTACTTCGTGTTCTACAGCAGCTGGTCCGACCTGCTGGGGCGCGAGCACGGCGCGGGGGTGATCCGGGGGACGGGCGGTGGTACGGGGGGCGGTGGTACGGCGGCGGGCAGCGGCACCGGTGCGGGCGCGGCCGGCGTGCAGGTGCTCGGTCCGGCGGAGATCACCGGCGCGGGGGCGGTCGGCCGCGATCCGGCCCGGATCGGGCGGCTCGACCGGGTGCGGCTGCCCGGGGCGACCACCGGGCTGAGCTCCGACGGCTACGTCTACCTGCCGCCGCAGTACTTCCAACCCGGCGGCGAGGCGCGGCACTTCCCGGCCGTGCTGGTGCTGACCGGCTTCCCCGGCGACGCCGCCAACCTGGTCACCAAGCTGCGCTACCCGGCGGCCGAACTCGACCTGCTGCGCAAGGGGTCGATGCAGCCGACCGTCCTGGTGCTGATGCGGCCCTCGCCGACCATGCCCCGGGACAGCGAGTGCGAGGACATCCCGAACGGGCCGCAGGCGCAGCGCTACTTCACCACCGACGTGCCCGCCGACCTGCGGGCCTCCTACCGGGTGCTGGACGGCACCGGCAGCCTGGGGATCGTCGGCGACTCGACCGGCGGCTACTGCGCGGTCAAGCTGGGCATGGAGCACCCGCGGACCTTCCCGGCGGCCGTCTCGCTCTCCGGCTACTTCAAGGCGGCGGAGGACGTCACGACGGGCGACCTCTTCGCGGGCGACCCGCAGCGCCGCGCCGAGGCCGACCTCGACTGGCGCCTGGCCCACCTGCCGATGCCGCCCCTGGCGGTGCTGCTCGCGGACAGCAAGGAGGACGGCAGCACCTACGCCGACTCCAGCGCCTTCGCGGCGGCGGCCCGTCCGCCGCTGGTGGTCGACCAGGAGACGGTCGACACCGGCGGCCACAACTTCACCACCTGGGGCCGGCTCATCCCGCCCGCCCTCGGCTGGCTGAGCGCCCACCTGCGCGTCCCGGAGTAGCACAAGTGGGCCTCAGCAGAAGGCCGGTGACGATCTGTCAGCGGGCCAGCAGGGGGAGTGGCGCGCCGGTGCGGGCCGGGAGTTCGAGGCGGGTGAGGAGGGCCGAGGGCGAGACCTCGACCACCCGGCAGCCGGCCCGGTGGCGGCAGTGGCGGGCGACCGAGCCGTGCCGCAGGCGGTCCAGGCGGCGGCGGGTGGCGGCGCCGAGGACGAGCAGGTCCGCCGGGCCGGTGACGGCGCCGACCAGGGCGGGGCCGGGCTCGGCGTTGACCACCAGCGGGTGGATGACCAGGTCGGACGGGTAGCCGCCGTAGGCCTGGTCGAAGGCGACGTCGAGGCGTCGCCGGGCGGCGTGTTCCAGTTCGGAGAGCGGCCGTAGGCCGTCCCGTTCGTTGGCGGCCCAGGCGGCCACGGGCACCAGCACCGCCTGGTGCCGGGCCGCCTCGCCGACGGCGTGGTAGAGGGCGGCCAGACTGCTCAGTGATCCGCTCAGGCCGACGATCACTCGGGTGGTCCCGGTCATGGCCGTTCGCCTCCGTCTCTCCGGCGGCTCTCTCCATCGGGCTCCGCCGGTTCGGAACTCCTTGCTTCGGATGTCTCCAGTGAACCCCGGAACGGAGCCGTCCGTACCGCCGCTGACACCACCATGACGCGGGTCGCCCACATTTTGACAGCGCTCTGACGGGCCGGTCGGGATCCCCCGGCCGATCGCTCAGCCCAGCCCCGGGACGAACTGGACGATCAGGTCGATCGCCTTGATGCCGAGGAACGGCAGCACCAGCCCGCCCAGTCCGTACACCCGCAGGTTGCGCCGGAGCAGGTCGGTCGCGGAGGCCGGCTGGTAGCGCACGCCGCGCAGGGCGAGCGGGATCAGGGCGACGATGATCAGCGCGTTGAAGATGATCGCGGAGGCGATCGCCGAGGTGGGGCTGTGCAGCTCCATGATGTTGAGGTGGTGCAGCCCGGGGTAGGCGTTCGCGAACATCGCGGGGATGATCGCGAAGAACTTGGCCACGTCGTTGGTGATCGAGAAGGTGGTCAACGCGCCCCGGGTGATGAGGAGTTGCTTGCCAACCCGGACGATCT
Source organism: Kitasatospora sp. NPDC058184 (assembly GCF_042883725.1). Lineage (NCBI taxonomy): Bacteria > Bacillati > Actinomycetota > Actinomycetes > Kitasatosporales > Streptomycetaceae > Kitasatospora > Kitasatospora sp. NPDC058184. The sequence continues at coordinate 288,587 of NZ_JBHVVE010000006.1, forward strand.
CGATCAGCTTCGCCGGGTTGGAGTCGAGGTCGACCATGTTGCCGGCCTCCTTGGCGGCCGGGGTGCCGGAGTTCATCGCGACGCCGACGTCCGCCTGGGCGAGGGCGGGGGCGTCGTTGGTGCCGTCGCCGGTCATCGCGACCATGTTCCCGGCGGCCTGTTCGCGTCGCAGGTGGGCCAGCTTGTCCTCCGGGGTGGCCTCGGCGAGGAAGTCGTCCACCCCGGCCTCGGCGGCGATGGCGCGCGCGGTCAGCGGGTTGTCCCCGGTGACCATGACGGTACGGATGCCCATCCGCCGCAGCTCGGCGAAGCGTTCGGCGATGCCCTCCTTCACCACGTCCTTGAGCTCGACCACGCCCAACGCCCGTGCGCCGTGCCGGTCGTGGACGGCGACCAGCAGCGGGGTGCCGCCGGCCCCGGCGATCCGGTCCACCAGGGGTTCGGCCTCCGCCGGCAGCCGCCCGCCGGAGTCCGCGACCCAGCGGGCGACGGCGTTCGCCGCGCCCTTGCGGACCAGGCAGGTGGTGCCGTCCGGCCAGGTGAGGTCGACGCCGCTCATCCGGCTGTGGGCGGTGAACGGTACGGGCTGCTGCTCGCCGAGTTCGCCGGGGGAGCGCGGCGGCACCCAGTACTGACGGTTCGTCAGTTCGACCAGTGACCGCCCCTCCGGTGTCCCGTCCGCGACGGAGGCCAACTGGGCTGCCTCGGCGAGCTGTTCGGTGGTCGCCCCGGGCAGCGGGTGCAGGGCGACGGCCCGTCGGTTGCCGTGGGTGATGGTGCCGGTCTTGTCGAGCAGCAGCACGTCCACGTCCCCGGCGGCCTCCACCGCCCGGCCGGAGAGGGCGACCACGTTGCGCTGCACCAGCCGGTCCATCCCGGCGATGCCGATCGCGGAGAGCAGGGCGCCGATCGTGGTCGGGATCAGCGCGACCATCAACGCGACCAGCACGATGGTGGTCTGGGGCGCGTGCGCGTAGACGGCCATCGGCTGGAGCGAGACCACCGAGAGCAGGAAGACGATGGTCAGCGAGGCCAGCAGGATGTTGAGCGCGATCTCGTTCGGCGTCTTCTGTCGGTCGGCGCCCTCGACCAGGGCGATCATCCGGTCCACGAAGCTCTGCCCGGGGCGGGAGGTGACCCGGACGACCAGGTGGTCGGAGAGCACCCTGGTGCCGCCGGTGACGCCGGTGCGGTCGCCGCCGGACTCGCGGATGACGGGAGCCGACTCCCCGGTGATCGCCGACTCGTCGACCGTGGCGACGCCCTCGACCACCTCGCCGTCCCGCGGGACCACCTCGCCGGCCGGAACGAGCACGATGTCGTGCACCATCAACTGCTCGGCGGGGATGACCTCGTGGCGGTGATCGCGGGTGCCGACCCGCCAGTGCAGCAGCCGCCGGGCGGTGGTGGCGGACTGGGCGCGGCGCAGGGACTCGGCCTGCGCCTTGCCGCGGCTCTCCGCGACGGCCTCGGCGAGGTTGGCGAACAGCACGGTCAGCCAGAGCCAGAAGGAGATCACCCAGGCGAAGACGCCCGGGTGGAGGACGGCGCTGATCGTGGTGAGCGCGGAGCCCGTCTCCACCACCAGCATCACCGGGTTGCGCATCATGGTGCGTGGATGGAGCTTGCGGACGGCGGCGGGCAGCGCCTCGGCCAGCTGGCGGCGGGTGATCAGCCGGCGGCGGCCGCCCGGCGAGGTGGGCCGGTGGCTCGGCGGCGGCTCGGGCGCGGGGGCCGCGGTGCGCTCCGGGCGGCGGAACCAGTTCTGCTGGTCGGGGGTGTTGTCCGGGGTGGTGAGGGCCGAACGGCGCATCGTCTCGGGGGACCTTCCGGGCCGCCCCGGTTCGTCGGGGGCGGCGGGTTCGGGTGGGGCTGCGGGGACGGCGGACAGCCCACCACCGGAGAACCGGGGGACATGCCGCTCTTGACACAGGATTGGCGGCGAAACCCCCGTCCTTGACGGAGCTCTGACACCGCCGCCGGCCGACCGCCGGACGGCTGTCAGGAAGGCGTCAAGGACGGGCCCCGGGCCGTACGCCCTGCGTCAAGGGCGGGTGCGGTCGGTGTGCGGAGGGTCTCCACTGGAGGGGTGCGGCCGCCCGGGCCGTCGTCTGGAGGGACCCCGCCATGACCACTGTCACCGCCGTCATCGACGTCGACGAGCCGCTGGAGCGGACGGTCCGCCTCGTGCCCGCCGCCTGGCGCCGGGACCGCCCCGAGCCGCCGGACCCGTCCCCGGCCGCCGACCGGGACCGCACCCGCCCGGCGAACTGCCGCTTCGCGATGCACTACGAGGACTGACACCCGTCAGGGCGTCCGCCGCCCACGCGCCCACCCAGAGGAGCAGCCGCCATGACCCAGCTCATCGCCCCGCCCGTCCCCACCACCCCCGGGACCGCCCCTGGAGCCGTCTCCGCCGACGTGCTCGGCGGCCCCTGGCCGGCCACGGCGCGGCCCGGCCGGGGAGCCGATCTGCTGATCGGCGGGGTCGGGCTGGCCGAGGCCGCCGAGCGGTTCGGCACCCCGCTGTACGTGCTGGACGAGGCCGAGGCCCGGGGGCGGGCCCGGGCGTACCGGCGGGCGCTGCCGCACGCCGAGGTGCTGTACGCGGCCAAGGCCTTCCTCTGCAGCGCGATGGCCGACTGGGTGGAGCAGGAGGGGCTGGGCCTGGACGTCTGCTCGTCGGGCGAGCTGTGGCTGGCGGTCTCGGCAGGCTTCCCGGCGCAGCGGATCCTCCTGCACGGCAACGCCAAGTCCCCGGAGGAACTGCGGCTGGCGCGGCGGCTGCGGGTCGGGCGGATCGTCATCGACGGCCCGGCGGAGATCGCGCGGCTGGCCGCCCTGGTGGCCGCCGACACGCCGCAGAAGGTGCTGGTCCGGATCGTCCCGGGGATCGCCGCCGGGCACCACGCGGCGGTGCGGACCGGGGTCGGCGGGCAGAAGTTCGGCTTCCCCGTCGAGGGCGGCGACGCGGCCGACGCGATCGCCCGGGTGCTCGACCAGCCGGGGCTCGAACTGGCGGGCCTGCACTGCCACCTGGGCTCGCAGATCACCTCGGTCGAGCCGTACCTGGAGGCGGTGGACGCGGTGGTGCGGCTGCTCGCCGAGACCCGGGACCGGCACGGCGTCGAACTGCCCGAACTGGATCTCGGCGGCGGCCACGGCATCAGGTACCTGCCCGGGGACGAGGAGCTGGACCTCGCCGAGTTCGCCGTCCGGGTCACCGACCGGCTGGCGGTGCGCTGCGCCGAGGCCGACCTGGACGTGCCCCGGCTGATCGTCGACCCCGGCCGCGCGATCGCCGGACCGGCCGCCGTGGCGGTCTACCGGGTGCTGTCCGTCAAGCACACGGCGGACGGCCGCTGCTTCGTCGCGGTGGACGGCGGCATGAGCGACAACCCGCGCCCGGCCCTGTACGGATCGCCGTACACGGTGCGGCTGGTCGGCCGCCGCTCGGAGGCGGGGGAGACACGGGCGGACGTGGTCGGCCGCCACTGCGAGGCCGGGGACGTGCTCGTCCGGGACGCCGCACTGCCCGCCGACCTGCGCCCCGGCGACCTGCTGGCGATGCCGGCGGCCGGCGCCTACCAGCTGTCCATGGCGTCCGGCTACAACCTGGTCGGCCGCCCGGCCGTGATCGCGGTGAAGGACGGCCGGGCCCGCCTGCTGATCCGGCGCGAGACGGTCGAGGACTTCCGCCTGCGCGAGGTCGGCCGCTGACGGCGGACGGCGGCCGCGTGGGAAGTCGGCCCGGCCGACTTCCCACACGGGACCGGGCGGGGCTTCGCCGTCAGCCGCTCGCGGAGGCCCCCCGGCCGGCGCCGCGCGGGACGCAGGGGGCGACGACGGTCAGGTGCAGGGTGTCCGGCGCCGTGCCGGGATCGCCCATCACGACCGAGGCGGTGAACTTGTTCGCGTCGTTGGACAGGTCCAGCCGCTTGTCGTCCCTGTGCTCGACGGACTCGATTTTATCGGAGTGATGATCCTTTTCGCGCGGGTGCTGATCGGATCCAAGCGGTCGGGGCCTTGCCGGCGAGGGCGAAAATGCAGGTGAAAGGGCTCGGCGGCCACGGATAGGGTCCGGCCGTGACGAACTGGCGTGAGATCTACGAGAACGACTGCGCTCTTCCCCCGGGGCGCGGGCTGGACGAACTGACCGCGGAGTTGGCGGTGGCTCTGGGGGATCCGGACCCGGAGGTCAGGGACGGTTACCCGTACGCGGTGCTGGACGCCTGGATACGGGGCGGGGTGATCGACGGCGAGCGGTGTCTGGCGCTCGGGGACCTGATGGCGGGGCGCTTCAGCGATCCGCGGATCGAGGCCAGGACGTTCGCCCCGCTCGTGTTGCGGATGATCGTGGATCAGGACGGGGTCAGGTCCGAGTGGGTCGACGCGTTCGCCGGCTGGTACCGCGCGGAGGCCGACCTGCGGGGCCGTGACGACGCGCTCGGGTGGCTGCACGCGGTGGCGCACGGCGCGGACCTGCTGGGGGCCTTCGGCCTGCGGCCCGAGGTCGACCCCGAACCGCTGCTCGCGCTCGCCGCCGAGCGTTTGCTGGCCCCGACGGAGTACCTGTTCGCGGAGCGGGAGGACGACCGGCTCGCCAAGGCCGTGGCCCTCGTCCTCACCCGCCCCGACCTGACGCCGGAGCGGTCGACCGCCTGGCTGTCGCCGATCGCCGAGGCCCTCGCCCCGTACGAGCGCGGGCCGATGCCGGTCTGGGCCTCCAACACGGTGCGCACCCTGCGCGCCCTGTACGTGCTGGCGGACCTCGGTGTTTCGGTTGAGCGCGGGGGCCGGCCCGTCCCGCTCGTCCACGGTGAGGTGGTCAAGGCCCGGGTGGCCGAGGTCCTGCGCCCGGTGCTCCCGTAGCGCTGCGCGGCAGGGAGCACGAGAAGTCGGCCCGGCCGACTCCTCGCGCGGGCCCCGTTCGCGCCCGGCCCCGAGCGTCCCGGGGAGGCTAGTCCGCCTCCTGGTCCCGGGATGGCATGTCGGTGGTCGCGGGCAGTCCGAGGTGCTCGCGCAGTTCACGTCTGCCCAGATCCGTGACGGCGAGGGCGCGGGTGGTTCCGATCCGGGTCAGCCACCCCGCGGCCAGGGCGTGCCCGCAGACGGCGGCGCCGACGGCCCCGCCCAGGTGCGGGCGCCGTTCGGTCCAGTCCAGACAGGCGCGTACCAGCGGCCTGCGGGAGGCGTCGGGCAGTGCGATGCCCAGGTCTCCGAGCCACGCCGCCCCCTTGGCGGTGAGCGACGGATCGGCGCCCCAGTCCAGCAGGCCGCGATCGGCCATCGAGTCGGTGACGGCCAGGCCCAGTTCCCCGGCCAGGTGGTCGTAGCACAGCCGGGCCCGGGCCAGGGCCCGCTGCCGCCCCGAGCCCGACAGCGAACGCGGTCCGGGGGCGCGGTGCGGCGCGAGCGCGGCGAGGCTCTCGATCAGGGCCATCACGCGCGGATCGACCATTCGCAGGTAGCGGTGGCGCCCGTGCCGTTCCTCGACGAGGAGTCCGCCGCGTACGAGCACGTTCAGATGCTCGGTCGCGGACGAGGCCGCGACACCGGCGTGGCGGGCCAGTTCCTTGGCCGTCCAGGCCCGGCCGTCCAGCAGGGCCAGACAGAAGTCCGCCCTGGTGCCGTCGGCCAGCAGCCTGGCCACGACGGCCAGGTCCACACCGACGTCCCGGCTCTCGCGCTGATCGTCCATGCCTTCGATTGTCGTCGGTCTCGATTCGGGTCGGGCCGAAGCGTCCGCGCCCTATCGTCCCGTACCGGCCGAGGCCACCGCGTCCTCCGCCCGTACCCCTTCCGCCAACCGCCCTGGGAACCTCATGCCCGCCACCGACATCACCCCACCGAACCCCTGGCCCGGCATCGGCCTCACGGTCACCGATGCCCCGGAGCCCACCGACGTATCGCTCGTCTCCGATGCCCTGGACCGGTTCAACACCGACACGACCGCCATCGACGACCGCCGCCCGCTGGCCGTCCTGGTACGCGACTCCCGGACCGGCCGGGTGATCGGCGGTCTGACCGGTCGCACCTCACTCGGGCTGTTCTTCCTCGACCTGTTCTTCCTGCCGCGCGAGCTGCGCGGTGGCGGCCTGGGCAGCGAGATCCTGCACCGGGCCGAGAACGAGGCCCGCGCACGCGGCTGCCGCACGGCGGTGCTGTACACGATCAGCTTCCAGGCGCCCGTGTTCTACGCGAAGCACGGCTGGCGACGCCTGGGCGACGTCCCGTGCGACCCGCCGGGCACCAGCAGGGTCTTCATGACGAAGGACCTCGCCCCGCCGGCGGCCCCCTGAAGCCGCCGGGCCGCACCGGGGCGGGTCATGCCGGAGCAGGACCTTCCGGCTGTTGCTCCGGTCAGTCGTGCGGCGGGCGGCGTCCTGGCTGATCGGTTGCATGAGAAGTCGGCTGGGCCGACTTCTCGCGCGGGTGTGCTCACGTGTTGGGAAGTTCGCCGGTCTTGAGGGCGGCGAGGAAGGCGGACCACGCGTCGGCGGGGAAGACGAGCGCGGGGCCGCCGGGGTCCTTGGAGTCCCGGACGGGAACGGTGCCGGCAAAGCCGTCGGCGACCTCGATGCAGTTGCCCTGGTTGGCGCTGTACCTGCTCTTTCGCCAGGTGGCGCCAGCCAGGTTCACTTCGCTCCGATCGGTGATCATCACTCAAGTTCCTTTGCGATCTGCGCGATAAGCCGCCGTGACGGCGCGACGTCGAGGGCAGCTGCCCGAAGCCGGTCAAAGGCCTGGTCGTAGGCTGCGACGTCGTCATCTCGTTCGAGATAGAGACTACTGGTCAAGGCCTCGGTGTACACCACGTCGAGATCTCCTCGAACAGGAAAGCTCAGAATCGCGAACGACCCGTGCACGCCCGCGTGGGCGCCGGCTGAGAAGGGCACCACCTGTACGGTGACGTGCGGTTCCCTGGAGACGGCGACGAGCTGCTGCAACTGCCTCGCCATGATGTTCTGGTTGCCGATCAGGCGGCGAAGCGCGGCCTCATCCACGATCGCCCATAGCTTCAGAGGTTCCTCTCTCCGGAGCGTCGCGTTCTGGCGCGCCAAGCGAACGTCGACCAGTGCGTTGATCTCGTCGGGTGTGGCCTCGGGCTCAAGCTGTCGGATCAGTGCACGCGCGTAGTCGGCAGTTTGGAACAGCCCCGGCACGAGCGATGATTCGAAGTTCCGGATCGATACAGCCTCCGCCTCGAAGCTGATGAACGAGGCGTAGTGCTTCGAGATCACATCCGAGTACGGCTGCCACCACACCCGGCGTTTGCCCTCGCGCGCCAGCGTCTCAAGTGCCTCCCGCATCTCCGGGTCGGTGACTTCGTAGACGTCGAGCAGTATCCCGACCTCGTTCGCGCGCACTCCGTGGCGGCCGTTCTCCAACCGGCTGACCTTGGATTGATGCCAGCCGAGCCGGACTGCTACGTCATCAACCTTGAGGTTGAGTCCCTCGCGGATCTTTCGGAGTTCCCCGCCCAGCATCCGTCGGCGGACCGTCGGTGTTGCGGCCACGCTCCGACCTCCCCTCGTCGCACTCTGTCGTCGGCCCACAGTCTGACGTGATGGCAGCGGGCTCGTCACATCCAATCTCAAAAGACATATGCACATTCTTGGGTTCCGTTGCACCGACTGGCCAACGCAGGGCATGCTACTTCCCGTAGTTCGATGCACCACGCAGCGTGATCTCGGTGCCGATGGACCGGGCATTCCCATGCCTCTTACCGGCCCTCGATTGCGATCGTCCCTCCCCATACCGGAAGAGGCCCTGCCATGCCCGGAACGTCGAAGAAGTACTCCTGCCAGCTGCCCCGTTGCCGCCAGTCCCTCACCATCGCAAGAAAGCTGCCCCGCGGCCGGGTGCGGATCGGAGGCTCGCGGTGAGTGACGGGTTCCCCTTCTCCGTGAGCGTCGAGATCGTGGGCCTCACCAAGCCCACCGTCTTCGACAGCCTCTTCGACGCCCTCGACGTCCTCCGGGCCGGACTCGCCCTGCTCGCGCTGGACGCGGACCAGGCTGCCGACCTCAACAGCCGGTTCGGCCCTCGGGCCGCCGGGGAGATCGGCCACCGGCTGTACCACTTCGGTGCGGTGGGGGCGGTCGCGTTCGTCGGGCCCGACCCGTTCCCGGTCTACGTGCGTCGAGTGGCCTTCGATTGACCGGATATGAATGATTCTGTCGGCGTATCGGTCATATCGCATGGGGTAGTTGATGCGAACGTGACCATTTGTGGTGAGCCGCTGTTAGGCTGCGCGCCTGAATACGAACTCTCCACGATGTAAAAGGACTTGGAAGAGCGCGTGAAGCTCTCTTCCTCGCCGTCGCCGCCGACACCTGAGGAGCCACGTGAGACCCGAAGACGTCCCCCTGCTGTTCCAGGAGTTGGCCCGTGAGTTCGCCGACGTCACCGGCATGTCGGTGGCGGCGACCGGTTCACTCGCGCGTGGCGACCACCGCACCGGGCCGGACGGAGACGTCGTCTCCAACCTCGACCTGATCCACCTCGTGGCCGAGGACGCGTACGTGCCGGACATCCGGGCCGTGGTGGGGCGGAGGATGCGGCGGATCTCCGACACCTTCGGGATCGAGACGACGTCGGTCATCGCCCGGCTTCCGGCGTTCCGGCTGGCCGGCCACGCCCACTACCGGATCAGCATGCGGCCCGAGTGGTTCTGCGACGGCCTCGGGCTCGGGCCGGAGGCCTTCGACCTGCCCGGCCACGAGGACGACCCGCGCGCGGCGCTGGCCTGGATGATGCAGCCCGTCTGGGCCCGGATGGCCGTCGTCGTGGTGCTCACCTGGCACTACACCGGCTACAACGCCGTCATCTACCTCGCCGGACTCCAGTCCATACCAAGGGAGTTGTACGAGGCCGCGATGGTCGACGGGGCCGGCCCGATCCGCCGCTTCACCTCGATCACCGTCCCCGCGCTGCGCCCGGTGCTGCTGTTCACCGTCGTGCTCTCGACCATCGGCACGCTCCAGCTCTTCGACGAGCCGTACGTGCTGACCGGCGGCGGGCCGGACAACGCCACCCTGACCGTCTCCATGTACCTGTACCAGAACGGCTTCCGGTACTTCGACTTCGGCTACGCCTCCGCCATCGCCTACGCGCTCACCCTGCTCGTGTCGGTGCTCGGCGCCGTCCAGATGCGCCTGATGGGGGAGAAGGACAAGTGAACCTCAAGAAACTGCGCGGCTGGCCGCTGACCTTCTTCCTGGCCGGCGTCACCGGGCTGTCGATCGCCCCCTTCTACTGGCTGGTGGTCTCGGCCACCCGCAAGGACACCGAGGTCTTCGACTGGCCGCCGAAGCTGCTGCCCGGCGGGAGCCTCGGCGAGAACCTGAGCCACCTGGAACAGAAGATCGGCCTGCTCCGGGTGGTCGGCAACTCCCTGCTGGTGGCGGGGGTCCAGACTCTGGGCGCCCTGGTCGTGGCGCTGCTCGCGGGCTATGCCTTCGCCAAGTTCCGCTTCCGCGGCCGCACCCTGCTCTTCGCGCTGCTGCTCTCCACCCTCGTGGTGCCCGAACAGGTCGTGCTGGTACCGCTGTTCAAGATGATGACGGACTTCGGCCTGCTGGACACCTACCAGGCGCTGATCCTGCCGGGCCTGTGCGTGCCGTTCGCCATCTTCCTGATGCGGCAGTCGCTGAGCAGCCTGCCGGACGAGCTCCTGGACGCCGCCCGGGTCGACGGCGCGGGCGAACTCCGGGTGCTGTTCAGCGTGGTGGTGCCGGTCATGCGGCCGGTGCTCGCGGCCCTGTCGATCTTCCTCTTCCTGGGCTCCTGGAACCAGTTCGTCTGGCCGCTGATCGCCCTGCGCAGCCCCGAGATGCACACCCTGCCGGTCGCCCTGGCGACGCTGCACGGCAACAAGTCCAACACCGACTACGGCGCGATCCTCTCCGGCACCGCGCTGTCCACCCTGCCGATGATGGTCCTCTTCCTGGTCCTCCAGCGGCAGTTCATCTCCGGCCTGCTGGCCGGCGCCACGAAGGGCTGACCATGACCGAGACGAACGACACCGGCACGACCGTGAGCACGGCCGGCGCCACGGCCGGTACGAGCGGGACGACGGCCGGCGCGGCGGCGGCCGACGTCTGGGAGCCGCACGCCCCCACCGCCGCCGGCGGCCTGCGCCCGCTGTACGCCGACGGGCTGGACCTGCGGGTGAGCGGCACGGGCACGGCCCGGGGCGTCGCCGACGGGGTGGTGGAGGTGACGGCCGAGGGCCCGGGCGAGGTCCGGATCGAGTGGCGGGTGCCCTGCGTCGACGCCACCGCCCTCTGGACCCCCGAGCCGCGCGGCACCGGCTGGCTGCCCGCCGCCTGGAGCGCCCCGCGCCGCACCTCGCTCGCCAACGGCGCGCCGATCGCCGCGCTGGTCGGCACCGGCGACGTCGCCCTGAGCGCCTTCGCGGCCGGCCGCCCGGACGTGCTCGCCGGGGCCGGAGTGGTCGAGGAGACCGGCGAGTTCCGGTTCTGGGCCCAGGCCACCGACCGGCTCACCGTCCGGATCGACACCTCGCGCCGGCACTTCGGGCGCGCCCTGGCCGACCTGGCCGCCTGGTGGGGCGAGGGCCGTACGGCCGACATCCCGGAGGCCGCCCGCCGTCCCGCGTACTCCACCTGGTACTCGATGCACCAGGACATCACCCCCAAGGGCGTCGAGACCCAGGCCGCGCTCGGCAAGGAGCTGGGCCTGGACGTGATCATCGTGGACGACGGCTGGATGACCGCCGACCGCACCCGCGGCTACGCCCACTGCGGCGACTGGGAGCCGGTCTCGCTGCCCGACACCGCCGCCCACGTCCGGCGGGTGCACGAGCTCGGGGTGCGCTACATGCTCTGGTACGCGCTGCCGTTCATCGGCAAGGACAGCGCCGCGTACCGGGAGATCGGCCACCTCGCGCTGGCCGACGCCGCCCACATGGGCGCGATCGTCGCGGACCCGCGCCACCCCGAGGTCCGGGCCTTCCTCACCGACCGGCTCGTCCGGGCCGTCGAGGAGTGGGGCATGGACGGCCTCAAGGTGGACTTCGTCGACTGGTTCGCCCGGGCCGCGGAGCGCGACGACGCCCCGGCGGCCCGCCCCGGCGCGGACTGCGCGAGCGTGGACGAGGGCGTGGAGCGGCTGCTCGCCGCGATCCGCGGCCGGATCACCGCCGCGAACCCGGAGGCGATGATCGAGCACCGCCAGCCGTACGTCAGCCCCGGCCTGTGGCCGTACGCCACCATGATCCGCGCCACCGACTGCCCGCTCAGCCCGCAGGAGAACCGGCAGCGGACCATCGACGTGCGGCTGGCCGCCGGGCCCGTCCCGGTCCACGCCGACATGCTGATGTGGCACCGGGAGGAACCGGCCGAGCAGGTCGCCTGCCACCTGATCAACGTGCTGTTCTCGGTGCCGCAGATCTCCGTCGACCTCGCCGCCCAGAGCGAGGAGCAGCGCGAGGCGATCGCCTTCTGGCTCGGCGTCTTCCGCGAGCACGCCGACACCCTCCAGCTCGGCGAACTGCTCCCGGCCCGCCCGGACCTCGGCTACCCGATGGTCACCGCGCGCGGCACCGGCGGCGGTACCGGCGCCGGTACCGACACCGGCACGGTGGCCGTGGCCCGGTACGCCGCGCTGCCGGTGGACGCCTCCGGCGACGACTGGCGCACCCTGCTGGTGGCCAACGCCGACGCCGACCCGGACGTCCGGCTCACCGGCGGCCGCGGGCAGGTGGCGGTGACGGTGCAGGACTCCCGGGGGCGTATCGTCCGGCAGGGCGAGGTCGAGCTGGACCGGGCGGACGTGATCCCGGTGCCGCGCGGCGGGCTGCTGACCCTGCGTCGCTGACCGCCTCCGGGGCCGCCGGCCGGCCCCGGGCCCCGGCCCGCTCCGCGCACCGACCACGTCTGGAGAACCGCATGCCCGAGGGACCGCACCGGCCGCGCCGCGGCGCCACCACGATCGAGGAGGTCGCCCGGGCGGCCGGGGTCTCCCGGCAGACCGTCTCCAACGCGCTCAACGCGCCGCGGCGGGTCCGCCCGGAGACGCTGGACCGGGTGAACGCGGCGATCCGCGAACTCGGGTACCAGCCCGACCAGTCGGCCCGCTCGCTGCGCAGCGGCGCCCGGCGCACCCTCGGCTACCTCGCCCCGGTGGACGACCCGCTCGACCCCAACCCGCTGATGGCCGGCTTCCTGGAGGCCCTGGTCGACGCGGCCGGGGCGGCGGGGCAGCGGGTGCTGCTGTTCCGGCCGGGGCAGGGCGCGGCCGACCCGGTGGCCGCCATCGACGAACTGGTGGCGGCCCGTCAGGTGGACGGACTGGTGCTGGCGGACGTCCTGCACGAGGACGTCCGGATCGCCCACGCGGCCCGGCTCGGCGTCCCGTTCGCCAGCTTCGGCCGGACCGGGCCCGGCGAGCCCCAGCGCTGGGTGGACATCGGCAACGAGGCGGCGATGGCCGAGGTGGTGCGGCACCTCGCGGCGCTCGGCCACCGCCGGATCGGCTACCTCGGGGCCGCCGAGGAGCTGCCCTGGATGGCGGCGCGGCGGGCCGGATTCCTGGCCGAGGCACGCCGGTTGGGCCTGTCCGCGGTGGCGGTGGGGGCTTCCGGGGCGGGGAGTTCCGGTACGGCCGCCGCGGGTTCCGTGGTGGCCTCCGTACGGGCGCTGCTGCGCGGGCCCGACCGGCCCACCGCCTTCGCGGCCGGCAGCGACCTGCTGGCGCTGGACGTGTACGAGGCGGTCCGGGCGGAGGGGCTGGTGGTCGGGCCCGGCGGGGTGGCCGTCACCGGGTTCCACGACACGCCGCTCTGCCGCCACCTCCACCCCGCGCTGACCTCGGTCCGGCTGCCGCTGCGGGCGATCGCCACGGCGCTGGTCGGCCGGCTGCTGGACCAGGTGCGCGGGGAGGCGGCGGCGGGGGAAGGGCTGGAACTGCCCACCGAGCTGGTGGTGCGGGGGAGTTCGGGCCGGCCCGGCTGAATCCTTCGGATCCGTCAGCCGGTTCGGCCCGTGTGGTCCGCCGTCGCGGCCACGATCAGCTCGCCGACCAGTCCGGCGGCGGCTGCCCGCTGCTCGGCGGGCAGGGCGTCGTCGGTGACCAGGACGTCCAGCTGGTCCAGGTCGGCGAAGGAGGCCAGGCCGACCGCGTTCCACTTGGTGTGGTCGGCCACCACGACCACCCGGCGGGCCGAGCTGAGGAAGGCGCGGTTGGTCTCCGCCTCGGCCAGGTTCGGGGTGGTCAGCCCGGCCTCGGGGGAGAGGCCGTGGCAGCCCAGGACCAGCAGGTTGACGTGCAGGGAGCGGATCGCCTGGTCGGCCACCGGCCCGACCAGCGCGTCCGAGGGGGTCCGCACGCCGCCGGTGCGGATCACCGTGGCGGTGGACGGGGTGCCGTCCTCGGCGGGCTGTTCCAGCAGCTCGGCGATCGGCAGCGAGTTGGTCACCACGGTGAGGCCCTCGACCGCGCGCAGCCGCCGGGCGACCGCGTAGGTGGTCGTCCCGCCGGCCAGCCCGACCGCCGAGCCCGGCGGTACGAGTGCGGCGCCGGCCCGGGCGATCGCCTCCTTGGCGGGCAGCTCCCAGTGCGCCTTGGTCTCGAACCCGGGCTCGCCGGTGGCCGGTGCCTCGACCCGGACCGCGCCGCCGTGCACCTTGTGCACCAGGCCGCGGCGGGCCAGCGCGTCCAGGTCGCGCCGGACCGTCATGTCCGAGACCCCGAGGTCGCGGACCAGTTCGGTGACCCGGACCCCGCCGCGCGCGCGGATCTGCTCCAGGATCAGCACGCGGCGCTGTCCGGCGAGCGGTTGGGCGCTGTCAGCCATCGGGAGGCCTCCTTCGACCACGTCCGGTGCGTGGTCCTGGTGGATAATGTTTGAGATTGTAGCTTTCTGTTGATTCCGGTGTTCCACTCAGAGCTCAGAGGAAGAAGGGCCATGCCCGGGACGTCCCTGACCCAGCCCACCGTCAGGACCGTGACCACCCTCGCGGACGGTCGGCAACTGATCTACTACGACAGCGGCGCGGCCTGCGACGCCGCCTGTGACGGCGGTGCGGCCTGCGGTGGTGGCACGGCCTGCGACGGCGGCACGGCCGCCCGCCGCGACGCCGTGGACGAACGGCCGCTCGACCCGCAGACCCCCGGCTCCGAGGTCCGGCTCGACCCGGCCACCGGCGACTGGGTCACCATCGCGGCCCACCGCCAGGCACGCACCTACCAGCCGCCGCCCGAGGAGTGCCCGCTCTGCCCGTCCCGGGACGGGCGGCACAGCGAGATCCCGACCGCGGACTACCAGGTGGCCGTCTTCGAGAACCGCTTCCCCTCGCTGGCCGGCCCGCCCGCGGAGCCCGTCCGGGCCGCCGAGGGCCTGTGGACCAGCGGCCCCGGCGCCGGGCGCTGCGAGGTGGTCTGCTTCACCGCCGACCACGAGGCCTCCTTCGCCGACCTCACCCCCGAGCGGGCCCGGCTGGTCCTGGACGCCTGGACCGACCGCACCGCCGAACTCTCCGCCCTGCCCGGCGTGCGGCAGGTCTACTGCTTCGAGAACCGGGGCGCCGAGATCGGCGTCACCCTCGCCCACCCGCACGGCCAGATCTACGCCCTGCCCTTCACCGCGCCGCGCACCGCCCGGATGGCCGCCCGCGCCGCCGAGCACCGCGCCACCGCCGGCCGCAACCTCTTCGACGACCTGCTCGCCGCCGAACGCGCCCACGGCGAGCGCGTCGTCCTCGCCGGGACGCACTGGACGGCCTTCGTCCCCTTCGCCGCCCGCTGGCCGTACGAGGTGCACCTGTACCCGCACCGCAGGGTGCCCGACCTGACCGCGCTGGACGCCGACCAGCGGGACGAATTCCCCACCCTCTACCTGGAGTTGCTGCGCCGCTTCGACCGGCTCTTCGGCACCGGCCGCACCCCGTACATCTCCGCCTGGCACCAGGCCCCCGCCGATCAGCGGGACGAACTCGCCCTGCACCTGGAGCTGTTCACCATCCGCCGCACCGCCGACAAGCTCAAGTACCTGGCCGGGGTGGAATCCGGCATGGACGCCTTCGTCAACGACGTCACCCCCGAGCACGCGGCCCGCCGGCTGCGGGAGGCCACCGCATGAACGACTTCGCGCAGCTGTACGGCCGTCCGTCCGAGGGGGAGTGGGCCGCCCCCGGCCGGGTGAACCTGATCGGCGAACACACCGACTACAACCTCGGGTTCGTCCTCCCGATCGCCCTGCCGCAGACCGTCCGCGCCCAGGCCGCCCGCAGCGGGGACGGACTGCTGCGGCTCTGGTCCGCCCAGGGCCGGGAACTCGTCGCGCTCCCGGTCGACGACCTCGCGCCGGGCTCCGTGCCCGGCTGGGCCGGCTACCCGGCCGGGGTGGTCTGGGCGCTGCGCGAGGCCGGGCACCCGGTCGGCGGGGCGGACCTCCGGCTGGACAGCGACGTGCCCAGCGGCGCCGGGCTGTCCTCCTCCGCCGCCCTGGAGTGCGTCGTCGCCGCCGCCTACAACGACCTGTACGGGCTGGGCCTTTCGGCCGCCGAGCTGGCGGTGCTCGCACAGCGGGCCGAGAACGCCTTCGTCGGCGTGCCCTGCGGGATCATGGACCAGATGGCCTCCATGTGCTGCCGCCCCGGGGCCGCGCTGTTCCTGGACAGCCGGGATCTGACGATGCGTCAGGTGCCCGTCGACCTGGCGGGCGCGGGCCTGGCCCTGCTGGTCCTGGACACCCGGGTGAAGCACGACCTCGGCGACGGCGCCTACGCCGCGCTGCGGGCCGGCTGCGAACGGGCCGCCGCCCTGCTCGGGCTGTCCGCGCTGCGCTCGCTCCAGCCGTCCGGGCTGGCCGACGCGCTCGCCCAACTCCCCTCGGAGCTGGTCCCGTTGGTGCGGCACGTGGTCACCGAGAATGCCCGGGTGGAGGCCGCCGTCGCCCTTCTGGACGCCGGCGACCCCGCCGCGCTCGGCCCGATCCTCACCGCCGGACACGCCTCGCTGCGCGACGACTACCGGGTCTCCTGCCCGGAGACCGACCTCGCCGTCGAGGCCGCCGTGGTCGCCGGCGCCCACGGTGCGAGGATGACCGGCGGCGGCTTCGGCGGCTCGGTCATCGCCCTGGTGGACGCGGACGCGGCCGGACACGTCGCCGCCGAGGTCACCGCCGCGTTCCGCGCGGCCGGGTACGCGGAGCCGCGCACCCTCACCGCCGTCCCGGCGGAGGGGGCGCGCCGGCTCCGGTGAGCTGCCGGCTCCGCCTCCTTGGGCGGGGTCAGGCCTTGTGGGCCGCCGGGCGCTCCGGGGACGCCTCCGCGAGCGCCCGGGTGACCGCCTCGACGCCGGCGCGCAGCCCGTACACCGGGGTGGCCGGCTGCTGGCGCCAGGACTCGTCGATGCCGCCCGCGTCCACGGTGTCGAAGCCCAACTCGTCGACCAGCGCCCGGATCACCCGCTTGGCCGCCTCGTCGTCCGAGGCGACCGGCACGGCCAGCCGCTCCGGGTCGCCCGCCGGGCGCGGACGCTCCAGCAGGTCCTGGGCGTAGGTGCCGTTGAACACCTTCACCACCCGGTGCCCGATGTGCTGCTCCGTCCACCGGCTCTCGGTGAGCCCGCCGTCCTCGATCGCGTCGATCCGGCCGTCGCGCTCCTTCGGGTAGTAGTTGCCGGTGTCGATCACCGCGACGCCCTCGGCGGCGCCGTCCAGCAGCCCGGCGGGCAGGTCCGGCACGTTCTTCAGCGGCACCGTCACCACCACCACCTGTGCCCCGCGGGCGGCCTCGGGGACCGTCACCGCCGTCGCCCCGGTCTCGTCGACCAGCGCCTTGAGCGTCTCCGGGCCGCGGGAGTTCGCCACCGCCACCTCATGCCCCAGCGCGGTCAGCCGCCGCGTCAGGTTGCCGCCGATGTTGCCCGCGCCGATGATGCCGATCTTCATGGGAAGTCCTTCTTCGCGAGTGCCGTAGTGGACCGTCGCCTTGGCCCAACCACCCGGTGATCGCTCCGATTCCCGGTCGGGAGGGCGGTTTTCCGGAGCCGTTCTCCAGAGGTGTCTTTCGGAGGGTGGTCCTCCGGGACCCACGGTCGGACCGGGCCTGGTGCCGGCCCGGCACCGGTCACGAGGGTGGACGCCATGAACAACATCTCCTCCGACGCCACCACCCCCGCCGTCCTCGTCACCGGCGGCACCAGCGGCATGGGCTTCGCCACCGCCCGCCACCTCCTCGGCACCGGCGCCCGGGTCGTCATCACCGGCCGCGACGAGGACCGGCTCGCCCGCGCCGCGGCCCGCCTCGACGCCGGCGACCGGCTGCTCACCGTCCGCGCCGACGCCTCCGTACCCGCCGACCTCGCCCGGCTGGCCGACACCGTGGGTGAGCGGTACGGCCGCCTCGACGGGGTCTTCGCCAACGCGGGCGTGGCCGGCTTCCAACCGGTCGGCGAGGTGGCGGAGGCCGAGTTCGACCGGATCGTCGCCACCAACCTCAAGGGCGTGTTCTTCACCGTCCAGCACGCCCTGCCGCTGCTGGACGCCGCCGGCGGCGGATCGGTCGTCCTCAACGCCTCCTGGACCCCGCACCGCGGCCTGCCCGGCGCCGCCGTCTACGCCGCCAGCAAGGCCGCCGTCCTCAGCCTCGCCCGCACCCTCGCGAGCGAACTGGCCGGGCGCGGCATCCGGGTCAACTCGGTCAGCCCCGGCTACATCGTCACCGAGATGTTCCACGCGGCCGTCCCCGACCCGGCCGACCACGAGCCGATCCGCCGCCACGTCCCACTCGGCCGGCTGGGCACCGCCGAGGACGTCGCGGAGACGGTCGCCTTCCTGCTCTCCGAGCGCTCCTCCTACATCACCGGTCAGGACGTCGTGATCGACGGCGGGCTCGTCCCGGCCTTCCCGTCGCTGACCGGCTGAGTGCCTCTTCGTGCCTGGTCCTGGCAGGACCAGGCACGGCGGCACCCGTCCGGGTGAGAATCCATGACGTGAACCCGAGCAGCGCCCTGAGCGAATTCCTCCGCACCCGCCGAGCCGGCCTGCGCCCCGAGGACGTCGACCTCCCCGACTACGGCGGCCGCCGCCGCGTCGCCGGACTGCGCCGCGAGGAACTCGCCCACCTCGCCGGCGTCAGCGTCGACTACTACACCCGCCTCGAACAGGGCCGCGTCGGCAACCCGTCCGACGCCGTCCTCGACGCCGTCGCCCGCGCCCTGCGCCTCGCCCCCGACGAGTCCGGCCACCTCCACCGCCTCGCCCGCCCCACGCCCAGGCCGCGCCGCCGCCCCGCCGTCCGCCAGCAGCCGCGCCCCTCCCTGCTGCACCTGCTGGAACAGCTCCACCACACCCCCGCCGTGGTGATGGGACACCGGATGGACATCCTGGCCTGGAACCGCGCCGCCGTCGCCCTGTTCGGCGACTACGGCGCCCTGCCCGTCGAGGACCGCAACATCGCCCGCATCACCTTCCTCGACCCCGCCTCCCGCGAGCTCTACGCCGACTGGGCGGGCTGCGCACGCGAGAACGTCGCCTTCCTCCACCTCGAAGCCGGCCGCCGCCCCGACGACCCCCTGCTCGCCGAACTGGTCGGCCGACTCTGCCTCGGCAGCGAGGAGTTCCGCCAGATGTGGGCCGACCACCCGGTCGCCGACAAGACCTCCGGCCGGAAGTCCTTCCGCCACCCCCTCGCCGGGACGCTCGACCTCGCCTACGACACGCTGCGGCCCGCCGACGACTCCGGACAGGCGCTGGTCACCTACACCGCCGACCCGGGCTCGGCCTCGGACGACGGGCTGCGGGTACTGCTGTCGTGGGCGGCCTCGGGCTGACCTTCCCGGGTCACATCGAGCAGGTTTCTCCTGACCAGACCGGTGGACGGATGGTCCGGCCCGAGGACACGGTCGAGGTCGGCCACCGCCTGGTGGAGCATGTGCACCGCCTGATCCGGGCGCCCCGAATCCCGGTACATGACGGCGAGGTTGTTGCGGGTCGCGAGAGTATCGGGGTGATCTCCGCCGAGGAGGCGCTGGCGGCCGGCGAGGACCTGTTCCAGGAGACCGATCGCGTCGGTGGTGCGTCCGGCCCTCAAATAACCGACGGCAAGGTTGTTCCCGACCAGGAGGGTGTCGGGGTGGTCGGTGGCGAGGATGCGTCGGTGGTCGGTGAGGGCCTGTTCCAGGAGGCTGATCGCGTCGGTGGTCCGGCCGGTCTCCAGATAGGTGGCGGCGAGGTTGTTCCGGGCCATGAGGATGGCGGGGTGATCGCCGGGGAGGATCTGTTGGCGGTCGGACAAGACCTGTTCCTGGATGCTGACGGCCTTGTCGGTGTGTCCGGCCTCCCAGTACGAGTGCGCGAGGTTGTGGCGGGCGGTGAGGACATCAAGATGCTTGTCGCCCAGAAGCCGCGTGCTCGTGGCGGAGAGATTGCTCCAGTACTGAACTCCGGTGGTGTACAGGCCTGCGTCCACGAGGCTTTTCCCACACCGGAACAGGAGATCGTGAACCCCTGATGACGGTTTGATCAGCTCCTTGGCACCGTGCCCGGCCAGCACCTCGGTGTTGGCCCGAAGCGTCGTCGCCAATCCCTGCACGCTGTAATCCGATTTCGGCCACAGCTTGAGTAGGGCATCAGCGACCGCCCGGCTGGATCGCGACGTGTCGGGCCCCATGTCGAGGGTGGCCCGGGCGGTGAGCGCATGGAGCGTCACCTCCCGGTGGGGGGTCTCGGTGAGGGTGACGAGGCTGTAGTTGTGCAGTACGGCGAGTGCGTCGAGCACGTCGTCGGACGTGACGGGCGTGCCGTGGGCGTTACCGAGGTGATCCAGCACGGCCTCGGTGCTCCACACGTTCTCCGGATGGCCGGCGGGGTCGAGCAACGCGGCCACATGGAGCACGGGCCCGGCGAGCCCGACCGGCTCCTCCTGCTGCGCCGCGTCCAGGGCCAGCAGCAGGGCCGCCGTCACCGGGCCCTGGTAGCCGTCGGCGCCGGTGCGGTCGGGGAGGACGGCGTCCAGGCTGCGGGTGCGGTCGCGGAAGAGCCCGAGGTAACGGCCGCAGGTGCGGCGGGTGTTGACCATGTAGGCGGCGGCGTGGGCCAGCGCGAGTGGCAGGTGGCCCAGTTCTTCGGCGAGTTCGGCCGTGTGTTCGTCGAGGAAGCGGGTGCACTTCGCCCGCTCCAGGCGCTCGCTCAGGTAGCTGATGGATTCGGCGGGGGAGTACGTGGTGATGTCGATGAGTGTCCGGTCGCCGCCGGTGCTGGCGGCGCCCCGGTGGCGGGTGGTGGCGATGACCCGTCCGCGTCCGCCCCGGCTGGTGACGGGCCACAGCTGTTCCGGGGTGTGCTCGGTGGTGTTGTCGAGGACGATCAGCCATCCGCGCTCGGTGGTGGCGAGCCAGGCCAGGAAGCGTTCGGCGTCCTGCTCGGCCTCGCCGTTCGCCCCGGGGACCCGGAGTTCGACGGCGGCCCGGGCGTACAGCTCGGTGACGGCGGAGGGCTCGGCGGCGTCGGCCCACAGCACGAGGTCGGTGCCCGCCTCGACGGCCTCGCGCGCGTAGTGCGCCGCGAGTTGGGACTTCCCGACGCCCCCGCCACCCGCCAGCACCTGGCTGAGCACGACCGTCCCGTACTGCCCGCGCGCCGCGTCGATCTCCTGCCGCAGCTGCTCCCGGGGTTGGAAGGCGGTCGCCTTCGGCGGAATCCGCCCGATCACCACCGGCCACCGCACCTCGTTACTCGGTGCGGCGTACTGGTTGAAGGTCATCTCTCCCGCCTGGAAGGCATCGCCGTTGACGGTCCCGCCGTCGATACCGTTGCCGACCTGCCACCCCTGCTGCACCTGCTCGCCCCCGCCGCCCTGCGTGTCGTGGCGTCCATTATGGGATCCGGAAACAGCGCTGCCGTGGCGCCCGGGGGGGGGGGGGGCCGGCCCCGCCGACCGGCCGGGGGCAGGACGCCTGGCGGGAGTTCGGCGCCCGGCTGCGGC
>NZ_JBHVVE010000006.1:309556-455042 GCF_042883725.1 Kitasatospora sp. NPDC058184
GCCACCCCGCGGCCCCCGGCGCCCCCCCCCCGGGGTGTGGTTTTGGGCCACTTTTCGGGGTCCCGGAACCGGGGCGGGCGGGCGGCGGGGGGCGGGGGCGCCACGGCAGCGTTCGTAACGGGCGGGACGGGGTCAGGCCGTGAAGTAGCCGCTCAGGTCGGCGATCACGTGGGTGTCACCCCAGTTGTTGAAGAACGTCACCCGGCCGTCCACGACCGGGACGACGACCGGGTTGGCCCTGGTCTGCCCGGCTGTGAAGTTGAGGTTCGACACGCCGGGGCGGTCGGTGCCGTGCGGGTGTCCAGCAGCGGGACGGGGGTGGTGGGGGGAGTAGGTCGAGCCGGTGCCGCCGCCCGGGCCGGTGCGGCCTGGCTTACCAGCGAGGCCAGGACGGCGTGCAGCAGGGCCCCGGAGGCGGCTGCGCGGCGCGGCCACTTCGGTCTTGACCCGGCGCAGGCCGCGCGGCTCCTCGGCGTCTACTGGATCAGTTCGAGGTGCGGATGGTCCGGGGACACCGGGCAGACGTGGAGTTGCAGGTCGTAGCCGCGGGCGAGGTCGAGCATGGTCGGGTTCCACGGTTCGGGATCGGTGAGGGACTGCGTGGAGCGGGACTGGTCCTCGTAGGGGATCCAGCTCTCGGTGCTGGGATCCCATTCGGCCGAGGAGATGGTCAGCAGCGGGTCCATCTCGGTGCCGCACGCGTCGCAGTCGCGGGGGGTGGGGTCGGTCAGGCCCCAACGGGTCCAGCCACCGACCTTCCAGCCGGGAGCGTGGGACAGCTTGTTCAGGTAGAACTCCTGCGGGGCGATGGCGTAGGAGCTGTCCACCGCGGGCCCGGCCGCCTGCCAGGCACTCCACTCCGCCAGTTGCTGCTGCACCTCCTCGTCCAGCTCCAGGGGGTTGGGGTAGTCGGTGACGTCCTCCGGCGAGAGCAGGCACGGCTGCGGCACATAGCCGGGGAACTGGACCGCAGGCGGCTCGGGATGTGCGGTGAGAACTGGGGTGACCGCCGCGGCGGACCGCCAGAACAGTGCGGTCCTGGGGTGCTCCGGGTGGTCGAAGGGGCACCACAACACCTGGAGCACATCGGCCTCGGCCGTGCCGGGCGGGCGCAGCCGGGGGATGTCACGCGTGTACAGCTGGGCGACGGGAAGCATGGGGACGGGGCCGTCGGGCCACGGGCGGCCGGCTTTGATCAGGCTGTCGATCGCGCGCTCTTCGGGCGTGAACCGGACCATCTCGGGAATGCCCTTCGGGCGGCTCGCCACGGCCGCCCGGATGCTGCGCTGCTGCCGTACGTCCTGCGGTGAGAGGATCGTGTTGACCTGGTCCCACACGTGCGGGCCCTCGCAGTGCGGCCAGGGCTCGTCGGCGGGCCACAGCAGCGGCCCGCCGACGGAACTGTCATGCGGTGACGGTGATCCGGGGTGCGGGTGCAACCGGGTCGCCGTGCGTGCCAGGGGGGCCAGCCGAGGGAACAGCGCGGTGACGTCGAGCGGCCGCGGTGGGGTGGTACGACTCATTCTGGCTCCCGATGGCACTGGTCGGTCGGATTTAGTTGCCGAGGTTGTACAACCCAGTATTGCCCTTGGTGTTGGGGATGTAGACGTCGGGGAACAGCGGCTGCGACGTTCCGTCCGCCCGCTGGACGGTCGCGCTCATCGTGACGCCGTCGGGGATCGTGCTGGTGATGTCACCGTAGTGGGGCGTGACCTCGTAGAAGATGGCGTCGTTCTCCCCGAAGTTGGCGTCCTTCACCAGTTCCTGAGCCTTGTACTCGTAGGTCCGCATGCTGGGGGTTCCCGTGTTCATGCCCGACTGCCAGCAGGGGACGAGGTTGTCCTGCCCGCCGTCCTTTATTTGGCCCTTTCCGCCGACGATGTTGGCGATCAGGTGGCACCGGGCGAGTCCGTACGGAGCCTTGGTGCCGGGAGAGGCCAGGGGGCGGGCGAATTCCTGTGCGTCCTCCCAGCCGGTGATGTCACCCGACGCTGCGGTGCCCTTGCCCGGATTCTTCCCCAGACAGGCTTCGGCCTTGGTCGGCCGGGTACCGGCCGGGCCGGGCGGGTTGGTGTCCTTGTTGCGCTGCGCGACCGGTTCGGTGGTGTTGCTGTTCCACCCGTCGCCATTCGGGAGCGACCCTGTCGGCCGAGTCTGAAGGCAGGCGGCCCGAGGCGGGGCGGTCGAGCCGGTGACCTCCAGACCGAACCGCTCGCCCTCCACCACACGCTGGTTGGCGAAGCCCTCGGAGAGCCGCGTCCGGGCGGACTGGCTGTCCGCGACCGGAACGTGGGCGCGCACGCACGGCATGCTGCCCGTCACGCTCCGCAGCGGGTAGACGTCCCATGTTCCGGTGCTGGGGTTGGGGATGATCTCGGCGCACTGGGCGCCGTCGGTTCCCCCTTCATGGCTGGCCCCGAAGGGGAAGTCGTCACAGGTGTCGTCGGTGACGAGGTCCGGTAGGGCCTCGAAGGGTTGCGAGCCCTCGCAGGTGCGGCTCGTGCGGTCGGCCATGCCGCTCTTCGCGCGGGTCAGTGGCTTGTTGCGGCCCCAGCCGTCGGAGAGGTTGTTCTGGGCCCACTGGTATCCGGCCGCCGCGGCTCCCTCGGTCGACGTGCTCATCCGGACGATGGGCATGACGCTGGGGACGGCGCAGCCGGCAACGGGCTTGCTGGTGGAGCTGCTGGTGTCCCGGACGTCGTCGTCGCACCGGATCTTCTCCGGATTGCTCCAGGAGGCGTTCGGGTCGACGGCCTGGGCGCCGGGTGAGGTCACGTACAGCTTGTACGACGTCGTGAAGTCGACGGACGTTCCGGCGGCGGGGGCGGAGGAGTAGGACACGTTGCCGCTGACGGACTGGCCCTTGACCAGGTCCCCGCCGAACCAGGGGGCGGGCTTGGTGACCTTGCAGCCGGCCGAGCATTCGGCCCTGAACTTCGCGCTGAGGGACGTGACCGCCCCGGTCGCGCCGGTCATGGCCACCGTGATGTCCTCGTCCCACGTCGTGCGCGCGGCGGGCAGGAGGGCACTGGTCGCGACGGTCAGGGTGCCGGTGCCGAGCTCCTTGCCGTTGCCGTCCTTGAGCGTGTACAGCACGTTCAGGCCGTTCACGCAGTAGCCGAAGCGGCCGTAGCTCCAGTTGCCGGGGGTCGTCGTCGCACAGGTGGCGTCGTCGGCGGCGGCCAGCGCGGTCGGCTGAGCAGCGGCGAGAGACCGCCGCTCGGCCGGCGTCGGCGGCGCGACGCTCATGGTGACACAGGCCTGCACGGCTCCCGCCCCGCGCTCGCTGGAGCCTGTGCGCGTGGGCTCACAGTTCTCCTCGGAAGTCGCCGTGAAGGGCCGGGTCTTGGCGGGGGTGGGAACGCGGTCCGGACCGCTGGGGTCGACCGTGCCCACCTTGAGGCCGGACGCCGTGGGCACGTGCGCCGACGGGGTGTGCTGGTCGGCGACGGCGGTGCCGGTCGCGGTGAGGCTGAAAACGAGAAGGAGCCCGGGAAGTATTCGTCTTGTGCGTGATGAGATCATGTCTTCTCTCGGCTGGGGATCGTTCCAAGCGCCATGTGGTGGGCTGCGTGACGAGGTGAGCCGCACCGCCGTCCGTCGTTCGGGTCGGCGGGTGCGGCTACGGGAATCGCCTTGGGAGCTATCCGTCACTGACCGTCCGGCACGGTTTCGGTACTGGTTGAGCCTGCTCTCACTTCCCTCGGCGCCCGTGCCGTGGGGGCAGCGGGTGAGTATCAGTGAGCTGCGGCTGGATGCGGGCACTTCATCCCGGGTCGGCCGGAGACGCTGCCGTGCCGGACGAGCCGATCAGCCGACGCCTGGGAGGTGAGCGGAAGGCGGTGGCGGACCTGTCAGAAGAAGGCGCCGACGAGCTTGGAGCCGGCGTCGGCGAGCTTCTCCACCGTCCTGACGACCGGCTTGGCCACGGTGGAGACGGCCTTTCCGCCGCCACGGGTGACGAGTTGCAGCGCCGTGCGCCCGGCGGCCATGGCGAATTGGCTGCTGCCGAAGCCGTATTCGAATCCCGAGGCGATCGCGCTGATTCCAGAGGCGACGACGGAGACGCCGAGGCAGACCGCGGCGATGCTGCCGAGGACGGGCGCGGCAGGCCAGAACACGCAGGCGACGCCGAAACCCACCGCCAGGAGTCCTGCGGCCGAGCTCACCTTGTCGGCGGTGTCAGCCCACCATTTGGCGTTGCTCGGCGATTCGTCCTGGCCGGGCTGGGATCCGTCCTTGCCGGGTTGGGTTCCCTTGGGGTTGACCGTGTCGTTGGTCGCCGTGTTGGAGGGATTGCGGTTCGCATCGCGGTCCCTCTGCGCCTGCTCGGCGGCGACGCGCGCGGCTTCCTGCACCTCTGCCGTGCGCTTGTCGGCCGCGGTCTGGCGTGCTTCGGCGGCTGCGGTGGCAGCGGTCTTGGCGTCCCGGCCGGCGTTGAGCTCGGCCTGGTGGGCACTGGCGGCGGAGGCTGCGGCGCTGTAGGAGGAGGCCAGCGCGCTGCGGGCCGCGTCGACGGCGATGTTGGCGGAGTTGTTCGCCGCGCGGGAGGCACCCTGAGCGGTGTTGGCGGCGTCCTTGGCCTTGTCCGCCGAAGCCTGGGCGTCGGCGGCGGATTTGTCCGCCGCGCTCGCGTACTGGCGGGCCTGGGTGGCGTAGCCGTCGGCCAACGTGGCCGAGTCCAGTGCTTTCTGGGCCCACTCCTGGGCCTTGACCCCCGCATCTCGG
The DNA here is from genome assembly GCF_042883725.1 of Kitasatospora sp. NPDC058184. Classification (NCBI taxonomy): domain Bacteria; kingdom Bacillati; phylum Actinomycetota; class Actinomycetes; order Kitasatosporales; family Streptomycetaceae; genus Kitasatospora; species Kitasatospora sp. NPDC058184. The sequence continues at coordinate 314,285 of NZ_JBHVVE010000006.1, forward strand.
GCTTCGGCCGCGACCTTGGAAGCGAGTGCCGCGTCCTTCTGCGCCTCCTGGGCGATCTTGGCTGCCGCCGCGATGGTCGCTTGCATGGCGGCGGCGTGGCTGAGGGAGTCGTAGTCGAGCTGGGCGGCTCGGTGCTGGACGAAATCCACGAAGCGCCGGCGCATCCAGGCCGGGCCTTCCATGGCGACCTGGGCGTACGCCTTGGAGTAGGCGTTGCCGGAGGCGATCACCTTCATGGTGGAGACGGCGTCGTCCTCCCTGATGGCGTTGGTCAGGTCCTCGTCGAAGAACTTCTGGAGGGCTTCCGGTGTGTTGGCGTTGAGGGCGTCGTTGGCGGCCTGGACCACGGCCTTGCCGGGCCTCTCGTTGAGGATCTTGAGGATGTTGACCCTGTTGTCCTCGGCCCGTGACTTGATGACGCCGCTGGTGTTGAAGTCGCCTTCCGCGGGGATGCCGCCGGCAAGGGCTTGGACCGCCGCCCTCGCGACGGCCGGCTCGGAGACCTGGGCGATGAAGAGGATGGTCTCGCGATCGTCCTGGGAGGCGGCGAGCTCGCGGTCCAGGTCGATCCAGGAGTAGACGTCGTACTCGGATCCGGCGAGTGCGAAGCGGGCGGCCTGACGGCTCCAGGTGCCCGCGGAATCCAGGAACGCGGTCGCCGCCTGTCGGCCGAGGGTGGCGGCAGCGGCGAGGTCGTTGTTCCTGAGGGCCTGCTCCGCCCGGGCGATGAGGTCCTTGGTGGCCTGGGCGGTCCGCTGCGCCTGGGTGCGCTTGTGCAGGGCGGCCGCGCGTTCGCTCTGGTCCAGCAGGGTGAGTTGGGCCGCCTCCTTCATACCTTGCAGTCTGTCGGTCTCCAGTGCGGCGGCCTCGGCGGCGCGGGCGTTCTTCTCGACCTCGATCGCGTCCGCGATCGCCTGGGTCGCGAGGTTGGCCGCCTTGACCGCCTCGTCGGCGTAGGCGGTGGACCTGTTGGCGAAGTCGATGGCCTGGCCGGCGTACTTGACGGCTTCCTCTGCGGCGTCGGCGGCCTTCTCGGCGTGTTCGGCGGCCGATTTGGCCGCGACATGGGCAGTGCGCGCGGCTTGGGCGGCGGTGGAGGCGAGTGCCCGGGCGGTGGAGGCGGCGTTGGTCGCCTGGTTGGCCGCGGAGGAGGCGATCTCGGCCTGGCGCTTGGCTTCGGCCGCCTCGTTCTGGGCGGCACCGGAGGCGTTCGCAGCCTGGGCGGAGGCCTTCGCGGCGGCGGCGGCGTCGCGTGCGGCGTCGGCGGCCGCCAGGCCGGCGTCGGCGGACTGGTCCGAAGCGAGGGCCGCGTCATCGGCCGCCTTGGCCGCGTTGTAGGCCTTCGCGGCGGCGTCGCGTGCGGCGACCGCGGCGTTCTTCGCCTCTTCGGTCTTCTTCTCGTCCTTCGACGCGGCGATCGCGGCGTTGTAGGCGCGCGTGGCCGCCGAGCCGGCGGCGGTTGCCGCTTGCGAGGCCGCGGTGGCTGCCCAGGACGCCCGCTGCGCTGCCTGGATGGCGGCGTTGGAGGCATTGATGGCGATCCCGGCGGCGGACGCGGCGCCGCTGGCGGCGGTGGCGGCCGAGCGGGCCGCGTCGGCGGCCAGACGGCCGTCGTCCCGCGCCTTCTCGGCTTCGAGCGCGGCGGTCTCGGCCTTTTCCTTGGCCTTGCCCGCGGCCGTCGTCGCACGTGCCGAGGCCTCGACGGCCAGGTCGGTCTGCTCCCGTGCGCGTGCGCTCTCACGCTCGACGATGGCGACCAGCTGCCCGATGTTGGCTGCTTCCTGGTCACGGGCCCGCGCGATGTGCTGGCCGGTGTCGAGGTACCACTGCACGTCGTCCGCGGTCCCGCTCAGGGCCCGGTTCGCGTACTTCTTGAGCTCCGGGCCGGCTGTAGCGAGGCCGCGGATGATCTCGACCCGCATGTCCTCCAGCCTGGCACTGTACTGAGTGGTGAGCAGGAACTGCTCCAGCGCCTGGTCCGTTCCGGCGCTGAGCGCGGTGTTGCCGTCGCGCTTGACGCTCTTTCCGCCGTTGGCCATCACCGAGAGGGTCGAGACCCGCATGTCCTCGGTGACCGAGGAGCGGAATCCGTCCTTGATGAAGGCCGATATCGCGTCGTCACCGTCGTTGAGGGCGGCGGTGACGTCCCTGCGGATGCTCCTGCCTCCGAAGCCGAGGTAGGTGAAGGCGGTGACACGGTTGTCGATCCGCGTCGCCTTCGGCAGCTGCTCGGTGAGGAACGTGGTGATCTCCTGGTCAGTGCCGCTCAGCGCGTAGGAGGCCGCCTCCCTGACCGAACGGCCGCCCAGGATCCAGGCCTTGACGACCTGGGCGCGGTCCGTGTCCGGAAGGGACAGGGCGTCACCGGCGGGGTCGGCCGTGCCGGCGCCGGGGGCTGCTCGTGCGGGTGTGGTGAACAGCCAGGGAGTGGAGACGGCGGCTGCGCTCGCCGCGAGGGCGGTGGCGAAACGGCGCCGGCTCCAAAAAGTCTGCTGCACAGAAGGACCTCTCTGATTGCGAATCCTCGAGGGTGAGGCCGAATCCCGCCCGGGACGTATCGTCGGAGTGGCGGTGGCCTGACCCTATGTAAGCGAACACGTCGTTAAAACCTTGGCTGGAGCCCAGGTGACGTCCCGGTCGGAAGATGGCTGGATCTGGTCCTCAGATTTTCGCAAAACTGCCACAACCATTCGACGGAGTGGCACACGTCGCGTTCCAAATATGGAGTTTGCACGACTATGTTCCGGTATATCCGCTTGGCTTGGCGGCATCTGGCTGCTTCTATTCAGGAGCTCGCCAGTCAGGGCATGATGTCGCTACACTCCCGTTCCGGCAGAATCCTTATGACCTGGCCGAGGCGCACCCCATAAATCTGCGCGCCTCTCTTTCCCATCGCGCACTCATGCGCGTTCACATGCACCGAATCGACACCTGGGACGAAAATGAAGGTACGTAGCACCATTCTGCGGATCACTGTCACAGCTCTGAGTGCAGGCGCTCTGACCTGGATTGCAATCGCTGGAGGAGCTGGCGAACGCGGCCCCGATAAGATCGCGACGCAGGTGGTTGCCGATGAAGGCCCCGGGTACGCGGTTGAAGACTTCGCCTACCCGAATGCCGACGGAATCCTCGCGGAGCAGAAGATCAAGCTCAAGAGAGGAGACGGCCACATCCTCCTCGCTCCGTGCACGGGTGCACCTGAATTGATGGAGGTCTTCTCCCACAAGAACGAGAAGGTCTGCTTCCGGGTCACTGGGGACAAGGGCTACCTGAGCCTCGAAATCCCTGCGGTCTTCGGAGTGAAGGGAAACGATTACGCCGCGCAGGTCGCGATGACCACCGGCACCGAGGAAAAGACCTTCCCGGTCGACAAGAACTCCTGGACGGCTGTCGGCGAGACCGCGGATGCGCAGGGCCGCGATTTCATGCTCCTGGAAATCCGCACCAGCAAGTAGCACCAGTCGGCGCCCGGCCCCAGGGGCGTCGTCGTTCAGTGTGCGTCCCCGGTTCGATCATGCGATACCGAGGATGGCCAGGGTACGGGTGGCGTTGCGCGCGTGGTGGCGGACGCCAGCGGCGATGGCAGTGTGTCCGGCGAGGCGGAGGGCGAGCCTCGCCGCCGACGGCGCCACCCGGACCGTGGATGTCCTCGAAGGCTTCCGCCGCACCGCGACGCGGGAGGTGGAGCTGGGCGGACGGGCTATCCGGCGGGGGGACAAGGTGGTGGTCTACCACGCCTCCGCGAACCGGGACGGGGTGGTGTTCCCCGACCCGGACCGCTTCGACGTCACCCGTAGCCCGAACGACCACGTGAGCTTCGGGTACGGTCCGCACTTCTGCCTCGGTGCCCAACTCGCCCGCCTGCAGCTGAGGTCGGCCCTGCGCTGCCTGGTCGAGCGGCTGCCGGGGCTCGGGCTCGTGCCGGGGCGGCCGCCGCGGCGGCTGGTCTCCAACTTCCAGAACGGGCTCAAGTCACTGTGGGTCCAGTGGGGTTGAGACCGCCCTCCGGGTGCGCCCGGTGCGTCACTCGAAGCGCTCGGGGTCGCCGGCCCCGCGCCGGGTGATCTCCGCCTCGCCGCTGGAGAAGTCGACGACCGTCGTCGGCACCGTGCCGCAGTCGCCGGAGTCCAGCACGGCGTCCAGTTGGTGGTCGAGCCGCTCCTTGATCTCCCAGCCCTGGGTCATCGGCTCGTCCTCGCCGGGGAGGAGCAGGGTGCTGGAGACCAGGGGCTCGCCGAGCTCGGCGAGCAGGGCCCTGGTGACGACGTGGTCGGGGATCCTGACGCCGACCGTCTTCTTCTTCGGGTGCAGCAGGCGGCGCGGCACCTCCTTGGTGGCGGGGAGGATGAAGGTGTAGCTGCCCGGCGTCGCGGCCTTGATCGCGCGGAAGACGTTGTTGTCGATGTGGACGAACTGGCCCAGTTGGGCGAAGTCCATGCACATGAGGGTGAAGTGGTGGCGGTCGTCGAGGCGCCGGATCGACCGGATCCGTTCGAGGCCGTCGCGGTTGTCCAGCTGGCAGCCCAGGGCGAAACAGGAGTCGGTCGGGTACGCGATGAGGTCCCCGGAACGGAGGCCGGCGGCCACGGAGCCGATGGTGCGCGGCTGGGGGGACTCTGGATGCACGTCGAAGTACTTCGCCATTGGTCGACCCTAAGCGATCCCGGCCCCCGATCGCTGCACGGCGGGCCAGCGGGTACGGGCAGCGGGTACGGCCAGCGGGTACGGGCAGGGCAGACGGCCGGCCGCCGGAGCGGTCAGCCCGCGCAGTCCGGGCACAGCCCCCGGTAGGTGACCTCCGCCTGCGCCACGACGAACCCGAAGCGCTGCTCGGCCGGCAGGTCGGCCAGCGGGTCGCCCTGCGGGTGGACGTCGCGGATGGCGCCGCAGCCCGTGCAGACCAGGTGCTGGTGCGGGTGGTGCGCGTTCGGGTCGTAGCGCTTGGCGCGCCCGTCGGTGGCGACCTCGACGACCTCACCCAGGGTGACCAGTTCGCCGAGCGTGTTGTAGACCGTCGCCCGGGAGATCTCCGGGAGGCGCTCGGCGGCCCGGGCGTGCACCTCGTCGGCGGTCAGGTGCACGTGCTCGCCGTCCAGGACCTCGGCCACGACACGCCGCTGGGAGGTGAGGCGCCAGCCGCGCCCGCGCAGCCGCTCCAGGAGGTCACTCATATCGGTTCACCTATTCAGGTAATGGGGAGGACCGGAGTTTACCAATGCGCTTCCGGTGCCCTCCGGATCCCGATCGGATATGGGCTTGGTGTCTTTCTTGACTTGGATTCCGTCCACCGTAGGATCGGCTCCGGCGCTAGCCTGGACAGCAGCAGCACGTGACTCCCGTCACCACTCCCGTCACCGCCGTGCGCGGTGCCGAGCGGGAACACCACGGGGCGCACCAGGCCAGACCGCAGCAGTAGGTGCCGTAGGTAGCAGATGAAGACACCGTGATCCGCCTTGTGAGGGAAGGATTCCCATGTCTGACAACCACGATGCAACCGGCGTAGAGGCGAACGCGGAGGGCTGCCCGGTGAACCACGGGCGCGCGCCGCACCCCACCCAGGGCGGCGGGAACCGCCAGTGGTGGCCGGAACGGCTCAATCTGAAGATCCTCGCGAAGAATCCCGCCGTGGCCAATCCGCTCGGCGCGGAGTTCGACTACGCCGAGGCCTTCAAGACCCTCGACCTCCCGGCCGTCAAGCGGGACATCCAGGAGGCCCTCACCACGTCGCGGGACTGGTGGCCGGCCGACTTCGGCTACTACGGCCCCTTCATCATCCGGATGGCCTGGCACAGCGCCGGCACGTACCGGATCAGCGACGGCCGCGGCGGCGCCGGCGGCGGCCAGCAGCGCTTCGCCCCGCTGAACAGCTGGCCGGACAACGCCAGCCTGGACAAGGCCCGCCGCCTGCTGTGGCCGGTGAAGAAGAAGTACGGGCGCGCCCTGTCCTGGGCCGACCTGATCATCCTGTCCGGCAACGTGGCCCTGGAGGGCATGGGCTTCCGGACCTTCGGCTTCGGCGGCGGCCGGGTCGACGAGTGGGAGCCGGACGAGGACGTCTACTGGGGCCCCGAGACCACCTGGCTCGGCGACGAGCGCTACACCGGCGACCGCCAGCTGGAGAACCCGCTGGCCGCCGTCCAGATGGGCCTGATCTACGTCAACCCCGAGGGCCCCAACGGCAACCCCGACCCGCTCGCCGCCGCCCGCGACATCCGCGAGACCTTCTACCGGATGGCGATGAACGACGAGGAGACCGTCGCGCTGATCGCCGGCGGCCACACCTTCGGCAAGACCCACGGCGCCGGCCCGGCCGACAACGTCGGCCCGGACCCCGAGGCCGCCCCCATGGAGCAGCAGGGCCTCGGCTGGAAGAGCAGCTTCCGCACCGGCGTGGGCGCCGACGCGATCACCAGCGGTCTGGAGGTCACCTGGACGGCCACCCCGATCACCTGGGACAACAGCTTCTTCGAGACGCTGTTCGGCTACGAGTGGGAGCTCACCAAGAGCCCGGCCGGCGCCTGGCAGTACAAGCCCAAGGACGGCGGCGGCGAGGGCACCGTGCCGGACGCGCACGTCCCGGGCAAGCGGCACGCCCCGAACATGCTCACCACCGACCTCTCGCTGCGCTTCGACCCGGTCTACGAGCCGATCTCCCGGCGCTTCCTGGAGAACCCGGAGGAGTTCGCCGACGCCTTCGCCCGCGCCTGGTACAAGCTGACCCACCGCGACATGGGCCCGGTCGTCCGCTACCTCGGCCCGGAGGTCCCCGCCGAGCACCTGCTCTGGCAGGACCCGCTGCCGGAGGTCACGTACCAGCGGATCGGCGCGGCCGACGTCGCCGACCTCAAGCGGCGGATCACCGCCACCGGCCTGTCGGTGTCCGAGCTGGTCTCCACCGCCTGGGCGGCCGCCTCCTCGTTCCGCTCCAGCGACAAGCGCGGCGGCGCCAACGGCGGCCGCATCCGGCTCCAGCCGCAGATCGGCTGGGAGGTCAACGAGCCCGACCGGCTGGCCACGGTGCTGCGCGCCCTGGAGGGCGTCCAGCGGGAGTTCAACGCGCAGGCCGGCGAGAAGCAGGTCTCGCTCGCGGACCTGGTGGTGCTGGCCGGCGGCGTCGGCGTCGAGCAGGCCGCGAAGGCGGCCGGCCTGGCCGTCGAGGTGCCGTTCGAGCCCGGCCGGGTGGACGCGCCGCAAGAGCTGACCGACACCGAGTCCTTCGCCGCGCTGGAGCCCAAGGCGGACGGCTTCCGAAACTGGGTCGGCAAGGGCAACCGGCTGCCGGCCGAGTACCTGCTGCTCGACAAGGCCAACCTGCTGGGCGTCAGCGCCCCCGAGTTGACCGTGCTGGTCGGCGGCCTGCGCGTGCTGGGCGCCAACCACGGCGGGTCCGCGCACGGGGTGCTCACCGGGACGCCGGGCGTGCTGACGAACGACTACTTCGTCAACCTGCTGGACCTGGGCACCAGTTGGAAGGCCACCTCGGAGGACGCGCACACCTTCGAGGGCCGGGACGAGTCCGGCCGGGTGAAGTGGACCGGCACCCGCGCCGACCTGGTCTTCGGCTCGAACGCCGAACTGCGCGCCGTCGCCGAGGTGTACGCGAGCGACGACGCCAAGGAGAAGTTCGTCGAGGACTTCGTCGCGGCCTGGGCCAAGGTCATGAACGCGGACCGCTTCGACCTGGCGTGATCCGCACCCGCGGCTGACGCGGCCGGCGCGGATGGCGCGGCGGGAGCCCGGGGTGTCGACCCCGGGCTCCCGCCGTCGTTACCGGGCTCCCGCCGCCGCTACCGGGCGGCGTCCGCGGACCCCACGCTGACCAGCCCGGTCTCGTACGCCGCGACCACCACCTGGGCCCGGTCCCGCAGGCCCAGCTTGCCGAGGATCCGGGCCACGTGCGTCTTCACCGTCGCCTCGGACAGCCCCAGCCGGGCGGCGAGTTCGGCGTTGCTGAGGCCGCGGGCGAGCAGCGCCATCACCTCCAGCTCGCGCGGGGTGAGCGTGCCCAGCTCCCGGTGCGGGGCGACGGCGGCGGCGCCCGGGTCGTCCGGGCGGGCGAAGCGCTCGACCAAGCGGCGGGTGATCGCCGGGGCGAGCAGCGCGTCCCCGGTGCGGACCAGCCGGACGGCGGCCGCCAGGTGCTCCGGGGTGACGTCCTTCAGCAGGAAGCCGCTGGCCCCGGCGGCCATCGCCGCGTAGACGTAGTGGTCGAGGTCGAAGGTGGTCAGCATGATGATCCGGGGCGGCTGCCGCGCCCCGTCCGCCAGGATCCGGCGGGCGGCCTCCAGCCCGTCCAAGCCGGGCATCCGGATGTCCAGCAGCACCACGTCCGGCCTGGTGCGCCGGACGGCGGCGACGGCCTGTTCGCCGTCCTCGGCCTCGGCCACCACGTCGATGCCCTCCGACTCCAGGATCAGCCGGAACCCGGTGCGGACCAGGGCCTGGTCGTCGGCGACCACCACCCGCAGCGGCTGCTCGTTCATGAACTCTCCAGGGGGACAAGGGCCTTGACGCGGTAGCCGCCGCGCGGCCGGGGGCCGGTGTGCAGGGTGCCGCCGTAGACGGCGAGGCGTTCGCGCAGGCCGAGCAGGCCGCGTCCGTTGCCGGTGGCGGCGGCGCCGGTGGGGCGGCCGCCGGTGTCGGTGACCTCGACCAGCAGCCGGTCGGGGGCGTACTCGACGGTCACCGCGGCGTCGGCGCCGGACGCGTGCTTGACGGTGTTGGTGAGCGCCTCCTGGACCACCCGGTAGGCGGCCAGCTCGACCCCGGGCGGGACGGGCCGGCGCTCGCCGCGGACGGTCAGCTCGACCGGCAGCCCGGCCTGCCGGACGCCGTGGACCAGCGCCTCCAGGCGGCCGAGGCCCGGCTGCGGGCTGAGGTCGGCCCCGGCGGCCGGGTCGCCGGAGCTCTCCGAGTCGATGGTCAACAGGCCCATCACGTGCCGCAGTTCGGTCATCGCCGCGCGCCCGCCGGACTCCACCGCGGCCATCGCCTCGCGGGCCTTGTCCGGGGCGGTGTCCAGGATCTTGCGGGCCGCCCCGGCCTGGATCGTCATCATGCTCACGTTGTGGGTGACGACGTCGTGCAACTCCCGGGCGATCCGGGCCCGTTCGAGCTCCACCGCGCGCTCCAGAGCGGCCAGCTGCCCGCGCTCCAGGGCGGAGAGCCGCTCCCGCCCCTCGTCCACCCGGCGGCGCCACATCCGCAGTTCGTAGGCGACCGCGAACACCGGCACCAGGACCAGGACGGCCATCACCCCGTTGGGGAAGTGCGGCAGTTTGGCCGCGGCGAAGAGCACCACGAGGGCGGCGGTCGCGGCCGGCAGGCTCAGCAGCAGGGCCGTCGCTCGGCGCCCGTACGCGGCGGCGCTGTACGCGGCGACGATCACCGCCACGCCCGCCGCGTACGCGATGTCCTCCGACTCGTGCCGGACCAGCAGCGCGGCGGGCAGGACCACCCAGAGCACCGCCAGCGGGTGGCGCCGGCGCAGCACCAGCGGCAGCGGGACGAGCGGCACCAGCAGCAGCAACAGGCCGTGCCGGTCCGGATGGCCGGGGTTCTGCGCGATGGTCGCGTAGCGCCCGCCGGTGAGCGCGAGGAAGAGGGCCAGGGCCAGGTCGAAGGCCAGGCCGCGCCGGGTCGGCCGGGGCGGCGGCGGTCCGCCCGGGCCGCCGGCCAGCCGGACCGCCGCGCGCAGCCGCCGCACCGTCGGATGGTTGATCACCGGGACATTGTGGGGGCCGCGGGCGCCGGGGGACAGCCCCGCGGGTGGCGGGCGGCGGGTACACCCGGCGACTACGTCGGAAGGATGACGCCGTGCCCGGGTCCGCCGGACGCGGTAGCGATGGTGCGGCGGACGGCTGACGCGGGCGCGGGCCGCCCGTTCGTACCTTCGTCCTCGTCACCAGGCGGGCAACGACGAGGAGCGGGGACATGAGCGGCGATCCGGTGATCGAACTGAACGGGGTGAGCCGTCACTACGAGGGCGCCCGGGCGGCCCTGGACGGGGTCACGCTGAGCGTGCGGACGGGGGAGTCGGTGGCCGTGCTCGGCCCGTCCGGCAGCGGGAAGTCCACCCTGCTGAACCTGGTCGCCGGGCTGGACCGGCCGAGCGCCGGGACGGTCACCGTGGCCGGGGTGCGGGTGGACCGGCTGGGCGAGGCGGCCTCGGCCCGCTACCGGCGCGGCACGATCGGCATGGTGTTCCAGTTCTTCAACCTGCTGGACGACCTCACCGTGGCCGACAACGTGGTGCTGGCCGGCGAACTGGCCGGCGTCCCGCGCGCCGAGGCCCGGCGCCGGGCCGCCGAACTGCTGGAGAGCCTCGGCATCGACCGGCACGCCCGCGCCCACCCGGGCCGGCTCTCCGGCGGTGAGCGCCAACGCGTCGCGGTGGCACGGGCGTTGATGAACCGGCCGACACTGCTGCTGGCGGACGAGCCGACCGGGGCGCTGGACTCGGCCTCGGGCGAGGACGTCAAGGAGCTGTTCCGGGAACTGCACGAGGACGGGCAGACCGTCCTGCTCGTCACCCACGACCTGACCCTGGCCGAGGACTGCGCCACCCGCACCGTGCGGATGCGGGACGGCCGGGTCGAGGCGGACTCGGGTCCGGGGTCGACTTCGGGGCCGGACGTGGCTTCGGGTGCGGCTGCGGCCGCGGCTTCGACTTCGGGTACGGCTCCGGGCCCGGCGGTGTCGGCATGAGCGCGCTCGGCAGGGTCGTCCGGGCCGGTGTGCGCAGGCGCCGGACGCAGTCCGTCGCGGTCGGGCTGGCCGCCCTGGTGGCCACCACCTGCTCCGTCCTCGGCGGCTCGCTGCTGGTCGCCTCCCAGGACCCCTTCGACCAGGCCTTCGACCACCAGCACGGCGCCCACCTCACCGCGCGCTTCGACGGCGCCCGGGCGAGCGCCGACCAGCTCGCCGCCACCGCGCACGCCCCCGGGGTGGCGGCCGCCGCCGGGCCGTACCGCACCGTCACCGTCGACCCCGAGCCGGGGCCCGGCCTGGGCATGCCGCCCGGGGTGACGATGGGGCCGATGACCGTCGCCGGGCGTGGCTCGGCCACCGTCGGCGTCGACAACGTCACCCTGGTCCAAGGGAGTTGGCCGCAGCAGCCGGGCGAGGTGGTGGTCGACGCCGGATACCACGACCAGCCGAGGGGCCTGGGCGGCAGCCTGCGGGTGCCCGGCCTGCCGGGGGCGCCGACCCTCAAGGTCGTCGGCCTCGCCCGCTCCGTCAGCCGTACCGCCGACGCCTGGGTGACCCCGGAGACCGTCGCCGCCCTCGCCGCGCCCGGCAGCACCCCCGGCTACCAGATGCTCTACCGCTTCACCGACGCCGGCAGCGCCGACGCCATGGCCGCCGACCGGGCCGCCGTCACCGCCGCCGCCCCCGCCGGGGCGCTCACCGGCGCCCAGTCCTGGCTCACCGCCAAACAGGGATCGGACCGCAACACCGCGCTGTTCCTGCCCTTCATGGTCGCCTTCGGCCTGCTCGGCATGGCGATGTCCGTGCTGGTCGCGGGCAATGTGGTGGCCGGCGCGGTCGGCACCGCCACCCGCCGGATCGGCGTGCTCAAGGCGCTCGGCTGCACCCCCGCCCAGGTGGTGCGGGCGTACGTCGCCCAGGCGCTGGTCCCGGCCGCCGTCGGCACCCTGCTCGGGGTCGTCGTGGGCAACGCGCTGACCGTCCCGGTGCTCGCCACCACCGGCTCGCTGTACGGCACCGACACCTCCGGCCTCGTCCCCTGGGTGGACGTCGCGGTGGCCGGCGGCACCCTGGCCGCCGTCGCGCTGGTCGCCTGGGCCGCCGCCGCCCGGGCCGGCCGGCTGCGCACGGTGGACGCGCTCGCCGTCGGCCGGACCGCGGGCGGCACCCGACGGGACGTCCTGGCCGCCCGCGCCGCCGCGCTGGCCGCCCGGCTGCCGCTGCCCAGGCCGCTCAGCCTCGGCCTCGCCCAGCCCTTCGCCCGCCCGGCCCGCGCGGCCGGAATGCTCGCGGCGGTGCTGTTCGGCACGGCGGCGGCCGTCTTCGCGGTGGGCATGGGCGGGACGATGAGCTGGGTGCAGGAGGCGAAGAGCCGCGACGCGGGGGACGTCGCGGTGCACCCGGTCCGGCCGGACGGCCCGCCCGGAACGGCGCCGGCCAGTCCCGTCCCGGCCGACCGGGCCGTGGTCACCGCCGCGCTGGACGCCCAGCCGGGCACCGCCGGGTACCTCGGCAACGGCACCGAGGACGTCACCGTCCCCGGGGTGGCCGGCGCCACCACGGTGACCGCCTTCGACGGCGACTCCTCCCGGGCGGGCTACAAGATGGTCAGCGGCCGCTGGTACCGGGGCCCGGGCGAGGCCGTCGCCCCGTCCACCTTCCTGACCGAGGCCTCCGTCAACCTCGGAGACCAGGTGACCTTCACGACCCACGGCCGGGCCGTCACCGTCCGGATCGTCGGCGAGGTCTTCGACCCGCACGTGCAGACCAACGAACTGCTCACCGACGCCGGCAGCTACCCGCCCGGAACGGCCCCGACCCCCGACTTCTGGTTCGTCAAGCTGAAGCCGGGCACTGACCGCGCCGGTTACGCCGCCGCCCTCACCGCCGCGCTCGCCCCGGCACACATGACCGCCGACACCGGCGGGCCGCACGGCTCCAGCGGCTCGATCGCCGCCCTGAACTCGCTCACCGCCACGCTCACCCTGCTGCTGCTCGTGGTCGCCGGGCTCGGGGTGTTCAACACCGTCGTCCTGGAGATCCGCGAGCGCACCCGGGACACCGGCGTCGCCAAGGCGCTCGGCATGACCCCGGCCCAGACCGTGGGCGTCGTCCTCGCCTCGGTCCTGCTGACCGGTGCCGTCGGCGGCGCGATCGGCCTGCCGGCGGGGCTGCTGCTGCACGGCCTGACGGTGCCCGCGATGGGCCACAGCGCCGGGCTGAACTTCCCGCCCGCCGCGCTGGACGTCTTCGGCACCCCGGCGCTGGTCCTGCTCGGCCTCGGCGGCGTGCCGATCGCCCTGCTCGGCGCGCTGCTCCCGGCCGTACGGGCGGCGCGGGCGCGCACCGTGGACGCGCTACGGGCGGAGTGACGGCGGGGGCCGTACGGGACCGGACGCCCGGTCCCGTACGGCCCCGGCGCGGCTCAGGAGGCCCCCGCCCCCGTGGCGCTCAGGAGGCGCCCGGGTCGTCCGCCCTCTGCTCGGCCGCCCGGACCTGCTCGGCGAACTCGCGCGCGTCGATCCGCTCGACCGAGGCCCCGTGCCGGGCGGCCAGCTCGTCCGCCGGGGCGGGCGAGGACTCCCGGAGCTCCACGGCGAGCAGCGCCCCGCCGTCCGGCACCCGGGGCGAGAGCATGATCAGCCCGGCGCCGCCCTCGCTCGCCTGGTGCTCCTCGGCCGCGTTGCCGAGCGCCGCGCCGGCCGCGAAGCCCAGCAGCACGCCGACCGGCCCGCCGAGCAGCCCGATCAGGCCGCCCAGCACACCCGAGCCGACGGTCGCCACCCCCGCGCCCCGGGTGAAGGTGTCCGCGACCTCCAGCAGCCCGTCGGCGCTGCGCTCCATCGCCGCCACCATCCGCAGGCCCGGCAGGTGCTGCGCCTCGTCGAAGGCCGGGCGCCAGGCGGCGGCCTCGGGGAAGGTCAGCAGGACGACGTTGTGCTGGTCGCTCATCGCGCTCCGATCGGGCCGGGGCCGGAGGTGGCCGGGCTTCCATCGTGACCCCCGGTGCGGGGCGCTGCCACCCCGGCGGCCTCAGCGCGGTTCGTCCGCCGGGTGGTTGAACACCGGCCCGAGGTCCGGCGGGAGGTGGTCGACGAGCAGGGCGACGGCCTCCTCCGGGGTGGCGGGCGTGCCGAGCACCCCGGCGCCGCCCTGGCCGCGGACCTGGTAGCCACCGCCGTCCAGCGGCACGGCGAACGGCACGCCCGCGGCGGTCCACGGGGACGAGGTCGACAGGCTGAAGTGCAGGTCGTGGTGGCTGGTCCAGGGGAAGAGCCGGCCCAGTCGGGGCTCGGCGCGGGCGGCCTTCAGCAGCCGCACCAGGCCGTCGTGGCAGCTGCCGGGGCCGTGCCCGATGTCCTGCTGGAGCCACTCCCAGGACAGGACGATCCCCTCCCAGCGGGCCTCCACCGCGGCCTCGGGACCGATCGCGCGGGCGGCGGCGACGTCCGGCAGGACGGGCTTGGGCAGGGCGTCCCTCTGATCTTCTGATCGCATGGTGAGCAGTCTGCCCCAGCGCTGCCCGGAAACCCGCCTCCCGGGCACGCGCCTCCCGGAAACGAAACGGCCCGTCGGACCCGGCCCGGCGACGCCTGGCCGCCGGGCCGGAGAGGTCGCGTCAGTCGAACTCAGGCCATAACAAACATCCTTGACGATACGTCAGATTGCCGAGGCGGATTCCGTGAGGCCGAGCGCCCGGTCCCGGGCGACCTCGGCCTCGCGCAGTGCCAGGCGGAACCCCATGAAGACGACGAAGCCCGCGAAGACGAACCACTCCAGGGTGTAACCGAGGTTCTGGAAGGCCCGCAGGGTCAGCCCGTTGCCGTCCTGCTGCCGCAGGTCCGCCACCGGGGTGAGGCCGGCCGGTGCGGCGTCGGCCGCCACCCAGCCGTCGTACACCGGGTAGGGGAGGAGGTTGACCAGGGCGGCCGGGCTGATGGTGCCGAGTTGCCCGGCCGGCAGTCCGCCCGCGATCGCGCCGCGCCGGCCGCTGTCCTCCGGTGCCTGGAGGCGCCCGGTGACGGTGACCCGGCCGGTCGGCGCGGCGGGTACCCGGTCGGCGGCCGGCGGGTCGGGGGCCCAGCCCCGGACCACGGCGACGGCCGGGCCCCCGTCGGTGCGGAGCGGGGTGAGCACGAAGTAGCCCTGCTCGCCCCCGAGGAGGCGGGACGGCACGAGCAACTGGTGCGCGGAGTCGTAGCCGCCCGTCGCGAGGACCGTGCGTCCTGCCGTGGTGGTGGTGACCAGGGGCTGGTCCCGGGTCAGGAGCTGTTCGAGCGGGACGGCCCCGGCGGCCGGGCGGTCGGTGGCGCGGTGGGTCGCCAGTCGGTCCTGGAACCGGCCGAGCTGCCAGGTGCCGAGCCAGAGGCAGACCGTGACGGCCGCCAGGGCGACGACGGCTCCGGCCAGCCAGCGGGGAGTCAGCAGGAAGCGGTACACGACCTCACCGTCCCTACGCGGCCCGGGTGTTGCTCAGTCGGCCGGCCGGCGCAGCAGGGCGACGAGGGTCGCCTCGAGTGCGTCGAGGGCCTCCTCCGAGGTGAAGCGGCCCGACTCGACCTGGTCGCCGGCGGCCTGGACCAGGGCGTAGATGGAGGTGACGAGCCAATGGGCGGGGAGGTCATCCCGGAACGTTCCTTCCTGCCGCCCTCGGGTGATGAGCTGTTCCATCGCCGAGAGGATGCCGGTGTGGTGGCCGTGGACGGCTTCGGCCGGCAGCGCGTGGCGGGCGGCGTGCAGCATGCGCAGGTTGCGGTCGAGCAGTTGCCAGGAGGACCGGATGAAGGCCAGGAGGGCCTCGTCGGCCGGGCCGTGGGCGAGGTCGGTGGCGTCGACCACGGTGGCGACCTCGGTCAGGGCGCGTTCCATCAGCTGGCTGAGGAGTTCCTCGCGCGAGGAGAAGTGCCCGTACAGGGTCACTCTGCCGACCCCGGCGGCCGCGGCGATCTCGGTCATGCTCGCGTTGGGGTTCCTGCCGAGGCAGGCGGCAGCGGCGGCGAGGATCGCGGCGATGTTGCGCTCGGCGTCGGCCCGACGGGGGGCGGAGCCGCCCCGCCGGGCCTTCGCGGCGCCGCTGTGGTGTTCGGATTCCATGGGACGGAGTCTAAATACCGTGGGCGGTTCCTCTTCCTCTCAGTGGACGTGGACGCCTTCGGGCATATCGGCCTTGCCGCGGGGGACGACCAGCAGCCCGATCAGCGCCGCCACCGCCGCGACCGCGGCCAGTGTGGTGTAGGCGGCGGGGAACCCGGCGTCGGTGTGCTGCGCGATGCCGACCGCCGCGACGGTCGAGACGGTCGCGGCGCCGATGGTTCCGCCGACCTCGTGGAAGGTGTTGACGACCCCGGACGCGATCCCGGCCTCGTGGTGGGAGATGAAGCCGAGCGCCGTGGTGGTCGCGGAGACGAAGACGGGGATGATGCCGACGGCTCCGATGACCAGTCCGATGATGACGCCCACGGTGCCGTCGGCCAGGGACAGCACGAGGCTCCCGGAGGCCGAGACGAGCAGTCCGCCGGCGGCGACCAGACGGGCGCCGGCGTGGCCGATGAGGTGCGCCGCGAGGTGGGCGCCGATCGCGGTCGCGACGGCGACGGGCAGCAGCAGGGCCCCGGTGGACAGGGCGGACAGTCCGCGCACGTTCTGGAGGTAGAGGGAGCCGAGGAAGACGTAGCCGAGCAGCAGGCCGGTGGCGATCAGCATCAGGAACGAGCCGGCGGCGACCGGGCGCTTGGCGAGGATGCGCAGGTCCATCAGCGGGGAGGCGGTCTTCCGCTCGACCAGGGTGAAGGCGGCGTAGAGCGCCACGGCGCCGATCAGCGGCAGCAGGGTGGCGGTCGAACCCCAGCCCGCGTCACCGGCCTTGATGAGGCCGTAGATGAGCGACCCGGTCGCCGTGGTGACGAGGACCGCGCCCGGCAGGTCGATCCGGCGGTCGCCGTGGGCGGCCGAGGCGCTCGGGGCGGGGACGAGCCGGGGGACCACGGCGAGGATGCCCAGCCCGACCGGGACGTTGATGAAGAAGGCCCAGTTCCACCCGGGGCCCGCGGTGAGCACGCCGCCGAGCATCGCGCCGACCGCGAAGCCGATGCCGCCGAGGGTGGCCCAGATGCCCAGGGCCTTGTGGCGCTCGGCGCCGTGGAAGGTGCGGGTGATCGTGGCCAGGGCGGCCGGCGACAGCAGCGCCGCGCCGACGCCCTGCGCGAGCCGCCCGCCGATCAGGACGGTCGCGTTCCCGGCGAGCCCGACCACCAGGGAGGCCGCGGTGAACAGGACCAGGCCGGTCACCAGGAGGCGCCGGGCGCCGAAGGCGTCGGCCAGCCGGCCGCCCAGGAGCATCAGGCCGCCGAAGCAGAGGGTGTAGGCGGTGACGGCCCAGGTCAGGGTCTCGCGGCTGAGATCGAGGTCGTCGCCGATGCTCGGCAGCGCGACGTTGATCACGGTCACGTCCACGATCAGCATGAACTGGGACAGGCAGAGCAGGGTGAGCAGCAGCCAGCGGCGCGGGTCGAGTTCGGCCTGCGGATGGTCCTCTGACGTGGTGTGGGCAGCGTGAGTCATCGGGACAACCCCTATCTCAGACAACGGTGTATGAGTTAAGGGATACCGCAGAACGGCTAAGTTGAACAGTCCTGTATGAGTTACTGTCTCCGCTCGGAGAGTCCGCCCGAGTCCGCCCTTGGCGTCGGGAGGGTCGCATCGGCCTGCCCCTGGGCCCGTCCGCATGCCCGCCCCCGCACCCGCCCGGTGGCCCCGGCGTGCAGGCGGACCCTTGACCCTATGCGTCATAGTAGTTAAGTTGGACATTGTGTTCGACTTGATGGTCAGCCGGTGGCGCCATCGACCTGACGCGACGACACATTCGTTGTCCCGTAGGGCTCTTGAGGACTCTCCGTCGCCTGGGCGCATCCCAGCCCGGGTCTGCAGAGCCGCCCCAGATCGTGGGGCCGCGTCCTTGTGAAGGAGCTTCGTGAACGTCATCGCCAGACTGGCCGTGGCCAGGAGAGGACTGATCCTCGCGCTCACCGTGTTCGTCGCCGCACTGGCGGCGTTCTTCGGGGCGGGCGTCCAGCAGCACCTGGCCAACGGCGGCTTCCAGGACCCGTCGTCGGAGTCGATGCGGGTGGACGACGCCCTGGCCAGGGACTTCGGCACCGGGGCGCCGAACCTCGTGGTCATCGCCTCCGGGCGTGACGGCAAGGGCCTGGAGGACCCCGCCGTCGTGGCCGCCGCGACCGGGCTCGTCGACCGGATCCGCTCGTTCGACGGCGTCGTCTCGGCCGATTCCTACTGGACGTCCGGCCGGCCGGCGTCGCTGCGTTCGAAGGACGGGGCCGGCGGCCTGGTCCTGGTCCGGCTCGGTGGGAACGAGGGCACCTACCAGGCCGAGGCGAAACGGATCGTCCCCCGGCTCGGCGACGACCGGCTGGACCTGCGGTTCACCGGGATCGCGCAGACCTACGTCGAGGTCGAGCGGGTGTCGGCCGACGACCTCCTGCGTGCCGAACTGATCGTCGCCCCGGTCGCGTTGGTCCTGCTGGTGGTCGTCTTCGGCAGCCTCGCCGCCGCGCTCGTGCCGCTGCTCGTCGGGGGGATCTCGGTGGTCTTCACCACCGCCGTCCTGCAACTGCTCACCGAGCTCACCCCCGTGTCGGTCTTCGCGCTCAACGTGACCACGGCGCTGGGGCTCGGACTCGCCATCGACTACAGCCTGTTCGTGATCAGCAGGTTCCGCGACGAGCTGGCCGCCGGCGCGGACGTCGGTCAGGCCGTCCGGACCACGGTGCGGACGGCGGGCCTGACCGTCCTGTTCTCCGGTCTCACCGTGGCCCTCTCGCTCTCGGCGCTGCTGGTCTTCCCGATGTACTTCTTCCGCTCGATCGCCTACGGCGGCATCGCGGTGGTCCTGGTGGCGGCGCTCACCTCGGTGGTCGCGCTGCCCGCCCTGCTCGCCGTGCTCGGCCACCGGGTGAACCGCTTCGACGTGTTCGGGCGGTTCCGGCGGCGCACGCCGAGCGGCTTCTGGCGCCGCCTGGCGCTGGGCGTGATGCGGCGTCCGGTGCCCGTCATGACGGTGGTCGCCGGACTGCTGCTCCTGCTGGGCAGCCCGTTCCTGTCGGCCTCGTTCAGCCTTGCGGACGACCGGGTGCTGCCCGCGTCCTCGCCGGCCCGGCAGGCGGCCCAGTACCTGCGGGACCACTTCGACCTGGGGGAGACCAACCCGATCCCGGTCGTCCTGCCCGGGCTGTCCGAGGCCGACGCCGCGCAGGCGCTCCCGCCGTACGCCGAGCGGCTGTCGGCGCTGCCGGGGGTCCAGCGGGTGGACACCCTGACCGGCTCCTACGCCGGCGGCCGGCTGGTCGCGCCGCCGACGGACGCGTCGAAGCAGTTCACCGCCCGGGCGGGCAGCCGGCTGTCGGTGGTGTCGTCCGTCGAGCCGTACTCCCGGCAGGGCCGCGCGCTCGTGGCGGCCGTGCGCACCGCGGACGGGGCGCCCGTCCCCGCCCGGGTCGGTGGGCAGGCCGCGCAACTGGTGGACACCACGCACGCCACCGGCGGCACCCTGCCGCTGGCGCTGCTCATCATCGCGGTGACGACTTTCGTGCTGCTCTTCCTGTTCACCGGAAGCGTACTCATTCCGGTGAAGGCGATCCTCTTGAACCTGCTGAGCCTGACGGCTACTTTTGGTTCAATGGTCTACGTCTTCCAGGACGGTCACCTGAAATGGCTCGTCGGTGATTTCACGACCACCGGAATGATCGACGCGACGATGCCCGTGCTGATGTTCTGCATTGCGTTCGGGCTGTCCATGGACTATGAAGTCTTCCTGCTCTCCCGAATTCGCGAGGAATACCTGCGGAGCGGGGACAGCACGCACTCCGTCGCGCTCGGCCTGGAGAAGACGGGGCGGGTGATGAGTGCGGGCGCCCTGCTGATCGGCACGGTGTTCGTCACCTTCGCCTCCTCCGGGCTCACGCTGCTCAAGCTGCTCGGTGTCGGCCTGGCCCTCGCGGTCGTCGTCGACGCGACCCTGGTGCGCGGTCTGCTCGTGCCCGCCTTCATGCGGCTGGCCGGGCGGGCGAACTGGTGGGCGCCCGGGCCGCTGCGCCGACTGCACGACCGGTTCGGCCTGAGCGAGCATTCCGGGGAGGTTCCGGAGGAATACCGCGGACGGTCGGCGCCGGTTCCGGGGCGCGAGCCGGCCGAGCGTCTGGGCTGATCGGGTACGGGCGGTTCCCGATCGTGGGACCCGCCCGTACCGGTGAACCGTCAGGTGAAATTGTTTGACGTCGACCCGGGGCCCGGCTAGGGTTCCGGCCATAGAAATTCCAGACCATTCCGGGCTGCCCGGAATTCACATTTGAAGATTTCGAATAGCGTCATCACGGGGAGAATTCGAAATGGTGCGGAACCTGCTCAGAGAACTGCCCGGCGAGGGAATCGGACTGCGGATCCCGAACCGGGCGACGGCCCCCGAACTGCCGGTCGCGCCGCACCCGGCGGCGGGCCCGGCGCAGGCGGCGTCCACGGCCCACCGGGAGAGGGTCGGACGGGCGGCCTGGACGACCGTCCGCCGCGAGGCGGAGCGCCGGGGGTTCGCCCCGGCTGCCGTACTGATCACCGCCTGGGCCGACGTCCTGCGCCAGTGGGCCCCGCGGGCCGACTTCACGCTCGACCTGGTGCTGCCCGGCCGGGCGACGGAACTTCCGCTCACCTTCGACGCACTCCCCGACGACTCCTTCGCGGCCCGCGCGCAGCGGCTCCAGCACCAGCTCGACGAGGCCCGGGCCGGCGAGCTGGTGCCGGAGCCGGGCGAGCAGGAGCGATGTCGTCCGATCTGGATGGCCACCGAGGAGGCGGGCGAGCTCGTCCTCACCTGGGACGTCCGGGAGGAGCCGCTGCCCGACGGCCTGCCGGCCGACCTGGTGTCGGCCTGCGCCGCCGCCTTCGACCGGCTGGCGGCCGAGGACGGCGCCTGGGACAGCCGGGCCCGCCTCACCACGCTGCCGGCCTGGCAGAGCGCCGAACGCGCCGCCGCCAACAGCACCGCCGCCGACCTCCCCGTCACCACCCTCGGCCGGCTGGTCGAGGACCGGGCCGCCGAGCGGCCGGACGCCGTCGCCGTCATCGCGGACGACGGACAGTCCACCTACGGCGAGGTCGTGGCCGACGCCCGGCGCCTCGCCCGCCGGCTGACCGCCCTCGACGCGACGCCCGGCAGCCTGGTCGGTGTCGTCGTCGAGAGGAGCCGGGCCCAGGTGCCCGCCGTCCTCGGCGTCACCCTCTCCGGGGCCGCCTACCTGCCGATCGACCCTCAGTGGCCGGCCGCGCGCCGGGCCCAGGTGATGGAGCAGGGCGGCGTCCGGACCGTGGTCACCACCCCCCGGCTGCGCGACGAACTCGCCTGGCCCACCGGCGTCCGGCTGGTCACCCCGGACGACGCCGAGGTCCGCGAGGCGGACGCGGGGCCGCTCCCCACCGGCCCCGCGCCGGAGGACCTGGCCTACGTCATCTTCACCTCCGGCTCCACCGGCCGGCCCAAGGGCGTGGTGATCGACCACCGGGGGGCGGCCAACACCGTCCAGGACATCAACCGGCGCTTCGGGGTCGGCCCCGACGACCGGGTGCTCGCCCTGTCCTCGCTGAGCTTCGACCTCTCCGTCTACGACGTCTTCGGCACGCTGGCCGCCGGTGCCACCGTGGTGGTGCCCGCGCCGGGTCGGGCCCACGACCCCGAGCACTGGTCCGCGCTGGTCGAGCGGCACGGCGTCACCGTCTGGAACTCCGTCCCCGCCCTGATGCGGGTCTGGCTGGACGCCCCCGTCCCCGCCGCCGCCCCGGCCCCCGCGCCGTCGACCGTGCGGGTGGTCCTGCTCAGCGGCGACTGGATACCCGTCTCGCTGCCGGACGCGGTCCGCGCCGCCCACCCCGGGGCGCAGGTCGTCAGCCTCGGCGGCGCGACCGAGGCGTCCATCTGGTCGGTCGGCTACCCCATCGGCGAGGTCCCGCCGCAGTGGAGCCGCATCCCCTACGGCAAGCCGCTGGCGAACCAGACGCTCCACGTGCTCGACGGCCGGCTCGACCCGTGCCCGGTGTGGACCACCGGGGAGATCCACATCGGCGGCACCGGCGTGGCGAAGGGCTACTGGGCCGACCCGGTCAGGACCGGCGAGCGGTTCATCGTCCACCCCGCGACCGGCGAGTACCTCTACCGGACCGGCGACCTCGGCCGCTACCTGCCCGGAGGCGACATCGAGTTCCTCGGCCGGGAGGACACCCAGGTCAAACTCAACGGGTACCGGATCGAACTCGACGAGATCGCGGCCGTCCTGCGCCGCCGGCCCGGCGTGGGCGAGGCGCTCCTCACCGTCGACACCAACCCCGCCACCGACCGCCGGCAGCTCGTCGCGTACGTCCTGCCGGAGGAGCGCACCGAGCCGGCCGCCACCCCGGACGACGGGGCAGCCTGGTCCGCCGCGTCGGCCGCCGGGGAGGCCGAGCTGCGGCAGGCCGTCGGCGAACTCGCCCCCGCTGTCGCGACCTTCGAGCACCTCTGGCAGCGGCTGGAAGCGCTCGCCCCGTCGGTCATGGCCCGCAGCCTCGCCCGGCTCGGGGCCTTCACCACCGGGGACGCCACCGCCACCGCCGACGAGATCACCGCCCGCAACGGACTGCGTCCGACCTACCGCGGCCTGGTCGCCCAGTGGCTCGCCGTCCTCGCCGCCGAGGGGCTGCTGAGCGCCACCGGGGAGCCCGGTCGCTACCGCGCCGAGCGGCCCTTCGACGCGGACGCGCTGGACCGCCGGATCGCCGCCGAGCTGGCCGTGTTCACGGTCTCCGGGCCCGACCGGGTCCTGCTGGACTACTTCACCGACTGCGTCGAGCAGCAGGTCCCGATGCTCCAGGGCAGGGTCCGGCCGCTCCAACTGCTGCTCCCCGACGGCGACTGGCGGGTGACCGAGGCGCTGTACGCCGCGAACCCGGCCGCCCGGCTGCAGAACCGGATCGCCGCCTCGGCGGTGCGCTCCTTCGTGGAGCGGTTCCCCGCGGACCGGAAGGTCCGGATCCTCGAACTGGGCGCGGGCACCGGCTCCACGAGCGACGCGATCCTTCCCGTGCTGCCCGCCGACCGCGTCCGGTACCGCTTCACCGACCTCTCCACGGCCTTCACCACCTCGGCCCGCCGGCGCTACGAGGACGGCTACCCCTTCGTCGACTACGGCCTGTTCGACATCGACGGCGAGCCGGCCGCCCAGGGACTGGCGCCCGGCAGCGCCGACGTCATCGTGGCGGCGAACGTCCTGCACGACGCGAAGGACCTGGGACGGACCCTGGACACCGTCCGGGGCCTGCTCGCCCCCGGCGGGCTGCTGGTCCTGATCGAGGGCACCGTCAACTCGCCGCTGAACATGATCAGTTTCGCCTTCCTGGAAGGCTTCGGGAACTACCAGGACCAGCGCGGGGCCACCCTGCTCTCGGTGCCCGAGTGGCAGGAGCAGCTGGCGGCCGCCGGCTTCACCCGGTTCGCCGCCGTCCCCGACGGCGGGCCGGCCGTACGCGCGCTGGCCCAGCACGTGCTGGTCGCGGGCTCGCCCTCCGGCCGGGAGGCCCTGGACCCGGCCGCCCTGACCAAGGTGCTGGGCGACCTGCTGCCCGAGTACATGGTTCCGCACCACTACGTGGTCCTCGACCGGCTGCCGCTGAGCGCGAACGGCAAGGTCGACCGGTCGGCCCTGCCCTCGCCCTGGCGCGAGCGCGCCCCGGAGGACCGGGCGGCGCCGCGCACGGCGCTGCAGCGACTGCTGCTGGAGATGTGGACCGACGCGCTGGGCCGCGACGACTTCGGCGTCGAGGACAACTTCTTCGACCTGGGCGGCGACTCGCTGCACGCGGTGCGCGTCATCGGCCGGCTGCGGACCGAGCTCGGCATCAGGCAGAGCGGCGACGAGGCCGTCGACCTGCTGTTCCAGGCCCCGACGATCGCGGAACTCGCCGCGGTGCTGGACGCCCGGCCGGAGGCGGCCCGGTGACCCGGCACGACCCCTTCCCGCTGACCCCGCTCCAGGAGGCCTACCTGGTCGGCGCCTCCAGGCTGGTCGAACTCGGCGGCTTCCTGCCGAGCTACTACGTCGAACTGGACCTGGTCAACGCGGACCTGGCCCGGGCCGAGGACGCGCTGAACCGGCTGCTGCGCCGGCACGACCACCTGCGGACCGTGGTCGAGGACGCCGGCGCCCAGCGGGTGCTGACGGACGACCGGATCCGGCCCGTCCGGCTCGCCGTGACGGACCTGACCGGCCTCGACGAGGCCGCGCGGCAGGCCGAGCTGCTCCGGACCAGGGAGCGGATGTGCCGCGAGGGCGTGGACCCCACCCGCTGGCCGCTGTTCGCGATCGTCGTGAACCGCCTGCGGCCGCACCGGGTCCGGGTGCACCTCGCGATGAGCCTGCTGCTGCTGGACGGCCGGGGGATCCGCCAGGTCATGGACGAGTGGCGGGCGTACTACCACGACCCCGCTGCCGAGCCGCCCGCCCCGGCGCGGACCTACCGGGACTGCCGGCTGGAGCTGCTCGCGCACGAGGACAGCCCGGAGTACCGGCAGCAGTGGCAGTACTGGGAGGAGCGCCTCGACCGGCTGCCGGACGCCCCCCGGCTGCCGCTCTCCGTCCAGCCGGCGGCCATTGGGACGGTGCGCTTCACCCGCCGCACCCACCGGCTGACCCGGGAGCAGTGGCAGCGGCTGTCCGCCGCCTTCCGGCAGCACCGGGTGCTGCCGACCACCGCGCTCTGCCACGTGTTCGCCGAGGTGCTCGGCGCGTGGGCGGCTGCCCCGCACTTCAGCCTGAACCTGCTGCACCAGAACTGGGCGACCACCCGGCCCCACATGGCGGGCGTGCTGGGCCAGTTCGGCGCCACCCTCCCGCTGGAGGTGGACCTGGGGCAGTCCGGGGACTTCTGGGAGCGGGCCCGGCGGCTCCAGCGCCAGGTCTGGCAGGACCTGCAGAACGCGGACGTGGCCGGGGTGCGGATCACCCGCGAGCTGGCCGCCCGCCGGGGCTGGACGTCTCGCGCCGCGCTGCCGTACGTCTTCACCAGCATGCTGAAGGCCGGTACGGCGGACGGACGGCCGCCGACCGGCGGGGGCCGGGACCGGCTGGCCTGCCGCGAGGTGGCCAGCGATCTGCGCACCCCCCAGGTGCTGGTGGACAACCAGCTCCACGACGGCTCCGACGGCGGGGTGGACTGCGTCTGGGACGTCGTCGACGAGGCCTTCCCGCCCGGCCTGCCCGACCTCATGTTCGAGGCGTACGGGCGGATGCTGGACGAGCTGGCCGGGCCCGCCGGGGCGGCGGCCGCGCCGGACCCGGTGTCCGCCGGGCACCACGCCCGGGTCGCCGCGCTGAACGGGCCCGTCGCGGCCCCGCCGGACGAGCGACTGGAGGACGGGTTCCTGCGGCAGGCGGCCCTGCGCCCGGCCGCCCCCGCCGTCCTGACCGCCCACCGGACGGTCACGTACGGCGAACTGGAGGCCCGCTCCCGGGCGGTGGCCTGCCGGCTGGGCGCCCAGGGCGTCGGCCGCGGCGACCTCGTCCCGGTGGTCATGACGAAGGACTGGGAGCAGGTCGTCGCCGTCCTGGGCGTGCTGCGGGCCGGCGCGGCGTACTGCCCCGTCGACGCCGACCTGCCCGACGAACGGATCGCCCACCTGCTGGCGGCCTGCTCCGCACGGGTCGCGCTCGTGCGGTCCCGCGACGAGCAGCGCCTCGGCGCGCTCGGCGAGCGCCCCCTGCTCCCGGTGGACGGCCTCGAACCGACGGCGGGCCGGACCTGCGCCCGGGTCGGCGACCCGGCCGACCTGGCGTACGTCATCCACACCTCGGGCTCGACCGGCCTGCCCAAGGGCGTCATGATCGAGCACCGGGCGGCGGTCAACACCGTCCAGGACATCAACCAGCGCCTCGGACTCACCCCCGAGGACCGGGTCTTCGGCATCTCCTCGCTGAGCTTCGACCTCTCCGTCTGGGACGTCTTCGGCGCGCTCGCCGCGGGCGCGGCCCTGGTGCTCCCGGAGGCGCGCCGCCGCCCTGACCCGCTCGGCTGGGCGCGGGCCGCCGTCCGGCACGGCGCGACGGTGTGGAACTCGGTGCCCGCGCTGGCCCAGATGCTGGCCGAGGTCGTCGAGCAGCGGCCGGAGGCCGGCCGGCCTCCGGTGCGCGCCTTCCTGATGAGCGGCGACTGGATCCCCACCGAACTGCCGGACCGGCTTCGGTCGGGCTTCCCGGACACCCGGGTGATCGCGATGGGCGGCGCGACGGAGGCCTCGATCTGGTCGAACATCCACGAGGCCGACCGGGTCGACCCCGCCTGGCGGAGCATCCCGTACGGGGTCCCGCTGCGTAACCAGACCATGCGGGTGCTCGACCACCGGCTGGACCTCTGTCCGCCGTGGGCGGTCGGCCGGATCCTCATCGGCGGCGTCGGGCTCAGCCGGGGCTACTGGCGCGACGAGCGTCGCACCGCCGAGCGGTTCGTCCGGCACCCCGGGAGCGGCGAGCGCCTGTACCTGACGGGCGACCTCGGCTGCTACCGGCCGGACGGCACCATCGAGTTCCTCGGCCGGGAGGACCGCCAGCTCAAGATCCAGGGCTTCCGGGTCGAACCGGGGGAGGTGGAGAGCGCGATCCGGGAACACCCCGCGGTGCGGGAGTGCGCGGTCAGCGGCGAGGCCACGCCGGGCGGGCAGCGGCGCCTGGTGGCGCTCGTCGTCCCGCACGAGGGCGAGGCGCTCGACGGCCGGACGGTCCTCGCCCACCTGCGGACGCGGCTCCCGCACTACCTGGTCCCCGGTCGGGTCCACGTCCTGGAGCGGCTGCCGCTGACGCCCAACGGCAAGGTGGACGTCGCCGGGGCGCTGGCCGCGCTCGCCGCCCAGACCCCGCCCGACGGGCGGACCGGGGCTGCGGCGGAGGGCGCCGGGGGCGAGCTGGTGGACCGGCTCCGCGTGCTCTGGGCCGAACTGCTCGAACTGCCCTCGGTCGCGCCGGAGGACGACTTCTTCGCGCTGGGCGGCAACTCGCTGCTCGCGCTGCGGCTGATCAACCGGATCCGCGCCGAGCTGGGGGTCGAGCTGCAGTTCGGCCAGGTCTTCGAGGCCGCGACGGTACGGGCGCTGGCCGCGCGCGTCGCGGAGCACGAGCGCCCGGCCGGCTGCCGGGTCGTGCTGGCCGGCGGCGCGGCCGGGCCCGGTGCCGCGGGCGCGGCCGGTGCCGCGGGCCGGGAGCTGTTCCTGTTCCACCCGGTGGGCGGCTCGGTGAGCGGCTACACCGCGCTGGCCCGGTCCTGGCCCGGCCCGGTCCACGCCTTCCAGAGCCGGGCGCTGGCCCGGGGCACCACCGCCGTCCTCGACCCCGACGTGGAGACGATGGCGGCGGCCTACCGCGAGGAGCTCCAACAGGTGTCGGTCGGGGGACCGTACCTGCTGGGCGGCTGGTCGATGGGCGGGGTGCTCGCCCACGAGGTCGGCCGGCAGCTCGCCGAACAGGGCCACGAGGTCCGGGTCTTCATGATCGACAGCGATCTCACCGAGGCCCGGGAGACCGCCACCGAGGCGGCCCGGCACCTGGAGTTCCTCGGCGACCTCGCCGGCGGGCGCCTGCCCGAGGCGGCGCGCACCGCCGTCCTGGCGACACCGCCCGCCGCGCTGACGCGGACCGCGGCCCAGGTGTCGGTCGCCCACGGGTGGCTGCCCGCCGGGACGGACGTGCACCAGTACGAGCTGCTGATGCGCGTCCACGCGCACAACCTGGCCGCCCTGGGCCGCTACCGGGCGGACAAGTCCGACGTGCCCGCGCTCCTCTTCGTGGCCGGTGCGGTCGACCGCACCGACCCCGTCCCGGCCTGGCAGGACGTCTGCCCCCGGCTCGACGTGGAGCGCTGGGACGAGGACCACTACTCGATCGTCGCCGGCGACCGCCCTGCGGCGATCGCCGACCGCCTCACGGCCTGGCTCGGGGAACCGCGCACCCAGCGGTAGCCGGCCCCTCCTCTCGACCGGGTGTCCCGGTCGAGCCGAACCACCACGACACACGGGGGAACTTCACCATGCGGTTTTTGGCAACCGAACGGGCGACCCTTCAGCGGTTCATGCCCGGTCTCGACGACGACCTCGCCCGGATCCCGCTCGCGGATCTGGAGCGGCCCGGCAACCCGGCGCTGGCCCTGTTCAAGGCCGCCGGCGGCACGGGCCTGCTGATCCCGACGGAGCAGGGCGGCGACGGCGCCACCCCGCTGGAGGCGGTCCGCGTCCAGCGGGCGATCGGCGCCCGGTCGCCGTCGCTCGGGATCGCCACGACCATGCACCACTTCTCCGTCGCCAGCCTGGCCGAGGCCAGCCTCGGCGACGGCTGGGAGTGGATGCTGCTGGAGGGCATCGCGACCGGCCGGCTGCTGGTCGCCTCCGGCTTCGCCGAGGGCCGCAGCGGGGCGGCCATCCTCTCCCCGACGCTGCGCGCCGTGCCGCACGGCGACGGCCTGCGGGTGACCGGCTCCAAGAAGCCGTGCTCGCTGTCGCGCTCGATGGACCTGCTCACCGCCTCGGTGGCGGTCACCGGCGAGGACGGCCGCGACCGGATGGCCGTCGTGGTCGTCCCGGTGGACAGCCCCGGGCTGGAGGTCCGGCCGTTCTGGAACACCTTCGTGCTGGCCGGCGCCGAGAGCGACGAGGTGGTCCTCAAGGACGTCGAGGTGCCCGGCCGACTCGTCGTCATGACCGGGAACACCGCGGACCAGCAGCCCGACGAGCTCCAGACCAGCGGGTTCATCTGGTTCGAACTCCTGGTCACCGCCACCTACCTGGGCGCGGCGAGCGCCCTGGTGGAGGGCGTGCTGGAGGCCGGGCGGGCGGACGCCGTCGAGCGCGCGGCGCTGGCGGTCGAGGCCGAGGCCGCCATGGCCATGCTGGAGGGCGTCGCCCGGGCCGTGGAGGCCGGGGAGCGCGGCCCGGACATGCTCGCCCGGGTCCTGTGCGTGCGCTACGCCGTGCAGGACGCCATCGGCCGGATCAACCGCAAGGCGGTGGAACTGCTCGGCGGCATGTCCTACATCGGGTCGGGCGACGCGGCCTACCTGACCGCGGCCTGCGCCGGCCTGATGTTCCACCCGCCGTCCCGCACCCACATGTCCGGGCAGCTGTGTGACCACTTCGCCGGCCGACCGCTGCGCGTCGGCTGAGGGCCCCGATGACTGCCACTGTGACGTCCGGTCCCGTCGTCCTGCTCACCGGAGCGAGCGGCGTCGTCGGCCAGGCCGTACTGGAACGGCTGACCGACCGCACCGTCGTCTGCCTCACCCACCGCAAGCCGGTCTCCGGCTCCCGGGTGGTCGGCCTCCGCGGCGACCTGACCCGTCCGTACCTCGGTCTCGACCGGACGGTGTACGAGGACCTCGCCGACCGCGTCGACGCGGTGGTGCACTGCGCCGCGGTCACCGGGTTCAGCGTCGACGCGGGCCCGACCAACGACCTGAACGTGCGCGGCAGCGCGGCCGTCCTGGCGTTCGCCCGACGGGCGGGGGCGACGCTGCAGCACGTCAGCACCGCCTTCGTGGCCCGTCACGACCTCGCCCGGGACGGGGGCGGCGGCGCCCGGCCCGAGGTCTACCTGGACAGCAAGCGCCTCGCCGAACGGGCCGTCCTGGACTCCGACGTGGCCGCGAACGTGATCCGGCCCTCGGTCGTGATCGGCGACGCCGTCACCGGACGGATCTCGCAGTTCCAGGGGCTGCACGCGATCGCCGGCGCCCTGCTGCGGGGCGCGCTCCCGATGCTCCCGCTCCAGCCGGACGCCCGGATCGACTTCGTCCCGCAGGACCTGGTCGCCGATGTGATCGTCGGCCTGGTCAGGGCGGGGACGACCGGCGGGGAGTACTGGGTGACCGGCGGCGAGGCCGCCCCGACCGCCGAGCGGATCGTCGAACTGGGCCTGGACCTGGGCCGGCGGTTCGGCCTGGAGCCGGACGCGCCGCGGTTCGTCTCCCCCGACATGGTGGAGCGGCTGATCCGGCCGGTCTTCATCGCGTCGCTGCCGAAGGCGCAGCAGCGCCGGCTCGACGACATGCTGGCCATGACCGCCCTGTTCCAGACCGCCGAGCCGTTCCGCAGCAGCTACCACCTGGTGCCCGGGACGCCCCGGCTCACCACCGGGGACCTGGAGGACGCCTTCACCGCGTCCATGCTCCACTACGCCCGGGTGAAGGGCCTCGTCCACCCCCGCGAGGTGGCCGCGTGAGCGCGCGCACCGGGCGGGCGGACCGGCTCGTCCCCGAGCTGTACCGCCGCCACCTGAGCAAGGGTCGGGCCAGCCTCGCCGAACTGACCGGCGGCGACCAGGAGGTCTCCTCGCACGCCGCGCACGTCCTCGGCGCCGACGGGCGGCGCTTCCTGGACTGCGGCGGGTACGGCGTCTTCCTCCTCGGGCACACCCACCCCGCCGTCGTCGAGGCCGTGGTCGCCCAGGCCCGGACGCACCCGATGTCGACGCGGCTGCTGCTGGAGCCCACCGCGGCCCTGGCCGCCGCGGCCCTGGCCGCCGTCACCCCCGACGGCCTCGACCGGGTCCACTTCGTGAACTCCGGTGCCGAGGCCGTCGAAGCGGCCGTCAAACTGGCCCGGACGCACGGGAAACGGCGGCTCGTCTCGGCCGACGGGGGCTTCCACGGCAAGACCATGGGGGCGCTCTCGCTCACCGCCAGGGAGCTCTACCAGGAGCCGTTCCGCCCCCTGCTGCCGGACGTCTCGCACGTGCCGTACGGGGACGCGGCCGCGCTGGCCGGCGTGGTCGGCGCCGACACCTGCGTGGTCCTCGAACCCGTCCAGGGCGAAGGGGGCGTGATCGTCCCCCCGGAGGGCTACCTCACCGAGGTCCAGCGGCTCTGCCGGTCCGCCGGCGCGTTCCTGGTGCTGGACGAGATCCAGACCGGGCTCGGCCGGCTGGGCACCTGGTGGGGCGCCGACCGCGAGCGGATCAGCCCCGACGTGCTGCTGGTCGGCAAGGGCCTGAGCGGCGGGGTGGTGCCCGTCGCGGCCATGGTGGCCACCGACGCCGCCTACGAGCCGTTCAGCCGCGACCCGTTCCTGCACACCTCGACCTTCGCGGCCTCGCCGATCGCGATGGCCGCCGCCCGCGCCGCCGTCGAGACCATCGCGGCCGAGGGACTGGTCGGGCGGGCCGCCGCGCTCGGCCGCACCCTGCTCGACGGCCTGACCCGGATCGTCGCCGAACGCTGCCCCGGCCTGGTCGCCGGAATCCGCGGGGCCGGACTGCTCATCGGCATCGAGTTCAAGGACGAGCACACCGCGGGCGCCTTCGTCATGGAGCTCCACGACCGCGGCGTCCTGGTCAACCACAGCCTCAACGCCCACCGGGTGATCCGGTTCACCCCGCCCGCCGTCCTCACCCCGAGCGACGTCGACTGGCTGCTCACCGCCTTCGACGACGCGGCCACCACCCTGGAAGGAACGCTGTGACGCGACAGGTCACCCTTGAGGCCTTCGTCCCCGACGCCGACGCCGACACGGTCTTCGCCCGGCTGGCCGACTTCGAGCGCTACCCCGAGTTCACCGACGCCGTCCGGCAGGTGCGGGTCACCGAGCGCGAGGACGGCGTCATCGACTCGGAGTGGGCGGTCAACTTCCGCAACGGCGTCATGCGGTGGTCCGAGAACGAGGTCATCGACCCGGCCACCCGCTCCATCACCTTCGCCCAGACCACCGGGGACTTCGCGTCCTTCGACGGCACCTGGCGGGTCGAGCAGGCCGACGGCCGGGTGGTCATCCGGTTCGACGCCGAGTTCGACCTGGGCATGGCCAGCCTGGCCGCGATCCTCGACCCGATCGCCGAGCGCACCCTGATCGAGAACCTCCAGCGCATCCTGGCCGGACTGAACGGCCCGGCGACCACCTTCGGCGGCCCGGCGTGACCGGCCCGCGCGACCTGCCGAGCCCGTGCGACCTGTCGCGGGAGGACGTCCGGCACACGGTGGCCGACCTGCTCGGCGTGGCCGCCGACACGATCCCCGAGGCGGACAACCTGATCCGCCACGGGATGGACTCCATCCGCATGATGCGGCTGGCGGGCGGCTGGCGCCGCGCCGGGGCGGACGTCAGCTTCCAGAAGCTGGCCGAGAACCCCACCGTCGAGGGCTGGCACGCGCTGCTGACGGAGCGTCCGGCCGCCGCGGCCGAGGACCCGGTGGCCCGGCCGACCCGCCGGGTGGTGGACGCCCGGGCCGCGTTCGACCTCACCCCGGTCCAGCGGGCCTACTGGATCGGACGCGGCGACGAGATGACCCTCGGCGGAGTCGGCTGCCACGCCTACCTGGAGTTCGACGGTGCCGCCGTGCACCCGGACCGGCTGGAGGCGGCCGTGCGCCGGGTCGCCGCACGGCACGGGATGCTGCGCACCCGGTTCCTCGACGACGGACGGCAGCAGGTCCTCGACCACAGCCCCTGGGCCGGCCTCACCGTGCACGACCTCCGCGCGGCCGAGGGGGCGGAGCTCGACCAGGGCCTGGCGGCGGTCCGGGCGGGGCTGTCCCACCGCCGCCTCGACGTCGCCGCCGGCGAGGTGTTCGACGTACGGCTCTCGCTGCTGCCCGCCGGCCGGACCAGGCTCCACGCCAACATCGACCTGCTGGTCGCGGACGTCGCCAGCATCGAGGTGCTGCTCACCGACCTCGCCCGGGCCTACCGCGACCCGGACCGGCCGGCCCCCGCCCCCGACTACGGCTTCGCGCAGTACCTGGAGGACCACCGGGCCTGGTGCGGAGACCCCGCCACCCCCGGCAGCCCGGCCGCCGACGCCCGGGCGTACTGGACCGGCCTGATCCCCGAACTCCCCACCAGCGGACCGAAGTTGCCGCTCGCGAAGCAGCCCGAGGAGCTCACCGGGACCCGCTTCTCCCGGCGCGCCTTCGTGCTCGGCGCCCAGGAGTGGGAGCGCATCACCGACCGGGCCCGGGCACACGGCCTCACCCTGGCCATGGTGCTCGCCACCGCCTACGCGGAGGTCCTGGGCGCCTGGAGCGCGGAGCGGAACTTCCTGCTCAACGTTCCGCTCTTCGACCGCCAGCCGCTGCACCCGGCGGTCGGCGAGCTGGTGGCCGACTTCACCAACCTCGTCCTGCTGAACGTGGACCTGCGCCGGCCGGTCCCCTTCGCCGAACGGGTCCGGGAGCTCCAGCGGCAGGTCCAGCGGAACGCCTCGCACGCCCAGTACTCCACCCTGAACGTCCTGCGGGACCTCCGCCGGGCCAACGGCGGCCGTCGGGTCGGCGCCCCCGTCGTCTTCGCCTGCAACCTGGGCTCCGACTTCGTCGGCCCGGAGTTCCGCGCCGAGCTGGGCGAGCTGACCTGGATGCTCTCCCAGACGCCCCAGGTCTGGCTCGACCACCAGGTGTACCGGACGGACGACTCGGTGCTGCTCGCCTGGGACGCCGTCGACGAGCTCTTTCCCCCGGGCCTGCTGGACGCCATGCTGGGGGCCTACCGGGACCTGCTGGACCGGCTCGGCGCCGCCGACGACCGGTGGGACCGGCCCGCCGGGGTCACCGCCGAGGCCACCGCCGGGGTTTCCCCCGAGGCCACCGCCGAGGTGACGGCGGGGGCCGCCCGATGACCGCCGCCGTCGCGACCGGGTCCCGCTGGACGAAGCGGTTCCACCCCGCCGAGGACGCCCCGGTCCGGCTGGTCTGCCTCCCGCACGCCGGCGGTGCGGCCGGCTTCTGGTTCCCGCTCTCCGAGGCGCTCGCCCCGGCGGTGGAGACGCTCGCCGTGCAGTACCCGGGCCGTCAGGACCGCAGGGCCGAGCCGGGGCTCGACGACATCGAGGACCTCGCCGACGGGATCGTCCGGGCCCTGGTGCCGCTGCTCGACGAGCGCCCCCTGGCCCTGTTCGGCCACAGCATGGGCGCCGTCCTGGCCTACGAGGCGGCCAGGCGGCTGGAGCACGAGGTCGGCGCACCGCCCGTCGCGCTGATCGTCTCCGGCCGCCGGGCCCCCTGCCGGATCCGCGAGGAGGCCGTGCACCTGAAGAGCGACCAGGACCTGGTGGCCGAACTGAGGGAACTGGGCGGCACCGGCCCCGAACTGCTGGACGACCCGGACGTGATGCGGCTGCTGCTGCCCGGCATCCGCCGCGACTACCGGGCGATCGAGACCTACCGGCACCGGCCGGGCCGGGAACCCAGCTGCCCGATCACGGTCCTGACCGGCGCCGACGACCCCAGGACGACCGTCGCCGAAGCCGGCGACTGGAAGCGCCACACCACCGGCCGCTGCACGCTGGAGGTCTTTCCCGGCGGGCACTTCTTCCTCGGCGAGCACACCGCCGGAATCGCCCGGCTGGTCACGGCCCGGCTGCTCCCGTCCGCGCGGTAGCCCACCACCTCCCCGCCACTGCGTGCCCCCGTGGGCACCGGAAAGAGGCACAGCATGAACCCGTACCAGCACACCACGCTCGCCGGCCGGTTCGACCCGCTGGTCGCCGCCACCGCCCTGGCCCGCGCGGAGCTCTTCGACCGCCACGTCGTCTACGAGCGCGACCAGGAGTGGTGTTACGCCGGCGGCGCGCTCGGCGAACTCGTCCTCGACGCCGACGAACTCAGAGTCCGCTGGGGCGGCGAGGAGACGGTCGAACCGCTGGGGACCCGCCCGCTCGCCCAGGTGGCATCAGCCCTCGGGCGGCTGCCGATCACCGACTGGAACGTCTACGGATGGGCGGCCTTCGAGCTCAGCTTCCTGGCCCGCCGCCGGGCCGAGGCGCCGTCCGGCACCCCGCTGCTCCATCTGATCGTGCCCCGGACCGAGGTCCGGCTGCGGGCCGACCGGGCCCTGGTCCGGGCGGCCGAACCGGTCTCCGCCGAGCTGGTCCGCGCGGTCCTGGAGGCCCCGCAGCCCGGTGAGGACGCCGTGCCGACCCCGGTCCCGGTCGACGCGTACGGGGCTGAGATGTACCAGAAGGCCGTCGCCGTCGCGGTGGACGACATCCGGCGCGGCGAGCTGCGGAAGGTGATCCTCTCCCGGCCGGTGCCGATCGCCGGGCCCGTCGACATCCCGGCGACCTACCTGCACGGCCGCCGCCGCAACACCCCCGCCCGCTCCTTCCTGCTCAACCTGGGCGGCTGGCGGGCGATGGGCTTCAGCCCCGAGACGGTGGTCGAGGTCGACGCCACCGGCACGGTCTCCACCCAGCCCCTGGCCGGGACCAGGGCGTACGGCCTCGGCGCGGAGCAGGACGCCCGGCTGCGGGAGCAACTGCTCACCGACGCCAAGGAGATCTACGAGCACGCCATCTCGGTGAAGCTGGGCCACGAGGAGCTGCTCACGGTCTGCGACCCCGACACGGTGGCGGTCAGCGACTTCATGAGCGTCAAGCCGCGCGGCAGCGTCCAGCACCTCGGCTCGCGGGTGGTCGGACGGCTGGCCCCGGAGAAGACCGCCTGGGACGCGCTGGAGGCGCTCTTCCCCGCGATCACCGCGTCCGGCGTGCCCAAGGAGGCCGCGTACGACCGGATCGTCCGGCTGGAGCCCGGCCCGCGCGGGCTGTACTCCGGAGCCGTCCTCACCGCCTCCAGCGACGGCTCGATGGACGCGGCGCTGGTCCTGCGCGCGCTCTACGAGCAGGACGGCCGGGCCTGGCTGCGCGCCGGCGCCGGCATCGTCGCGGACTCCGTCCCGGCCCGGGAGCTGGAGGAGACCCGTGAGAAGCTCTCCAGCGTGGCCCCCCACGTGATCGCCGCCGCCCCGGCGGACCGCCCGTAGCGCACGACCCGTGACGACCCGACAGACCAGCGACGAGAGGGAGCCGAACAGATGCTTGCGGGATTCGTGCCCTGGCCCGAGGACCTGAGGCGGAAGTACCGGGAGGAGGGCTACTGGCAGGACGTCACCATCGGCGGCCTGCTCACCGGCTGGGCGCAGGCCTACGGGGACAGCGTGGCCGTCACCGCCGGCGAGCGGCGGGTGACGTACCGGGAACTGGACGCCTGGGCGCACCGGCTGACCGGCGGGCTGCGCCGCCTCGGCATCGGCCCGGGGGACCGGGTCGTCCTCCAACTGCCCAACGTGGTCGAGTTCCTGCCGGTGTTCTTCGCCCTCTGCCGGATCGGCGCGCTGCCGGTGCTGGCGCTGCCCGCCCACCGCGAGCACGAGATCGCCGCGCTGAGCGAGCTGACCGGGGCGAGCGCCTACGTCGTCGCCGACCAGGACCTCGGCTTCGACTACCGGGAACTGGCGCGCCGGGTCAGGCGGGCGGTGCCGGGCCTCCGGCACGTCGTCGTGGCGGGCGACGCGGCCGAGTTCGTCCCTCTGACGGACCTGGAGGCGCGGGACGACGCGCTCCCGGTGCCGGAGCCGCCGCACGCCGAGGACGTGGCGTTCTTCCTGCTCTCCGGCGGCACCACCGGGCAGCCGAAGCTCATCCCCAGGACGCACACCGACTACGCCTACAACCTCCGTGCCAGCGCCGAACTCTGCGGGCTGGACCGCGACACCGTCTACCTGACCGCCCTGCCGGTCGCGCACAACTTCGCGCTCGGCTGCCCGGGCGTGCTCGGCACCCTGCACGCCGGCGGCCGGGTGGTGCTCACCACCGACCCGAGCCCGGACCAGGCCTTCGCGCTCATCGAGCGGGAGGGCGTGACCATGACGGCCCTGGTGCCGCCGCTGGCCCTGCTCTGGATGCAGGCCGTGGACTGGCTGGACGACGACCTGTCCACGCTCCGCCTGCTCCAGGCCGGCGGCGCCAAGCTCCCGGCCGAGGCCGCCCGCCGGGTGCGGGGGAGCCTGGGCTGCCGGCTCCAGCAGGTCTTCGGGATGGGCGAGGGACTGCTCAACTACACCCGGCTCGACGACCCGGACGAGCTCGTCGCCACCACCCAGGGCCTACCGCTGTCCCCGGCCGACGAGCTCAGGGTGGTGGACGAGGACGGCCTCGACGTGCCGCCGGGAGCGGTCGGACAGCTGCTGACCCGCGGCCCGTACACCCTGCGCGGCTACTACGGGGCCGGGGACCACAACGCCACCGCCTTCACCCCGGACGGCTTCTACCGCACCGGCGACCTGGTACGGCTGCTCCCGACCGGCCACGTCGTCGCCCTGGGCCGCACCAAGGAGGTCATCAACAAGGGCGGCGAGAAGGTGGCGGCCGAGGAGCTGGAGAACGAACTGCTGGCCCACCCGGCCGTGCGCCAGGCCGCCGTCGTCCCGATGCCGGACCCGGACTTCGGCGAGCGGATCTGCGTGTTCGCCGTCACCCGGGACAGCGGGCTGAGCCACGCCGAGGCGGTCGACTTCCTCGTCTCCCGCGGCCTCGCCACCTACAAGCTGCCCGACCGCCTGGAGTGCGTCGACGCGCTGCCGCTCACCACGGTGGGGAAGGTCGACAAGCGGGCGTTGACCGAGCGGATCGCGGCCCTGGTGGGCGGCCCGGCGCGGCCGTCGGAAGGGGACGCCTCGTGTCCGACGCCGTAACGGCAGGCACGGGACGACGGGTCGGCACGGTGGGCGCGCTCCGGCGCTACCCGGTCAAGTCGATGCTCGGGGAGGACCTGTCCGCAGCCGACGTCACCGAACGCGGCGTCGACGGGGACCGGCGGTTCGCCCTGCTCGACCCGCGGACCGGCAAGGTCGCCAGCGCGAAGAACCCGCGCCTGTGGCGGCGGCTGCTCACGCTCTCGGCGGCGACGACGGAGGACGGCGTCCGCATCACCGGCCCGGATGGCGCGGAACTCGATCCGGACGCGCTGGCGGAGTTCGTCGGACGCCCCGTCACCCTGACCGCGGAGCCGCCGCCGGGCGCCTCGCTCGACCGCGCCGACCCCGAGGAGGTCCTGCACGCGGGACCGGCCGCCGATGTCGCGGTCCACGCCGTCGGGCTGCCCGCCGGCACGTTCTTCGACCACTCTCCGCTCCACCTGCTCACCACCGCCACCCTCGACCGGATCGGCGAACTGAGCCCGCGCGGGACCGTCGAGGTCCAGCGCTACCGGCCGAACATGGTGATCCGCACCGAGGGCGGCAGCGGCTTCGTCGAGAACGGCTGGATCGGCCGGGACCTGACGGTCGGCCCGCGGCTGCGCCTGCGGATCACCGTCCCCACCCCGCGCTGCGCCGTGCCGACTCTCGCCCACGGCGTACTGCCCCGGGACCCGGAGGCCCTGCGGGTCCCCGCGCGGCACAACCGGGTCGAGCCGCTGGCGGGCATGGGCCCGCACCCCTGCGCGGGCGTGCACGCCCGGGTGCTCGTCCCCGGCCGGATCGCCCGCGGGGACGCCGTGCTGCTGCACTGAGCGCGGCCGGGCGGCCCGGCCCCAGGGTCAGGCCGATCCGTAGGTCACACCGGCCCGCAGGTCACGAAGTAGGGGAGCAGGGCGGCGCCGACGCCGAGCAGCAGGATGGCGCACCGGGCCGCCGGGTGGAGCGGCGCGGCCGGCCGCAGCAGCCGCCGGACGCGGGCCAGCACGGCCGCGCCGCCGGCCGCGAACGCAGACTGCGGCGCGCCGCCCGTCGCGACCTCGCACATCGCGCCCGCCAGCGTCCGGGCGGAGGTGCTGCGCACGGCGTGGTCGTCGCAGACCATCTCCAGCAGGACGGCGGTGCGTTCGCGCGCGGCCCGGGCCAGCGGCACGATCCGGTAGGCACGGGCGAACGCCTCGGTGGCCGCCGAGACCAGGTGGTGGCGACCGGCCAGGTGCGCGCGCTCGTGGGCCAGCAGCGCCCGCAGCTGGTCGGCGGTCAGGGACCGTACGGCCGCACTGGTCAGGACGACGCGGGCGGACCGGCCGGGCAGGCAGTAGGCGGCCGGGACGGCGTGGTCGAGGACCACGGCGCCCAGCTCGGGCGCGGGCCGGCCGACCAGGTCCAGCAGGTCGGCGTGGCGTCGCCGGCGCCGGTGGGCCGAGACGCCGAGCACGGTGAACCAGGCGGCCGGCCAGAGCAGGGTCAGGCCGATCGGGGCCAGCAACGCCAGGCCCTCCGCGCCGCCGGCGGGGGCGCCGTCGGCGACCGGGCCCGGGTCGTTCACCCAGCGCTCGGCCGTGCCGAGGACGCCGTGCAGGTGCCGGCCGGTGGGGGTGAGGTGGTACCAGGTCAGCGCGACGGAGACGACGAACGACACCATCAGCGCCTGCCAGAGCAGCAGCGCCGTCCTGGGGGAGCGCAGCGGCCACTGCGCCCGGGCGAGCAGGAACGGCACGAGGCAGCCGATCAGCACCGAGTACCCGGCCAGCACGAGGGGCCCGATCACTCCTGGTCGTCGCCGTTGAGCGAGCGCAGCGCGCGCCGGAGGGCGTCCTGCTCGTCCGGGGTGATCTGGCCGACGAAGTGGGCCAGGGCGCCGGAGCGGTCGGTGGTGGCGGCCAGGGCGTCCTGCATCAGAGCCGCGGTGTACGACTCCCGGGTGCGGGTCGGCTCGTAGAGCCAGGCCCGGCCGTCCTTCTCCCGGTGCACCATGCCCTTGCCGTGCAGCACGTCGGCCACGGTCATCACGGTGGTGTACGCGAGCGGGCGGGTCCGGTTCAGGTCGTCGACGAGTTCGCGGACGGTCGCCGGGCGGCCCCAGCTCCAAAGGCGATCCATGATCTCCGCCTCCAGTTCCCCCAGCCGTCGCACGCTCACTGCCTTCCTCTCCTCGGCCCGTACTCTCCGGCGCTCATCGTAGACGGTGCGGTTCGCCCCTTGAAGGGGGCGCGATTCCCGCCCTGACGCGCCGTTGCCGGCTGCCGTCGCCGCAGGCTACCCGGCCGCGCCGCGCAGGCGGCGCCAGGTGCGGCCGACGGAGGCGAGCCCGGGGCGGCCGTCGGTCGGGGTGGCGGACTCCCAGGTGCGGGCGGCCTCGGTGAGGGTTTCCGCGGGTTCGGCCGGGGCTGCCGGGACCTGGTGGACTCGGTGCGCGGCGCGGGCGGCGCGCAGGAGGTCCTCCGGTCCGAGCGCGTCGAGCCTCGTCCGGGCGTGGGCGAGCAGGGCGGCGCAGGCGTCGGTGATCGCGGGCTCGCCGAGCGGGCGGGCGGGCAGGCCGAGGCCTTCGGCCAACTGCCCTTCCAGGGCGGTGCGCAGGTCCTGGACGGAGAGGTCGCGGACGGTCAGTGACAGGTGGGCGGACAGGCCCCCGGCGCCGACCGCCCGGTGGGCGAAGCCGCGCGGGATGTAGAGCACGCCGCCGGGTTCCAGGACGCCGTGCAGGCGCAGCGGGGAGCGTTCGTCCTCGGGGAGTTCGCCGAGCCGCCAGTCCGCCGTCGTCGGCGCGTCGTGGACGTACCAGGTCTTGCGTCCGGCGGCCTGGAGGACGAACACGTCGGCGTCGTCGCGGTGCACGGCGAGACCCTGGGCGCCGGCCGGGGTGACGAAGAAGAAGGCTTCTACCCGCCGGTCGAGTTCCTCGGAGAGCCGCGCCACCAGTTCGCCGGTCGGGCGGTGCCACTGGTCGACGCAGCGCAGCAGCAGCGTCGCCCCGCGGCGCAGCTGGGCGAGCACCTTCGCGCGGTCCGCGAAGCCGTGGTGCGCCGTGCCGTTGACGGTGCGCGAGGTGGTGAAGGCCTCCGGCGGGATGGTCACCTTGTCGGAGCGGACCATCTCCAGGTAGGGCGTGCGCAGCAGCCCGCCGTCGAAGGCGGCGTCGAGTTCGTCGAGGTCGAACGGCGAGGCGGGCGCGGCGGGCGAGGCGGGCGCCTCCGGGGCCTTCCGGGGGAAGAGCGCGGGCTCGCGCTGCCACTGGCGGCCGGTGAAGCCGTCGACGTCGCCGACCCAGTCGGCCAGTGTGGGCGATTCCATGGTGTGTCCCGTGGTGTCAGGGGTCTTCCGGGGCGGCGGGGGTGTTCCGGAGGCGGCGCCGGGGCGTCAGGCCCGGACCCGCGCCTCGAAC
Source organism: Kitasatospora sp. NPDC058184 (assembly GCF_042883725.1). Taxonomy (NCBI): domain Bacteria; kingdom Bacillati; phylum Actinomycetota; class Actinomycetes; order Kitasatosporales; family Streptomycetaceae; genus Kitasatospora; species Kitasatospora sp. NPDC058184. The sequence continues at coordinate 354,910 of NZ_JBHVVE010000006.1, forward strand.
CGTACGGCGAGCAGCGAGCGCAGCGGCACCTGCGCGTCCTGCCGCGGGCTGTGGACGACCAGCCGGTTGTCCAGGGCCGCGGTCAGCAGCTGCTCGGCCAGCGGCACGATCAGGTGCTTGGCCCAGCAGCGGGCGCCGTCGAAGCCGAAGGGCATGAACCCGGGTGTCTTCTCCGGGTCCGCGACGCCGTCCCAGCGCTCGGGGCGGAAGTCCAGCGGGTCGGACCAGTAGTCGGGGTGGCGGTGCATCAGCAGCGGGAAGAGCGCGACGTCGTCCTCGGGCCGGATCTCGGGGTGGAGTTCGGTGTACGCCGCGCCGCCGTTGCGGTAGAGCATCCAGGCGGGCGGGAGCAGGCGCAGGGTCTCCCAGAGGACGTCGGTGAGCTTGGCGCGGTGCTCCGGCCGGTCCTGTTCCGGGCCCATGAGCCACAGGGCGTTGCCGGCCAGGGCGGCCACGCCGTCGCAGAGGGTGGCGGTCGCCCGGCGGTACATCGCGATGGCCTGCTTGCGTTCCAGCGTCTCGTCGGCGCCGCGGATCAGTCCGGCCAGTTCGGTGCCCCCGTCCTGGTCGGCGGAGCCGGGCCAGGCGGTGACGGCGCGGTCGACGAGCCGGGAGAGGGTGTCGGAGCGGGTGACGCCGCGCTTCGACAGCAGGGAGACCGGCAGCGGGTCGTCGGAGAACAGCCAGCGGCGCAGGTAGGAGGTGCCCGCGTAGGGCCAGGAGCCGGCCATGCCGCGCGCCGGGGGCGGCGGCTTGCGGATGCCCGCCATGGCGTCCTGCCCCAGCGCGCGGATGGTGCGCGTCGCGCTGTCGTGGGGGATGTCGGAGCCGGCGGCGGGCTTGTAGACCGATCGCTCGGTGGAAAGGACGGGGCGGGCCGCGACGATTTCGGCCATCAGCCGGGAGTCCGAGACGCCGACCTTCGACGGGTCGATCCGGAACACCTTCTCGTCCCTGGCCAGCAGCTCCTGAATCCTCGGGGCGAACACGAGGGAACGGCTGCGCGCGGTTGCCGTCGCCATTTCTTCCACGGGAATCCGGCCTCCAATGCGAAATGGCAGGTCAGTGTGTTCGGCATGGCGCGCGGAGGAATCCCGGACGCGCCGTGGCGCCGGCGGGGGCACGGCCGACCCGGCCCCCGCCAGCGGCTGGACACGTTAGATAACGTGCAGCACCCACGCGTGGTTCGCGAGGTCGTCGTTCTTCTTGAACTTCTTGACGAGCGCCTTGACCATCTTCATGACTAACTCTCCATTCCGGGGATTGGCGGGTGTGGCGAGAATGCCGCACCCGAGCCGTCAGAGATATTCGGCATTCCGTTGCCGGAGGCCGAACCGGTTGATCTGTTCATGGACACTAACCGAAACTTCGCCGCCCGGACACCCCCTCGGCAGAGGAATATGCGATCTCTTACGGGCCGTTGACGGCCTATTCGATGGCCGAATCGTTATAACCCCTGGATATCCCCGGGCGGGGGGGTCGGAACGGGAAAGCGAAAGGGCCCCGCGAAGTCGCGGGGCCCTGCTGCCTGCGGCAGTCGGTCGGTCGTGGGGCGTCGGTGTCAGTTGTAGGTCGTGGTGACGGTGACGCCGCCGAAGCCCTGCTGGGCGTAGAGGCTGAAGAAGACGTAGCCGGCCGGCGGGTTGGTGATGGTCAGGGTCTCACCGTTGCCGCCGGTGGCGGACTTGGCCGTGGAGGAGCCGGTGGTGGCCCAGGAGCCGGCGTTGTAGTAGAGGTCGGCGTTGCCGGTGCCCCCGCTGGTGGTGATGGTCAGCTGCTTCACGCCGGCCGGCAGGTTCAGGAAGCTGTAGCTGTAGTTCCCGGTGGTGGCGGCGACGTTGTCGCGGCGGCAGTTCTTGTCGTACTGCCGGGCGTCGGTGGCGGTGCAGAGCGGGGCCTTGGGCTGCTCGGTGGTGGGCAGCGAGCCGCAGTTGTCGGCGGCGCAGGCCTTGAGCCAGGTGGCGAAGTCGGCGTCGTACGCGGTGCCGATGGTGGTCTTCAGCAGCGTGCGGGCGCCGTTCCAGTCACCGGCGCGGTACTTGGCGAGCAGCGCGTCGACGTCCTGCGGGTGCGACTGGAGCATGTAGCGGACGGCCAGGTAGCCCCAGTTGTAGATCCGGGTGGAGTCCGCGTTGTCGTAGGTGGTGTCGAACAGGGTGCTCAGCGCGTAGGTGCCCTTGCCGGCCTGGGCGACCGCGTCGTCGTAGTGGGCGCCGCGGTAGCTGTAGGAGACGTACTCGGCGAGGCCCTCGACCCACCAGATGGTCGGGGTGGTCATGCCGGCCTCGAAGTCGCCGTACATGTCGTAGCGGCCGTCGAGGTAGTGGGTGTACTCGTGGTTGAGGTTCCAGATCTGGAACTGGGGGCGCAGCCAGGAGGCCTCGTGGGCGATGAAGCGGGCCTGGTTGCCGACCGTGGCCGGGTTGCCCTCCTCGTACATGCCGCCGTTGTCGACGTCGATCTTGTACATCTCCCAGGCGTACAGGCTGTAGTTGTAGTAGTCGTCGAAGACGACGACCTCGAGGTTGGTGTTGTTGTCGTTCGGGACCGGGCCGTTGTCCTTGACCACCTTGTGGAAGAACGCGTCCTGGTTGACCAGGCTGGTGCAGGTGTCGGCGAGCTGCTGCGCGGTCATGTCCTGGGCGCGGATGCGCAGGTTGGCGTTGCAGGTGTGGTCGATGGTGAGCACCAGCGGCACGAGCTTGGCCGGGACGTCACAGGTGCCGTAGTAGGAGCAGTTGCCGGCGTCCTTCTTCTCCGTGAACCAGAGCAGGTTCATGGTGAGCGGACCGGTGTTGCCGACCAGCGGGTAGCGGTTGATCAGGTCCTTGACGATCGGCCGGCCCTGGGCGCGCAGCGCGTCGTTGGCGACCAGGTTGCCGAGCTGGATGCCGATCTTGGTGACGGTGTCGCCGCCGTTGAGCTGGCCGCTGTTGCGGGTGACGAAGGACGACACGGTGGTCGCGAAGGCCGGGTCGGCCTGGAGGGCGGAGACGAACTCCGGCAGGTCGAAGCCGCGCTCGATGACGGTCTCGGTGTTGGCGACGGCGGTGGCCATCGTGGCGGGCCAGCTGCCGGTGTAGTCGTTCAGCAGCCGCTTGACGACGCCGGTGTAGCGGGCGTTCTCCTGGGCGCTGTCGATCAGGGTGACGGCCTCGGCGAGGGTGGCACCGTTGGCGTCGGTGGCGTCCTTGCTGTGCGGGGCGGCGTAGAAGGCGTCCAGCGCACCGCGGATGGCGGTCTGGAGGCCGGTGCCGTACGGGCCGACGACGTCCTTGTTGTACCACTGCACGTAGTAGCCGGCCCGCAGGAAGAGCACCAGCTGCCCGGCGGAGGTGGAGTTGTCGCCGGGGTACGTGGCGGCGGTGTCGCGCAGGGCGTTGGCGACGGTGACCATCTGGGCCTCGTTGAAGGCGCCCTTGGCGTCGTTGCCGGTCAGCGTGAACAGGGTGTTGACGCAGTCGAGCCCGGCCCCCTTGACCTGCTGGACCAGCGCGGCACCGGACTTGCCGGTGAAGGCGGAGACGTCGCAGGCGGCGGCGGTGAGCGCCCGTGCCGACCTGGCGGCGCCGACGGTGCTGCCCGCCGTCGGGGCGGTGGCCTTGGCCTGCGGGTCCGAGACCAGCGGACGGGCGTCCTTGGGGGTGTCGGGGGACTTGGGCACCGGGATCGTGCGCGGTGCGGCGGTCTGGCCGGCCGAGGTGGCGGGCTGACCGGCCGGGGCGGCCGCGGGGGCGGCGGCCTGCGCCGCGGGTGCGAACAGGCCGAGCGAGAGGAGGAGGGCGGTGCCGAGCGCAGGGAGTCTGCGCGCGCCGTCCTTCGCTATCGAGGAGGGACGCATCTGTGGGGGCCTCCGGGGCCGTTGAGGGTGGGGGTGGCCGCGCTGCGTGGGGCGCACGGGCCTTGCTGTGTGACATGTAAAATGGCACAACGGCGAACACGGAGGGAAGCCCCGGGAACGGATTGCCGGTCTACGAGACCGAAACGTTGCCGGAGGGGCACCGGTGCGGCGGAGTGACGGGCCGCCGGGGTGACGGGGCGTACGGGCCGGGCAGGCCGGACGGGTCGGGCGGGCGGGGCGAGTCGGCTGGGCCGGACGGGTGGTCAGCGGCGGTCATTGTGCCCGACGGGACGTGCGGGAATAAGCAGGAGCCCATGCTTCGTTCTTGCAACTGATACGCAATAGTGTTGTCCCGGCACGATCACCACCGTTCAACCCGCCGAAAGGGGCCGTGTCCTGATGGGCACCTACACGCTTCCCGACCTGCCGTACGACTACTCCGCGCTGGAGCGGGCGATGTCGGCCGAGATCCTGGAGCTGCACCACTCCAAGCACCACGCCGCGTACGTCAAGGGCGCCAACGACACCCTGGACCAGCTGGCCGAGGCCCGCGACAAGGAGCAGTTCGGCGGCCTGGTCGGCCTGCAGAAGACCTTCGCGTTCCACCTGTCGGGCCACGTGCTGCACTCGCTGTTCTGGCAGAACCTCTCGCCCGAGGGCGGCGACCGCCCCGAGGGCGAGCTGGCCGACGCCATCACCGAGCACTTCGGCAGCTTCGACGCCTTCAAGAAGCAGCTCACCACCGCCACCACCGGCGTGCAGGGCTCCGGCTGGGGCATCCTGTCCTGGGAGCCGCTCGGCCAGCGCCTGATCGTCGAGCAGGTCTACGACCACCACGGCAACGTCGGCCAGGGCACCACCCCGCTGCTGGCCTTCGACGCCTGGGAGCACGCCTACTACCTGCAGTACCGCAACGTCCGCCCGGACTACGTCACCCGCCTGTGGGACGTCGTCAACTGGCAGGACGTCTCGGACCGCTTCGCGGCCGTCAAGAGCGCCTGACCCGGTTCGGGTGACGGAGGGCCCCGGACCGGTCGGGCGGTCCGGGGCCCTCCCCTTGCGCCCCAAGGGGCTTCCCGCGCGGGCGGGTTGACGCCGGGCGCGGCCGACGCCCCGGCGGACCGGTGATTGCACCGTTCCGCTCGCTCGATTCAACCCGGCGTTCGCCCGCGGGCCGCATACGGTCCGTATGCTCGGGCCACTGTCGGTGACCGGCGGTCGACGGCCGCCCGGCCCGTCCGCTCGTGTCCTGAGCGAAAGGCCGTGCGATGGCCCCGCGTCTCTCCCTCGTCGTCCCGATCTACAACGTCGAGCGCTACCTCGGGGAGTGCCTGGACTCGATCGCGGCCCAGACGTTCGAGGACTTCGAGTGCGTCCTGGTCGACGACGGCTCGACCGACGACGGCCCCGTCATCGCCGAGGAGTACACCGAGCGGGACGGGCGCTTCCGACTGGTCCGGCAGCGGAACCAGGGCCTCGGCGCCGCCCGCAACACCGGCTGGCGCCACCTCACCCCCGGCACCGAGTACCTGGCCTTCGTCGACAGCGACGACGTCGTGCCGCCGCACGCCTACCAGCTGATGATCAGCACCCTCGACGGGACCGGCTCCGACTTCGCCGCCGGCAACGCCCTGCGGTTGCGCACCTCCGGCCTCAGCCCCTCGCACGCCCACCGCCGCCCGTTCCACGAGACCCGGCTGCGCACCCACATCGGCGAGACCCCCGCCCTCGTCACCGACCGCACCGCCTGGAACAAGGTCTACCGGCGCTCCTTCTTCGACGGCGCCGGCCTGACGTACCCCGAGGGCATCCTGTACGAGGACGCCCCGGTCAGCGTGCCCCACCACTTCCTCGCCGCACGCGTCGACGTGCTCGCCGACCCGGTCTACCACTGGCGGGTGCGCGAGGACGGCGACCTCTCCATCACCCAGAAGAAGACCGACCCGCGCGGTGTCGTCGACCGGGTCCGCTCGATGGAACTCGTCCGCGAATGGCTGCTCGCCCGCCCCGAACCCGCCTTCGCCGAGCACCTGCGCGCCTACGACCGCAACTGCCTGGTCGAGGAGATCCCGATGTTCTTCTGGACCGTCCCGGACGGCGACCGCGCCTACCGCGCCGCCTACCAGCAGCACGTCGCCCGGCTCCTCCAGGCCATCGGCCCCGAGGCCCAGGCCGGCCTCAGCCCCCAGCTCCGCCTCAAGTACCGGCTCACCCAGGCCGACTCCATGCCCGCCTTCGTCGCCGTCCAACGCGCCCACCGCCTCGCCCGCCGCACCCGCCAGGCCCTCCGCCGCTGAGCCGGGGGGCGCGGGGCGGACGGTTCCGCGGGTACGGCGGTTCCGTGGGTACGGCGGCTCAGCGGACGGGACCGGCGCGGTCGGCGCTGTGCAGGAGGACGGGCAGGGCGGCGGCCAGCCGGTCGTACTGGTCGTGCGGGTCGAGCGGGTCGTGCCGGGCGGCGAACGGCAGCCGCAGGCGGCTGCGGAAGCCGTCGACGGCGGAGAAGGCGGGCCCGGGCACCACCAGCACCCCGGCCCGGCGGGCCAGTTGGGCGGTGGCCTCGGCGTCGGTGCCGGGGAGCTCGACCCACAGCGCGGAGCCGCCGGCCGGCCGCTCCCAACGCCAGTGCGGCGCCTGCGCGGTGAGCAGCCGCTCGGCCGCGGCGAGGCGCTCGCGCAGCTGCGCGCGGCGCCGGGCCCGCGCCTCCGGCAGCCCCTGGAGCAGCCGCACCGCGAGCAGCTGCTCCACCACCGGGCAGGAGAGGTCGACGGACTTGCGGAGCTCGGCCAGGCGGTGGATGACCGGGCGGGAGGCGCGGATCCAGCCCAGCCGCAGGCCGCCCCAGTAGAGCTTGGAGAGGGTGCCGATGGTCGCGGTCGTGCCGTCCGGCAGCTGTGCGGCGAGCGGGGGCGGCGCGCCGTCCTCGGACAGGGACAGCTCCGCGTACGCGTTGTCCTCGACGGTGTACAGGCCGCGCTCGGCCAGGACGGCGGCCCAGGCCCGTCGGGTCGGCCCGCTCATGGCGCGCCCGGTCGGGTTGTGCACGGCCGGCTGGAGGTACACCAGGCGCGGGCGGATCCGGCCGGTCAGCCGGGCCAGGGCGGCGGGCCCGTCGTCGTGCGCGTCGGTGGCGCGGGCCGCGCCGGAGCGGGAGCCGTACGCGGGCAGCGGCACCAGGCGTGCGCCCCGGGCGCGCAGCGCCTCCAGGGCGCCCCGGTAGGTCGGGTCCTCGACGACCACGGTGTCGCCCGGCTCGACCAGTCCCTGGGTGATCAGCCAGAGCGCCTGCTGGGACCCGGCCGTGACCAGGATCTGGTCCGGCGAGGTCGGCAGGCCGGCCGCGCGGTACTGCTCGGCCAGCAGCTCGCGCAGCCGCGGCAGCCCGTACGGGAGGTAGCCGTCACCGGCGAGTGCGGCGGCGAGGTCCCGGCCGGACAGCGAGTCGAGGGCGTCCGCCACGGCGGGCAGGCCCTCCAGCGCCCCGCTGGAGAGGTCGACGACGCCGTCCCGGGTGCCGAAACTGGCGAGCCGCCCCTCGCCGACGGGCTCGCCGACCGCTCCCGAGGCGCGCAGCCGCGAGCCGCTGCCGTGCCGGCTCTCCAACCGTCCCTCCGCCTCCAGCAGCCCGTACGCGGAGGTGACGGTGGAGCGGCTGACCCCGAGGGCCGAGGCCAGCGCCCGCTGCGACGGCAGCGCGGTGCCGGGGGCCACGTCGCCGCGCTCGGCCAGTTCGCGCAGCGCGTCCGCGAGCAGCCGCGGCAGGGCCCCCGGACCGTCGGCGGCCCAGCCGGTGAGCAGGCGCGACAGGCGGGTGGCGGGGATCCGGTCCATGCCGTCCATGATGCCCCGGTGGCCCCGGCCGCCGTCCGGCCCGGTGACCGGGGCCGACGGCAGGCCACTTGCCCGCAAGTGGTCTTGGCCGCCGTCCCGGCCCCGCCGGATGATCGGGGCACCGTCCGTTCAAAGGAGCAGGGACATGGCGACCGTCGTACTGGTCGGGACACTGGACACCAAGGGCGCGGAGTACGCGTGGCTCGCCGAGCGGCTGCGGGAGGACGGCTGCGAGGTGGTCATGGTCGACGCCGGCGTGCTGCCGCCGCCCCCCGGCACGCCCGCCGCCGACCTCGGCCCGGAGGAGGTCGCCCGGGCCGCCGGGCACGACCTGGCGGCGCTGCGCTCCGCGGGCGACCGCGGGGCGGCCGTGACGGCGATGGCTCAGGGCGCCGAGCGGCTGGTCGGCGAGCTGTACCGGTCGGGCCGGCTGCACGCCGTCCTGGCGGTGGCGGGCAGCGGCGGGTCGTCCATCGCGGCCCGCGCGATGCAGGCGCTGCCGGTCGGCGTGCCCAAGCTGCTGGTGTCCACCATGGCGGGCGGGGACGTGGCACCGTACGTGGGCAGCAGCGACGTCACCCTGATGTACAGCGTGGTGGACGTCGCGGGCATCAACTCGGTGTCCTCGCTGATCCTCGGGAACGCGGCGGCGGCCGCCGCGGGCATGGCCGTCCGGCACGAGCGGGTGCTGGCCGCCCCGCGTCCGCACGGCCGCCCGCTGGTCGGCGCCAGCATGTTCGGCGTGACCACGCCCGCGGTCGACGCCGCCCGCGAGCGCCTGGACGAACTCGGCTACGAGGTCCTGGTGTTCCACGCCACCGGAGCCGGCGGCCGGGCGCTGGAGAAGCTGGCCGCGGGCGGCTTCCTGGCCGGCGTCCTGGACCTGACCACCACCGAACTCGCGGACGAACTGGTCGGCGGCGTGCTCAGCGCCGGGCCCGACCGGCTGACCGCGGCCGGACGGGCCGGCATCCCCCAGGTGGTCGCGCCGGGCGCGCTGGACATGGTCAACTTCGGCCCCCGGGAGACCGTTCCGGAGCGCTTCGCCGAACGCCGGCTGCTGGTCCACAACCCCACCGTGACCTTGATGCGCACCACCGCCGAGGAGATGTCCGCCGTCGGCGCCGACCTCGGGCACAAGCTCAACGCGGCGCGCGGCCCGGTGACGGTGCTCTGGCCGCTCGGCGGGGTGTCCGCCGTGGACGCGCCGGGCGGGCCGTTCCACGACCCGGCCGCCGACCGGGCCGGCCTGGCGGCGCTGCGCTCGGCGCTGGCCGGCGGCCCGGTCGAACTGCGCGAGCTGGACGCCCACCTGAACGACCCGGCCTTCGCCGTCGCGGCCGCCGACCGGCTGCACCAGCTGATCGCCGCGCACGCCTGACCCGTTGCCGATACCCCCACCGAACGACACTCGCCGAACGAGGAGCCCACCCGTGAACCGCACCGAAGCCCTGGCCCGCCTGACCGCGCAGATCACCGCCGGGAAGCCGGTCATCGGAGCCGGCGCCGGCACCGGCCTGTCCGCCAAGTGCGCGGAGGCCGGCGGCGTCGACCTGCTGATCATCTACAACTCGGGCCGCTACCGGATGGCCGGCCGCGGCTCGCTGGCGGGCCTGATGCCGTACGGCGACGCCAACGCCATCGTGCTGGAGATGGCGGGGGAGGTGCTCCCGGTGGTCCGCGAGGTGCCGGTGCTCGCCGGGGTGTGCGGCACCGACCCGTTCCGGATCATGGGCAACTTCCTGGACCAGCTGAAGGCCGTCGGCTTCACCGGGGTGCAGAACTTCCCCACGGTCGGACTGATCGACGGCACGTTCCGGGCGAACCTGGAGGAGACCGGGATGGGCTTCGGCCTGGAGGTCGACATGATCCGCCAGGCCCACGAGCGCGAACTGCTCACCGCCCCCTACGTGTTCGACCCGGAGCAGGCCGCCGACATGGCCCGGGCCGGCGCCGACGTGCTCGTCCCGCACGTCGGGCTCACCACCAAGGGCTCCATCGGCGCGGCCACCGCGCTCACCCTCGACCAGGCGGCGGCCGCCGTACAGGAGATGCACGACGCCGCGAAGCGGGTCAACCCGGAGATCATCGTGCTCTGCCACGGCGGCCCGATCGCCGAACCCGAGGACGCCCGCTACGTGCTGGAGCACACCACCGGGATCGCCGGGTTCTTCGGCGCCTCCTCGATGGAGCGGCTGCCCACCGAACGCGCCATCACGGAGCAGGCCCGCGCGTTCAAGTCCCTGCCGCTCGGCTGAGACCGACGGGCGGTGGCCGGACGGCGGCGTACCCGGGAACGGGAGCGCCGCCGCCCCGCCCTCCCGGCGGCGGGAGATCCCGGCGACAGGAGATCCCGGCGCCGGCACGGTCCGCGTCCCGACCGACGACCGGTCGGTCGAGGACATCGCCCAGGACGTCCTCCGGGCCGCCGCCTGGTAGCGGCGGAACCCCGCAAAACGGTTGGCAGGGTGCCGCCCGCCCCGGTGAGAATGGGCGGATGATCGCCGCCGCGCCCCAGGGCCCCGTCCAGCCGCCACCCGTCGTCACCGAGCTCGCGGCCGGACGGCCGGTCCGGGCCGTCTGGGAGAACGAACTCGGCGGACTGACCTTCCAGCTCGGCCACGGCGACACCCGGCAGTTCGTGAAGTGGACGCCGGCCGGCAGCGGCAGCGGCACCGGCATCGGCATCGACCTCGCGGCGGAGGCGGTCCGCCTGCGTTGGGCGGCGAGGTTCGCCGTGGTGCCACCGGTCATCGGCGAGGGCGCCGACGAAACCGGATCCTGGCTCGTCACCCAGGGCCTGCCCGGCCGGTCGGCCGTGGACGACCACTGGAAGCGCGACCCCGCCACCGCCGTCCGCGCCATCGGCGCCGGCCTGCGCGCGCTCCACGACGCACTGCCCGTCGCGGACTGCCCCTTCGACTGGTCCGCCGAAACACGCCTGACGAACGCCCGGGCCAAGGCGGAAGCGGGCCGCACCGACCCGGCCGACTGGCCGGAGGAACTGCGCCACCACGGCACCGTCGAACGCGCCCTGGCCACCCTCGCCGACATCCCCCCGATCGACCACCTCGTCGTCTGCCACGGCGACGCCTGCGCCCCCAACACCCTGATCGGCGACGACGGCACCCACACCGGCCACGTCGACCTCGGCACCCTCGGCCTCGCCGACCGCTGGGCCGACCTCGCCATCGCCACCTGGAGCACCCAGTGGAACTACGGCCCGGGCTGGGAGCAGCCGCTGCTCGACGCCTACGGCATCGCCCCGGACCCGGAGCGGACCGCCTACTACCGGCTGCTGTGGGAACTGACGGACTGAGCCCGGCATCCGCCAGGAGGCGGCCGCTGCGATTCTCGAACAACCGGGGCCTGGCGAGATCCCGTACCGCATCCGCGCATGAGCGATAGGTGGTGGCCGTCCTCTCGGAGTGGCCGGACATGGTCGAGTTCCGGCTCACTGCCGTCCAGGCGGGCATCCGGCGCGTCCGGCTGCCACCGCAGCCGGACGCGCTCAACAGGCACCAACTGCTCCGGACCCCAGAGCCGAGGGGGCGCGCAGGGGTGTGCCCGGGAGCGGGTGCGGTCCTACCGCAAGGGCCACCCGTTCGCCGGGTCGTCGAGCCAGGCGGTGTGCCCCTCGGGCGTGACGGTCAAGCCGAACCGGTCCGGCCCGGGGCGGTCGTTGTCGAGCCACCAGCGGTGAGCGGCCTCGACCTCCTCCCAGAGCCGGCGCCGGCCGTGCTGCCACACCGTGTAGCGCTCGGTGTTCTCGCGGCCGTCCCAGTCGACGGCCGCCCAGGAGCCGCCGTCGGTCGTTGCCACCCAGAGGCGGGTCACCACGCCTTCGACCTCGGGGCCGTGGTGCCAGGCGTACCAGAGGTCGCCGAGGCGGTGGCCGAGGGCGAACTGGGTCTCGAAGGCGGAATCCGCGACAGCCCACGGGTCGAGGGCGGTCGTGGACTCGGTGGGCACGTGCTCGTCCAGGGCGACGTCCCGGAAGAGCCGGAGGTCGAGGCGCTGGGTACGCATCAGCATGAAGGCGCTGTCAGGGGTGTAACGGCCGCTGGCGGTCCCGTCGTCGCCGACGGTGAGGCGGAGCAGGCCGCCGTGACTCCAGTCGTCGCACCACGGGGTGAGGATGACTCCGCCAGGCCGACTCTGGCGGATCCAAGCGTACAGAACCCGCCGTACCGAGCACGTGGCCACCACACGGTCGAATGGCGCTTGGACGCCCCAGCCGAGACCTCCGTCACCCCGGACCACGGTGGGGGCGTAGCCGGTGGCCTTGAGGTTGGAACGAGCGAGTTCGGCGAGGACGGGATCGATCTCGATCGTGGTCACGTTGGCGTCACCCAGCCGGTGGGACAGGAGAGCTGCGTTGAACCCGGTGCCCGTGCCGATTTCGAGGATCCTCATCCCCGGTTCGACGTCCAGGAGTTCGAGCATCCGGAAGACGATCGACGGGGCGGAAGCCGAGGAGGACGGAAGGGCGTCGGACGGGTCCTTCACCTCCTGCCCGTCGTTGATCTGCGTCACGACCGGCTCGTCCGCGTAGGCGGCGGCCAACCACCGGTCGGGCTCGCGTCCACGGTCGCACGGTGTGAGGGAGCCGCCGTCGGGCCCCAGCCAAATGCGGTCAGGGAGAAAACGGTGGCGCGGGGTCGCTTCGGCCGCCTTGCGCGACTCCGGGGCCACGTCGTGGCCGAGCTGGCGGGAAACAGCCTGCAGCAGACTCTTCTGGCTGGTGGTCACTTCTTGTCGTTGTCCTTGCCGTGCTTGCTGGTGGACTTTCCCGCCTGGTGATCCTGGTTCTGCGGGGTCGTGTTGAAGTCCTTCTTGCCGGAGTGCTTGCCCTGACCGCCGTCGTTGGCGCCGCTGCCGCCGCCGGAGCTTCCGCCCTTGCCGAGGCCCCATCCCATGGGAATCTCCTACCTGGTCGTGGTGGTCGTCGTGGAGTCGCGGCCGGTCGGCCCGCTCACCGGCATGTCCGGCCCGGGGCCGGGAGGCGCCGGTGGCCTCGGGGGTTTGGGCTGTGGGGTGGTCATGTGTCCGCTCCTGTCGTTCGCCGCGTCCGCGTGTCATGGCCGTTCTGGGACTGCCGAGTTCGATCCGGTTCGCCCTCGTCCGCACTGTCGGCCGCGCATCCAGAATCGCGTCACCGAACGCAGTCGGCGATATCCAGACGGTAATCTCACGGTGGAATGGATCGATTGACGAGGGGTTCGCCTCATGGGCACTGCGCTCGAACCGATCAGGCTGGCCGACCTCGCCTGGCAGAACGATCAGGTGCGGTGCGCGCTGCGGGACCGCGATGTCGCCGCGCTGTTCCGCTATGTGCAGCACCACAGCGGCGCGAGTCAGGCCCGGTTGGCGGTTCAGGTGGGTATGACGCAAGGCCGGGTGAACGAGATCCTCAACGGCCGTCGGCTGGTGACGAAGCTGAACGTCTTCGAGCGGATCGCCGACGGGCTCAACCTTCCCGACGATGCGCGGCGGCTACTCGGGCTGGCACCACGGCCGGACGGCCGGCGGGCGTCCGGATCCGCCTTTGATCTGGCGGCGTTTCCCGAGATCGTCCGTGTGTACGGCGACCAGGAATCGGCCTCCGCCGAGATCCAGTGTGCGGCGGGATCGGCAGCCGAACTGGACGTCCTGGCCGTGCGTGGCCTTGGTCTCCTCGCCCTGCGCGATTCTCTGTTGCGTCAGCACCTGCGCCGCGACGGCGGCCCCGCCCCCCGCTTGCGGGTGTTGCTCCTTGACCCGGAGTCGCCGGCTGCCGAGTTCCGTGCCGCCGAGATCGGAGAATCCACGGCTTCGCTGGCCGGAGGTATCCGACTGGCGGAGGCCCGGCTGCGGGAGCTGTCCGACTACGGACAGGTCGAGGTCTACCGGTACCGCACGATGCCTGTGTGGCGGATCATCCGGCTGGACCGCACCCTGTTCGTCGGAGCCTTCGACGCGGATTGGGAAGGGCACGAGTCGGCAACCTATAAGGTGCTGCCCACTCCGCACGGCCCCTTGTACCGGGGCTGGTGTCGGCAGTTCGATGCCATGGTGGACAGTGCCGAGCGTGTGATCTGAGGGAAGGCAGAGGGATGGCGATCGAAGCGGAGCTCAAGGCGATCGTGCGGGACCCGGAGGGCGTGCTCAAGCAGCTGGAGGAGCGGTACGGTTCCGGCCGGGCCGAGGTCTACCGGGACACGTACTATGACGCGCCGGACGGCAGTCTGATGGGCGCTGACCGGGAGCTGCGGATCCGTACCGTGCACGGCCAGGACGACACGCGCACCGTGCTGACGTACAAGGACGCTCGGGTGGACGAGGCGTCCGGGTCGAAGCCGGAGGCCGAGACCAGGGTCGCGGATGCCGACGCGATGCACGAGATCGTCCGAGGCCTCGGCTTCACCCCGCGAATCGCGTTCGAGAAGCGGTGCCGCAACTACAGCTTCCAGCAGGACGGGTGGCCTGTGCTGGCCACGCTCGTTCGCGTTCCGGAACTGGATGGAGCGACGTTCATCGAGGTGGAGACATCGGCTGCGACGGCGGCCGAACTCGCCCCCGCCCTCTCCCTGGTCCGTGCCGTACTCGGAGAACTCGGCATCAGCGAGGACGACTTGACCACCGAGTTGTACACCGATGCGGTTGCGGCGGCCCGGCCCGCGTAACGTCGGTCGTGGCGTGGATGAGAGGAGTCGGCAGTGACGGACGACCTGGGCTCGGTGGCGAGGTTCCTGTTCGAAGCCGGGACGCTCAAGCAGACCAAGCGCACGGGCTGGTGGATGGCCGGTGTCCGTGACCCCGAGTCGGTCGCCGAGCACTCCTGGCGGACCGCGATGATCGCCTCGGTCATCGCCAGGCTCGAAGGCGCCGATCCGGCGCAGGCCGCGTTCCTGGCGGTCTGGCACGACTCCCAGGAATCGCGCACCGGGGACGTCAACCACCTGGGCAAGAAGTACGCGCCGAGTGCGGATCCGGTGGCGGTGACGGCCGACCAAGTCGCGGGAATGCCGGACGTCCTGGCCTCGACCATCAGGGACCTCGTCGCGGAGTACGAGGCGAAGGAGTCGTTGGAGGCGGTCTGCGCCCGGGACGCGGACAAGCTGGAATGCCTGATCCAGGGCGTTGAGTACAAGGCGCAGGGCTACGCGAACGCGCAGCGGTGGATCGACAACAGCCGCGGCCGGCTCACCACGAAGACCGCGAACGACCTCGCCGATGCCGTCCTGGCGACCGATTCCCTCGACTGGCTGCGGGCCGCTCTCGGCGAGAAGCCGATGTGACGCGGTCGGCGGCGGGCTCCCGCTGGCCAGATCACCCCGACCGGGACGCCTTCATGATGCGGAGGCTCATGGCTCAGGCGGCTTTCTGCCGCGCGACCTCGCGGGTGCGCTCCCGGAGTCGGCGTACCGTGCCGTTGGCGGCGTGGGCCGGGAGGGCGGTGTTCAGGGCGCGGAAGTGTTCGTCGCCGCGGACGGAGCTGAGCGTGACATAGTCGTCCAGGAAGGTGTCCCAGGTGGCGCAGGCGGCTTCGACGTGGCCGAGTTCCATCTGCCGACGGGCGAGCAGGCCGTTGCCGTGCACGCGGCCCTGCTTCTCGTTGGCGGGGCGGGCCCGGTCGGAGAGCTGGAGCTCCTTGACTGCCCCCGGGAGGTCGCCGAGTTCGTACAGCACGTGCGAGACATGGAAGTGGTACGCGCTCTGGTCGTAGCCGCCGATGGAGTCGTTGCGGCCGTCGGCCTGGGCCAGCGCCGTCTCGGTCTCGGCGAGGCGTGCGAAGGCCTGGCGCCGGTCCTTCACCATGGCGGCGCCGTGCGCCTGTTGGCCGGTGAGGAAGGCCCGCAGGCGGGGGCCGGAGGCCGGAGCGGCCTCGGCGGCCGAGTCGGCGAGTTCGAGGGCTTTTGGACCGTAGCCGAGGTTGGACGCCTGGAGTGCCATGCCGCGCAGGGTGCGGCAGTACGTCACGTGGTCCTGGGCCTCCCGCGCGAGCCTGAGGGCCTGGACGTAGTACTTCTGGCCGAGGCCGTGGGCGGTCTCGTACATCGCCATCCAGCCGGTGAGGTAGGTGAGATCGGCGGCGGCCGACAGCAGGTCGGCCTTCACCTGGGTCGTGCCGGACGCCTGGAGCCACGGCCCGACCGAGTTGACCAGGAACGCCGCAGCCATCGGGCGGGCGTGGGCGGCGCCGAGCTCGTCGAGGATGCCGGCGATCCGGTCGGTCACCGTCCGTACGGTCTGGACCTCGCCGTCGCCGACACGCACGGTTCGGCCCGCGGCGGCACGGGTGATCCGCTCGGGGCTCTCGTCGAACTCCGGCAGTGTCAGGGTCAGTGAGTAGAGACCGGCGGTCAGGACGCCACGGCGTGAGGGGTCCATGTCGGACCTGCCGATCGACCGTGCGGCGAGCTCGGGGTTCGGTGTGCGCGGTCGAGGGGTCATCGCGGTCCCGTCCTCTGTGCGACCGGTTCAACGGCTGCGTCAGCATCTCCGGTTCTCCACGTCGGTGTACCCGAGTTGACTCGTTGTCAGCCGTTCGGGCGACGGAAGAGGGTCAGAACGGGCCTGGCATGGCGTGGAGTTGTCGAGCTGCGACCGGATGGGATTCCCAGGAGAACCCGAGAAGCGCCGTGCCCCACGCGGGGGTGGGGCACGGCGCTCGGTCTACGAGACCTGGGTCAGGCGAAGAAGGCGTCCAGGATCTGCTGGGCCGCCAGCCCCGCCGGGAGGGTGCCGGCGCGGACCTGGGTTTCCAACTCGGGGGTCAGGCGCCGTACTTCGGGGTTCTCGTGGAGGCGGGCGTAGAGCTGGTCGTGGACCATGGACCAGGCCCACTCGACCTGCTGGTCGCGGCGCTTCGCCGCCAGCGCGCCCGTGGCGTCCAGCACCTTGCGGTGCTGCTGCAGCCGCTCCCACAGGACGTCCAGGCCCGCGCCGTCGAGGCCGCTGCAGGTGAGCACCGGCGGCGTCCAGGCGGCGTCCGGGGCCTGCAACAGCCGTAGCGCGCCGGTGAGTTCGCGGGCCGCCGCCTTGGCGTCGCGTTCGTGCGGGCCGTCGGCCTTGTTGACGGCGATGACGTCCGCCAGCTCCAGGACGCCCTTCTTGATGCCCTGGAGCTGATCGCCGGTCCGCGCCAGGCTGAGCAGCAGGAAGGTGTCGACCATCCCGGCCACCGTCGTCTCGGACTGGCCGACGCCGACCGTTTCGATGAGGACGACGTCGTACCCCGCCGCCTCCATGACCACCATCGACTCACGGGTGGCCTTGGCGACCCCGCCGAGGGTCCCCGAGGTCGGGGACGGCCGGACGAAGGCGGCAGGGTCGACGGCGAGTCGCTCCATCCGGGTCTTGTCGCCCAGGATGGAGCCGCCCGTCCGGCTGGAGGTCGGGTCGACGGCGAGTACCGCGACCCGGTGGCCCTGGCCGGTCAGCATCGTCCCGAAGGCGTCGATGAAGGTCGACTTGCCGACGCCGGGCACGCCCGTGATGCCCACCCGGACCGCGCCGCCGGCGTGCGGCAGCAGCCGTTGGAGGAGCTGCTGCGCGAGTGCGCGGTGGTCGGGTCGGGAGGACTCGACGAGGGTGACGGCGCGCGCGATCCAGGCGCGCGAGCCGTCGAGTACGCCCGTCACATAGCTGTCGAGGTCGATCGTCCGCGGAGGCATGCGTTCAGGCAATCACAGCTCGTGGCCGAGGTCGGCCGCCAGGGACTTGAGCAGGTCGTACGCCGCGTCCGGGATGACCGTCCCCGGGGGGAAGACCGCCGCGGCGCCGGCCTCGTACAGGGCGTCGAAGTCCTGCGGCGGGATGACTCCGCCGACCACGATGGTGATGTCCTCCCGTCCCGCCGCGGCGAGTTCGGCGCGCAGCGCGGGCACCAGCGTGAGGTGTCCGGCGGCGAGCGAGGACACGCCGACGATGTGCACGTCGGCCTCGACGGCCTGGCGGGCGACCTCGGCCGGAGTCTGGAACAGCGGGCCGACGTCCACCGTGAAGCCGAGGTCGGCGAAGGCGGTGGCGATCACCTTCTGGCCTCTGTCGTGGCCGTCCTGGCCCATCTTGGCGACCAGGATGCGCGGACGGCGGCCCTCGGCCTGCTCGAACCGCTCGACCAGGTCGCGGGTGCGCTGGAGGGAGGCCGACGGGCCCGCTTCGTCTCGGTACACACCGGAGATGGTACGGATCTGGCCGGAGTGGCGGCCGTAGACCTTCTCCAGGGCGTCGGAGATCTCGCCGACGGTGGCCTTGGCCCGGGCCGCGTTGACGGCCAGGTGCAGCAGGTTGCCGTCCAGTGAGCCGCCGCGCTGCGGGCCGGCCTCGGCGGCGGCCGTCAGCGCGCGCAGCGCGTCCTGGCACGCGGCCTCGTCGCGTTCGGCGCGCAGCCGGCGCAGCTTCTCGACCTGCCGTGCCCGTACCGAGGAGTTGTCGACCTTGAGCACGTCGATCTGCTCGTCGTTCTCCACCCGGTACTTGTTGACGCCGATGACCGGCTGGCGGCCGGAGTCGATCCGCGCCTGGGTGCGGGCGGCGGCCTCCTCGACGCGCAGCTTGGGGATGCCCGCGTCGATGGCCTTGGCCATGCCGCCGGCCGCCTCGACCTCCTGGATGTGCTCCCAGGCCCTCGACGCGAGGTCGTGGGTCAGCTTCTCGACGTACGCGGAGCCGCCCCAGGGGTCGATCACCCGGCAGGTGCCCGACTCCTGCTGGAGCAGCAGCTGGGTGTTGCGGGCGATCCGGGCGGAGAAGTCGGTGGGCAGGGCGAGGGCCTCGTCCAGGGCGTTGGTGTGCAGCGACTGGGTGTGGCCCTGGGTCGCGGCCATCGCCTCCACGCAGGTGCGGGTGACGTTGTTGAACACGTCCTGGGCGGTGAGCGACCAGCCCGATGTCTGCGAATGGGTGCGCAGCGACAGGGACTTGGGGTTCTTGGGGTCGAACTGCTTGACCAGCTTGGCCCAGAGCAGCCGGGCCGCGCGCAGCTTGGCGACCTCCATGAAGAAGTTCATGCCGATCGCCCAGAAGAACGACAGTCGCGGAGCGAAGGCGTCCACGTCCAGGCCCACGTCCAGGCCCGCGCGCAGGTACTCCACCCCGTCGGCCAGGGTGTAGGCGAGCTCCAGGTCGGCCGTCGCACCGGCCTCCTGGATGTGGTAGCCGGAGATGGAGATCGAGTTGTACCGGGGCATCTTCTGCGAGGTGTACGCGAAGATGTCCGAGATGATCCGCATCGACGGCTGCGGCGGGTAGATGTAGGTGTTGCGGACCATGAACTCCTTGAGGATGTCGTTCTGGATGGTCCCCGCGAGCTTCTCCGGCGGTACGCCCTGCTCCTCGGCCGCGACGATGTACAGCGCGAGGACGGGCAGCACGGCGCCGTTCATGGTCATCGACACGGACATCTTGTCCAGCGGGATGCCGTCGAAGAGTTGGCGCATGTCGTAGATCGAGTCGATCGCCACGCCCGCCATGCCGACGTCGCCGGTGACCCGCGGGTGGTCGCTGTCGTAGCCGCGGTGGGTCGGCAGGTCGAAGGCGACGGACAGGCCCTTCTGGCCGGCCGCGAGGTTGCGGCGGTAGAAGGCGTTGGACTCCTCGGCGGTGGAGAAGCCCGCGTACTGGCGGACGGTCCAGGGCTGGTTGACGTACATGGTCGGGTACGGCCCGCGCAGGTACGGGGCGATGCCCGGGTAGGTCTCCAGGAAGTCCAGCCCGGTGAGGTCGGCCCCGGTGTACAGCGGCTTGACGCCGATGCCCTCGGGGGTGTCCCAGAGCAGCTCGTCGACGTCCTTGCCGGTGGACTGGCGCCAGGCGGCCCGCCACTGCTCGTCGGTGACGCCAGGGCCGCCCGTGAGGCTGCCGCCGGCGCCGTCCAGCCCGATTCCGGTGAAGTCGGGGATCATCGAGCGGCTCCGATCTGGTCCAGCAGGGAGGTCAGGACGGCGACCGCGTCGCCCCCCGCGAAGATGAACTCGTCCACGCCGTCGGGTACTTCGGCGGGTCGCCCGGCGAGCAGCACCCGTTCGGCGCCGGCCGCCTTCAGGGCACCGGCGACCGGGGCGGCGTGCTCGGCGTACAGCGCGTCGCTGGAGCAGAGGCAGGCGACGGTCGCGCCGGAGGCCCGGAAGGCCTCGGCGAAGGCCGCCGGGTCGACGGACTCGGCCGAGACCGTCGCGATGCCGCCCGCCTGGAACAGGTTGGCGGCGAAGGTGGTGCGCGCGGTGTGCGCGGAGGCGGTGCCGATCGAGGCGAGGAAGAGGTTCGGGCGGGCGCCGTGCGCGGCGGCGTGGGCGTCCGAGCGGTCCCGCAGGGCCTCGTAGGCCTCGGCGCGGCGCACCCGCGGCAGCCCGCCGCCGGGTGCGGCCGGGGCCGGTTCGCGGACCAGCGGCTGCTCGTCCAGGTGCGGGAACTCGCTGACGCCGGTGACGGGTTCGCGCCGCTTGGCGAGCCGTACCGAGCGCTCGGCCCAGGTCGCGGCGATCCGCTCGCCGACGAGGCCGGACTCCAGGGCGGCCTGCTGTCCGCCGGCCCGCTCGATCTCCTGGAACCAGGCCCAGGCGGCCCGGGCCAGCTCCTCGCTCAGCTGCTCGACGTACCAGGAGCCGCCGGCCGGGTCGATCACCCGGGCCAGGTGGGACTCCTCCAGCAGGATCGCCTGGGTGTTGCGGGCGATCCGGCGGGCGAAGGCGTCCGGCAGGCCGAGTGCGCTGTCGAAGGGCAGCACGGTGACGGCGTCCGCGCCGCCGACCCCGGCGGCCAGGCAGGCGATCGTGGTGCGCAGCATGTTCACCCACGGGTCGCGGGCGGTCATCATCACCCGGGAGGTGACGGCGTGCTGGCGCTGTGCCGAGGCGGCCGCACCGGCCCCCGAGACCTCGGCGACCCGGGCCCAGAGGCGGCGCGCGGCACGGAACTTGGCGATGGTGAGGAACTGGTCGCCGTCGGCGGCGTAGCGGAACTCCAGCTGGCCGAGCGCGTCGTCGACCGGGAGGCCGGCGGCGGTCAGCGCGCGCAGGTAGGCGACGCCGGTGGCCAGCGAGCAGCCCAGCTCCTGGGCGGGGGAGGCGCCCGCCTCGTGGTACGGCAGGGCGTCCACCGTGAGCGCCCGCAGGCCCGGGTACCCGGCGGCGCAGCGGGCGGCCAGCGCGGTGGCCTCGGCGAGCAGCGCCCCGGTGCGGTCGGTCCGGCCGGTGCGGGCCTGGAGGCCGAGCGGGTCGGCGCCGAGGTTGCCGGCGGCGGCTCCGGGGGAGACCTCGCGCTCCTCGTACAGGTTGAACAACTGCTCGGCGGCGTCGGTGAATTCGGCGCCGGCGTCGAGCGCCACGGCGGCCAGGTCCAGGTACACGCCGGTGAGCGCCTCGGGCAGGGCGTCCACGGGGAGGCCCGCGCCGCCCAGCTCCAGCCAGAGCGAGCTCACGCCGTGCTCCAGGTCGGCCAGGACGGCCTCGTTGGCGCGCCGGCGGTCCGGGTCGGCGTGCCGCTGGCGGACGTCCCAGCCGGCCACGGCGGAGCCCTGCGGCCGGCCGCCGCGCACGAACGGCGGGAAGCCCGGGTAGCCCGGGTCGGCGTCGGTGTCCTCGGCGGTGTACAGGGGGCGTGCGCTCAGCCCGTCCTGGAGCCGGGTGGTGAGCGCCTGCTCGGCGGCGGGACCGTCCTCGGGCTGGGCACCGGACTTGCGCAGCACGCCCTGGACGAGCTGCTGCCACTGCTCTCGGTGCGCGGCCGGGAACTCGGCAGCGAGGGGGAGCCCTTCGGGCGGGACCTTCATGTGCGCAGGTTAGCGCCCGTGCGCGGGGCTGCAGGAGAGGAATCTCATGTGACCTTTCCCTCGGTTCGGCCGCTCGCGAGCACTCTCCGGGGCGGGGGGTGCCATGGCGTGCGGGGACGGCTGGCACCCGCGGCCGATAGGGGTGTCGGCAGGGGGTCGGAGGTCAGGGGGTCGGAGGCGCCGGGTGGGGTCGTCCGGGGTGTCGGCGGAGGCGGGCGGCGCGGTCGTCCGGGCCGTCGTCCGGGGGGCGTCCGGGCCGTCGTCGGTGATCCGCCCGGCGGTCGTCGGGTGGTGGGAGGTGTCCGCGGTGTCCGGAGGTGTCCGAGGTCAACGCCGATGGCACGGAACGCGATCGATGTCCTGTCATGCTGTCAAAACGTCATGATCAGGGGGATTGCGGAACCCGGCCCCTCATCTATTAAGTTACTTCGAAGAAGGTGGGCGGGGCAGCACCCCCCCGTTGCTCGTCCTGCCCGCCTTCGTCGTCCCCAGGCACCGGCCGAGCCGTCCCCCCGCTCCGCCCGGACCGTCCCGAGATTCCCCCGAAGGAGAGCGACCGCCATGGGAAAGCGCCGCAAGCCCAGCCCCCCGAGCCGGGCCCGCATGGCGGTCCTCACCACGGCCATGGCGGCCGGCGGCGCGGTCCTCGCCTCCGGTACCGCCCACGCCGAGCCGACCCCGAACCTCGCCACCGTCAAGGAGCAGGTCGACCAGCTCAACGAGGACGCCGAGCAGGCGATCGAGAAGTACAACGGCTTCCAGGCGAAGCAGCAGAAGCTCCAGGGCGAGGCCAACCAGATCCAGGAGAAGGTCGTCCGGGGCCAGGAGGCGATGAACGAGCTGCGGACCCGGCTCGGCGCGGTCGCCGCCGACCAGTACCGCACCAACGGCATCGACCCGTCGGTCCAGCTGATGCTCGACTCCGACCCGGCCGCCTACCTGGAGCGCGCCTCGGTGCAGAACCAGGTGTCCGACTCCCAGGCGAGTCTGCTCAAGCAGGCCCAGGACGAGCAGCGCAAGCTCGACCAGGACCGCGCCGAGGCCACCGCCACCCTGGCCGCGCTCGACTCGGTGGGCACGCAGCTGGCGGAGCAGAAGAAGGACATCCAGACCAAGCTGGCCCAGGCCCAGGGGATGCTGAACAAGCTCAGCGCCGAGGACCGCGCCAAGATCAACGCCCAGCAGAACGCGGAGAAGGCCAAGGCCGAGGCCCAGCAGGCCGCCGCCGCCGCGGCCAAGGACCGCGCCTCCCGCTCCAGCGACCGCCCGGACATGAACGCCCCGGTGCCGTCGGCCAGCGGCCGGGCCGGCGCCATCATCGCGTTCGCCCAGGCCCAGCTCGGCAAGCCCTACGGCTGGGGCAAGACCGGCCCCGCGACCTTCGACTGCTCCGGCCTCACCAGCCAGGCCTACCGCGCGGCGGGCGTCACCATCTCCCGGACGTCCGAGGAGCAGTGGAAGGACGGCCCGCACGTCGACCGTGCCAACCTCCAGCCCGGTGACCTGGTGTTCTTCTACGACGACCTGCACCACGTCGGCCTGTACATCGGCGACGGCAAGATGATCCACGCCCCGTACACGGGCAAGAACATCGAGGTCCTGCCGATCTCCGTGATGCCCTACAAGGGCGCGGTCCGCCCGGCCTGACCGCGTCCGATCGCGCGCCGCGACGGCCCGCTCCCGCTTCGGCGGGGGCGGGCCGTCGTCGTCCGTGCGGGTCGTCGTCGTGTGCCTGGGGCGGCCGGGCCGGGCCGGTCAGAGCGCGGCGAGCCGCCGCAGTACGTGCGCCGGGTCGGTGAGGCCGCAGGCCCGGCGCACGGCGGCGTCGTGGGCGGCGGCGAGGGCGTCCAGCCGGGTCAGCCGGGTGCGGCCCTGGCGGGAGAGGTGGGCGGTGATCCGGCGGCGGTCCTGGTCGTCCTGGCGCCGGTAGACCCAGCCGGAGTCGGCCAGCGAGTCCACCAGCCGGCTCAGGCTCGCCTGCGGGATCAGCAGGGCCTGGGCCAGCTCGCCCATCGCGTGTCCCCGGTCGTCCGCGAGGACGCGCAGCAGCCGCCACTGGTCGACGGTGCAGTCCTCCTCGGCGAGGGCGGCGGCGAGGCCGCCGGAGAGCCTGCGGTGGGCCAGCGTGACCAGCTCGACCAGCAGCGGCTCCGGGGCGGCCGGGGGGCGCGCCGCGGCGGCGACGGTCTGCTCGGCGGCCGGGGCGGCGGTCCGGGCGGCGGGATCGCCGGGACGGCCGTCGACCCCCGGTGCGGCACCAGCTGCGGTCATCGGACCCTCCCGTTCCGGCCTTCCCCGATATCGGCGGTACGACGATACTCGCACCGTGAGCATCGAGGTGAGGGTGATCGATCCGCTCGATGCGCTGCACTCGGCTCGGGACGGGGCGGCGTTCCGGGTGGGCCTCGTCGTGCCGCAGTCCGGCCCGCTCGGGCTCACCGGCCCGTCCGCGCTGGACGGCGCGCTGCTCGCCGCGCACGAGGTCAACGCGGGCGGCGGGGTCCTCGGCCGCCCGCTGGAGCTGGTGCTGGTGGACGGTGGCGGCGCGCCGGGCCCGGTCGCCGGGGAGGTGCGGCGCCTGCTGGACGCCGGGGCGCTGGACGCGCTCGCCGGGTGCCACACCAGCGATGTGCACCGGGCGGTCGAGACCGTTGCCGCGGGCCGTCTCGCGTACGTCTTCACCCCGCCGCACGAGGGCGGCTCCCGGCTGCCCGGAGTGCTCTGCACCGGCATCGACCCGTCCCGCCAATTCGGCCCGGCGATCCAGGAGTTGACGGATCGTCACGGGATCGCCCGCTGGGCGCTGATCGGCAACGACTACATCTGGCCGCGCTCCGTCCACCGGGCCGCCGAGGGGCTCGCGGCGCGGGCCGGCGCCCGGGTGGTGCTGGAGCGGCGGGTCCCCTTCGGGGCGGTCGAGGAGGCGCTCGACCCGCTGCTGGACGCGTTGCGTTCGGCCCGCGCGGACGCCCTGCTGCTCAGTCTGATCGGGCGCGACCTGGTGCAGTTCAACCGGGCGCTGCGGCGCAGCGGGCTGGATCGGAGGCTGGTGCGGCTCTCCGGCTCCCTGGAGGAGAACGGCCTGCTCGCGCTCGGCGGCGACGACACCGGGACGCTGTACGCGGCGATGCCCTCCTTCGCGACGCTGGCCGAGGAGCGCCGGCAGAGCCTCGCCGAGCGGCACCGGGCCCTGTGCGGTCCGTGGGCGCCGGTCCTGGACGCCTACGCGGTGGGCCTGTACGAGGGCCTGCGCCTGCTCGCCGACCTGGCGGCCCGTCGGGCCCTGGCCCCGGACGGCCTGCTGGCGGCCGCGGGCCGGCTGCTGCACGGCGAGGCCGCGGGCCGGGCGCCGATCCACCTCGCCCGGGCCGAGGGCCTCGGCTTCGCCGTCCTGCCCCGGTAGGTCAAGCCGGCTCCGGGCACTCCGTTCTCGTCAGGTGGAATGTCGGAACGAAACCCTTCCATCTGGAAATAGTTCCCTCTACAGTCTCCCCACACCCCCTCAGGGTCGTCACGGAGAGAGAGCACCATGGCCGACACACCCGCACCCCAGGGCATCGAGAGCTACGGCTACCAGCAGGAACTGCGCCGTTCGCTCGGCTTCACCGACCTGCTCGTCTACGGGCTGGTGTTCATGGTGCCGATCGCACCGTTCGGCATCTTCGGCGGCGTCTTCCAGGGCTCCGGCGGCATGGTCGCCCTGGCCTACGTCCTCGGCATGGTGGCGATGATGTTCACCGCCCTGTCGTACGCCCAGATGTCCCGGGCCTTCCCGATGGCCGGCTCGGTCTACACCTACGCGGGCCGTGGCATCGCTGCCCCGGTCGGCTTCCTGTCCGGCTGGATGATCCTGCTCGACTACGTGCTGGTGCCCGGGCTGCTGTACCTGATCGCCGGTGTCGCGATGAACTCGCTGGTGCCGTCGATCCCGGTCTGGCTCTGGCTGATCGGCTTCGTGCTGCTCAACACCGTGGTCAACTACCTGGGCATCGAGACCACCAACCGGGTCAACAAGGCGATGCTGATCGGCGAACTCGTCGTACTGGCCCTGTTCGTGGTGGTCGGCGTGATCGCGCTGGCCAACGGCAAGGGCCGGGGCTTCGACTTCACGCCGCTGTACAACGGGCACACCTTCTCGTGGAGCCTGGCCTTCGGGGCGGTCTCGATCGCGGTGCTCAGCTTCCTGGGCTTCGACGGCATCTCCACCCTCTCGGAGGAGAACCGGGACTCCGCCAAGGCCATCGGCCGGTCCATGGTCGCCGCGCTGCTGCTCGCGGGCACACTGTTCATCGTGCAGACCTGGGTCGCCTCGCTGCTGGTCGCCGACCCCGACGCGCTGATCCGGGACGGCGACCCGAACGGCACCGCCTTCTACGACGCGGCCCGCACCGCCGCCGGCGGCTGGCTCGCCACACTGACCGCCGCCTCCACCGCCGTGGCCTGGGGCTTCGCCAACTCGCTGGTCGCCCAGGCGGCCACCTCCCGGCTGCTGTACGCGATGGCCCGCGACCGCCAGCTGCCCGCCTTCCTGGCCCGCATCCACCCCACCCGCCGGGTGCCGGTCAACGCGACCCTGCTGACCGCCGGGATCTCGCTGGTGCTCGGCCTGTACACGGCCTCGCGCGAGGACGGCATCACCCTGCTGAGCACCCTGGTCAACTTCGGCGCGCTGTCCACCTTCCTGGTCCTGCACGTCGCCGTGGTCGTCCACTACCTGGTCCGCAAGCGCAGCAAGGACTACTGGCGGCACCTGATCGCCCCGGCGCTCGGCTTCGCGATCCTCGCGTACGTGGTGGTCAACGCCAACATCGCCGCCCAGCGGCTCGGGTTCGTCTGGCTGCTCGTCGGCGGGATCGTGCTCGCCGGGCTGGTGGCGACCGGGCGCAGGCCCCGGCTGGCCGTCGCCGATGCCGAGGCCGTCGCCACCGGTGCCACGGCCGGGAACGCCACCACCACGACCACCACTGCCGCGAACAGCACCGCCACGAACAGCACCCCCGCCGAGGAGAAGCAGTGAGCCTGCCCGAGACCGTCCGGCTGTCCCCGACCCCGGAGGACTACGCCTACACCTTCGGCGGCCGCGCCCCGCTGGTCACCGTCCAGCCGGGCACCGTCGTCGAGTTGACCACCGAGGACTGCTTCGGCGGCAAGGTGCGCGGCACCGGGGACCTGCCCAGCCAGGTGTGCGTCTTCCCCTACCTCAACCCGGTCACCGGCCCGATCGCGGTGGCGGGCGCCGAGCCCGGGGACGTCCTCGCGGTGCACTTCGCGGAGATCACCCCGGCCCGGGAGTACGGCGTCTCCAGCACCTTCCCGCACTTCGGCGCGCTGACCGCGACCCACACCACCGCGATGCTGCACGCGCCGCTGGAGGAGCGGGTCTGGGTCTACGAGCTGGACGCCAAGGCGGGCGTCTGCCGGTTCCGGGCCCGCAACAGCGAGTTCACGGTGGACCTGCCGCTCGACCCGATGCACGGCACGGTCGGCGTCGCCCCGGCGGCCGGCGAGGTGCTGGCCTCGATCACCCCGGGCGCGCACGGCGGCAACCTCGACACCCCCGAGATGCGGGCCGGCACCACCGCCTACTTCCGGGTCAACGTCGAGGGCGGCCTGCTCGCCATCGGTGACGGCCACGCCCGCCAGGGCGAGGGCGAGGTGTGCGGCACGGCGGTGGAGGCGGCGATGCGCACCACCGTGATCGTCGACCTGGTCAAGGGCGGGGGACCGGCCTGGCCCCGGCTGGAGAACGACGACTTCCTGATCAGCACCGGCTCCGCCCGTCCGCTGGAGGACGCGTTCCGGATCAGCCAGCACGACCTGGTCGGCTGGACCGGCGAACTGCTCGGCCTGGACCAGCTGGACGCCTACCAGCTGGTCAGCCAGGCCGGCTTGGCCCCGGCGGCGAACGTCTGCGACACCAACTACACGATGGTCGCCAAGCTGCCGAAGACCCTGCTCGGCCGGGCCCGCGCCTACGACGGGCTGCACGACCGGCTGCGCCGGACGGCGGAGGCGTACCTGCGGCACCGGTGACGACGAGGCACCGGTGACAACGCCGGTCCGGCCGCGCGGGTTCAGGCGCGCGGGTCAAGGACACGGCAAATCCCACGAACCCCCACCCCCCACCCCCACCCGGGGCCCGTCGGTACCCCCACGCCGACGGGCCCACGGGGGTGTGTTCCGAGCCGGGTCCGAGCCGGGTCCGAACCGGATCCGGGGCGGATCCGGGGCGGACCCGGGCACGAGGTCACCCCGTCGCCCGGGACCTCGCGTGTTCGAGTGCGGCGAGCAGGGCCGAGGCCTCCGCCCCGCTGATCCGGTCGACGAAGTGGAGCAGCGCGCCCGCCCGGTCGGGGGTGGTCTCCAGCACCCGGTGCATCAGCCGGGCGGTGTACTCCTCGCGGGTGCAGCTCGGCCGGTACACCCAGGCGCGGCCGACCTTGTCGCGGCGCAGCCAGCCCTTGGTGTGCAGGATGTCCGCGACCGTGGTGACGGTGGTGTACGCGACGGCCCGGTCCCGCTGGAGGTCGTCGACCACCTCGCGCACCGTGGCGGGCCGGTCCCAGGACCAGAACCGGTCCATGATCTCGGCCTCCAGGTCCCCGAACCCCCGCAGCACCGCCCTCTACTCCCTCTGCTCCCTCGCCGAACCGGACGCCGACGCCCTTGGCCCGCCGGATCGCGGCCCATGGTACGGCGAGCGCCGGGCGCCCGCCCCCGGGTGAGGGGGACGGACGCCCGGCGCGTAGCGGTCGGTGCCCGGGTGGTGCCCAAGCGGTGTCAGCCGGTGGTCGGTACGTGTGCAAGACGTGTCCGAGGCCGACGGGGCCGTCAGGACAGCCGCCGCCCGAGCGGGATGCGGGAGCGGGTGAACAGCGCCGCGAGCAGCCCCGCGACCACCGGCAGCACCAGCACGATCAGCAGCAGCTCGCCCCAGGGCGCGGTGATCAGCGCCGGCTTGGCCCCGAAGCCGCTGGCCCGGGACTTCAGCAGCCCCACCGCCGGCACGAACCCGTTGACCGCCCCGAGCAGCGCGCCCAGCAGGGCGATCAGGGTGCACTGGAGGCCCGCCATGCTCCGCCGGATCCGCGGCGGCGCGCCGACCGCGGCCAGGGTGGCCTGGT
Organism: Kitasatospora sp. NPDC058184; assembly: GCF_042883725.1. Taxonomy (NCBI): domain Bacteria; kingdom Bacillati; phylum Actinomycetota; class Actinomycetes; order Kitasatosporales; family Streptomycetaceae; genus Kitasatospora; species Kitasatospora sp. NPDC058184. Next base: position 383,462 of record NZ_JBHVVE010000006.1, read on the forward strand.
CCTGCCGGGAGTCGGCGGCCGCCAGGCCGGTGGCGATCCCGGCCGCGCCGAGCACGACCAGCGCGGCGAAGCCGGTGAGCGCCAGGCTGAGCGCGTCGCCCGTGGGCTGGTAGCCGCGCTCCACCTCCAGGGTGGCGAAGCGGTCCAGCCGGACGGCGGCCGCCGCGGCGCGCTGCTGGGCCTTGCGGTCGGGCGGCGTGGCGGGCAGCCAGACCGAGCCGGACGGCCGGGACGTGAGCCCGAGCGCGGGCAGCGCGGAGGGCAGCGCCAGGCCCTGGGCGAAGTCGGCGGCGGCCGGGTTGTCGACCAGCACCGCGTCGACCGGGACCTCCTGGACGTCCGGCTTGGGCACCTCGCCGGGCTGCAGCGGAGCGCCGCCCCCGCCGCGCAGGACCATCACGGCCTTGCCGTCGGCGCCCACCAGGGACCGGTCGAAGACCAGCAACTTCCCTGCTGCCAGCGCCTGTTCGGCGGCCGGGTCGTGGACGGCGAACAGGTTGTGCAGCACGGTGACGTCACCGGCGGCGATGTGCGGCGGCGAGCCCAGGCCGCGGCGCTCCGGCGGGCCCTGGAGCTGGACGACGCTGGAGCAGTTGTCGCAGAAGCGGTACTCCACCTGGCCGAGGTCGCCGCGCGGGCCGAGCCCGGACAGCTGCTTCTCCAGCTCGGCCCGCTCCTCGGTGAGCCGGGGCCCGTCGACGTACGTCATCAACTGGACGGCGCCGTACGGGGCCTGCGGCCGGTAGTCGCGCCGGTCCTCGGCGTCGGTGCTGGTGGAGTAGACGCCGATGGCGACGGCGCCGGCCACCGCGGCCATCACCGCGGCCACCGCCGGAGCGGTGCGCGAGCGGTGCCGGGCGGCGTCGCGCAGCGCCAGCCGGGGGCCGAGCGGCAGCCGCCCGGCGGCCCGGCCGATCAGGGCGACCAGCATCGGGGTGCACAGCAGCAGGCCGATCTCGGCGGTCACCGAGCCGCCCAGCACGGTGAGCGTACGGGTGTCGTAGCCGCCCGCGCCCGGCTGGTCGCGCTTCACGGCGCCCGCGCCGTACATCGCGAGCACGGCGCCGAGGACGAGCAGTCCCAGGCCGGCGAAGGTGACCAGCCGGCTGGGGGCGCGGACGGTGTCCCGGCCGGTCAGCCCGGCGGTGACGCTGCGCCGGGCGGCCTGCAGCGCGGGCAGCGCGGCGGCGAGCAGCGCGGTGAACAGGCCGATCCCGGCGATCGCGAGGAGGTCCAGCGGCGGCACGGCGAAGTGGCCGAAGCGCACGCCGCCGAACTGCTCGATCCGCGGCCGCAGCAGGGCGACCACCGCGGTGCCGAGCACCACGCCGACCACCGCCCCGGTCGCGCCGAGGACGACGCCGCCGCCGAGCACCACGGCACCGACGTGGGCCCGGCTCCCGCCGGCCGCGCCGAGCAGGGCGAGCTGGCGGCGCGAACGGCGGGCGCCGACCGCGAAGGCGGGCCCGGCGAGCAGCGCGATCTCCAGCAGCGCCATGCCGCTGACGACGGCGACGACCATCTTGGTGTTGTTGGCGGCCGTCGGGTCGTGGTAGCGGTACGCGTCGCGGTAGTAGGGGACGGCCTGCTCGGGCGGCGGGGCGATCGCCACCGAGCGCGCGGTCAGGGTGTAGCCGTGGGCGTTGAACCGCTGGACGGCGGCCCAGCCGAGGGAGGCCCCGGACGGCAGCCGGACCAGCCAGCCGGACCGGGTGGCCGAGGGCTTCTCCGCGACCGGCCCGCCGGCCGCCAGCGCGGTGTTCAGCGGCTCGATCAACTCGCCGGGCCGGGCGACGAGTTCGACCCGTCCCAGCTCGCTCGGGTGCTCCACGACGCCGGTGATGGTGTAGCCGGTGCGCTCCAGGCCCTGGAGGGTGGTGGTGGCTCCGGTCTTGAGCCCGGAGCGGTCCAGGAAGGCCCGGGTGACGGCGACTTCGTGCGGGGCGCTCGGGGCGCGGCCCTCGACCAGGTCGAGCCGGCCGCGCCAGATCGGGTCGCCGAGGTCGGCCTCGGTGGTGAGGGTGCGGACCAGGCCCTCGGGCGAGTCCGCGCCGGCCTCCGGCCCGGGCCGGGCCGGGGTGAGCGCGCTGCCGGGCGGCAGCAGCGCGGCGACCAGGGCGGCCGGGTCGGTGCTCGCGCCCTTCTCCTGCTCGGCCGTCGGCTTGTCGCCGGGGCGGGCCGGGACGGTGAAGGCGCCGTCCTCGGCGATCGGGGCCTGCTCGACCGGTGTGCCCGGGGCGAGCGAGGTGACCAGGGCGTCCGCGCCGCCCACCACCCGCTCGACCCGTTCGGCCGGGGTCAGCTGCCCGCTGCGGTGGACCACGTCGGCGCCGGTGACGCCGAGCACGGGCAGCGCGATCATGGCGGCGATCAGCGCGCTGCGGCCCTTGGCGCGCAGCGCGTCGCGGCGGGCGATGCGCAGGGCGACCCGCCAGGCTCCGAGCCTCACTGCGCCACCTCGCCGACCGCACCGGACGGGTGCACCGCGGCGAGGCGGGCGGAGGAGCGGCGGCCGGGGGCCTCCGAGGCGACCGCGCCGTCCCGCAGGTGGACCACCCGGTCCGCCCAACTGGCGTGGGCCGCCTCGTGGGTGACCATCATCGCGGCGGCGCCGGCGTCGCAGCGGGCGCGCAGCACGGCGAGCACCGCCTCGCCGGTGGCCGAGTCGAGGGCGCCGGTCGGCTCGTCGGCGAGCACCAGCCGGCGCTCGCCGATCAGGGCGCGGGCGATGGCCACGCGCTGCTGCTGGCCGCCGGACATGTCGTCGGGGAAGCGGTCGGCGAGCTCGCCGATGCCCAGCTCCTCCAGTGCGGCCAGCGCCTCCCGGCGGGCCCGGCGGCCCGGGACGCCGTCGAGTTCGCGCGGCAGCGAGATGTTCTCGGCGGCGGTCAGGGCCGGGATCAGGTTGTAGTCCTGGAACACGTACCCGATCGAGCGCCGCCGGAGGTCGGCGAGCCGGCCGCGGCCGAGGCCGCCGAGGGCGACCCCCTCCACCAGCACCTCGCCGTCGCTGGGCTGGTCCAGCCCGCCGGCCAGGGTCAGCAGGGTGGACTTCCCGGAGCCGGACGGGCCCATGACGGCGACGAACTCGCCCGGGTGGACGGCCAGGTCGATGCCGCGCAGGGCGTGCACCTCGGCGGCGCCCCGCCCGTGCACGCGGGTGACGTTGGCCAGGCGCAGGACGGGTGCGGGCCGGTTCGGATCGGTGTGGGACACACTTCCCCCTCGTGAGCTGCTCAACTGCATATGTCGGTGAACTATATATGTCGGAGGACGTGACGCAAGGCGGGCCGGTTCCCGGGCGGCGGTGATCGGGTTCGGTCAAACTTCTACAAAGCTGTCGAGGAAGAGCGGGAAACCCCTGCCCCGGTCGTTCGGAGGCGGTCTATGCTCGGGACGGCTCACGGCTCCGGAGGCGCCCGAGACCTCCGATGCGCCGACGCGCCGTCACGTCGTCCGGGGCCGACCGCACGGCCGGCCCCCGCGCCCTGCGCGCCTCCCCGCCGACCACCGTGGCGATGGCCATCATCGAGGTCGCCCGGCCTGCCGGGAGCATCGACCGCGTGCCACCGTCCGTACCCCTCCTCCCGTGAAGGAGGTGCCGTCGTGCACACCCTGACCACCGTCGACTTCCTGGTACGGCTCGCCACCGGCGTCGCCTGCGGCGCGCTGATCGGCGTCGAACGCCAGTGGCGGGCCCGGATGGCCGGCCTGCGCACCAACGCCCTGGTCGCCGCCGGCGCCACCCTGTTCGTGCTCTACAGCGAGGCCGTCGGCGACGCCGGCAGCCCCACCCGGGTCGCCTCCTACGTCGTCTCCGGCATCGGCTTCCTCGGCGGCGGCGTCATCCTGCGCGACGGCGCCGGCGTACGCGGCCTCAACACCGCCGCCACACTCTGGTGTTCGGCCGCCGTCGGGGTGCTCGCCGCCTCCGGCAAACTGCGGTTCGCCGTCCTCGGCACACTCGCCGTCCTCGTCGTCCACCTGGTCCTGCGCCCGGCCGGCCGACTCCTCGACCGGGCCCCGCAGGCCGGCAGCGACCCCGACTCCACCACCCGCGCCACCGTCCACCTGGAATGCGACCGCAAGTCCGAGACCCATATCCGGGCCCTGCTGCTCCAGGCCCTCGCCGGCTCCGGGCTCTCCCCGACCGGCCTGCGCGCCCGCCGCACCGACAACGGCGACGCCACCAGCCTGCGGGCCACCGTCGCGATCACCGGGCAGGTCGCCCCGGCACTCGAACAGGTCGTCACCCGGCTGTCCTTGGAGCCCGGCGTACGCGACCTGCACTGGCACCTGGAGGACGAGCCGGAGGACCCCGGCAACCCGGCGCTCGCCTGACGGGCGGCGCGGACGTACCGTCACCACCCGGACCGCGTCGCCGGACCGTGTCACCGGAGACCGCGTCACCCGGACCGGGTCACCCGAACCCCCGCCCGAACCGACTGGAGGCAGGATGCCGACCCCCGATCCCGAGCACGGGCCGCTGGTGCCGATGCTGCTGGTGCTGACCGTGGTCACCGGAGTGGTGGACGCGGTCAGCTACCTCGAACTCGGCCACGTCTTCGTCGCCAACATGACCGGCAACGTGGTGTTCCTCGGCTTCGCCCTGGCCGGCGCGGCCAACCTCTCCGCCACCGCCTCGCTGGCCGCCCTCGCCGCCTTCCTGCTCGGCGCCCTGGCCGGCGGCCACCTCGCCCGCCGCCTGCCCGGCCACCGCGGGTACCTGCTGGCCGCCGCCGTCGCCGTCCAGTCGGCGCTGGTCGCGGCGGCCACCGTGCTGGCGGCCGTGGCCGGCCACACCTCCGAGCCGGCCCGCTACACCCTGATCGGGCTGCTCGGCTTCGCCATGGGCGGCCAGAACGCGGTGGTCCGCGCCCTGAAGGTCCCCGACCTCACCACCACCGTGCTGACCATGACCATCACCGCCCTCGCCGCCGACCGCACCGGCCCCCGCCGGCTGGCCTCCGCCGTCTGGATGTTCGCCGGAGCCCTCCTCGGCGCCCTCCTGGTCCTCCACGCCGACATCCCGCTCGCCCTGGCCCTGGCCCTCGCGCTGCTCCTCGCCGTCGCGGCCCTCACCCACCGCGCCGCCAGGACCGTCCCCGCCCCCGCCTGGACCCACCCGCGCTGACCGGGCGTCCGGTGATCCGCCGCCCGTCCGCGACCGGCGCCCGGCACGGACGGTGTCGAACCCCCGTGTTCCTCGGGGGGTTTCGGGCTGCCGGCCGGCGGCCCTCGGCCCGGACGGCGTTCCGGGCGGCCTCGACCTCCGGCGACCGGCCGGGGTGACCGGCTCAGTCCTCGCTGCGGTGCCCGGCGCGGCCGCTCCAGAGGGGTTCGAGGCGTTCCCACTCGGTGCTCCAGGCGGCCTCCGCCCGGCGGTCGAGCGCCTGGAGGCGCAGGCGGAGGGCGAGGGCGAGCAGGGCCAGCAGGACGAGGAGGCCGCCGGCGCCGGTGCAGGCGGCGGAGACGGCGAGGGCCACCCGGTCGGCCGGGGCGACGGAGACGGTGCCGGCCGCGTCGACCCAGACGGGGATCCGGCTGCCGGTGACGGCGGAGTGCGGGGCCTGGACGGTGCCGTGGCGCGGGCTGCCGTCGGGGGCGGTCCAGTCCGCGTCGACGTCCACCTGGTTGCTGTAGCCGCCGGCGAAGCGGCTGCCGGTGGCGGTGGCGCGGTCCGGGACGCCGCTGACCACGGCGTCGACCTGCTGCAGCCGCCCGCGGTCGGCGTCGGCCCGGTGCGCGGTGGCGCGGTAGAGGAGCAGCGAGCCGCCCGTGCACAGGGCGAGGGCGAGCACCGCGCCGAGCACGGCGGACAGCCAGGCGCGGGCGCGGGAGCGGTCGAGGGGGCGGGCGAGCGGCTCGTGCCGGGCACCGAGTGCCCGCCGCAGCCGCCGGCCGGTGCGCCGCGGGAGCGACGCGGGCAGGGCCGGGCGGGGAGTGCTGGACACGGTGAGGGCTCCTCAGGGGCGCGGGGACGCTGGGCGGTTACGCCCCAATGTCCACCCGGCGGCCCCCCGCGCACAAGAGTCGTGCGCGTTCGGAGGACCGCCGGTACCTGCCGGTCAGGGCCGGTCGGCCCGGTGGTCGGGACGTTCGGCCCTCGGCATCCGCGCCCGGTCCGGGCAGGCTGGGGTGTGGCGGCGTCCTCCCGGTGCTTGGGCGCGGCCGTGGCCCGGTCGGCCGTGGGGGCGCCGGGCCGAGGTACGGGGCAGGGGGTGGTCGTGGGGTCACCCCCTGCCTGTGCCGTGTCCGGCTCCGGCCCGTTCTCCGCCTTTTCCTCGCCGATGAACTGACGATGTCCCAGGTCGGGGCCGTATTCTGCCCAGATATACACTCGGGGTATACGCCGGGTGTATGTTTCCCCCATGAGTGTTCCTTTGACCCTTCTGGGGCTGCTGGAGCGAGAGCCGAGCCACGGCTACGACCTCAAGCGCGACTACGACGCCCTCTTCGGCCGCGGCAAGCCCCTTCCGTACGGCCAGGTCTACTCGACCCTCGGCCGGCTGGCCCGCGACGGCAAGGTGGTGGCCGGCGAGGCGGAGCCCGGCGACGGGCCCGAGCGCAAGCGGTACGTCATCACCGAGACCGGGGCGACCGAGTTCGAGACCTGGCTCCAGGAGCCGGTCGCGCCCGAGCCCAACCTCCAGTCCGTGCTGTTCACCAAGGTGGTGCTGGCCCTGATGCTGGGCCGGGACGCCGAGCACTACCTGGACACCCAGCGCGCCGCCCACCTGCGCCGGATGCGCGAGCTCACCGAACTGCGCCGCACCGGAGCCCTGGTGGACGCCCTGCTCGCCGACCACGGCCTGTTCCACCTGGAGGCCGACCTGCGCTGGATCGACCTCACCGCCGCCCGCCTGGACGCGCTCGCCGCGGAGGTGAACGCGTGACCGCCGTGATCGAGGCCCGGGACATCGCCCTCGCCTTCGGGGAGACCCCCGCCCTGCGCGGGGCCAGCCTGTCCGTCCAGGCCGGCGAGGTGCTCGCCATCATGGGCCCCAGCGGCTCCGGCAAGTCGACGTTACTGCACTGCCTGGCCGGCATCCTGGTGCCCGACGCGGGGGAGGTGCTGTTCGACGGGCAGCGCCTGGACACCATGCCGGAGGCCCGGCGCAGCGCCCTGCGCCGGGACAGGTTCGGCTTCGTCTTCCAGTTCGGCCAGCTGGTGCCGGAGTTGACGGCCGAGGAGAACGTCGCGCTGCCGCTGCTGCTGAACGGCGTGCGCCGCTCCGCCGCGCTGGCCCAGGCCCGTCCCTGGTTCGCCCGGCTCGGCCTGGACGGCATGGAGCAGCGCCGCTCCGGCGAGCTGTCGGGCGGTCAGGCGCAGCGGGTCGCGCTGGCCCGCGGCCTGGTGGCCCGGCCGCGGGTGCTGTTCGCCGACGAGCCGACCGGCGCGCTGGACTCGCTGACCGGCGAGCAGGTGATGGAGCTGATGGTCGCCTCGGCCAAGGAGCAGGGCACCACCGTCATCCTGGTCACCCACGAGGCCCGGGTCGCCGCGTACGCGGACCGCGAGGCGGTCGTCCGCGACGGCCGGGCCCGTACGCTCTCGGCCGGCGCCGGAACGGTGGCCCCGTGATCGCCTTCTCGCTCCGGCTGGCCGTCAGCGGCGGCCGGGAGGCGGTGGCCCGGCTGCTGATGATCGCGGCGGCGGTCGCGGTCGGCGTGGGGCTGCTGCTCTCGACCTTCGCCGGCGTGAGCGCGATCGACCGGGCCAACGAGCGGCAGCTCTGGATGAACACGGGCGTCAAGGGCGCGACCGCGGTCACCTCGGCGGACCCGCTCTGGTGGGGCGCCCGGATGGACTACTACCGGGGGAGGACCGTCTTCCGGGCCGATGTCGCCCCGACCGGTCCCGCCTCGCCGCTGCCGCCCGGTCTGAGCCGGCTGCCCGCGCCCGGCGAGTACTACGCCTCGCCCGCGCTGGAGAAGCTGCTGCGCGACACCCCGGCCGTCGAACTGGGCGACCGCTTCCCCGGACGGCAGGTCGGCACCCTCGGCGAGGACGGGCTGCCCTCCCCAGACACCTTGGCGCTGGTCGTCGGCCGCACCGCGGACGAGGTCAAGGCCCTGCCGAGGGCCACCACCGTCACCAGCCTCGCCACCGTCCTGCCCCACGACTGCGAGTACGACTGCTACGGCGCGGGCGTGCACGGCGACGCGATGGTCCTGGTGCTCACCGTGGTCGCCGCCGCGCTGATCTTCCCGGTACTGGTCTTCATCGGCACCGCGACCCGGCTCTCCGCCGCCACCCGGGAGCAGCGCTACGCCGCGATCCGCCTGGTGGGCGCGACGCCCGGCCAGGTGTCGGTGATCTCGGCGGTGGAGTCCACCCTGGCCGCGGTGATCGGCACGGCCCTCGGCTTCGGCCTGTTCGCCGCGCTGAAACCGGTGGTGGCCGACGTGCCGTTCACCGGCGACCGCTTCTTCGCCTCCGACCTGAGCCTGACCCTGCCGCAGGCGGCCGGGGTGGTGCTGGGCGTGCCGGTGGCGGCGGCGCTCGCCGCCCGGTTCGCGCTGCGCCGGGTCACCGTCTCGCCGCTCGGGGTCTCCCGCAGGGTCACCCCGAAGCCGCCGAGCGCCTGGCGGCTGGCACCGCTGGTGGCCGGCCTCGCCGAACTCGGCTACTTCGTGGGCAACCGCCCGGAGACCACCGACGGGCAGTCCACGGCCTACCTGACCGGTTTCGTGCTGGTGATGCTCGGGCTGGTGGTCTCGGGGCCGTGGCTGACCATGGCCGCGGCCCGGGCGGTGGCCCGGCGCACCCGCCGTCCGGCCGCCCTGATCGCGATGCGCCGCCTGGCGGACGACCCGGGGGCGGGCTTCCGGTCGGTCGCCGGCGTGGTGCTGGCGCTGTTCGTGACCACCGCGACCCTGGCCATCATGAGCACCATCAACGCGAACCAGGGCATGCTCAACGGCGCCCCCGAGGTGCGCAAGGCGATCGTGGACGCCCCCTTCGGCAACCGGAACGACGCGGCCCTGCTGCCGTCGGTGCCCGATCGCGTGCTGGCCCGGGCGCGGGCCGTCCCCGGGTTCCAGGGGATCGCCCTGGTGCACGAGGACCCGGCCGGTACGGGCCAGCGGAGCGGGCGGGGCATCGTGCCCGGCCTGGTGAGCTGCGCGGACCTCGCGCAGATCCCCGTGGTCGGCCACTGCGCTCCCGGCGCCGCCGTCGCGGCCGTCGACCCCTACCAGCTGGTCGGCCTGGTGGACGCCTCCGACCGCGAGTGGCCGGCCGCACCGGTCTCCGAGGCCGAGGCGGCCGGGCTCCCGGTGCGGATGCTCTACGCGACCACCGACGGCTCCAAGGCGGCCAAGGAACAGCTGCGGACCCTGTTCATGAAGGAGTTCCCGCACTACGAGGCGCGGCTGGCCGAGGACTGGTCCTCCGCCGGGCAGAAGAAGCTCCAGGGCTGGCGGCAGCTGGCGAACGTGGTGCTGCTGACCACCCTGCCGATCGCCGGGTGCAGCCTCGCGGTGAGCGTGGTGGCCGGACTGTCCGACCGCCGGCGGCCGTTCGCGATGCTGCGGCTGACCGGCGCACCGCTGCGGCTGCTGCGCAGGGTGGTCGGACTGGAGAGCGCGCTGCCGCTGCTGGTGGTCTCGGCGCTCGCGATCGGGACGGGCTTCGCCGCGGCCGCGATGTTCCTCAAGGCGCAGAAGGACTACGACCTGGTGTCCCCGGGCCCGGCGTACTACGGGCTGACCGGTTTCGGGCTGGCCGCCTCGCTCGGGATCATCGCCTCGACGCTGCCACTGCTGAAGCGGATCACCGGACCGGAGGCGGCCCGCAACGGCTGAGCGCCGTCAGGCGGTCGGCTGCCCCGTCACCCGTTCCAGCGGGCGACGGGGTAGCCGTGCGTTCCGGCCAGCAGCCGCGGCGACAGCCGCGGCAGCCAGCTGCCGAGCACCAGCGCGGACGGGTAGAACATCGGCTCGGGCAGCGCGTCCACCGGGACGCGCTCCCAGCCGCCGCACGCGTGCGGCTCGGTGACCACGGCCTCGGCCAGGCTCGGCGGCGCCAGCACGGCGGCCGTCAGCCGGGGCCGGCCGAGCTCGTGGTCGAGGTGGACGGCGAGCACCCGCATCTCCTCGGCGGGCAGCACGATGCCGGTCTCCTCGGCGAGTTCGCGGGCCGCGGTCCGCTCGAAGGACTCGCCGGGGTCGACCTTGCCGCCGGGCAGGCTCCAGGTCGGCGGTTCGCCGGCCGTGGTCCGGCGGCCGATCAGCACCCGGCCGTCCCCGGTGGGCACGATGACCCCGGCGCCGAGCAGCGGCGCGGTCGGCGGGACCGGCGCGGCGGGCGCGGCCGGCCCGGCGGGTCCGGTGGGCGCGGTCGGTCCGGTCGGCCCGGTCGGTGCGGTGCTCAACTCGCCATCCCCTTCGGCTGGTTACCAGTTGGAGCGGTCGTAGTCCTTGAGGAAGCAGCCGTACAGGTCCTCGCCCGCCTCGCCGCGCACGATCGGGTCGTACACCCGGGCCGCGCCGTCGACCAGGTCGAGCGGGGCGTGGAAGCCCTCGTCGGCGAGGCGCATCTTGTCCGGGTGCGGCCGCTCGTCGGTGATCCAGCCGGTGTCGACGGCGGTCATCAGGATGCCGTCGGACTCGAACATCTCCTGCGCGCTGGTGCGGGTGAGCATGTTGAGCGCGGCCTTGGCCATGTTGGTGTGCGGGTGGCCGGCGCCCTTGTAGCCGCGCGAGAAGACGCCCTCCATCGCGGAGACGTTGACCACGTACTTGCGGCGGGACGCGGAGGCGGCCATCGCCGGGCGCAGCCGGCTGATCAGGATGAACGGCGCGGTGGAGTTGCAGAGCTGGACCTCCAGCAGCTCCATCGGGCCGACCTCGCTGACGGTCTGCACCCAGCTGTTGGTGTCCGCGAGGTCGGGCACCAGGCCGCCGGCGTCGATCGCGGTGCCGGCCGCGATCCGGTCGGGCGTCGCGGAGCCGGTGACCAGGGCCAGCGAGGTGACGTCCTCGGCGGTGATCCGCTGCGTGTCGCCGCCCGCCTGGTGGGGGAGGGCGGGCAGGTCGACGCTGCCGCTGCCGAAGCGGCCGATGGTGGTGGCCTGGGGCAGCTCGCCGGCCGGCAGCGGGGCGGACTCGGCGTTGACCAGCTCGCGGTAGGACTCCGGCGGGCGGCGCACGGTCTGCGCGGCGTTGTTGATCAGGATGTCCAGCGGGCCGTCGGCGGCGACCTCGTCGGCCAGGGCCATCACCTGGGCCGGGTCGCGCAGGTCGATGCCGATGATCTTGAGGCGGTGGATCCACTCGGCGCTGTCCGGCATCGCCGTGAAGCGGCGGATCGCGTCGTTGGGGAAGCGGGTGGTGATGGTGGTGTGGGCGCCGTCGCGCAGCAGCATCAGCGCGATGTACATCCCGATCTTGGCCCGGCCGCCGGTGAGCAGCGCGCGCTTGCCGGTGAGGTCGGCGCGGGCGTCCCGGCGGGAGCGGTTCTTGACCGCGCAGTCCTGGCAGAGGTTGTGGTAGAAGGCGTCGACCTCGATGTACCGCTGCTTGCAGGTGTAGCAGGAGCGCGGACGCTCCAGGATGCCGGCGATCTCGGTGGTGGTGACGGTGGTCAGGCCGAAGGCGCCGGCCGTCTCGTCGTCGATCCGGGTGGGCGCGCCGGTGGCGGTACGGGCGGTGACCTCGCGGTCGTTGGCGGTCTTGCGGGCCCGGGTCTCCTGGCGGCGGCGCTGCTTGAGGGTGCGGAATATGCCGCCGACGGCCTTGCGGACGGTGATCGCGTCCGGGTGGTCCACGTGCAGTTCGTCGAGCTCGGCCAGCACCTCCAGGCAGAGCCGCAGCCGCTCGGGGTCGAGGCCGGGACCGAAGTCGGTCTCCTCCTCGGCGCCCTCGACCGGGTCCTGGCCGAGGTCCGTCCGCCCGGTGCCCGTCTGCTCGATGCCCGCCTGTCGGAGGTCCGTCTGGTCGATGTCCGTCTGACCGATGCTCACGCCTGCTGCCGCTTTCCCGATTCGCCACGCCCACACGCGTGAAGCCAAGCCCCTTACCGCGTGAATGCTACGGGAGCGGTCCGGACCGGGGCGAAAAGCCGACGTCGGAGGGGGTCTTTGGATGATCCTCCATGTCTACGCGCGGAGTATTGATCACGGTTTGTACGCAGCCCCAGCAATGCCCGTCGAACTGGCTTTTGCCCCCACCCTCACGGAGAATCGAACGCTGGGTGCCGGGCGCCCGAGTGCGCTCCGGCGGCATCGCCGCAACCGCACCCGAGGTGTATCCCCCCAGCCAGAGAGCCCTCCTTCATGCGCTTCCTGAACGACCTCAAGCCCTCGTACGACCTGACGTACGACGACGTCTTCATGGTCCCCAGCCGTTCCGCCGTGGGCTCCCGGCAGGGCGTCGACCTCTCCTCGAACGACGGCACCGGCACCACCATCCCGCTGGTCGTGGCCAACATGACCGCCATCGCCGGCCGCCGGATGGCCGAGACCGTCGCCCGCCGCGGCGGCCTGGTCGCCATCCCGCAGGACATCCCCACCGAGGTCATCGCCGAGGTCGTCTCCTGGGTCAAGCAGCGCCACCTGGTGTTCGACACCCCGATCACGCTCGCCCCCGGCGCCACCGTGGCCGAGGCGCTCTCGCTGCTGCCCAAGCGCGCGCACGGCGCCCTCGTGGTGGTCGAGGACGGCAAGCCCGTCGGCGTGGTCACCGAGTCCGACTGCCAGGGCGTGGACCGCTTCACCAGCCTGGCCGACATCATGTCCCGCGAACTGCTGCTGCTGGACGAGGGCATCGACCCGCGGACCGCCTTCGAGAAGCTCACCGAGGCCCACCGCAAGCTGGCCCCCGTCGTGGACGGCGAGGGCCGACTGGTCGGCATCCTCACCCGCAAGGGCGCGCTGCGCGCCACCCTGTACACCCCGGCCGTGGACGAGGCCGGCAAGCTGCGGATCGCCGCCACCGTCGGCATCAACGGCGACGTCGCGGGCAAGGCCGCGGCGCTGATCGAGGCCGGCGCCGACGTGCTGGTGGTCGACACCGCGCACGGCCACCAGGAGTCCATGATCAGCGCGCTGCGCGCGGTGCGCGGCCTGGACCCGCGGGTCCCGATCGTGGCCGGCAACGTGGTCTCCGCCGCCGGTGTCCGCGACCTCGTCGAGGCGGGCGCCGACATCCTCAAGGTCGGCGTCGGCCCCGGCGCCATGTGCACCACCCGGATGATGACCGGCGTCGGCCGGCCGCAGTTCTCCGCCGTCCTGGAGTGCGCCGCCGAGGCCCGCCGGCTCGGCAAGCACGTCTGGGCCGACGGCGGCGTGCGCCACCCGCGCGACGTCGCGATGGCGCTGGCCGCCGGCGCCTCCAACGTGATGATCGGCTCCTGGTTCGCCGGGACCTACGAGTCCCCGGGCGACCTCCAGACCGCCGCCGACGGGCGCCAGTACAAGGAGAGCTTCGGCATGGCCTCGGCCCGCGCCGTCAGCAACCGCACCGCCCAGGACTCCTCGTACGACCGGGCCCGCAAGGCGCTGTTCGAGGAGGGCATCTCGCACTCCCGGATGTTCCTCGACCCGACCCGCCCCGGCGTCGAGGACCTGATCGACTCGATCATCGCGGGCGTCCGCAGCTCCTGCACCTACGCGGGCGCCGGCAGCCTGGAGGAGTTCCAGGAGAAGGCGATCGTGGGCATCCAGAGCGCGGCCGGCTACGCCGAGGGCAAGCCGCTGCACTCCAGCTGGGCCTGACCGGCTCCGGCGCCCGCTGCGCCTGTTGTGCCTGCCGGGACCGCCGCGTCGGGGCCCGCACCGTCGGCCGTCCGGTTCCTCGCCTCGGGGAGCCGGGCGGCCGCGGCCGTTGCGGGGGGCGTCGCGGGGGCCGTTACGGGGGTGCGGTGCCCGGGGGCCTGGCCGCTGATCCGGCCACCGGCCGCTCCGGTGCTCCGCCCGTCCTCCGGTCCGCCGCCGTGCCTCCCGCCCGGCCTCCCGCCGTGCCCGAGCGGGAGCAGCAGGACGCGGCCGAGCAGCCCGACCGAACCGTCCAGCGCCGTGGCGAGGGCCCGGGCGGCGCCCGGCAGGTGCCGCAGCTCCCAGAGCGCCTCGACGGTGCCCCAGGCGCCCTCGCGGGCGGCCCCGACCGACCAGGCGCCGAGCAGGTGGGTGAGCGGCTCGGCGCGCTCCAGCAGGTCGGGCCCGGGCATCAGCTGCTCCCGGACGGCCGTCTCCACCTCGGCCAGCACCCGGTCGATCCGGTGGTAGTCCGGCTCGACGTCGGACGGCTCGCAGCCCCGGCGGCGGCAGGTGTCCACGACGGCCAGCGGCAGGTCGTGCTGGATGTGGGCGGCCATCCCGGCCAGCGCGAACTGCAGCGGGTGCACCCCCGGGTGGGCGCGCAGCGCGAACAGCGGCCGCCAGCAGGCGGGCGGCTCCTGCCCGGCCGCGTCGGCGGCCACGGCCCGCAGGTACCGCCCGGCGAACACCACGTCAAGCTCGGCCACCGCCGACGGGTCGGCGAAGCGCCCGCCGTCCAGCCGGTCGCGGACCGCCTCCGTCACGGTGAGGTAGAGCCGGTTGAACACCCCCACCCCGTCGGCCGGGGGCAGCCCCGCCCCGATCTCCCGCAGCCGGCCGACCACCTGCTCGACCGTCCGCGCCTCCACGACCACTGCCGTCGTACGATCCACCGCCGTGTCGGGCATGCGCCACCCTCCGATGTCGATCGTGCACTGATCGCATCATCGTGACAGCGCTGCCCGTGCCCGGGCGGATGCGGCACGCCTCCGTCGGGCCGGTGTCGCACGGTCAGGCCGGTGTCGCACGACCGGGCCGGTCCCGTCGTGACATGGCGTCGACTTGGCCAAAGCCTTGCCGGTACTTTTCCGATCCCCCACCTCCTGTCATGATCCGTGACCGTGATTAACCGTCGTACCCTGATCGCCGCGTTCGCCGCGGCCCCGGCCCTCAGCACCCTCGGCGCCGCCGTGGGCAGCACCCCCGCGAGCGCCGCCGCCGACCTGTACCCCTCCAATACGGCCCTCTACGTCAACCCGACCGTGGTCGAGGGCGTGGACTACGGCCGCCGCTACCGCCGGCACCTGGTCGACGACCAGAGCCCGCAGGGCCGTACGCCGTTCGTCCGGACCACCGTCATCGCCCCGCACGGCGGCGGCATCGAGGGCGGCACCTCCGAACTGTGCCTGGCCATCGCCGGCTACCACCCGGCCGACCTCGCCCCGGCCCCGGCCGCCGGGCCGACGCACGACTTCTGGATGTTCGAGGGCCTGCGCTCCTCCAACAACAGCGAGCTGCACGTCACCTCGACCCACTGCGACGACGGAGTGGCCCGCGCGATGTGCGCCGGCAGCCGCAACGTGCTGTCGCTGCACGGCTGCACCGCCGCCCAGGCCGGACTGGAGGTCGGCGCCCAGGCCGTGCTGGTCGGCGGCCTGAACCCCACCTTCCGCCAGTACCTGATGGAGGAGTTCGCGGCCGCGGGCATCCGGGCCGTGACCGCCTCCGGCGAGGAGGAGATCGCGGGCATCTCCCCGGAGAACATCTGCAACCGCAGCCTGCTCGGCATGGGCGCCCAGCTGGAGATGACCACCGAGCTGCGGGCCGCGATGTTCGCCCCGGGCAAGAACACCCGCACCGAGCGGGCGGCCAACACCCTGCCGCTGTTCTGGGCCTACGCGACCGCGGTCCGGACCGCGATCCAGCGGCTGGAGGCGACCCAGCCCATCCTCTGACGGACCGGGGCCGCCGGCCGCGCGCGCCGCGGCCGGCGTCAGCCCAGCCCGTACTCCAGGACGTAGGTGTGGGTGCCGGACCCGTCGACGGTCAGGTGGAACTCGCCGGTGATCCCGGCCAGCTCGCCCGTGCCCGTGCCCGGCACCACGCGTATCGATGCGCCGGTGGTGTCCCACGCCGCGTGCTGGAGCACGAACGAGCCCTTGCGCCCGTCCAGTTCACCCGTCACGTGCTCCACCGCGACGTACGAGGCCGGGCTGCCGGAGGGGCCCGCGACGGAGAGCATCCGCACCTCGCTCTCCCCGCTCAGCCCGCCCGTGAAGGTCTTGGCGATCCGGACCCGCCCGAACGCCGCGCCCTCCCGCTCCTCCGTCTCCACCGGCTCGAACGCCGTGACCTCGAAAGACCCGCTCGCCCTGCTCCCGCTCCCCATGGCACCGTCCCCTCGTCGATCCGCGACCACCCTGCGGCCGACTCCCCGCCGACCGTGGACCGAGCCTTGCACACACCACTGACAATCGCGGCCGGGAAGCTCACCGGAGCTGCTCTCCGGGCAGTTCTCCGGACCGCTTTCCGGACCGCCCTCCCGAGCCATCGGCGCGGCCCGGTCACGGCTCCCAGCGGATCGCCAGCACCGCCGCGTCGTCGGCCAGCCCGGCGTCGCCGACCCAGCCGCCGACGTCCGTCAGCACGGCGTCCAGCAGGTCCGCCGGGGTGCCGCCGTGCAGTCCGGGCAGCCGCTCCGCGATCGGGTAGAACCGGCCTGCGGCGTCCCGGGCCTCCGACACCCCGTCGGTGTGCAGGAGCAGCAGGTCGCCCGGCTCCGGGTCGAACCGCCGGTCCGGGTAGCTGTCGTCGGTGAGCCCGAGCAGCCCCAGGGGAGGCGCCGGGAACGGGGGCTCCAGCTCGCTCACCCGGCCCGCCCGGCGCAGCAGCGGGGGCGGGTGGCCGCAGTTCACCAGCCGCACCGGCCCCCGGTCCGGCGCCACGTCGAGCAGCAGCGCGGTGGCGAACCGCCCCTCCTCCGACGGCCGGGCGGCCAGCGCCGCGTCCAGCCGTTCGGCGAGCCGCCCGGGGTCCGGCTCGGTCCGCGCGGCCTCCCGGAACACCCCGAGGACGTCCGCCGCCGTCTCCACCGCCGGGAGGCCGTGCCCCTGGACGTCCCCGAGCAGGATGCGCAGCCCGAAGCGGGTCTCCACCACGGCGTACAGGTCCCCGCCGATCCGGGCCTCGGCGGCCGCCGCCACGTACCGCACCGCCAGGCGCAGCGGCCCGATCCGCTCCGGCGGCGGGCGCAGCAGGGCCCGCTGGGCCGCCTCGGCCACCGTCCGGACCTGGAACAGCTCCCGCTCGCGGGCCGCCACCAGGACGACGCTGGCCGCGCTGGCCAGGGTCGAGGCCAGGACGGTGACCGGCACGCTGATCCGGACCGAGAGCGGCAGCTGCGCGTTGGCCGACTCCAGCAGGCCGACGGCGACCACCGCGGCCGCGCCGACCAGCAGCGGCACCCGGGCCCGCCGGGTGGTCGCACCGGCCAGCACCGGGGCCACCGCGAGCAGCGGCGCCAGGGTGGTCCCGGGCCCGATGGCCAGCGCGGCCACCACGGCGGCGACCAGCAGCAGGAGCGAGCCGTAGAGCAGCAGCCGGGTCCGCCTCGGCAGGTGCAGCGGCGGCACCCCGTCCGGGCCGTCGGCGGTCACGCGTCCTCCAGTGGTGCCGGCCGGTGGGCCGGACGTCGGTTTGCTGGTCCCTCGGCCCTCAGCCCTCCGGCCCGCCGGATGCCCGGTGGACGGCCGGCGGACGGTCGGAGGCCCCCGGCATCACGAGGGCCTCCGGTCCACTTTCCCTGCCCGGCCCCGGGTCAGCACCTCGGCCGAGGGGCGCGCGCCGGCGCGCACTAGGCTGGGCCGGGAGATGAGACGCAAGAGCCGCCGCCCGGCCTCCCCCCTCCCGCAGCGCCACGGTGTGGACCCGGTCCACCTCCGGCTGCCGCTCGAAGGCCCCTGGCCGACCGTGCGGGACCACCTGGTGGACCGACTGCCCGCCGTCCCGGCCGAGCGGATCGACGCCGCGCTGCGGGACGGCGAGATCGTCGGCGAGCAGGGCCCGATCGCCCCGGCGGAGCCGTTCAGCCCCGGCGCCCACCTGTGGTTCTACCGGGACCTCCCCGAGGAGGTGCGCGTCCCGTTCGAGCTGGTCGTACTGCACCGCGACGAGCACCTGGTGGTGGTCGACAAGCCGCACTTCCTGGCCACCACCCCGCGCGGCCGGCACGTCACCGAGACGGCGCTGTCCCGGCTGCGGCACGCCCTCGACCTGCCCGCGCTCAGCCCCGCGCACCGCCTGGACCGGCTCACCGCGGGCCTGGCCATGTTCGTCGTCCGCCCGGAGGACCGCGGCGCCTACCAGACGCTGTTCCGGGACCGCCTGGTGCGCAAGGAGTACGAGGCGGTCGCCGGGTACGACCCGGAGCTGAGCCTGCCGCGCACCGTACGCAGCCACATCGTCAAGGAGCGCGGGGTGATCGCCGCCCAGGAGATCGACGCGCCGCCGAACAGCGAGAGCCGGATCGACCTGCTGGAGCGCCGCGACGGCCTCGCCCGCTACCGGCTGCGGCCGCTGAGCGGGCGCACCCACCAGCTGCGGCTGCACATGTGCGGCCTCGGGCTGCCGATCCTCGGCGACCCGGTCTACCCGGTCGTGCTGCCCGAGCCGGCCCCCGACGACTTCCGCCGCCCGCTGCAACTGCTCGCCTCGACGATCGAGTTCACCGATCCGCTGACCGGTCGGGAGCGCCGCTTCGCGACCCGCCGCACACTGACCGCCTGGACCGACCCGCAGGGCTGGGCCGACGACGCCGGTCCCGGGCCCCAGGACCTCCGAACGATCTAGCTAGGGCCAACGTCCGAGCCGGTCCCCGTTCCGGCGGCCGATCCGCCGACCGGCCCGGCGGCGGGATGGTGTGCGGCATGAACGCAGGCACCAACGCAGGAACCAACGCAGACAACAACGCGGGCAGGAGCGCAGGCGTGACGAGCGCAGGCACCGGCGGGGCGCGCCGCGCCGCCGTACCGCGGAGCGCTCCCGTCGCCCTGGTCACCGGAGCCTCCCGCGGCCTCGGCCTGGCCCTCGCGCGCGCCCTCGCCACCGACGGCTGGCAGCTGGTGATCACCGCCCGGGGAGCGGCCGAACTCGCCTCCGCCGCGGCCGATCTGGCCGCCGTCACCAGGGTCGTCGCCCTGCCCGGCTCCGTCGTCGACGACGACCACCGCGCCCACCTGGCCGGGGCCGCGGAGGAGCTCGGCGGCGCGAGCCTGCTGGTCAACAACGCCGGAACGCTCAACGGCGCCCCCGGCCCCGGCGGGCAACCGCTGCCCCGGCTGGCCGACTTCCCGCTGCCGGGCCTGCTGGAGACCTTCGAGGTCAACACGTTCGCCCCGATCGCCCTCACCCAGCTCGTGCTGCCCCAGCTGCGCGCCCACGCCGGCGCCGTCCTCAACGTCAGTTCCGAGGCCGCCGTGGTGCCCTACCGCGGCTGGGGCGGTTACGGTGCCAGCAAGGCCGCGTTGGACCTCGCCGGTGACGTACTCGCCCGGGAGGAGCCGGAGTTGCGGGTCTGGTCGGTGGACCCGGGCAGCATGCGCACCCGGATGCTCCAGGAGGCCGGCCCCGGCGAGGACGTCTCCGGCGCGCCGCTGCCCGAGCGGGTGGCACCGGCCCTGCTCGGCCTGCTTCGCGACCGCAGGCCCTCCGGCCGCTACCGCGCCGAGGACCTGGCCGGCCGCTGACGACACCCCCCGATCTCGGTGTCCCGCCCCAACTCGCCTCTCGCGCACCGGCCGAGAGACGCGGTGCGACAGCCGCCGGTCGTTCAGGCGGAGGGTGTTGCCCCCGGGGGCAGCTCCAGCTCGAACCAGACCACCTTGCCGTCCTTGGTCCGGCGGCTGCCCCAGCGGTGCGCGAGCTCGTTGACCAGGTGGATGCCCCGGCCGCCCTCGTCCTCGCTGTGGGCGCGGCGGATCCGCGGCACCTCGGACTCCTGGTCGGCGACCTCGACGGTGAGCACCCGGTTGCAGTACAGCCGCAGTTGGGTGGGCGATCCGGCGTGCACCAGCGCGTTGGTGATCAGCTCGCTGGTGAGCAGCTCGGCCCAGTCGATGAGCGCGTCGAGTCCCCAGGAGGCCAGCGTCTCGCGGGTGAAGCGGCGCGAGTGGGCGACCATGGCGTGGTCGCCGGTGAGCCGCAGGGTGGCGATCCGGTCCGCACCCTTCGGGCGGACCTGCGCCATGATGACGGCGATGTCGTCCTCGCCGGTGGTCTCGGTGAGCCGCTTCAGGACGGCGTCGCAGGTCTGTTCCAGCGAGCCGCGCCGGTCGGCGACCGTCCGGCACAGCAACTGCAGTCCCTCGTCGAGGTCCTGGCCCCGGCGCTCGACCAGCCCGTCCGTGTAGAGGGTCAGGATGCCCTCCTCGGGGAGGGTGAACTCGGCGCTCTCGAAGGCGACTCCGCCCACCCCCAGTGGGGCGCCGGTGGGCAGCTCGACCAGGTGCGCCCGCCCCTCGGTGTCGGCGACCACGGGCGGCAGGTGCCCTGCGCTGGCCGCGGTGCACTGGCGGTCCACCGGGTCGTAGACCACGCAGACGCAGGTGGCGAACTGGCCCTCGCCGATTCCCGCGGTCGCCTCGTCCAGCCGGTACAGCACCCGCTCGGGGTCCAGGTCCAGGGTGATCAACGTCCGTGCGGCCGTGCGGAGTTGACCCATGGTGGCGGCGGCCCGGATGCCGTGGCCCATCACGTCGCCGACGATCAGCGCGACCCGCCCGGAGGACAGCGGCACCACGTCGAACCAGTCGCCGCCGACCTCGCTGACCACGCTGCTCGGCAGGTAGCGGTAGGCGAGGTCCAGCCCGAGCGTGCGGTGCACCTCCTGTGGCAGCAGGCTGCGTTGGAGGGTGAGCGCGGTGTCCCGTTCGCGGCGGTAGAGCCGTCCGTTGTCGATCGCCAGCGCGGTTCGGGCGGCCAGCTCCTCGGCCAGCGAACGGTCCGCCGACCCGAACGGCACCGGGTTGCGGGAGCGGACGAACTCCGCGCCGCCCAGCACCTGTCCGCGCGCCACCAGCGGCACCATCAGGTACGAGTGCACCCCGGCGTCCAGGCTCGGCTGCACCCGGTCGGGCGAGGCGACGATCCGGCTCAGCTCCTCCTCGGTCACCTCGGAGACCAGGATCGAGCGCCGGGTGCGCAGGCTCTGCGCGTACAGCCCGGCCGACTGCGAGGTCTCGCCCACCTGGTCGGCCGCCCCGAGCATGCCGCCGTCCGGGCCGGTGTCGCCGACCGCCACCGCCCGCATCAGCACCGGGCCCTCCGCCGGGACCGCCCCGGGCTCCTCGCCGCTGAGCACCGCCTCGCGCAGGTCCACCGTCACGAAGTCGGCGAAGCGCGGGATCACCACCTCCACCAACTCCCGGGCGGTGCGGTGCAGATCGAGCGTGGTGCCGATCCGGTTGCTGGCCTCGTTCAGCAGCGACAGCCGCTGCTGGGCGGCCCACGCCTCGTCCAGCGCCCGCTGCCGGGCGGCGGCCGCGTCGCGCTCGCGGGTGAACAGCAGCGCGTTGTCGATCGAGACGGCCGCCCGCACCGCCAACTCCCCGGCCAGCGCCACGTCGTCGTCATCGTACGGGCGCTCGACCCGGGTGCGGTAGAAGCCCGCCACGCCGACCGGGGTGCCGCGCGCGATCAGCGGGACCACCATGAACGACAGCACGTTCTGCTCCCGTACGGCGGCCTGCCGCACCGGGTCGTCGGCGAACCAGGCCATGCCCTCCTCGTCCATCCTGGGCACCAGGACGGGCTTGCGGTGCGCCAGGCACCAGGCGTACGGCGAACCGGGCACGAAGCGGTGCAGGTTGCCGGTGCGGGCGATCGGCGCCAGCGTCGAGCCGGGCACCGAGTGGAAGGCCATCCGCCGCAGCAGCGCCGAGCCGTCCACCGGGGCGGTCGCCTCGCGCTCGCCGCGGACCAGCTCCTCCAGCACCTCCACCACCACCGTGTCGGCCAGCCTCGGTGCTGCCACCTCGGCCAACTCCTGCGCGGTCTGGGCGAGATCGAGCGTGGTGCCGATCCGGGCGGAGGCCACGTTGACCAGCGCCAGACGCTCCTGCGCGGCCCTCGCCTCGCGCAGCGCCTGCTGCCGGGCCAGCACGGTCTGGTGCTGGCGCAGGTACAGCCGGGCGTTGTCGATCGCGACGGCCGCGCGCGAGGACAGTTCGTCGCCGAGCGTGATGTCGGCCGCCGCGAAGGACTCCCGCGCGCCGCGCCGCGAGTACACCACCATGCCGAGCGTCGTACCGCGCGCCACCAGCGGGGTGATCCGCACCGAGCGCGGGCGGTCGCCCAGGTAGGCCTGGCGGCGGCTCTCGTGGACGGGCTCGCTCAGCATCGGCAGCTCCCAGGAGGGCACCACCACCGTGCGCCCGCCGGCCAGCGCCCGGGCGTACGGGGAGTCCGGCCGCAGCTCGTACACCGCGTCCACCGGCAGCGAATCGGCCGGGTAGACGGCGTCGGCGGAGGCGATCGCCAGGCGGCGCACCAGCAGCGGGACGTCCGGCGCGGGCGGCTCCACGTTCCGGCCGGCCACCAGTTCCTCCAGCCCGAACACCGCGCTGATGTCGGCGACCCTCGGCACCATCGCGTCGACCAGCTCCCGGGCGGTCTGCCGCAGGTCCAGCGTGGTGCCGATCGAGGCGGTCGCGTCGACCAGCAGGGACAGCCGCTCCTGGGCGCGGGCCGCCCGGGCGTCGGCATGGAAGCGCTCGGTGATGTCGATGACCGTGGCGCACACCCCGAGCACCCGGCCGCCGCGGTCCCTCAACCGGAAGTACGAGGCCGACCAGGCGTGGTCGTGGCTCGGGTCGCCCGGGGTACGGCCGTGCGCCAGGTCGTCCACCACCGGCTCGCCGCTCTCCAGCACCCGGCGCATCACCGCCTCGGACTCCGGGGCGTTGATCCCCGGCAGCACCTCGGTGAGCCGACGGCCCAGCGGCTCCTCGACGCCCAGGCCGTTCGCGTCCGCCAGCGCCGCGTTCAACCGGACGAAGCGCAGGCCGGTGTCGAACACCGCCATGCCGACCGGGGACTGCGTGAAGAACCCGTCGAGGAGCGCCAGATCGGCCTGGAGCCGGTGCAGCGTCGTCACCTCGGAGGCCACCGCCAGCACCATCGGGGCACCGCCCGGGCCGCGGATCGGATACGTACGGAACTCCAGGTTCACCAGGTGCCCGTCCCGGTGCCGCACCGGGAACACCCCGGACCACGGCCGGCCCGCCAGGATCTGCCGGAACAGCTGGAGCACCTCCGGCCGGTGCTCCTCGGAGGTCAGCAGCGTCGCCGCCCGCGCCCCCACCGCCTCCTGCGCAGGGTGCCCGAGCAACGCCTCCGCGTCACCGCTCCAGTGCAGGATCCGCCCGTCGGCGTCGATCAGCGCCGTGGCGATCGGCACCATCAGCAGGGCGTCCTGCCGAGGCTGCCCCGCGCGCTGCGCGTATTCGTCCACCATGGCCAGAGAACCGTCCCAGAAACCGTCCGGAGATCGTTCCCACCAGCCCTGCCATCTTCGCACGCACCCCCACCCACCGCAGCCGCCCCAGCCCCCACACCCCGCCCTCAAGCGCTGCCCATGGAGGCAGGGCCTCCACCACCACCCGACCCGGCAGCTCCCGCACGAGAAGTCGATCCAGCCGACTCCCTGTGCGCCCTACCCGAGCACGGTTCCTGTCGCTGCGGCCTCCACCACGCCCCGAGCTGGTGCCCGCGCGAGAAGTCGGCCCAGTCGACTTCTCGCGTCCCTACCCTCAGGCGCCGCCCACGGCGGCGCGGCCTTCACCACCACTCGAACCGGCAGCTCCCGTGCCATCCGTCGGCCTCGGAGCGACTGCCCCGAGCCCCTCACCCCGGTTGTGTGCAGGAAGTCGGCCTGGCCGACTTCCTGCACCCCGCACCCTCTGGCGTTCTCCATACCGGTGCGGCCTCCCGCTGCCGCGACGAATCGACGGGTCCCGTGCAGGAAGTCGGTCCAGTCGACTTCCCGTGCTTCGAGTCCGAGTGCGGTTCCTGCCGGCGAGGCTTCCAGCACATCCCCCAAGCGGTGCCCGCGCAGGAAGTCGGCTTGGCCGACTTCCCATGTCCTGCTCCAGTGATCCTGCTCGCCAGGCGGCGTATTGCCAGGGCTTGCTTCGCTTGTGCCGCGCTATCTGTTGGCCTCGGCGCGAGCGTCCGGAAGCAGCCCACCCCGGCTGCGCGCAGGAAGTCGACCGCGCCGACTTCCTGCACCCCATTCCCAGGTGTTGTCCATGGCGGTGTGGCCTTCATTGCCGCGACGGATCGGTGGGTTGCGCGCGGAAAGTCGATCTAGCCGACTTTCTGGGCCTCCCGCCCGAGCGTGGTTCCTGTCGCTGCGGCCTCGACCCGGCTCCCAACCGGTGTCCGCGCGGAAAGTCGATCCAGTCGACTTCTCGCGTCCGACCCAAGTGCGATTCCTGTCGGTGAGGCCTCCACCATGTCCCCAAGCGGTGTCCGTAGAGGAAGTCGGCCG
This sequence comes from Kitasatospora sp. NPDC058184, assembly GCF_042883725.1. Taxonomy (NCBI): domain Bacteria; kingdom Bacillati; phylum Actinomycetota; class Actinomycetes; order Kitasatosporales; family Streptomycetaceae; genus Kitasatospora; species Kitasatospora sp. NPDC058184. The sequence continues at coordinate 407,771 of NZ_JBHVVE010000006.1, forward strand.
AGCCGACTTCCTACGTCCTGTTCCGGTGACGCTGCTCGTCAGGGAGCCCCTTGCCAAGGGCTCGCTTTGCCTGTGTCGAGCCGCAGTGGCGCGAGCAGGGGCCGGTGCCATCCGTCGGCCTTGGAGGGTCCGCCCGAGAGCCGCTGACCCCGATTGTGCGCAGGAAGTCGACTGGGCCGACTTCCTGTGCCCCATTCCCAGGAGTTGTCCATGGCGGTGCGGCCCCGACTGCCGCGACGAACCGGCGAGTAGCGCACGGGAAGTCGATCCAGCCGACTTTCCGTGCTTCCTGCCCGAGCGCGGTTCCTGTCGTTCCGGCCTCCGCCAGGGCCCCGAACCGACAGCTCCCGCACGAGAAGTCGGCCCAGTCGACTTCTCGCGCCCCTACCCTCTGGTGCCACCCACGGCGGCGCGGCCTCCACCACCATTCGAACCGGCAGCTCCCGCGTGGGAAGTCGACCGGGCCGACTTCCCACGCTCCATTCCCAGGTGTTGTCCATGGCGATGTGGCCCCCGCTGCCGCGACGAACCGACGAGTAGCGCATGGGAAGTCGATCCAGTCGACTTCTCGTGCCTCGCCCAGTGACGCTATTCAGTACGGGGCGTTTGGTCGGGGGGCTCGCTTCGCCGGTGTCCGGCTCGCACTTCAGGCGGGCGAGCCCCGGTTGATGTCGGCGGAGCCGGGGAGGGTCCTTCCGCCTGGGTGTGCGTGGGAAGTCGATTGAGCCGACTTCTCGTGCGCTTGGAGGGTGGGATTTCCGTGTGTGGGCTCCCGGTCTGCTCGCGAATTGTCCGTTGGCCTCGGCGCGGTCGTCCGGAGGCCTTCCGCGTAGGCCTTGGGATGGTGGTTCGGGCGGACCGGTTGCGCGGTGCTGGCGCCTGGATCGGCGCCGGCGGCTCCGGGGTTCGCTGCTTCAGGCCACATGTTGCGGCAAATGGCATCGGCAGCGGCTCAATTTGGGTTCTGGGTCACGGAAAGTCGTCCAGAACCTCAACCGTTGGCCGACAAAACCGGTGCCTGTGTTGCCACAGGTGGGGAGGCGTTTCAGCTGCCGCGGCGGAAGTCGGATGGGCCGACTTCTGGTGTCTCGCGGGGGTGGGAGGGGGGTCTGGTGGCTCACGGGACGGGGGTGGGGTGGGTGGTGCGGGATTCGGTGGTGTGGGCGGCGAGGGCGAGGAGGGCGCCGAGGAGGCAGAGGGCGGCGGCGGTGAGGGTGGCCCGGTCGGTGCCTGCGGCGAGGGTGTGGGCGGTGGGGTGGGGGGAGCCGGCGACGGTGACGGTGAGGGCCACGCCGAGGGCCGAACCCAGGTAGCGGGAGGTGTTGTTGGCGCCGGAGCCCATGGCGGCCCGGTGCGCGGGGACGCTGCTGACCGCGAGCCGGGCGAGCGCCGCGTTGAGGATGCCGCTGCCGATGCCCGCGACGGCGAGTCCCGGGGCCAGTCGCAGCCAGGACGAGCCGGGGGTGAGCCCGTACAGCGCGGCCTCGCCGGTGCCGCAGACGAGCAGGCCGAGGGCGACCTGGGCGGTGGCGGGCAGGCGGGTGGCCAGGTGGCGGGCCTGGAGCGCGGAGACCACCGAGAGGCCCGACCACAGGGCCAGCACGCCGGCCGCGGCCGGGCCGGACAGGCCGAGCACGCCCTGGAGCAGGGTGGGCAGGTAGCTCATGAAGCCGACCAGGGCCAGCCCGGTGAACAGCGCCCCGCCGGTGGCCGCGATGAAGCCGGGGCTGCGGAACAGGGCGAGGTCCAGCATCGGCTCCCGGACCTTCGCCTCGACCACGGCGAACGCCGCCAGTAGCAGCACCCCGCCCGCCAGCAGTGCCACCACGGCGGGCTGTCCCCAGCCGCCGCGGCCTTCGGCCAGTCCGGCGATCAGGCAGGAGGTGCCGGCGGCGAGGGTGAGCACCCCGTACGGGTCGAGGGCACGCGGGCGTTCGGCCCGTGACTCGGTGAGGACCCCGGCGGCGCAGCCGGCCACCACGGCGGCGGCCACCGCGATCCCGCCGCTGACCGCGCGCCATCCGGCCCACTGCTGGACCAGGGCGCCGTACACCGGCCCGATCGCGATGCCCAGTCCGACCGCCGCGCCCCAGACGCCGAGCGCCCGGATCCGGCCGGGCCCGGGCGGGTGGGCGTGGCTGATCAGGCCGAGCGCGGGGGCCAGGACGGCGGCCGAGGCGGCGCCGAGGAGTACCCGGGAGGCCAGGTAGACGGCGCCGCCGGGGGCGAGGGCGGCCAGCGCCTCGGCGGCGGCGAACAGCAGCACGCCGAAGGTGAAGACCCGCTTGCGGCCGTGGTCGTCGGCGGCGCTCCCGGCGGTGAGCAGCAGCGCCGAGATGCCGACCAGGGTGCCGGTGAGGATCCAGGTGCGGCCGGAGGCGCCCAGGTGGGCGGCCTGGGCGGTGGCGGCGAGCGAGGCGGTGGGGGCGGTGTACGCGACGGTGGTCAGGGCGGTCGCCGCCGCGGTGGTCGCCAGCGTGGCCCCGGGCCGGACGCGCGGACCCGGGGCGGCGGGGGTGGTGGGGGTGGCGGGGGAGGAGGTGGGTGAGGAGCCAGGTGGTGCGGGGGGCATGGGTGTTCCCTCCGAGGGCCGGACCTTTATGGTCTGGTGAATGAACCTTCGTCTCGAATGGCACGCTACCACCGCTGGTCTGTTCATTGAACCTATTAGAGGGGTGGACTAGGCTGACGCCCATGGCCCTGGGAACCGACTACGAACTGCAGGAGTGCGCGCTGGCCCGCGCCCTGGAGGTGGTCGGCGAGCGTTGGAGCCTGCTGATCGTGCGCGACGCGTTCTACGGTGTGCAGCGCTTCAACGACTTCCTCGCCCACCTCGGCATCCCGCGCGCCGTCCTCACCTCGCGCCTCAACGCCCTGGTCGCGGCCGGGGTGCTGCGAAAGGAGCCGTACCAGCGGGCGCCGCTGCGCCACGGCTACCTGCTGACCGGTACCGGCCTCGAACTCTGGGGCCCGCTCTACCAGTTGAGTCGCTGGGGCGGCCGGCATGCCACCGAGGGGGGCCCGTACCACCTCTTCGCGCACGCCGTCTGCGGCACCGACCTCGACCTCGTCGGCGTCTGCCCGGCCTGCGGCGGCGGGCCCGTCCCGCCGACCGCGGTCGTCATGCGCCCCAACCCCGCCCGGGCCGGCGGTCACCGCGAGGACCCGGTCTCCCGCGCCCTGGTCCGCCCCCACCCGCTGCTCGAACCGATCGCCTCGGCGGCGGTGCTGCCCGGCTGACCGTAGGCAGGGCGCCCGTACGCCGACGGGGCCGCTGGCGCGTTGCCGACGGCCCCGCCCGGGAACCGCTGTCACTCGGAAATCGCTGCCCCGGGGACGGCCGTCAGGAGGTGAACCGCACCTCCGGGTTGGCGGCGTTCGGCCCGTCGAGCAGCGGCTGGGGGACGCCCTTCAGCTGGAGGTCGAAGAACGCCCCGACGTACTGCCGGGTGAGGGCGACGGCCCGCTGGCTGCCGATGGTGGTGTCCGGGCCCTTGGGGAGGCCGAGCCCGTCGAAGAAGAGCGGGAAGTCGGTGAAGCTGCCGTGGTCGGTGCCGTCGACGGTCAGCCAGCGCTTCCAGCCGTCCAGCCGGGGCCAGCTCCTGAGCCAGCTCTCGTCCTCGCCGCCGCCGGGCAGCGGGTGGCCGATCATCAGGTACGGCTTGCCCTTGATGCCGGACTCGGGCACCAGGTAGTCCATGGTGCCGTCCAGGTCGACCCCGGCCCGGATCCGGTCGTCGGTGAGCAGGGCCGGGACGGTGGCGGCGCCACCGGCGGAGTGTCCGGCCATGGCGATCCGGTCGCGGTCGATCAGCCGGGCGTAGCGCCAGGCCGGGTGCGGGCGGTCGGTCAACTGGTCGATGACGAAGGAGACGTCCTTCGCCCGGCTCGCGTCCAGGGCCTCCCAGGCCTCCTGGGTCCTCAGCGTCCCGCACACCTCGCAGGGGAGCGTCCGGCCGTCGGGGAAGGTGGTCCCGGTGTTCTCGTAGGTGTGGTCGACCAGCGCGACGACGTAGCCGCGGCTGGTCAGGTCCTCGGCGAGGCTGCTGAGCGTGGCGCGCGGCATGGTGAAGCCGGGCGACAGGACCACCAGCGGGTAGTGGCCGCCCTGGGGGCGGGCCCCGGACTCCGCCCACGTCCGGGTGCCGGACACCGCCTCGGTCGGGATGGTGTTGCCCGGCAGCTTCCCGTCCAGCAGCGCGCGGGCGGCGGGGGGCGTCATGTACGGGGCGGGGGTGCCCGTCCCGGCGTGCGCGGGGTAGTACATCGAGACCATCAGCTGGCGCGGACCGGCGGCGGGCACCCACGGGTCCGGACGGTTCTGGTCCACGAGGTGCAGGACCTCCTGCCCGACCGCGTACGGCCCGGTCGGGCGGGGGAGTTCGACCTGGGCGGCGGTCCGGGTGGTCGGGTTCGCGGGAGCGGTGGCGGAGCTGGCGGGCGCGGCCGCCAGGGCCGGCGCGGCGGCGGCGACGGACAGCGGCAGCGCGAGCAGCAGGGCCGCAGCGGCGGCGGTCGTACGGAGTCGGCTCATGTCAGCGACCGTAGGCCGCCCGCCACGGAACTGACGTCCACTCAGCGGCGTACTGATCCCTTCCGGAAGGAGCTGTGGGGCCCCCTAGGGGACGGGCCTGGGCGGACCTGTGCGGACCTGCACCGGGGCTGCTCGGCCCGGGCGGGCCGTCAGCCGGTGGAGGCCGTCCGGAGGTCCTCCAGGAAGCCTGCGGCCGCACGGGCGTTGGGCACCGGGAAGGTGAGCGGGAGACCGGCCGAGTGCGTCCGGACCTCCAGCTCGCCGAGGGCGGAGGCCCGGGCCGAGTGCACCTCCGGCCACCGGTAGGCCTCCGTCGCGGCGAGCGGGTGCGGTGGCCGGTGCACCAGCCCGCCGGCCGTCACCGTCAGTCGCCCCCGGACGAAGCGGACGCTCCCCTCCGCGCGCAGCGTCTCGTGCAGGGCGGCCCGGAGCCCGGGGGAGAGGCGCTCCTCCAGCTCCCGGAACAGCCTGCCCAGCCCGCCAAGGTGCGCCAGCACCAGCGGCTCGTCCGCGCCCGCCGGCCATATTCGCCCGTGCTCGTACTCCCCGTGCGGCCCTCCCGGGGAGTACTCGGTGGCCTCCATCGCGCGCCAGGGCAGCGGCTCCTCGCCGCCGCCGGCCGAGACCAGCACCAGCCCGCCCTCGTGGACCCGTACGGAGCGCAGCCCGGGTGTGGGCCGCAGCCGCTCGTACCCGCTCACCGCCACCACCGCGGCGGCGGCCAGTACGGGCGCGGGCCACCACTCGCCGAGCGCCAGACAGACCACCACGGAGACGGCCACCCCGCAGGAGTGCAGCCACACCCGCGCCGGCCAGGACAGCGGCCGGAACCGTCTGTGCACCCGCAGCACCGGGCCCAGTCGACCGGCAGCGCCGGCCGAACCAGCCACGCCGGCCGCACCGGCAGAAGCGGCCAGGTCGGCAGAACCGGTCGCACCCGCCGACCGCACCCGCGTCGGCGACCACGTCACCGCCACGTCGGCCCCCTTTCACTCGGCTCAGTCGGAGGGCTCCCCCAACGGAACCGCGACTTCCAGAACCCCAGCATCGACCGCGCGCCGCCCCCGGCGACAGTGCCAATCAGCACCTTTTGGCCTGGTTAGACCCCGCCATCATCGCGCCCCGGCCGCAGCCGCCCGCCACGGGGGTGGGGACGAACGGCCCAGGTGCCCCTGGGCGGGGCCGCAACGCCCGCCCGGGCGGCCCGCACCACCGTCATACCGAGCTCCCTCCGCTCCGCGGCAACCCCTCAGGAGGGCCGCAACCATCGGATGCCCAGGATCGACTCCTCACCGCGCCCGCCGACAGTGCCGATCGGCACATTCCGACGGAAATCCCCCGCCGTCACCGCCGGAACCCCCGTCGCCGCCGGAACCCCCGCCACCACCCTCACCCCGTCGCCGCGAACCCGTTCTGCAGCCCGCGCAGCAGCGCCGTGCCCGCCGGATCGACCGACCGGCGGGTGTTGGCCAGCACCACGGCGCCGACCCGCTTCTCCGGGTCGAAGGCCACGAACGAACGGAACCCGCCGGTGCCCCCGTTGTGCCAGATCTGGAGGTGCCCGCCCTGCTGGGTGTGCAGCCGGTGCCCGAGCCAGCCCAGGTGCGTCCAGGCGAAGGGGTTGACCCGGTGGCGGGTCTCCCGGGTGAGGGCGATCGCGGCCGACAGCGGCGCCTCCGGCTCGCGCCCGGCGGCGAGTTGGGCCCGCAGGAACACCACCAGGTCGGCGGCGGTCGACCGGAGCCCGCCCATGCCGGGCACGGCCCCGAAGCTCCAGTGCGGCACCGGCCGGCCGCCCGGCGTGTGCCCGTGCGCCAGCCGCGCGGACTGCTCCTCGTCCGACCGCACGCAGGTGTCCACCAGGCCCAGCGGTGCGCAGACCTCGCGCGCCACCAACTCCTCGTACCCGACGCCGGACCGTTGCGCGAGGGCCAGGCCGAGCAGCCCCGCGCCGAGGTTGGAGTAGCGGAAGCCGCGCCCGGGCGTGGTCCGCAACCGCGTCCGCGCGAGCCCGTCGAGCACCCGCTCGGTGGTGCAACCGGCGTACGGATCGGGCTTGTTGGGGGACAGCAGTGACTGCGCCAGCATGCCCCGGGGCAGCCGGGGGAGCCCAGAGGTGTGGGTGGCGAGGTGCCGCAGGGTGATCGGCTGCGGGCCCCTGGCCGGGACGACGGCCCGACCGCCCGAGGCCCCCGTGAGCACCTCGGCGAGCGGTTCGTCCAGCCGGACGGCTCCGTCGAGCGCCAGCCGTGCGAGCACGAGCGAGGTGAACACCTTGGTGACGGAGCCTATGTCGAACAGCGTGTGCGGCCCGGGTATCCCACCGCCCGGACCGGTCCGCCCGGCACCCCGGATCTCCACGTGGTCGCCGGCCAGCCCGGCGACCACCGCGCCGACGTGTCGGCCCGCGAGCCGGTCGGCCGTCTGCTGCACGAGACAGGCGAGTTCGTTCATGCTCGCGAGCCTAGGCGCCCGGTTCGGCCGGATCGTCCGCCCGGAAAACGATATCGACCCCGCCGATGCTCCTGCGGAGGTACGACCCCGCCGACCCCCAACCGACCCCCCGCGCGATCCCCACGGCAGGGCACGGAGCCGGAGCCCTGCCCCCGTCACTCCTCCAGCGCCTTCCGCAGCCGGGCCGCGACCTCCGCCGCCCCCGCCTCGTCCGGATACCGCCGCCGGGGCCAGAAGAACCCGCGCAGCCCGTCCTTCGGATTGCGCGGCACCACGTGGACGTGCAGGTGCGGCACCGACTGGCTGATCCGGTTGTTCGCCGCCACGAAACTGCCCGCCGCGCCCAGCCCGCGCTCGACGGCCCCCGCCACCCGCTGCACCCGCAGGAAGAACGGCCCGACCTCGGCGGCGGGCAGGTCGGCCAGCGTCGGGTGGTGGGCGCGCGGCACGACCAGGACGTGCCCGGGGAACAGCGGCCGGCGGTCCAGGAAGGCCACCGCCACCTCGTCGTCCAGCACCCGGTGCGCCGGCTCCTCGCCCGCCACCACCGCACAGAAGACGCAGTCCATCCGTCCATTCAAACCACCGGCCGGCCGCCCCGGCACCTCCGCAAACCCCGGTGGGCCCGGCATCACCCGTCCGGCCGCCGCCCGGGTGCGGCCTGGGCGGTGCCGGGCGCACGGTGGCGCCGGGGGCCGGACAGCGGGCGCATCGAGCGCTCCACGAGGAGGCCCCGCGAGGAGGTGGCCCCGATGTCGGGCAAGTTCGAGGTCTATCAGGACGCCGGTGGCAAGTACCGGTTCCGGCTCAAGGCGGGCAACGGCGAGATCGTCGCCACCGGCCAGGGCTACGCCAGCAAGGACGCGGCCCACAAGGGCGTCGAGGCGGTCCAGCGGGCCGCCGACGGCGCGCCCGTGGTGGACCTTCCCAAGGCGGCCTGAGCCCACCGCCGCCCGAACCCAAGGCGGCCTGAGCCCACCGCCGCCTGAACCCGAGGCGGCCTGAGCCACGGGGCGGCCGGAGCCCCGAGGCTCAGGCCGGGCGCGCGGCCCGGTGGGTCGGGCGCCGGGCCGGCCGCCGGGCACCTCGCCGAGCACCTCGCCGGGCACCCGCCAAACCGACCGCCGGACACTCACAGCGAGACGGGGACCCCGAGCGGAGAAGTCCCCGCTGCCTCACTCGTACCGGTACAGCAGCGCCTCCCGCTCGATTTGCTCGATCATCTCCACGGTCAGCGACTCGTCCCGCAGGTGCGAGAGCGTGACCTCCGCCGAACTCGGCTGCGCGTCCTTGGCGAGCCAGTTCTCCGGCTTCCACGCCGAGGAGCGGAGGAAGGCCTTCGGGCAGTGCCCGTACACCTCCTCGACGGCGACCACGATGGCGCTGCGCGGCGGCTTGCCGACGGCGGTCAGCTGCCGCAGCAGCTCCGGGTCGGTCGAGACGCAGGCCCGCCCGTTGACCCGCAGGGTGGCGTCCCGGCCGGGGACGACGAAGAGCAGCCCGACCCGGCCGGTCTCCAGGATGTTGTGCAGGGTGTCCAAGCGCTTGTTGCCGGTGGCGTCCGGAATGGCCAGGGTGTACTCGTCGAGCACCGAGACCAGCCCGGCCGGCCCGCCGCGCGGGGAGACGTCGCAGCGCCCGGCGGCGTCCGCGCTGGCCACGAAGACCAGCGGGGAGCAGGCGATCAGGCGCTGGGCGACCTCGTGCAGGTGGTCGACCTGCTTGCGGCGCGCCTGGTCGCCGGGCTGCTCGTAGATCTCGCGCAGCTGGGCGGGATCGCTGAGCGCGCCCGCGTGGAGGGCGTCGAACAGGCTGCCCGGCCGGTTCGGCGCGGTGGTTGCGGTGGTTGACGAAACGACAGATTCCGGTGTGGTCGTCATACCGGGAATGTAGCCGAGGCCGCTCGGCGCACCCCGTTCCCCGGGCCCTGGCAACCCTCCGTGAAATTCCGGCTCCACCCCTCCCCACCAGCGGGTTTCCGCTCATAATGGGGGCCAGGGACCACTGGCTCGGGGCTCGCCGGGCGGGGACCGCCGGGTCAGTGGTCAGCGCGCCCGGGCGAGGGATGCCCGGGCGCGGGACGCCAGCCGCAGCCGGAGGTGGTGGTCGTGATCGTCAGGATCTGGGCCGGGCAGGTCTCGGCCGGTCGCATCGAGGAGTTCTGCGCGCACCTGGCCGCCCAGGTGATCCCGCAGCTCGGGCGGACCGACGGCTGCCTCGGCGGCGAGCTGCTGCGCTCGGTGTCCGAGGACGGGCACCGGGTGCTGGTGCTGAGCCGCTGGCGCGACGAGGAGGCGCTGCGCGGGTACGCGGGGCCGATGTGGCGGATCCGGCCGGTCTGGTCGGAGGGCGAGCTGAGCTACCTCGCCCACCCGCCGGAGGTCACCCACTTCACGTCGATCACCGCCCCCGCGGCCCTCTGAGCCGCGGCCCTCCGAGCGCATGGCCCGCCGAACACGCGCACCCCCGCGCACATGGCCCTCCAACGTACGCTCGCCCCCCGGCGGAGCCGCGGTAGCACCCCGCCGCGCATTCCCCGCAAGCCCGTGAAACAGACCACAGCCGGAGGCCCTCCCTGCCCTTGCGCCGACCGTGGCACAATGACGGCATCAAGCAGTGACGTTCAGCGCACTCCGGGGTCGGTGAAAATCCGAACCGGCGGTTACAGTCCGCGACCCGTCCGCAGCCAGCGGCCGGTTGACCAGGTGAAATTCCTGGACCGACGGTTAAAGTCCGGATGGGAGGCGTGCGCGGGCGGACGAAGAGCAGTACCCGTGGGTCCAGTGGCAGGAGACTGCCTCCCGGGCCCCGGTCAGGTGAACGACGGGAGCGGTGTCTCCCGTGCCGGGCGAGCGATCTCCCGGTGGCCTCGGCATCCCCGGCGACGGGCGTGTCCCGGGTCCGTGCGCCGGTGCCCGTCCGTGTCATCTCCCATGCCGCCCCGGAGTCCGCGCCCCAAGCGCGAGGAGAACCCGGGTGTTCACCGGCATCATCGAAGAGCTCGGCGAGGTCGTGTCGATCGAGGAGATCGGCGACTCCTCGCGGATCCGCCTGCGCGGCCCGGTGGTCTGTACGGGTGCCCGGCACGGCGACTCCATCGCGGTCAACGGCGTGTGCCTGACCGTTGTCGACAGCCCGGCGGAACTGGCCGCCGGCACCGGTGAGTTCAGCGCCGACGTGATGGCCGAGACGCTGCACCGCTCCAGCCTCGGCGAGCTGGCGCCCGGCTCGCGGGTCAATCTGGAGCGCGCCATGGCGCTCGGCGCCCGGCTGGGCGGCCACCTCGTCCAGGGCCATGTCGACGCCACCGGGCGGCTGTTGAGCCGCGAGCCGGGCGAGCGCGACGCGGCGGGCGAGCTGCGCTGGGAGGTGCTGCGGTTCTCGCTGCCCGGCACGATCTCCCGCTACCTGGTGGAGAAGGGCTCGATCACGGTCGACGGCGTCAGCCTCACCGTGGTGGAGGCGGCTGCGGACAGCTTCACCGTCAGCCTCATCCCGACCACCCTCGCGCTGACCACGCTCGGCGCCAAGGCCGTCGGGGAGGGCGTCAACCTCGAGGTGGACGTGCTCGCGAAGTACGTCGAGCGCCTCCTGGAGTCCCGCACCCTGCCCGACTTCCCGAACCTGCCGAACCTTTCCAACCCGCCCCACCCGTCCGACCTTTCCAGCCTGTCCACCCCGTCCGGCCTGCCGGTCGACGGAACCCCGGGGGAGTCCGAGTGAGCTGGCTCAGCGGCGAGGCGTTCACCGTCCTCGGCGAACACGTCAAGTGGGCCGACATGTTCGGCAACATCCTCGGCCTCGGCGGGCTCGCGCTCGGCTGGCGCCGCTCGGTCTGGAGCTGGCCGGTCCAGCTGCTGTCCGGCGCGGTGCTGATCGCGGCCTACCTCGGCGGCCACGTCCCCGGCCTGATCGGCAAGCAGCTGATCGTGATCGTCACCGCCGCCTGGGGCTGGGCGCAGTGGCAGCGGGGCCGCCGTGAGGGCGGCACGATCGCCGTACGGTTCGCGAGTTGGCGCGAGCGGATCGCGCTGGCGGCGGGTACGGCGGCCGGCACGGTCGCGCTCGCCCTGCTCTTCACGTCCTACCCCAGCCTGTCCTGGAGCCCCTGGTCGGACGCCTACGTCTTCGTCGGCACGCTGGCCGCGATGGTCGCCCAGGCCCGCGGCTGGGTGGAGTTCTGGTTCGCCTGGATCGCGGTCGACGCGGTCGGCGTGCCGTTCGCCTTCAACAGCGGCTACACCTTCTCCGGCCTCACCTACTCCGTCTACTTCGTCCTGGTGCTGCTCGGCCTGCGGTCCTGGTGGCTGAGCACCCGTGAGCCGCGCGCCAAGTCCGCCACCGTCCCGCAGGGAGCCACGGTATGACCGAGATGACCGAGAACCAGTCCAGCCACGGGGCCACCGGGCCCGACTCCGACCCCGAGCTCGTCCTCGACCCGGTCGAGCGGGCGATCGCCGACATCGCGCTCGGCCGCGCCGTGGTCGTGGTCGACGACGAGGACCGCGAGAACGAGGGCGACATCGTCTTCGCCGCGTCCGCCGCGACCGCCGAGCTGATGGCCTTCACCGTCCGCTACAGCTCCGGCGTGATCTGCGCCCCGATGACCGGCGAGGAGCTGGACCGCCTCAAGCTCCCGCCGATGACCCAGGTCAACGAGGACCGCAAGGGCACCGCGTACACCGTCTCGGTGGACGCCCGGGAGGGGGTCGACACCGGCATCTCCGCCGCCGACCGCGCCCGCACCGTACGGCTGCTCTCCTCGCCCGGCACCGAGCCCGGCGACCTCACCCGCCCCGGGCACGTCTTCCCGCTGCGCGCCGTCGAGGGCGGCGTGCTGGTCCGCCCCGGCCACACCGAGGCCGCCGTCGACCTGGCCCGGCTCGCCGGGCTGCCGCCGGCCGGCGCGATCGCCGAGGTGGTCAACGACGACGGCACCATGGCCCGGCTGCCCGAGCTGGTCGCCTTCGCCCGCGAGCACGGCCTGGCGATCATCTCCATCGAGGACCTGATCGCCTACCGCCGCCGTACCGAGCTGCACGTCGACCGGGCCGCCGCCACCGGCCTGCCCACCGTGCACGGGGAGTTCACCGCCGTCGGCTACCGGGGGACCATCGACGGCGTCGAGCACCTCGCGCTGGTGGCCGGCGGCCTGGACGCGGAGGGGCGGCTGCCGGACGGCGAGGACGTCCTGGTGCGGGTCCACTCCGAGTGCCTGACCGGTGACGTCTTCGGCTCGCTGCGCTGCGACTGCGGCCCGCAGCTGGAGGCCTCCCTGCGGCGGGTCGCCGAGGCCGGGCGCGGCGTGGTGCTGTACCTGCGCGGCCACGAGGGGCGGGGGATCGGCCTGGCCCACAAGCTGCGCGCGTACGAGCTGCAGGAGCGGGGGCGGGACACCGTCGACGCCAACCTGGACCTCGGCCTGCCCGCCGACGCCCGCGACTACAGCATCGCGGCCCAGATGCTGGTGGACCTCGGCGTCCGCTCGCTCACCCTGCTCACCAACAACCCGCAGAAGCTGACCGCGCTCACCGAGCACGGGCTCAAGGTCAAGGGGCGCGAAGCGGTCGAGATCGCGCCCGGCGAGCACAACCTGCGCTACCTGCGCACCAAGCGCGACCGGATGGGCCACGACCTGCCCGGCCTCGGCTCCTGAAGCCGCACACCTCAGAACCAGCGACGACACCAGGGAACGGAAGAGAACATGAGCGGTCACGGAGCCCCCGAGCTGACCATCGACGGCGCCGCCGGCCTCAAGGTCGCCGTCGTCGCCGCCCAGTGGCACGACACGGTGATGAACGGCCTGCTGGACGGCGCGCACCGCGCGCTCAAGGAGCTGGGCGTCGCCGAGCCGACCGTGCTGCGGGTGCCCGGCACCTTCGAGCTGCCGGTCGCCGCCAAGCGCCTCGCCGAGCGCGGCTACGACGCCGTGGTGGCCCTCGGCGTGGTGATCCGCGGCGGGACCCCGCACTTCGACTACGTCTGCCAGGCGGCCACCAGCGGCCTCACCCAGGTCAGCGTGGACACCGGCGTCCCGGTCGGCTTCGGCGTGCTGACCTGCGACAACGAGGAGCAGGCGATCGACCGCGCCGGCCTGCCCGGCTCCGCCGAGGACAAGGGCCACGAGGCCGTCACCGCCGCCGTCGCCACCGTCGTGGCGCTGCGCGCCGCGCTCTGACACGGGGCCGCACCCGGTCCGTCCGGTCCCGGAGCGCGGACGTCCACCCGACTGTCCACGCTCCGGGACCGTTTACCGTCCGTCCGCCCGCACGCCGTAAGGTGGCCCCATCATGGCTTCGAAGACATTCGAGGAGCTCTACGCCGAGCTCCAGCAGAAGGCCGCCACCGGCGACCCCTCGTCCTCCCGTACCGCGCAGCTCGTCCAGCAGGGCGTCCATGCGATCGGCAAGAAGGTCGTCGAGGAGGCCGCCGAGGTCTGGATGGCCGCCGAGTTCCAGACGGACGAGCAGACGGCGGAGGAGATCTCGCAGCTCCTCTACCACCTCCAGGTGATGATGATCGCCCGCGGACTGACGCTCGACGACGTCTACAAGTACCTCTAGACACCCCCGCTCTCCCGAGCACCCCCATCCTCCGAACAGGTAAGGAAGCAACCTCCCATGCTGCGCATCGCCGTCCCCAACAAGGGTTCGCTCTCGGGTCCCGCGGCGGAGATGCTCCATGAGGCCGGCTACCGCCAGCGGAAGGACCCCAAGGAGCTCGTCCTCGTCGACCCGAACAACGAGGTGGAGTTCTTCTTCCTCCGCCCGCGCGACATCGCGGTGTACGTGGGCTCCGGCCGCCTCGACGTCGGGATCACCGGCCGCGACCTGCTGCTGGACTCGCACTCCAACGCCGAGGAGGTGCTCGCCCTCGGCTTCGCCGGGTCGACCTTCCGCTTCGCGCGCCCCGAGGGCGTGGACGTCGAGGACGTCAAGGGCCTGGAGGGCCTGCGGATCGCCACCTCGTACACCGGCCTGGTCGAGCAGCACCTGGCCGACCACGGCGTGAAGGCGACGGTCACCAAGCTGGACGGCGCGGTCGAGACCGCGGTGCAGCTGGGCGTCGCCGACGTGATCGCCGACGTGGTGGAGACCGGCACCAGCCTGCGCAACGCCGGCCTGGAGGTGTTCGGCGAGCCGATCCTGGTCTCCGACTCCGTGGTGATCCGGCCCAAGGGCGCGGGCGAGGACACCCGGGTGGAGCAGTTCCTGCGCCGCCTCCAGGGCGTGCTGGTGGCCCGCCGCTACGTGCTGATGGACTACGACATCCGCGCCGAGAAGGTCGGCGCGGCCGTCGCGCTCACCCCGGGCCTGGAGTCGCCGACCGTCTCGCCGCTGCACACCGAGGGCTGGGTCGCGGTGCGGTCGATGGTGCTCCGCAAGGAGGCTCAGCAGATCATGGACGACCTCTGGGGCATCGGCGCCCGGGCCATCCTGGTCACCAACATCCACGCCTGCCGCCTCTGACCCGCCCGCCCGAGCGCGGGTAAAGAACGGTTCAATGGGGCGGGGACGCCGGTCGGCGTCCCCGCCCCGCCGTGCTGCCGCCCCCAGAACCACCCCCGGAGAACCCACGTGTCCACGCCGTCCGTCCAGTTCCCCGTCACCTGGGCTCCGCGCCGCACCCGCGCCGTACTGCTGCCGGTCTGCGTGCTGATGGTGGTGCTGTTCTCCGCGATGGCCGTGCTGCTCCCGGAGAACTGGCAGCTCAACGACCGGATCATGATGACGGCCAGCGGCCTGCTGTTCGCCGGCGTCGGCCTGATGCTGGCCCGCCCCAAGGTGAGCGCCGACGCGGAGGGCGTGACGGTGGTCAACTTCGTCCGCCGCCGCCGGCTGGCCTGGGCCGAGATCGTCCGGGTCAACTTCCGCCAGGGCGACCCGTGGGCCACCCTCGACCTCGCCGACGGCACCTCGCTCGCCGCGGTCGGCATCCAGTCCGGCGTCGGCAAGGACCAGGCGATCGCGGACGCCCGGGCGCTGCGCGACCTGGTCGAGCACCACGCCCAGGCCTGAGCCCGCGCCCCGGCCCGCAGCCGGGCGGACGCCCCCCACCTGGGGTTCCCCGCCCCCGGCGGGCCGAACGGGCTTCCTACGCCCATCCGGGTATGGTCTACGCTGGTAAAAGCAGGGCAAAGTTCGCCCTGCCCGAAAATCGAGTGCCCGAACCCGACCAGAGGAGTGACACTCCCCCTCGATGGACGATCCGTCCGGTAGTACCTGCGCCGCCTCGCTTCCGCTCCCCGGAAGGCAGGCGGCACTGTGATCACCGCCTGGCTGCTGTTGCTCGCAGCCGTTCTCCTGATCCTCGCCAACGGCCTCTTCGTGGCTGCCGAGTTCGCCTTCGTGACCGTCGAGCGCGGTGAGGTGGAACGCTCCGCGGAGACGGGCGACGCCAAGTCCCGCCGCGTCGCCGGGGCCCTGCGGCACCTCTCCTTCGAGCTGTCCGGCGCCCAGCTCGGCATCACCGTCACCTCGCTGGTGGTCGGCATGCTCGCCGAGCCGGCCCTGTCGACCCTGCTCGCACCCGTGATGTCCGGCATCGGCGTGCCCGACTCGGCCGCCCGCGGCGTCTCCGTGATCGTCGGCATGGTGCTGGCCACCGTCGTCCAGATGGTGATCGGCGAGCTGGTGCCGAAGAACTGGGCGATCTCCCGCCCGCTCCAGGTGGCCCGCGCGGTCGCCGCCCCGCACATGGCCTTCTCCCGGGTCTGCCGCCCGCTGATCAGCTTCCTCAACGGCACCGCCGACCGGACCGTACGGGCCTTCGGCGTCGAGCCGCAGGAGGAGCTGGGGCACGCCCGCACCCCCGACGAGCTGGTCTCGCTGGCCCGTCACTCGGCCAAGGCCGGCGCGATAGACGAGGAGTCGGCGACCCTGTTCGTCCGCACCCTCGCGCTGAGCGAGCTGACCGCCGAGTCCGTGATGACCCCGCGCGTCGACGTGGCCGCGCTCCAGCGCGACGCCACCGCCTCCGACGTCATCAACCTGACCCGGGCCACCGGCCTGTCCCGCTTCCCGGTGCACACCGACAGCCTGGACGAGGTCACCGGCATCGTCACGCTCAAGGACGCCCTGGCCGTCCCGGCCGCCCGGCGCGGCCTGGTGCGGGTCGCCGAGCTGGCCTCGCCGCCGCTGCTGGTGCCCGAGACGCTGCCCGCCGAGCGGCTGCTCGACCAGCTGCGCCGCCTCCAGCCGATGGCCATCGTGGTCGACGAGTACGGCGGCACCGCCGGCGTCGTCACCGTCGAGGACATCGTCGAGGAGATCGTCGGCGAGGTGCAGGACGAGCACGACCCCGACGACCACCCCGAGCTGTTCCCGCTGCCGCCGGTCAACGGCCTGCCGGTCTGGGAGGCCGACGGCCGCGCCCGGATCGACCAGCTGGAGCGGATCGGCCTGAACGCCCCGGACGGTCCGTACGAGACCCTGGCCGGCCTGGTCGCCGACCTGCTCGGCAAGCTCCCCGAGGTGGGCGAGCAGGCCGAGCTGCCCGGCTGGCGGTTCACCGTGACCGGTGTCGACCGCCACCGCACCACCGAGGTCCGGGTGGAGCGCACCACCGCGCCCGCGCGCTTCGACGAGGACCGGGAGGAGGGCCGATGACCGCCCTGCAACTGGCCGTCGCGCTGCTGCTCCTGCTCGGCAACGCCTTCTTCGTCGGCGCCGAGTTCGCCGTGGTGTCGGTGCGCCGCAGCCAGATCGAGCCGCTCGCCGAGGCCGGGCACAAGCGCGCCCGCACCGTGCTGCACGCGCTGTCCAACGTCTCGGCGATGCTGGCCGCCGCCCAGCTCGGCATCACGGTCTGCTCGCTGGGCCTCGGCGCCCTCGCCGAGCCGACCATCGCCTCGCTGCTGGAGGGCCCGTTCCACGCGATCGGCGTCCCGTCCGGCCTGATGCACCCGCTCTCGTTCGGCATCTCGCTCGCCCTCGTGGTCTTCCTGCACATGGTGTTCGGCGAGATGGTGCCGAAGAACATGGCCATGGCCGGCCCGGAGAAGGCCGCGCTCTGGCTCGGCCCGCCGCTGGACCGGCTGGCCCGCTGGCTCGCCCCGGTGATCCGGGCGCTGAACGCCTCCGCCAACGGCATCCTGAAGCTGTTCCGGGTGGACGCCAAGGACGAGGTCGAGTCGGTCTTCACCACCGAGCAGCTGATGTACCTGCTGGCGGACTCCCGGGACGCCGGGCTGCTCGACGAGAGCCGCCAGGAGCGCCTGGAGGACGCCCTGGAGCTGGGCCGCCGCCCGGTCACCGAGGTGCTGCTCAAGCCCGAGCAGCTGGTCACCGTGGACACCAAGGCGACCGCCGCCGAGGTCGAGGAGCTGGCGCTGCGCACCGGCTTCTCGCGCTTCCCGGTCACCGACGGCGACCCGGCCGGCCACGGCTACCTCGGCTACGTCCACCTCAAGGACATCCTCGACGTGGACGACCCCTCGGCACCCGTCCCGGCCCGCCTGTGGCGGCCGATCACGGTGCTGCGCGGCAGCCTCCCGCTGGACGACGCCCTCGGCGCGATGCGCCGGGCCACCTGCCACCTGGCCGCCGTGCTGGACCAGGACGGGCGCACGCTCGGCGTGGTCATGCTGGAGGACGTGCTGGAGGAGCTGGTCGGCGAGATGCACGACCCGGACCACCGCGCCACGGCCTGACGCCCGTCGGCCGGCGCCTCCCCGGAGAGTTCCGGCTTTCGCCGACGGCGTGTCCGCTCCTGGCGATTCTGCCCTGAGCATGCACCCGTTCCCATGCCGGCCACCCTGGTAGCAGGGTGGTCGGCATGAGACTTCTCCTGCTGGGTGGAACCGGGTTCGTCGGACGGGTCGTCGCCGAGGAGGCGCTGGCCAGGGGCTGGGAGGTGACGGCCCTCAACCGCGGCACGCAGCCCGCGCCCGGGGGCGTCCGGGTGCTGACGGGCGACCGCACCGCGCCGGACGGCCTCGCGGCGCTCGGCACGGGGGAGTGGGACGCGGTGGTGGACACCTGGTCCTGGGCCCCCGCGGCGGTGCGCGACAGCGCCCGCCTCCTGAACGGCCGGGTCGGCCACTACGCCTACGTCTCCAGCCGGTCGGTGTACGACCACCCGCTGGTGGCCGGGGCCGGCGAGGCCGCGCCGGTGGTCGCCTCCTCCCCGGACCTCACCGGCGAGGTGCCCTACGCCGAGGCCAAGCGCGGCGCGGAGCTGGCGCTGGAGGCGGAGTTCGGCGGGCGGGCGCTGCTCGCCCGGGCCGGGCTGATCATCGGCCCGCACGAGGACATCGGCCGGCTGCCCTGGTGGCTCAACCGGATCGCCGAGGGCGGCCCGGTGCTCGCCCCCGGGCCGCGCGACCTGGCCCTCCAGTACATCGACGTGCGCGACCTCGCGGCCTGGCTCCTGGACGCCTCGGCGGCCCGGCTCGGCGGCCCGTACAACCTGGTCGGCCCGTCCGGCCACGCCACCATGGGCGAGCTGCTGGAGGCCTGCGTACGGGCCACCGGCTCGGACGCCGAACTGCGCTGGACGGACCCGGAGCGGATCCTCGCGGCGGGCGTCGAGCCGTGGACCGAGCTGCCGATCTGGCTGGGGCCCGGCGAGCTGTACGACTTCCTGCACACCGGCTCGGTCGAGCGCGCGCTCGGCGCCGGGCTGCGCTGCCGCCCGGTCGCCGAGACCGTCGAGTCCACCTGGGCCTGGCTGCGGTCCATCGGCGGCAGCGCGCCGCAGCGGAGCGACCGGGTCAGGGTCGGGCTGGACCGGGAGCGGGAGGCCGCGCTCCTCAGGGGCTGAGCAAGGGGCCGGTGCGGGGATCAGCTCCGGCCGTCGATCAGCTCCCCGTACGCCTGGACGAGGTCCGGCAGCCGCAGGGTGGCCAGGTCCTCCCGGCCCGGCGGCTCGCGCAGCAGCGTCAGCCGCAGGTCCCGGTAGGCGCAGGACTTCTCGTACAGGGTGCGGATGAACCGGCCGTTGCCCAGCTCGTCGATCCAGCCCTCGCGGACCACGTGGGTGCAGATGCTGGCCAGCTCCTCGGCGGCGTCCTCGTCCCAGCCGTCGCCGTCCCGGCCGGCCAGCGCGGCGCCGATCGCGGTCAGCTCGCCGGGGCGGTAGCTGGGGAAGTCGACCCGGGTGGTGAAGCGGGAGTTGAGGCCGGGGTTGGTGGCGAGCAGCCGGTTCATGCCCTCGGGGTAGCCGGCCAGGATCACCACCAGCCGGTCCCGGTTGTCCTCGGCGCGCTTGAGCAGCACCTGGAGCGCCTCGTCGCCGTACGCGTCGCCCTTGGTGTAGCCGGAGTTGGAGAGGCTGTACGCCTCGTCGATGAACAGCACGCCGTCCAGCGCGGAGTCGATCAGCTCGTTCGCCTTCACGGCCGTCTGGCCGAGGAACTCGCCCACCAGGTCGGCGCGTTGGGCCTCCACGAGGTGGTCGCCGGAGAGCAGGCCGAGGGCGTGGAAGACCCGGCCGAGGATCCGGGCCACGGTGGTCTTGCCGGTGCCCGAGGGGCCGGAGAAGACGAAGTGGCGCTTCGGCGGCTGGACGGGCAGGCCCTGCTCGGCCCGCAGCCGCGACATTCTCAACTGGGCGGACAGCGCCCGCACCTGGCGCTTGACCGGCTCCAGGCCGACCATCAGGGAGAGTTCGGCCAGGGCCGCGTCCAACTCCCGTTCGTCGCCGGCGGACCGGAGCTCCGGCACGGCGGCGGTCCGGGGCTGCACCCGGCCGAGGGCGGGCAGCGGCGGTACGGCGGGGCCGGTCGGGGCGCCCGAGCCGGAGCGCTCCCCGGCGGCCTGCGGAGCGCCGTCGGCCGGGGCGCCGTCCAGCCGGGCACCGCCGGTCGCGGTCCCGTCCAGCAGGGCGCCGCCGGCCAGGGCCCCGTCCGCCGGGGGGCCGTCCACCAGTCCGGCGTCCACCGAGGGTCCGCCGCCGTTCGACGCCAAGCCGTTCGACGCCAGGCCGTTCGACAGCAGGTCGTTCGACAGCCCGCCGGGCACTCCGTCGCTCGACAGCCCGTCGCCGGGGACGGTCGCGCCGCCAGGCCCGGCCGCGTCCGCGAACTCCTCCCCGTACCCGGGCAGTTCGGGGTATCCGGCGTCGTCCGGGTAGCCGGGTTCGGCACCCGGCCCGCCCGGTGCGGCGGCGTCGGCCGCACCCGGGCTCCCGCCCGCCGTCAGCCCGTCCGCGAGCCCGTTGGCGAGCCCGTCCGCGATGGCGTCCACGAGGCCGTCGGCGAGCGCGTCCTCGGCCGAGATGGCCGTCAGCCGGGTCGCGGTGTCCATGAACGCCGGGTCCGCCCGGTGCACCGCCCGGTAGAGCGGCAGCGCCGCGGCGCTGCGCCCGGCCCCCTCGTACGCCCGGGCCAGCCAGTACCGCAGCTCCTTGCGCTGCGGCTGCTCGGAGCGGCAGCGGGCCAGCGAGGCGGCCAGCGGGGCCTGCGCCTGGGCGCACATGTCGAGGCGCACCCGCGCCATGCCGGCGAACAGCCCGGCCTCGATGCCGAGCAGCGGGTCGTCCAGCAGGCGGTCGGTGTCCCGGATCAGCTGCTCCCAGTCCTTGAGCAGGTAGGACCGGCAGGCGTACAGGAAGCGGGCGGACGGGTCCTCGCTGGGCGCCGGACACTGCTCCAACGCCCGGTCCAGCTCGGCCAGGTGGCGGCCGTCCAGCCAGTGCGAGGCGTGCGCCAGCGCGAGGTCGCGGGCGTCCTCCAGCACCGGCTGCACCCACCAGCCCAGCCAGTACCAGGAACTGAGCGGCCGTCGGTGCAGTCGCCGCTGCTCGCCGAACCGCTTCTGGTTGCGGTACATGGCCAGCAGTGCGGCCGAGGTGTCGCTGCGCAGCGCGTGCAGTCCGAGCCAGGCGTCGGCCATGCCCGGGTCCAGCCGGACGGCGGCCCGGAACTCCTCCTCGGCCCGGGTGTACGCACCGGCCGTGTACGCGTCCATGGCGCGCAGCCAGGCGCGGTCGGCGAGCCGGTCGGGCCCGCCCGCCGTGCTGTCGGAACTGTCCACCGTCGTCACTCACGCCCCCCGCGGTGCGGCCCGGGGCTCGGCCGGCGGGTTGCCTGCGCCTAGCCTGGCCGGTGGTCGTCGACCCCCTGTGGCGCAACTGCGCCTGCCAGGAATCGTACCGGCGCGGCGCTGATCCGGAAGGGTGCCGCACAGGGGCAAATGCGATCGCACGAGCGGCCGTTGAGCGGCCGGGCGACGAAACGGGCGGCGGGGGAGCGGGTTTCGGAAGGGGACCGGACGGCGTCCCCGGCTCACGGGGGAACAAGCCGGGGGCGCCGGGTCCGAGGCAACCGGAATCTGGTGTTCCGGTGGCTGAGGAGAACCTAGATCCTGGCGATGTCGCAGGTCAAGGCGTTGGTTGAAGATTCACCGACGGTGTCCGGGGCGATCCGGCCGGTCACCCCGTCGACCCGCGTCACGGCGTGCGGACGGCTCGGATCGGCGGCGAAATGCGCCGATTCGGCCCGGGCCCAGCCCGCCCAGAACTCGGCCAGTTCCGGCCCGTCCCGCTCCTCCCCGCGCCGCCGGGCCGAGACGGCGTCCAGCTCCATCCAGATCACCCGGGCCAGCCACGGCCGCACCGCCCGCCGCCCGGCGCCGACCCCCTCCACCAGCACCACCGGGGCGGCCGGCACCGCGGCCGTGCCCGCGAAGCGGCGCAGCGTCCAGTCGTACACCCGGTACTCGGCGTCCCGCCCGGCCGCCAGCGGCTCCAGCACCTGCTCGCGCAGCCGTCCGGTCCACCCGAAGGGCTCGCGGTGGGTGGCCAGGTCGTCGAGGTGGACCACCGGGGCCCCGCCGAGCGCCGCCGCCAGCCGTCCGGCGAAGGTGGTCTTGCCGGAGCCCGCGTGGCCGTCCACCGCGACCAGCCGCACCGGCCCGCAGGAGGGCGGCAGTGCTCGCAACTCGGCCGCGAGCGCGGTCAGCCGGTCGTCCGGAGCGGGCCGGAATCGGGTCGGGAGGGGTTCGGATACAGCCACAACGTCAACCCTACGGTGCCGTAGCCCGCCACTGCGTCCAGTTCATATGTGCAGGTCGTGACGGCAGCGCGGGTTTCGGGCATACTCGCCTTCGCCACGACTGTGAACGGCCGTTCACCGCAACCCGGTGCCGGTCGGTCCGACCAGCCACACCCACGCCGGACCGGCCGACACCTCGGTCCCGCGCCCCGATCGAGGAGGCGACCACCGCCATGACCCCCTCCCCTGTGAAAGCCGTGGAGCGCCAGCTGCCCACCGAGGAGGCCCGCGAGCTGCTGGGCCTCACCCGGGACCTGGTCCAGCGCGAGCTCCAGCCGCGCGCGGCGGAGGACGAGGCCGCCGGCCGCTTCCCGCGGGAGGTCTTCCGCACCCTCGGCGAAGCCGGCCTGCTCTCCCTCCCGTACGACGAGAAGTACGGCGGCGGCGACCAGCCCTACGAGGTGTACCTGCAGGTGCTGGAGGAGCTCGCGGCCGGCTGGCTGGCCGTCGGCCTCGGCGTCAGCGTGCACACCCTGTCCTGCCACGCGCTGGCCACCTTCGGCACCGACGAGCAGCGCGAGACGTGGCTGCCCGCCATGCTCTCCGGCGAGCAGCTCGGCGCCTACTGCCTCTCCGAGCCGCAGTCCGGCTCCGACGCGGCCGCGCTGCGCACCCGCGCCGACCTCGACGGCGACACGTACGTGGTGAACGGCACCAAGGCCTGGATCACCCACGGCGGCCAGGCCGACTTCTACAGCGCCCTGGTGCGCACCGGCGTCGACGGCCCCAAGGGCATCAGCTGCCTGCTGGTCCCCGGCACCCAGCAGGGCCTGTCCGCGGCCCCGCCGGAGCACAAGATGGGCATGTGGTCCTCGCCGACCGCGCAGCTGCACTTCGACGGCGCCCGGGTGCCCCGCGAGCGGCTGGTCGGCGAGGAGGGGCAGGGCTTCCAGATCGCGCTCGCCGCGCTGGACTCCGGCCGCCTCGGCATCGCCGCCTGTGCGATAGGGGTGGCCCAGGCCGCGCTCGACCTCGCCGTCGACTACGCCCGCACCCGGCGCCAGTTCGGCCGCCCGATCGCCGAGTTCCAGGGCCTGTCCTTCATGCTCGCCGACATGGCCACCCAGATCGAGGCCGGCCGCTCGCTCTACCTCTCCGCCGCCCGGCTGCGGGACGCCGGCCGCCCGTTCTCCAAGGAGGCGGCGATGGCCAAGCTGTTCTGCACCGACGCGGTGATGCGGGTGACCACCGACGCCGTCCAGGTGCTCGGCGGCTACGGCTACACCCAGGACTTCCCGGCCGAGCGCTACATGCGCGAGGCCAAGGTGCTGCAGATCGTCGAGGGCACCAACCAGATCCAGCGCCTGGTGATCGGCCGCCACCTCACGAAGGCCTGACGGCCTTCCCTCTCCACGGCCTCCGGCCGTCACTCCAGGGTGCGGAGTGACGGCCGGAGGCGTTCCCGGCGGAGCGTCAGCTCGCCTTGGCGGTACGGGCGGTCAGCGCCGGACGACGGCGGCGCTGCTCGGGGATGGCGGCCCGCATCGTCGCGACCGTCGGGGCTGCGGGCGCGGTCGGAGCGGCCTGGCCGACCGCGGCGAGCCGCACCGGGCGGTGCGCGACGGCGTGCGAGAACGGCTGGGTGCGCCAGTCCAGCCCGGTCGGGAGCTTGAACAGCGCGTCGATCCGGGCCGGTTCGGCGTCCTCCGGGGCCTCGACCTCGGCCAGGTCGTCCGTCGGGGTGCCCGAGCCCGGGCAGATCGCGGGGGCGAAGGGGTTCCAGGCGGTCGGCAGCAGCGCGTGCTGCGGCAGCCGGTCCTCGTCCGCCACCAGGGCGATCGGGCGGCGGCACTCGGGGCAGTCGACCCGGAAGATGTCCCAGTTCTCCGCCTCGCCGGGGTCGGTGCCCGGCATGTAATCGACCGCGAGGTCCTCGCGGTCGGTCATATCGTCGGTCTCGTCGGCGCCCAGCACACGCTGGTCAGTAGCAGGCATGAGGATCCCCCTAGGATCGGGCCCGGCGTGGTCGTCCAGGGCCACAACCAGCACTTCCCTGTGATCAGGACTCATAACCCTGCGGTCCCGTGCACCGTGATGCACCGGGTGTGTCCTTGGCCACACCGGACGCCACATTCGCCCGGCATGTGCCCGCCCGGTACCTGCGATCCCTCCCCGTGCCACCGCGTGCGCCCCCCGTGCTCCCGACCGGGTAGGTTTGCGCACTGTGGAGGATCTCGACCAACGCATTGTCCAGCTGCTCCTCGAAGACGGCCGGATGAGCTACACGGACCTGGGCAAGGCCACCGGCCTGTCCACCTCGGCGGTGCACCAGCGGGTGCGCCGCCTCGAACAGCGCGGGGTGATCCGCGGCTACACCGCGATCATCGACCCCGACGCCGTCGACCTGGCGCTGACCGCGTTCATCTCGGTCAAACCCTTCGACCCGAGCGCCCCGGACGACACCCCCGAACGGCTGGCCGGCCTGCCCGAGATCGAGGCCTGCCACAGCGTCGCCGGGGACGAGAACTACATACTCAAGGTCCGCGTCGGCGCCCCCGGCGACCTGGAGGACCTGCTGGCCCGCATCCGCAGCGCCGCCGGCGTCTCCACCCGCACCACCGTCGTCCTGTCCACCCCGTACGAGGCACGACCCCCGAAGCTCTGACCCCGAACGGGCGGGGTGCAGACTTGGCCGCATGACCGAACGCACTCCCCGGACCGTCCTGCTGCGCGGCGGCGCCGTCTACAGCCCCGCCGACCCCTTCGCCACCGCGATGCTCGTGGAGGGCGGGCACGTCGCCTGGGTCGGCAGCGACGGCGCCGCCGAGGCGTACGCCGCGACCGCCGACGAGATCGTCGAGCTGGACGGCGCCCTGGTCACCCCCGCCTTCGTGGACGCCCACGTGCACGCCACCGCCACCGGCCTGGCGCTCACCGGCCTCGACCTCACCGGCAGCCCCTCGCTGGCCGCCGCCCTGGCCGCCGTCACCGCCTTCGTCGACGCCCGGCCCGAGCCCGGCGGGGTGCTGATCGGCCACGGCTGGGACGAGAGCGGCTGGCCCGAGGGCCGCCCGCCCACGCTCGCCGAGCTCGACGCCGCCGCCCGCGGCGCCGCCCTCTACCTCTCCCGCACCGACGTGCACTCCGCCCTCGCCACCACGGCGCTGCGCGACCTCACCGAGGGCCTGGCCGAGGCGCCCGGCTTCAACCCCGAGGGCCCGCTCACCAGGGACGCCCACCACGTCGTGCGGCGGACCGCGCTGGCCCGGCTGACCCCCGAGCAGCGCCGCCGCGCCCAGCGGGCCACCCTGGCCCGCGCCGCCGAGCTCGGCATCGGCGCCCTGCACGAGTGCGCCGGCCCGGAGATCTCCTCGGAGGCCGACCTGGCCGCCCTGCTGGCTCTCGCCGCTGGCGGCGACGGGCCCGAAGTCTTCGGCTACTGGGGCGAGTTGGGCGGTGTCGAGACCGCCCGCCGGCTCGGTGCGGTGGGCGCCGGCGGCGACCTCTTCGTGGACGGCGCGCTCGGCTCGCACACCGCCTGCCTGCACGCCCCGTACGCGGACGCCGGGCACACCGGCACCGCCTACCTGACCGCCGGGCAGGTCGCCGACCACGTCGCCGCCTGCACCGGGGCCGGGCTCCAGGCCGGGTTCCACGCGATCGGCGACGCGGCCGTGGCCGCCGTGATCGAGGGCGTCCGGGAGGCCGGCGTCCGGGTCGGCGCCGACCGGGTCAAGGCCCTGCGCCACCGCGTCGAGCACGCCGAGGCCCTGGACGACGAGGCCGTCGCCGCCTTCGCCGAACTCGGCCTGACCGCCTCCGTCCAGCCCGCCTTCGACGCCGCCTGGGGCGGGCCCGAGGGCATGTACGTCCAGCGTCTGGGCGCCGAGCGGGCGGCCGCCCTCAACCCCTTCGCCGCGCTGCTGCGGGCCGGCGTCCCGCTGGCCTTCGGCTCGGACGCCCCGGTCACCCCGCTCGACCCCTGGGGCACCGTCCGCGCGGCGGCCTTCCACCGGACCCTGGAGCACCGGATCTCGGTGCGGGCCGCCTTCACCGCCCACACCCGGGGCGGCTGGCGCGCCGTCGGCCGGGACCAGGACGGCGTGCTGGTCCCCGGCGCGGTCGCCAGCTACGCGATCTGGGCGGCCGGCGAGCTGGTCGTCCAGGCCCCCGACTCCCGGGTGGCCGGCTGGTCCACCGACCCGCGCTCCGGCACCCCCGGCCTGCCCGACCTCACCCCGGGCCACCCGCTGCCGACCTGCCTGCGCACCGTCGTCCGCGGCCGCACGGTGTACCAGCGGTAAACCCCGTGGATCGGCGGGCCGCCGCCTCCTAGGTTGATCACCATGACCGACCTGGTACCCGCCGACTTCACCGTCCCGCGCGAGCTGCTCGCCCCGGAGTTCCGCCTGGAACCCCTGGGCGAGCGGCACAACGCCTCCGACCACGCCGCCTGGACGGGCTCCATCGCCCACATCCGCGCCACCCCCGGCTGGGCCGGCCGCGGCTGGCCGCCCGCCGACGGGATGCCGCCGGAGCGGAACCTCGACGACCTGCGCCGGCACGCCGCCGACTTCGAGGCCCGCACCGGCTTCACCTACACCGTCCTGGAGCCGGACCGCGACGAGGTGATCGGCTGCGTCTACATCTACCCGGACCGCGAGGACCCGTCCGCGGTCTCGGTCAGCTCCTGGGTCCGGGCCGACCGCGCCCACCTGGACGCCCCGCTGTACCGCGCCGTCTCCGACTGGCTCGCCGGGCACTGGCCGCTGCGGGAGGTCCGCTACACCCCGCGCTGACCCCGCTACCACCCTGACCTCACGGGCCTCCGACCTTCCGGGGTACCTTCTTCGCACAGCGTCCGAACAGCAAGCCCCAGGAAGATGGTGCGCCGGTGGCCACTCCCGTCACCCAGGAACGGCCCGAGGCCGTCCCCGAGCCGCAGGAGCCGGCGCCCCGGGCGAGCCGCGGAGCCCGTGCGCTCGCCAAGGTCCGCGCCGGCCTCCCGCGCACCGGCCTCGCCGCCCTGGCCGGCCTGCTGCTGGCCCTCGCCTTCCCGCCGTACGACCTGTGGCCGCTGTCGCTGCTCGGCGTCGCCGCGCTGTCGCTGCTCACCCGGGGCCGCACCTTCCGCCAGGGCCTGTGGACGGGCTTCGCCTTCGGCCTGCCGTTCTTCCTGATGCTGCTCAGCTGGCTGCGGGTGGTCGGCTGGGACGCCACGATCGGCCTGTCGGTCGTGGAGGCGCTGTTCCTGGCCCTGCTCGGCGGCGCCCTGGCCGTCACCTCCCGGCTGCCCGCCTGGCCGCTCTGGACGGCCTGCCTGTGGATCACCCAGGAGTGGGCCCGCGACCGGCTGCCGCTCGGCGGCTTCCCCTGGGGCCGGCTCGCCTTCGCCAACACCGCCACCCCGTACACCCCGCTGGCCGCGCTCGGCGGCGCGCCGCTGGTGACCTTCGCGGTCGCCCTGTCCGGCGCCCTGCTGGCCTGGGCCGCCCTGCGGCTGCGCGGGCCCGGCAGGGCCCCGAAGGCGGCCGCGCTGGCGGCGTTCGGGGCGGTGGCCGCGCTGCTGGCCGGCTACCTCGTCCCGGTGCCCACGGCCGCCGACGACACCGTCAAGGTCGCCATCGTCCAGGGCAACGTGCCCAACCCGGGGATGGACTTCCTGGGCCGCCCGATGATGGTCCTCAACAACCACGCCGCGGCCACCGAGCGGCTCGCCGCCGACATCAGGGCCGGCAAGGTCGAGCGCCCCGACATCGTGATCTGGCCGGAGAACTCCTCCGACCTCGACCCGTTCAGCGACCCGCTGGCCCGCCAGCGGATCGACGAGGCCGTGAAGGCGATCGGCGTGCCCACCCTGGTCGGCACCCTGGTGGACGGCCCGGACGCGCAGCACGTCCAGAACGAGGGCATCGTCTGGGACCCGGTCACCGGCCCCGGCGCCTCCTACACCAAGCAGCACCCCGTCCCGTTCGGCGAGTACGTGCCCTTCCGCGCCCAGCTGATGAAGGTGATCACCCGCCTCCAGCGGGTCGCCCGGGACTTCTACCCCGGCGACCACAACGGTGTGATGCAGCTCGGCCCGGCCCGGATCGGCGACGTGATCTGCTTCGAGGTCGCGTACGACGAGATCGTCCGCGACACCGTGGACAGCGGCGCCCGGGTCCTGGTCGTCCAGACCAACAACGCGACCTACGCCAAGACCGGCCAGCCCGAGCAGCAGCTGGCGATGAGCCGGCTGCGGGCCGTCGAGCACGGCCGGGCGGTGCTGATCGCCGCCACCAGCGGCATCAGCGCGGTGATCGGCCCGGACGGCAGCGTCCGGCAGCGCACCGAGGAGCTGACCGCGGCCGAGCTGTCGGCCACCGTCCCGCTGCGCGACGGCACCACGGTGGCCGACCGGGTCGGCGCCGCCCCCGAGTGGACGCTGGCCGTCGGCGGCCTGCTGGCCTGCGGCGCGGCGGTGCTGGTCGGCCGCCGCCGGAAGGCCCCGTCCGGAACACCGGCCGGGCAGGAATCGTTGGACCAGGTGGTGCCGTAGCCGGCCCGGACCTCCCGTGCGGCGCGAAGAGCACCGCTTGGAGTGGATTCGTACCGTGACCCAGCAAGCTACCCCCACCCGTCCGGCCCCGCGTAGCAGGCTCCGCCGGGTGCTGCCGCTGCTGATCACCGCCTGGCTGGTGCTGGAGATCTGGCTGCTGGTCCAGGTCGGCTCCTGGCTGGGCGGCCTCACCGTCGTGCTGCTGCTCGTCGCGGGCGTCCTGATCGGCGGCTCGCTGATCAAGCGGGCCGGGCTGAAGGCGTTGTCGGCGGCGATCGAGCAGAGCAAGAACCCGCAGTCCCAGCAGCCGCAGACCGGCACCAGCATGACCGTGCTGGCCGGCCTGCTGCTGATCGTCCCCGGCTTCCTGACGGACCTGGTGGCCCTGACCCTGCTCTTCCCGCCCACCCGGGCGCTGTGGCGGGCGGTCGGGCGCCGGGCCGCGGACAAGGCGCTGCGCAGCACCTCCGCCGCCGGGGCCGACCCGTTCGCGGACGCGATGCGGCTCCAGGAGCAGCTGCGCATCCACCGCCCGGACGGCAAGGTGGTCCAGGGCGAGGTCGTGGACCCGGAGGACGGCCCGCGCGGCCCGCAGGGCCCGGACACCACCTACCGCCCGCCGATCGCCGGCTGACCGGACCGGCACGACGTACGAGCCCCCGAGGGGCGGACACCCCGCCCCTCGGGGGCTCGTCGCGCGGACGGCACCTGCGCCCGTCCGTGGGCAACGCGAAAGGGACCCTGGTGACCAGGGTCCCTTTTCGCGTCCTCCCGCACGGGGCGGGAGCGATGTGTCAGGCGCTCTTACGGGTGTCTCGCGGGTGTACCGCGAGGTTCATCCCGCCGGAGCGGAGCACGGCCAGCCGTTCGGCCAGCACCTCCTCCAGCTCCTCGCGCGTCCGGCGCTCCATCAGCATGTCCCAATGGGTGCGCGTCGGCTTGATCTTCTTCTCTTCCGGCTCGTCGCCGTCGAGAAGCGCCGCCTCCTGTCCACAGAAGCGGCATTCCCAGGTCGCGGGGATCTCGGCCTCGACCGAGAAAGGAACCTCGAAACGGTGTCCGTTCTGACATGCGTACTCGACGGTCTGGCGGGGAGCCAGATCGATACCACGGTCGGTCTCGTAGCTAGTGGCCCCGAGTCGCGTGCCG
Organism: Kitasatospora sp. NPDC058184; assembly: GCF_042883725.1. Lineage (NCBI taxonomy): Bacteria > Bacillati > Actinomycetota > Actinomycetes > Kitasatosporales > Streptomycetaceae > Kitasatospora > Kitasatospora sp. NPDC058184. The sequence continues at coordinate 437,384 of NZ_JBHVVE010000006.1, forward strand.
CGGAGAGCTCGCTCGCTCATGAATCGTGCCTCCCGGGCTTATGGCCCACAGGACTAGTGGTCGCTGTTCTTCGTCGTTCGGTCAACGCTCGGCTTCCGACGAAGATTCCCGTCCCGGGACATGCGTCGTCTGTAGTGCCGCCCCTGTTTGTACCCACCTGCGCCCGATTTGTCACATCTGGCCGGTGATATCACCCCAGGTGTCACGTATTTCACATCTGGTGATCGTGCGGACTTTCCGTGACGAGCGTACCGGGACGGGATTCGGCGGTGGTCGCCGCCCCCGGTCGAGGGCCGGGGAACCGGCCCGGGGGACGGGTCCGGCCCGGCGGTCAGGAGATCGGCCGTGAACGGATCATCGGCTCGCCCTTGGCCAGGTCGACGGGACGGGCCGGCGCGGCCGGTTCGGCGGCGGGGACCACCGGCGGGCGGTCCGGGCGGGGCGGTGCGGCGGCGGCCGCCTCGGTGCGGCTGTCCCGGTGCGGCAGTAGCGCGATCACCGCGTCCCGCAGCGGGGCCGGGGCCTCGTCGTCCAGCGGGTCAACAGTGGCGGGCACCTGGAGGCGGAGCGGGGCGCCGTTGCCGATCCGGGCGTAGCCGCGGCCGACCGGGGCGTGGGAGGCGGGCACGATGTCCAGCGGCGCGCCGAGCGCGTCGCGGCCCTCGTCGGGGCCGGCCGGGCCGAGCACCACCCGGGCCCGGGTGGTGGTGCGGACGGTGGCGGTGAGCCGGTCCCGGGCGGCGAGGTCGTCGGCGACCACCACGGTGACCCGGGCGGCCCGGCCGTGCCGCAGCGGGAGCTCCAGCAGGTCCTGCGGGTCGGGGCGGCCCTCGGCCTGGGCGAGCTCGCTCAGCTCGGTCGGGTGGTCCAGCAGCAGCCACAGCGGCCGGGTGACGTCCTCGGGCGGGGCGGTGCCGGCGTGCCGGGCGGCGTTGAGCGCGGCGAGCCGGCGCTCGGTCTCGCCGACGGCCCAGTCCAGGGCGGCCAGCGCGCCGTGCAGGCTGGTCTCCACGGTGTGCACGCCGGGCCGGTTCACCAGGCAGGCGTGCTCGCCGGTGCCCGCGCCGTCGACCACCACCAGGTCCGCGTACGGGAGCGCCTGGAGGGCGACCGAGCGCAGCAGGCTGGAGGTGCCGTAGCCGGTGACGCCGAGCACCAGCAGGTGCGGCTCGGAGGAGCGCGGGCCGGTGCGCCAGACCACCGGCGGCTGCTGGACGGTGGTGCCGCCCCGGGTGACCGGGATGGTGCGGGCGGTGCCGTCCTCGTCGGTGAAGCCCAGCACGATCTCGCCGGGGGCGGCCACGAAGCGCTGGGCGGCGATGTCGGTGGGCAGCGGGGCGAGCGCGGTGATCCGCAGCCGGTTGGACTCCTCGTCCCAGTCGAAGCGGTACTCGCGGGCCCGGCCGGCCTTGCCCTGGACCACCTGCTCGATCCGGGCCCGGGAGGACGGCTCGGTGTCGGTGAAGTAGGCCGGGTAGCTCATCTCCAGCCGGGAGAGCCGGCTCTCGCCGTCGAACTCCCACGCGCTGAAGGCGCTCTTGTAGGCGCCCTCGAAGTGGTACAGCGGGTTGGCGTCCTCGGGGCCGCACAGGTACGGGGTGAGCGCCGCGTAGAGGGCGGTCAGCTTGACGTCGGCGGCGTCCGGCGCGGGCGGTGCGGGCGCCGCCTTGGGGGCCCGGCCGGCCCAGGCGGCGCTGGCCATCAGGGCGATCAGGGCGAACAGCAGGCCGTGCGGCAGCAGGTAGACGCCGATCAGCAGGGCGGCGGTCAGGAACAGCGTCGGGCCGCGGCGCTCCTTGGGGGTCTCCTGCCAGCGGGACCTGGCCCAGTCGACGTGGTGGCGCAGGCCGCGGCCGATGACGTAGAGCGGGGCGAACATGTCGGAGGCGTGGTCCCCGGCGGTCCGGGCGATCGTGCGGCCCTTGCTGAGGTGGCGGTGGAGCGGCATTCCTTGACTCCCCGGGCGGTGGGACGGGTGGGGTGGGCGCGGTGGGGAACGACGGGGCCCGGGGGCGGTGTGGGATCCGCGCCCGGGCCGGTACGGCGGGGGAGGAGGTGGCGGCTAGAACCTGATGCCGCTGAGCAGGCTGGCGAGGCTCGCGCCGCCCGCGGTGATGCTCGGCGCGATCGAGGAGCCGGCGATGTAGAAGCCGAAGAGGGCGCAGACGATGGCGTGGGAGACCTTTAGTCCGTCCCGGCGGAAGAAGAGAAAGGCGATGGTGCCGAACAGGACGATGCCGGAAATCGAGAGGATCACGTTCCGCTCCTCAGGAAGTGGGGACAAGCAGGGGTGTTACGGAAAGTGCACTAATCGTGACAAAAAGTAATAGATGATGGAACGGTGCAAATGGGTGGTTCTGCCGTTCAATACCGTTCCGGCGGCCGGGTGGCGGTATGCGCACCGGCCGGGGTGGGGGCCGGGCCGCGCGGGGATTCGGTGCGCCCAGGCATTCCCGGGCGGCGGGTGGGAAGTTTCCGGGGGGTCCCGGAAGTTCGCTCGAATGGCTGCGCAACGCGTGCGGTCGCGTGTCGTGGCGGGTGCGGGCCGTCATCCGGATCCCGGACGTCCGCTGGCCCGTCGCGGCACCGGCCGCTACCGTGCCCTGGGCGCAGCCCCGAGACCGCCCGACGACCCGACCGGAAAGGCCGCCCGCCATGACCGACGCCGCCAGCCAGCAGCCCGCCGACGCCCCCGACGCCGAGGTGATCGCGCTCGCCGGGAAGCTCTTCGACGCCGCCCGGGCCGGGGAGACGGACACCCTGTCCGCCTACCTGGGGGCCGGTGCCCCGGCCGACCTCACCAACGACCGCGGCGACACCCTGGTGATGCTCGCCGCGTACCACGGCCACGCCGCCACCGTCGCGGAGCTGCTCCGGTACGGCGCCGACCCGAACCGCGCCAACGACCGCGGCCAGACCCCGCTGGCTGGCGCCGTCTTCAAGGGCGCCACGGACGTGCTCGACGTGCTGCTGGCCGGCGGCGCCGACCCCCGGGCCGGTGTCCCGAGCGCCGTGGACACCGCCCGGATGTTCGGCAAGGACGAGCTGGTCGCCCGGTTCGAGGTCCGCTGAGCGGGGATCGTAGGCTTTTTCACCATGAGCACCAGCACCGCCCAGGACACCGGCACCGTCGAGTTCCGTGTCACCGGCTACGCCCACCCCGACGCCCAGGCCCTGTCGGCGGAGGTGCAGCAGGAGTACGTGCGCCGCTACGGCGACCCGGACGAGACCGTCCTGCACCCCGAGGACTTCGAGGCGCCGGCCGGCCTGTTCATGATCGCCTACCTGGCCGGCCGGCCGGTCGGCTGCGGCGGCTGGCGGGCCAAGCAGGTCGGCCCGGACGGCCTGCGCGACGGTGACGCCGAGCTGAAGCGGATGTTCGTGGTCCCCGACGCCCGCGGCCGCGGCCTGGCCCGCGCGGTGCTGCGCCGCCTGGAGCGGACCGCGGTCGAGGCCGGGCGTACCCGCTTCATCCTGGAGACCGGCACCGAGCAGCCCGAGGCGATCGCGCTGTACCAGTCCGAGGGCTACGCCGCGATCCGGAAGTTCGGCATCTACAAGGACCACCCGCAGAGCGTCTGCCTCGGCAAGGAACTCGCTCCGGCGGTCTGAGCCGCGGCCGCGCGGGGAAGGCTCCCGTCGGCCCGAGGAGGGGGACGGATGAGCCACCGAGCGACTGGACCCGACGCACCCGGAGCCGACCGGCTCCCCGGCCTGGCCGCGCCCGGCGGGGAGCTGGACCGGCTGGTCGAGGACGGCGCGCGCACCGTCGGGGCGGGCGCCGTCTGGGCCGTCGGCGACGCCGGCGGCGCGCTCGGCGGCGGCGGGCACGGCGCGCTCGGGCAGGGGCCGTACGCGCGGCTGAGGCCCGGGCCGGACACCCTGTACGACCTCGCCAGCCTCACCAAGGTGGTCGCGCTCTGGCCCTGCGCCGGGGTGCTGCGGCAGTCCGGACGGCTGCCGCTGGACGAGCCGCTCGGCGCCTGGTGGCCGCCCGCCGCCGGGCACCCCGCCGGAGCGGTGACGGTCCGTCAACTCCTGGCCCACACCGCCGGGATGCTCCCGTACACCCGCTTCGAGCGGCTCTACGGGCGCGACCCGGCGGCGATCCGGGCCGGGGTCCTCGCCGCCCCGTCGCACCGGCCGCCGGGTGCGGCCGTCGAGTACACCGACCGGGCCGCCGTGCTGCTCAGCTACCTGGTCGAGGACCTCGGCGGGGCGCCGCTGGACCGGCTCGCCGAGCGGTGGGCCTGGGGGCCGCTCGGGATGGCCGACACCCGCTACGGTCCGCTCGGCGCCGCGCTCGCCGCCCGCACCGCGCCCACCGAGTACGAGGAGGGCGCCGGCGCCCACCTGCGCGGCGTCGTCCACGACCCCTCGGCCCGGCTGCTCGGCGGGGTCTCCGGCAACGCCGGGGCCTTCTCCACCGCCCGCGACCTCGCCCGCTTCCTCACCGCGCTGCTCGCCCCGCCGCCCGGGCTGCCCTGGGGCGGGGCGTGGATCGAGGAGTCGCTGCGCGAGCAGACCGGCGGCCTCGCCCCCGCCCGCGGCCTGTCCTGGCTGTACGCCCCCGGCACCGGACCGGCCGAGGGCACCTTCGTCCACTACGGCTTCACCGGCACCGGCTTCTGGGTCTCCCGGCGGCTCGGCCGCTGGGCCCTGCTGCTCACCAACAAGGTGCACTACGACCGGGACATCCAGCGGCTCACCGAGCTGCGCAACGGCTTCCGGCGGGCCGTCTTCGGCTGAGGCCGCCCCCGGCACTCATTCGGGTGGATTCGGCGCGAACAGCCGTTTGGCGGGCGGGGATCGCGGCAGATTGTCCCCGACGGCGGCGGTCGGCGGAGGAGGCGCGATGACGGACACCTGGGCACTCTCGGAGGAGGAGTGGCTCGCCGGGATGGTGCGCGCCTACGTCGGGTGCAGCGTGCTGCTCACCGACGAGGCGGGCAAGGTCCTGCTGCTGAAGGCCAGTTACCGCGACCAATGGCAGTTCCCCGGCGGCGGGATGGACCCGGGGGAGGGGCCCGCCGAGTGCGCCGCCCGCGAACTGTACGAGGAGACGGGGCTGTTGGCCGGGCCGCTGCGGCTGCTCGTCGTGGAGTGGCGCGACGCCATCCCCGACCAGGGCGAACACGCCCACCCCGCCGTGCAGTTCATGTTCGACGGCGGGACGGTCGCGGCCGGGTCGGTGGTCCGGGCGCAGGTCGAGGAGATCGCCGACCACGGGTACTTCACCCCGGCCCAGGCGGTGGTCCTGCTGCAGCCCGGTGCGGCGCGCCGGCTCACCGGGGCCCTGGAGGCCCGGCGGACGGGCGCCGCCACGCTGCTGCACTCGGACGGGTACGTGGGCTGACGGACGGTCAGAGGAGCGTGCTCCAGTAGTACCAGAACCGGTTGAGGACCAGCAGCGCGATCACCGCCGCCCACAGCACCGGCAGCGCCCAGTGGTAGCGCGCCGCCTCCCGGACGACCACGCCCAGCCGCGGGCCCACCGGGATCACGGCCGAGCGCAGGTTGTGCAGCGTGGTGTACCAGAACAGCACCACCACCGTCGCCCACACCACCATGCAGTACGGGCAGAGCGCGCCGATGTCGTACAGCGCCTGGTAGATCAGCCAGTGCGCGAACCCCACGCCCACCGCGGTGCCCGCGTTCAGCCCCAGCCAGAACCAGCGCCGGTACGCCGCACCGGCGAGCAGCCCCGCACCGATCGCCGCCAGCGCGCCGAAGGCGGCCAGCCCGAGCAGCGGGTTCGGGAAGCCGAAGACCTCCGCCTGCTCGGTGCGCATCACCGAACCGCAGCTGATCACCGGGTTGATGTTGCAGTTGGGGACGTAGGAGGGGTTCTCCAGGATGCGGAGCTTGTCGAAGGTCAGGACCGCCGAGGCGGCCAGCCCGACCAGACCGCCGAGGAACAGCAGGAAGGCGTAGGCCCGGCTCGCGCCGATCGGGGCCCGGGCCCGGGCGGCGTCGTCGGGAGCGGAGCGGGACGGGGGCACGGTGGTAGCAGCGGACATGGCAGCACACTCCGGTGGCTGGCTGGGAGGAGCCGGCCCGGCCGGGAGTTCGGCCGGGCCGGGTGGTGCCGTACGGTGCGGTGGTGCGCGGGGGTGGGGGCGCGGCCTACTGGAGGCCGGCGGCCTGCTTCACCTGCGCGGTGAACTGCTCCGGCGGGACCACGGCGTTCCCGGCGAACAGGGTGATCTGCTTGCCGTCCACCTTGACGGTCGGGGTGCCGGTCACGCCGCTGTCGTTGAACGCGTCGGCGACCTTGGCCGCCCACGGGGCGTAGGTCTTGTCGGTCACCGCCTTCACGAAGGCGTCCGTCTTCAGCCCGGGCACCTGGCCGGCCAGGTCCAGGATGTGGTTGACGTCGCCGAAGCCGTCCTCGCGCTCGTCCGGCTGGTTGGCGTACAGCACGTCGTGGAACGCCTTGAACTGGTCCACGCCCTCGTTCAGCGCGGCGCCGACGGCGGCCAGCGCGGTGCGCGAGCCCTTGCCGCCGAGGCTCTTGTCCAGGAAGGCCGCCAGGTGGAACTCCACCTTGATCTGGCCGTCCTCGGTGAGCTTCTTGACGGTCTCGCCGTTCGCCGCCTCGAAGTGCTTGCAGACCGGGCAGCGGAAGTCCTCGTAGACCGCCATGGTGTGCGGGGCGTCGGCCTTGCCGTAGGTGATCACCGTGCCGTTCGGGCCGGAGGCGTTGGCCGGGGTGACCAGCGGCGCGGACGCGGCGGCAGAGGACTTGTCGTTCTTGTCCGAGGCCGAGTTGACCGCGACGGCGACACCGCCCGCGAGGGCCAGCACGACGACGGCGGAGACCGTCACGACGATCCGCTGACGGCGCTTGGCGGCCTGCTGCTCGCGGCGCTGCGCCTCCTGGATCCGCTCGCGGGCACTGATGCGCTTCTTGTTCTTGTCCTGGGACACGGGGGAGTCAACTCCTGTACGCGGCGCGCGGGTGCGCGCGGGGAGCCGCAGCTGCTGCGGCGGGGTCGGTGAACGCGGGAGTCGTGCGCACTGCCTGCGGGCGTACCGGGCCCGTTTCGGGCGGGTACGGGGATGATCAGATGAGGCCGGAGATCAGCAGGCAGGCGCGAAGGCGGGCGGACCGCGCCGGGGCGCCGGGCTCAGCACCACGTCCTCGCGGCGCGGCCGCGGGCGGTCCGACACCGGCAGCGGCACCCGCAGCACCGGACGGACCGGGGCCGGGAGCAGCAGGACGACCAGGGCGCGCAGCGGGCCGGCCAGCGACTCGCTCAGCGCGCGCAGCGCCCGGGCCAGGCCGGACAGGGCGGCGTCGCCCATCCGCAGCCAGGCGGAGGCCGCCAGCGCGATCACCAGGTGCACCAGCAGGAGCAGCAGCTGGGTCGCGGCGGGCGCCAACTGGGCGGTGTGCCCCAGCGGGCCGTTCAGCAGCGAGCCGTCCACCGAACCGCCGCCACAGACCAGCAGGTTCACCCCGCGTGCGGGCACCTGACCGGCCAGCACCGGCGAACAGCCGGCCTGGCCCAGGTTGAACGTGGTGTTGAGCAGCAGCTCGACCGGCACCATCACGCCGGAGATGTGCAGCAACCGCCGCTCCCCGCCGGCCAGCACGGTCGCGACCAGGAAGACGACGGCACCGGCCGTGGCCACCAGCGACAGCGGCAGCGGACGGCCCGTGATGACCACCTGGCCCAACGCGGCCATCGGCACGGCGAGCGCGGTGAACACCGCGGCCCGCAGGGCCCTGGTCGCATGGGAGGAGGTCGTCACGCTCCGGAGTATGCCATGGCCTCCGCGTCCGGCACGAGGGCCCGTAGGTCCCTGGTCCGGCTGACGCGCGCTCAGTAGCCTGCGAGGTCGCCCGTCGGGTCGACAGCAGCCGCGGCCGCATTAGCCTGGAAGGCGTTCCCGCTGACCCGACGAGGGGGCGAGCGCGCATGGCGAAACCCGAGACCACGGTGGGACAGGTGCTGCTGGCCCGCATCGAGGCGCAGGCCGTGGTGCTGGCCGGCCTGGACGAGGCCGTCCGGGCCGACGAACCGGACGCCGTGCACCGGATGCGGGTCGCCTGCCGGCGGCTGCGCAGCGCCCTGCGGACCTTCCGGCGGCTGTTCGCCCCCGGCACCACCGACGAGCTGGTCGCCGAGCTGCGCTGGCTCGCCGCCGCGCTCGGCGGGGCGCGGGACCGCGAGGTGCTGGCCGAACGGCTCGCCGCCGAGGCCCGCGAGCTGCCCGCCGAATGCGGGCCGCAGCGGGTCGCCGCCGCGCTGGAGCGGTGGGGCGAGACCGAGTACCGGCAGATCTGGCCGGAGGTCGTCGCCGCCCTCGACAGCCCCCGCCGCCGGGCCCTCGGCCAGGCCCTCGCCACCCTCCTCGCCGACCCGCCGCTGCTCCCGCGCGCCGCCCGCGGTGCCGTCCCGGAGCTCTCCCGGATCGCCGCCCGCGAACAGGACCGCACCGCCGAACGCGTCCGCGCCGCCCTCGCCGCCGCCCCCGGGGAACGGGACCTCGCCCTCCACGCGGCCCGCAAGGCGGCCAAGCGCGCCCGGTACGCAGGCGAGACCGCCGCCCCGGCCGTCGGCGCCCGGGCCGAGCGCTACACCCAGCGGATGAAGGCCGTCCAGGAGGTGCTGGGCGAGCACCAGGACGCGGTGGTCGCCGCGAGCACCCTCGCCGCCCACGCGGCGAGCGGCGGCGAGCCCTTCGGCTACGGCGTCCTCTACGGCCGCCAGCTGGCCGCGGAGGAGGCCGCCCGGCACCGGCTGCCGGAGGTCTGGCGGCCGGCGGGCAGACGGAAGCTGGCCCGCTTCGGGTAGCGGCGGCCTGGCCGCTGCGCGACCGGGCCTCGTACGTCGCGGGCGTCACGCTGCCGGTGGACGGCGGGATCACGGCCACTCACCGGTTCGACCGACCGGCCCGCTCCGCCGCGCCCTACCGGGGGTCGAGCCCCGCCGAGCGGGCGGCTTCGCGCAGCAGGTCCCGGAGCATCGCGGTGGTCAGCCGGCCGGTGTTCGTGTTGCGCGGGCTCACGTGGTAGCAGCCGTACATCCGCAGGTCCGGGCCGCCGTCGCGGGCCGGGAAGGCGGCCACGGCGGCGTGGCCGAAGGCGGGGCGGGGGCGGGGGAGCCGCCAGCCGGCGTCCGCGATCACCGGCAGCATCGCCTGCCAGGCGAAGCCGCCGAGGGCGACGACGGTGCGCACGGTGGGGCGCATCAGCTCCAGCTCCCGGGTGATCCAGGGGCGGCAGGTGTCGCGTTCCGCGGTGCTGGGCTTGTTGTCCGGCGGGGCGCAGCGGACCGGGTCGGTGATCCGGACGCCGGACAGTTCCAGGCCGTCGCCGTAGCGGACGGACTCGGGGCGGTTGGCGAGCCCGAGCTCGTACAGGGCGGCGTAGAGCAGGTCGCCGGAGGGGTCGCCGGTGAAGATCCGGCCGGTGCGGTTGGCGCCGTGGGCGGCGGGGGCGAGGCCGACCAGGACGAGCGGGGCGTCCGGCGGGCCGAAGCCGGGGATCGGGCGGGCCCAGTAGTCCTGGTCCTGGTAGGCGCGGCGCTTGGTGCGGGCGGTCTCCTCGCGCCACGCGACCAGGCGCGGGCAGGCCCGGCAGCCGGTGACGACGCGGTCCAGCGCGGCGAGTCCGGCGGCCCGGGCGGCCGCCTCGGCGGGGTGCCGGGGGTGCTCGGGGTCGTCGGCGGCCTGGTCGGAGGGGTCGGCGGTGGGGGAGGAGGGTGCGGCCTCGGTCGGCATGGTCAGGATCCTAGGGGGAGCGGGACGTTCGTACCGGCGTCGTCCGGGCAGGCGTAGCGTGGAATCAGTTGCTCCGGCGGTCCCCGGCCGGTCCGGGTCGGCGGCGGCCGGAGACGCCGGTGTGCGCGCAGTGCGCCGGTCGCGAGGAGGCCGCGATGATCGTCGATGCGGTGCTGGGTGCGCTCGGGGGGCTGGCCGGGCTCGGGGTGATCTGTGCGGGCCTGAGCATCAGGGTCGTCCAGCAGTTCCAGAAGGGCGTGGTGTTCCGCTTCGGGAAGGTGCGCGAGGAGGTGCGCGAGCCCGGGCTGGTGGCGCTGATGCCGGTCGCGGACCGGCTGCGCAGGGTCAACGTGCAGATCGTGACGATGCCGATCCCGGCGCAGGAGGGCATCACCCGCGACAACGTGACCGTACGGGTGGACGCGGTGGTCTACTACCGGGTGGTGGACCCGGTGAAGGCCACCGTCAACGTGCAGGACTACAACTTCGCGATCTCCCAGGTCGCGCAGACCTCGCTGCGCTCGATCATCGGCAAGAGCGAGCTGGACGACCTGCTGGCCAACCGGGAACCGATCAACCAGGGGCTGGAGTTGATGATCGACAGCCCGGCGCTGGGCTGGGGCATCGAGATCGACCGGGTGGAGATCAAGGACGTCGCGCTGCCGGAGTCGATGAAGCGCTCGATCGCGCGGCAGGCGGAGGCCGAGCGGGAGCGGCGGGCCCGGATCATCACGGCGGACGGCGAGTACCAGGCCTCGCAGCGGCTGTCGGACGCCGCGGCCGTGATGAGCGCGACTCCGGCCGCACTGCAACTGCGGCTGTTGCAGACCGTGGTGGAGGTGGCGGCGGAGAAGAACTCGACGCTGGTGCTGCCCTTCCCGGTGGAGCTGCTGCGCTTCCTGGACAGTGCCACGGAGGTCCAGCAGCGGAACCTGCTGACGGCGGCGGCGGTCGCGGCCGGGGCGAAGGCCGTGGAGGAGGCGGTGGAGAGCGGCGAGATCCCGGAGGAGGGGCTGGAGCCGGAGCCGCCCAGGCATGAACTCCCGCCCCTGGAAGAGGTGTTGGAGCAGTCGCCGCTGGATCGTCCGGAGTCGCCGGACGGCCGGGCCGGGCGCGGCGGCCCCGCCGGGCCGGACGGAGCGGAGTGAGCGGGTCGGCCCCGGTGGCGTCGGCCATCCGCCCGGACCACGATGGACGAGGGGAACGGGAAGCCAGGTCAGGAGGCGGACCATGACCAGAGCCAGCGACATCATGCACCCGGGCGCGGAGTGCATCCGTGAGCACGAGACGCTCGCGGCCGCCGCCCGGATCATGCGGGAACGCCATGTGGGCGCCCTGCCGATCTGCGGGCCGGGCGACAAGCTGCTGGGGATCGTGACCGACCGCGACATCGTGCTGCGCTGCGTCGCCGAGGACCGCGACCCGGCGTCGGTGACGGCGGGCGAGCTGGCGCAGGGGCGGCCGATGACGGTGGAGGCGGACGAGGACTGCGAGCAGGTGCTGCGGGTGATGGAGCAGTACCAGGTGCGCCGGCTGCCGGTGATCAACCACCCGGAGCACAAGCTGGTCGGCATGATCAGCGAGGCGGACATCGCGCGCGGGCTGCCGCAGGCGCGGGTCGCCGAGTTCGTCTCGGCGGTCTGCGCGGAGGAGGCGCCCGCGGGGGCGGCCCAGGGCTGACACCCCCGCCGCGCGTACGCGGGTTGCGGCCCCCGCCGACGGACGGGCGGGGGCCGCAGTCGTGCCGGTCCGGTCACCCCAGGGCGTAGACGGAGGTGGCGTGGGCGGCGGGGGCCCGGTGCCGTCGGTGCTCTCCGTGCCGTCGGCGACCGCGGTGCCCTCGGCGTTCTCGGGGGTGTTGGCGCGGTCTCAGGAGGCGGGGGCGGCCAGGGTGTCGAGGTGGCGGCGCAGCACCGCGCGGAGCTCGTCCGGGCCGACCAGGTCGGGGTGCTGGACGGCTTGGAGGGTGAGGCCGTCCAGCAGGGCGGAGAGCCGGCGGGTCTCGAGGTCGAGGTCGAGGCCGGGGGCCAGGCCGCCGGCGCGTCGGGACTCGGCGAGGACGCGTCGGACCAGGTCGTCGAGTCCGGTCTGCATCTCGACGGCGCGGGGCCGCAGGTCGGGCCGGGTGCGGGCGGCGGTGACGAAGGAGAGCCAGAGCGCGGACTCCTCCCGGCGCCCGGCGTCCAGCGGGAGGGTCTCGGCGAGCAGTCGGACGGTCCGTTCGCGCCGGTCGGTGCCGACGGCGGCCGGGTCGAGCAGGGCGGCGGCGTGGGCGCGGATGCGGGCCTCGATCCGCCGGGCCAGCTCGCGCATCGCGAAGATCATCAGCTCGGAGCTGCCGGCGAAGTAGTGCCGCACCGAGCCGACGGCCAGTCCGGCCTCCTCAGCGACGTTGCGCAGGGAGGCGTGCTCCAGTCCCTCCCGGGCCGCGACGCGCAGGACGGCGTCGGCGACGGCCTGGCGGCGTTCGGCGGGGTCGACGATCTTCGGCATGTTGCCGTTATAGCACGAGCGAGCTAAATTGCTGATTTAGCACGGTCGAGCTACAAAAATTCGGGGAGGCAGGAATGAACGGCTGGGTGCACGCGGGGCTGATCGCCGTCGTGGTCGTGGTGGTGGTGATCCGGCGGCTGCGCGGCGAACCGCTCAACGCCCGGGACCTCTTCGCGCCGCCGGTGGTGCTCACCGCCCTCGGCGTGTGGGCGCTCGCCCAGAAGCACGGGCTCGGCGCGGCCGACTACGGCTGGATCGCGGCGGGCGCCGGGCTCGGCGTCGCGCTGGGGGCGGTGCGCGGCGCCACCATCCGGGTCTACGAGCGGGAGGGCGTGCTGTGGCAGCGCTACACCGGGCGGACCTTCCTGGTCGCGGCGGTGTCGCTGGCCCTGATGGCCGGTTTCGCCGCGCTCGCCGCGCACTTCGGCCTGGCCGCGGACGCCCGTCCGATCCAGCTGTCGATCGGGGTGGGCTTCCTGGGGGAGGCGCTGGTGGTGGGCTTCCGGGCGCTCTCCTCGGGCACGCCGTTCGCGCCGGAGAAGCGGGGTGCGAGCCCGCTGGACCGGTTCGGCCGGTAACTATGGTTGTCGTGGACGAGTTCGTTAACTACAGTTGTCATCATGACGACCGTGGAGATCACTCCGGAGGAGCGGGCCGCGCTGGCCAAGGCCCTCCTCGACGCGCTCGACCCCCTCGCCGCCGCCGTGCGCGCCCGCGCGACGGGCCTGCCCGCGGAACGGATGTGGAACGCCGAGCCGGTCGAGGTCGCCCTCTCCGTCCTGTCCGCCTGGAAGCTGGTGGACGCCGAGGTCAAGCTGCTCACCGCGGGCGCGGCCGCCACCGCGGGTTCCTACGGCGCCAGTTACGAGCGGCTCGGTGCCGCCTGGGGCATCACCCGGCAGGGCGCCCGGAAGAAGTGGCCGGAGGCCGTCAGCCGTCCGGCGGCGCGGCCCGGGCTGCTCGAACTGTTCGGTGGAACAGCCGAGTTGGCGGAGGACGAGGCCGCCGGCGGCTGGCGCTGGACGGCCACCGGCGCGGACGGCGCCACCGGTGGGGCGGCGGCAGGCCACCGAACCAGGGAGGAGGCCGCGGCCCACGCCGGGGCCTTCCTCGCGGCGCACCGTCAGGACTGATCCCGCAGTTCCCGGGCGATCAGCTCCGCGAGGTGCAGGGCCCGCCGCCCGTCCGCGAGTTGGGCGATCTGGGTGCGGCAGCTGAAGCCGTCCGCCAGGACCACCGCCGGCGGCCCGGCGGCCCGGAGCCCCGGCAGCAGCACCCGCTCCGCGATGGCCTCGGACACCTCGAAGTGGCCCCGCTCGAAGCCGAAGTTGCCCGCCAGGCCGCAGCAACCGGCGTCCAGCACCCGGTTGTTCAGGCCGAGCCGGGCCTCCAGCCGGCGGTCGGCGGCGCTGCCGAGCACCGCGTGCTGGTGGCAGTGGGTCTGGGTGACGGCGTCCAGCGGGATCCGGGGGAGCGGGGCGTCCGGGGCGAACTCGTCGAGGAACTCGGCGAAGGTGCGGGTGCGGTCGGCGAGCGGGCGGCCCTCCGCGCCGAGCAGCCGGGGCAGTTCCTCGCGCAGGGTCGCGGTGCAGCTGGGGTCCAGGCCGATCACGGGGGTGTCGGCCTGGACCCCAGCTCCGTCCAGCGCCCGCAGGCTGCGCCGCAGCACCCTTCGTGCGGTGCCGAGTTGGCCGGTGGAGTACCAGGTGAGGCCGCAGCAGACCGGGCCCGAGGGCAGCCGGACGTCGAAGCCCAGGTGTTCCAGCACCTCGACGGCCGAGCGCGGCACGTTCGGCTGGAGGCGGTCGGAGAAGGTGTCCGGCCACAGCAGCACCGGCCGGGCGCCCGCCGGGGCCGGGTGGGTGGCGCGGTGCCGCCGGTACCACGCGGTGAAGGTCTCCGGCGGGAGGACCGGCAGCACCCGGCGCCGGTCGATCCCGCCGAGCCGCTTGAGCAGCCCCCCGGCCCGGGAACGGGCGAGGGTGTTGGCGGCCCCGGGCGCGAGCGAGGCGGCCCGCAGCCAGAGCGGCAGCCAGCCCATCGAGTAGTGCGCGAGCGGGCGCGGCCGGCGCCGGTAGTGCTGGTACAGGAATTCGGACTTGTAGGTCGCCATGTCGACGTGGACGGGGCAGTCGCTCGCGCAGCCCTTGCAGCTCAGGCAGAGGTCCAGCGCCTCCCGCACCTCCTCCGAGCGCCAGCCGTCCGGGATCGCGTCCCCCCGCAGCATCTCGGCGAGCAGCCGGGCCCGCCCCCGGGTGGAGTGCCGCTCCTCGCCGGTGGCCAGGTAGCTCGGGCACATCACCCCGCTGCCCGGGGCCACGCACTTGGCGACGCCCACGCAGCGGTGAACCGCCTTCACCAGGCTGCCGCCGTCCTGCTCGTACGGGAGGGCCAGCGGCAGCGTGCGGCGCGGGGCCGTGACGAAGCGCAGGTCGGCGTCGAGCGGGCGCGGGTCGACCAGCGCGCCCGGGTTGAGCAGGTTCTCCGGGTCCCAGATCCGCTTGAACTCCCCGAACAGGCCGATGATTTCGGGCGGGTACATGCGCGGCAGCAGCTCCGAGCGGGCCTGCCCGTCGCCGTGCTCGCCGGAGAGCGAACCGCCGTACGAGACCGCCAGATCGGCCGCCTGCTCCAGGAACTCCCGGAAGACCAGCACCCCTTGGGGCTCGTCCAGCGGGAAGTCGATCCGCAGGTGCACGCAGCCGTCGCCGAAGTGCCCGTACGGGACGCCGTGCAGGCTGTGCCGGCGCAGCAGGGCGCGCAGGGCCCGCAGGTAGTCGCCGAGCCGCTCGGGCGGGACGGCGGAGTCCTCCCAGCCGGGCCAGGCCTCGCCGCCGCCGGGCAGCCGGGTGACGATCCCCGCGCCGGCCTCCCGGACGGCCCACAGCTGGCGCTGCTCGACCGGGTCGGTGACCAGGGCGACAGTGGCCGAGCGCTCGCGCTTCACCGCGTCGGCGAGCCGGCGGGCGGCCTGGTAGGCGGCCCGCGGGGTGTCGCCGCCGGTCTCCAGGAACAGCCAGCACTCGCCGGCGGGCAGCCGGTCCAGCGCGGGCGGGCGGGGCCCGGCGGCGAGCAGCGCGGCGATCAGGTCGGCCGCCATGCCCTCGGCGGTCAGCGGACCGTACGGCAGCAGCGCCGGGACGGCGTCGGCGGCGGCGCCCTCGTCGGGGTAGCCGGCCACCACCAGGGCCCGGGCCGGCGGGTCCTCGACCAGGCGGACGGTGGCGCCGAGCAGCAGCGCGCAGGTGCCCTCGGTGCCGGTGAGCGCCCGGGCCAGGTCGTGGCCCTGCTCGGGCAGCAGCGCGTCCAGCGGGTAGCCGGAGGTGCGGCGGGGCAGCCGCGGCATGCCCTGCCGGATGGCGGCGAGGTTGCGGTCGGTGAACTCCTGCAGTCCGGTGTGGAGTTGGCCGACCCGGCCGGGCAGCGCGGCGAGCGCGGCGCGCTCCGCGGGGGTGAGCCGCCCGCCGACGGTCAGCTCGGTGCCGTCCGCGAGCAGCAGCTCCAGCCGCTCGACGTTGTCGGCGGTGCGCCCCCAGGCGAGCGAGTGGGAGCCGCAGGAGTCGTTGCCGATCATGCCGCCGAGGGTGCACCGGCTGTGCGTGGACGGGTCGGGCCCGAAGCGCAGCCCGTACGGCCTGGCGGCGCGCTGGAGGTCGTCCAGCACGGTGCCGGGCTGGACGCGCGCGGTGCGGGCCCCCGGATCGATCTCCAGCACCGCGCCGAGGTGGCGGCGGAAGTCCAGCACCACCGCGCCCGGGCCGATCGCCTGCCCGCCGATGCTCGTCCCGGCCCCGCGCGCCACCACCGGCACCCGGTGGGCACGGCAGAGCGCCAGCGCGGTGCGCACGTCGTCGAGGTCGGCCGGCTTGACCACGCCGAGCGGCAACTGCCGGTAGTTGGAGGCGTCCTGGCTGTAGACGGTGCGCTCGGCGGCGCCGAAGCGGACCTCCCCGCGCAGCACCGCGGCCAGCTCACGGGCCAACTCGGCCCCGGGGACGGCGGACGGACGGCTCACCAGGACCTCCCAGGAGTACGGCTCCGCCGATGATCGCAGCCGCGCCGCCGCACCGGTACCGGGCGCGGCGCCCGGCTCACCCGGGTGGGGGTGCCCCGGCTACTTCCGCCCGGTGAGCGTGCCGCGCGCGATGTGGGAGAGCTTGGCCACCTCGAAGGCCGGGTACGCGCCGCCCGCCAGCAGCGAGAACTTGATCCCCTCGCGGCCGCCCGGCCGGCGGTGGCCGGGCGGCTGGAAGCGGCGGTGGTGCTCGGCGGCGCGGTGGAAGAACTGCGGCCGCTCGGCGCGGGTGACGCAGCCGGCCAGGTCGAAGACGAACAGGTAGTGCCGGATCATCCGGACGAACAGCGCCTCGCGCACCGCGTACAGGTGCGGCTGGTCCTCCAGCAGGGCGAAGCTGCGCTCGTACTGCTCGAACAGGTCGAAGACGCTGCTGCCCGGGCCGCCCGCCGGATGGACGGTCTCCCGGCGGCGGAGCTGGACGCACTCGCGGGCCAGCACGGCGGCCGTCCGGGCGCCGAGCAGCGCCGCGTGCGCCACCGGGACCTCCTCGTAGCGGCCGGGAGGGAAGGCCAGGCCCAGCTCGGCCCAGTGGCCGCGGCGGACCAGCCGGTCCCAGGCCAGCGGCGGCGCGCCGAACAGCGCGGGCCGGTCGAAGGGGGCGAACGGCTCGGGCCCGGCCTCGGCGAGCAGCGCCTCGGCCCCGCCCGGCCAGTCCCGGTCCTGGTGCCGGCGGGAGTGGCCGAACAGCAGCACGTCCACCGGGCCGGTCTGCCGGAGCCGGTCGGCGAGCGTGCGCAGCGCGTCCCGGGGCAGCAGGTGGTCGGCGTCCAGGAACAGCAGGTACTCGCCGGTGGCCCGCGCCGCGCCCGCGTTCCGGCTCGCCCCGACCCCGACCGCGGCGTTCAGGTGCAGCACCGACACCTGCGGGTGCCGGGCGGCGTACGCGTCGGCGAGCCCGCCCGCGGTCTCGGGGGAGCGGTCGGCGACCACGATCACCTCGACGTCGGCCAGGGACTGGGCGAGCAGCGAGTCCAGGCAGTCGGCGAGCTGTTCGTGCCGGTCGTAGGCGGGGAGCACGACGCTGATCAGGGGTGAGGGCATGACGCCGGAGCGTAAGAGGGCTCGCGAACCGTGGCAAAGCCCTGACGGTCCGTAATTCCGATCAATCAGTGGCAAACCGTACGAGTGTGCGCCAGATCTTCACGCCGCCTTCCGGACGTGTCCACGCCCGGCCCGGGTCCCGGCCCGGCTTCCGACCTGGGGTGATGCGCGCCGGGGCCCGCGACGCGCGGTGCGTCGCGGGCCCCGGGTGGCCGATCGGCCTAGGGCCTGTGTGATGTTGTGATCAATCTTCGGGTTCTGCCCCGCTCTGGGGCAGAACCCGGTAGGACTGTTGGATGTGACGCGCAGGCAACT
>NZ_JBHVVE010000007.1:0-257730 GCF_042883725.1 Kitasatospora sp. NPDC058184
CAGGTTGCAGAACACCTGATGGGAGGCGCCCGCCGCGAGGTCGAAGGCGCCGGCGGCTGTGACACACGACGGTGTGATGGCATCGGTGAGGGTGATGCCGGTGACGTTGACCGTGCCGGTGTTGGTGACGGTGATCCGCCAGTAGGCGGTGCCGTTCGGGGCGACGGTGGTGGTCTTCGCCCAGGGGCCTGCGCCGCCGTCACCGCAGTCGGCCGGGTTGGTGCTGGTGCAGACCTCCTTGTTGATGGCCAGCGATGGAACGTCGACGCTCGCCTCGGAGGGCGGTGTGGTGATCGGGGTGCCACCGGGCCCCGGGAACGAGGCCGTCACCGTGTTGGTGGTGGACTGGGTGACGCCCGGCAGGTTGCAGAACACCTGCTTGGACGCGCCCGCCGCCAGGTCGAACGTCCCCGCGGCCGTCACGCACGAGGGCGTCACGGTGTCGTTCAGCGTGATGCCGGTGACGTTGACCGTGCCGGTGTTGGTGACGGTGATGCGCCAGTACGCGGTGCCGTTCGGGGCGACGGTGGTGGTCTTGGCCCACGGGCCCGGACCCCCGGCGCCGCAGTCGGCGGCGTTGGTCGAGGTGCAGACCTCCTTGTTGATGGCCAGCGACGGGACGACGGCGCTCGCCTCGGACGGGCCCGTCCTGACCGGTGTGCCGCCGGGGCCGGGGAAGGAGGCGGTCACCGTGTTCGTCGTCGACTGGGTGACGCCCGGCAGGTTGCAGAAGATCTGATGGGAGGCGCCCGCTGCCAGGTCGAACGTCCCGGCGGCTGTCACGCAGGACGGTGTGACGGTGTCGTCCAGGGTGATGCCGGTGATGTTGACCAGGCCGGTGTTGGTCGCGGTGATCCGCCAGTAGGCCGTCCCGCCGGGGGCGAGGGTGGTGGTTTTGGCCCAGGGGCCGGGGCCGCCGGGGCCGCAGTCGGAGGCGTTGGTGGAGGTGCAGACCTCCTTGAGGATCTCCAGCTTCGGCGCGCACTCGGCGCCGGGGGTGACCTGGAGGGTGACGGTGTTGGAGGTGACGGGCGGCTGGCCGTTGGTGACGGCGGAGGCCTGGTTGGAGACGGCGGTGACGGAGCAGTCGGTGGAGACGGTGGTCTCGAAGCAGATCTGCGGTGCGTCGCCGACGAAGGTCACCTGCATCTGCGGGTGGTTGCCGGGGGTGAAGGAGGACCCGTTGACGAGGGTGAGGTTGGCGATCACCTGGATCGGTGAGTCGCTGGTCGGGACGGACGAGATGTCCGCCGTCTCGGTGGTGGGGTTGAACGGGAAGGTGCCGATGGTGGTGCCGTCGGAGGCCAGGACGGTCACCGAGGACTGGGTGAAGTCGACGGTGGTGGGGTCGAGGCCGAGGAGGCTGACCGTGCCGTACGACCTCACGTGCCCGGTGGCCCCGTCGCAGTAGTACGCGGAGGGGTTGAGGCTGCCCTGGGCCTTGGTCTTCAGGCAGGGGGAGGCGCCGGTGATCGGGTCGATGGAGAACAGGTAGCCGGTGTCGCCGAGGCTGTACTTGCACTGGCCGTCGTAGGCGAAGCCGTACGGCCTGGTGTCGCCGCCGTTGACGTTGGGCGGGCCGTTGACGACGCCGTTGGTGCCGTACTGGGCGCAGGGGGCCTGGGTGTTCCAGTCGTAGCAGAACTCGGAGCTGTTGGAGGTGGGGGAGATGCTGAGGTAGATCCAGAACGGGAACTCGGTTTCGAGGTGTCCGTTGGGGGCGGTGATGGTGAGCGGCACCTGGAAGTTGGATTCGCCGGGGGCGACGTTGGTGCTGAGGAGGGTCTGCAGGCCGGGGGGCGCGGCGACGGGGTTGCCGGCGAAGTCGAAGCAGACGACGGTGCCGACCGGCGGGGTGACGGCCAGTTCGACGCCGCCGACCGCCGTGCAGACGCCGGTGACGGTGCCGGCCGTGTCGTACATCTCGAAGACGTTGTCGGCGCGGGCGGCTTCGGTGCCGGTCGGGGTGACGACGGTCTTGGGGGTGGCCCAGCCGGTGCACGCGGCGTTCGTCGACGGGTCGAAGCAGGACATCACCGTGGGCAGCGGGGCCAGCTGGTTGTCGGTGACGTAGATCTTGCCGTTGATGACCCGCATGATGCCGGCGTAGTCGCCGCTGAAGGCGACCTGGCCCTCGTTGGGCGGCAGGCCGATGTCGAAGGTGCCGCAGGAGGAGTTGCCGACGGGGTCGTAGCAGAGGATCTCGCCGGTGCCGGAGACCGCGTAGATCAGCTGGTTGGGCGCCTGGACGACGCCTCCGATGACCAGGCCGGTGCCGGTCTGGAGCGGGGTGAGGCCGCAGCTGGTCTGGGCCTGGAGGTCGATGCAGCCGACGCCGATGAGTGCTTGCGTGACGCGGCTGATCGCGGCGTAGTACAGCCGGGAGCCGATCTGCACGTAGGTCGGGGTGCGGGTGCTGCCGATGTCGCCGGTGGTCGTGTCGGCGGCGGAGGAGTTCAGCGCCTGGGGCCAGGTGGCGGGGGCTCCGCTCGGGGTCGGGCAGGGGCCGTTGGTGAGCAGGTCGGTGCAGACCACGCTGGCCGTGTTGGAGAAGCCGTGGTGGTAGATGTTCCAGATCTCGGGGGTGGGGACGCCGTTGATGGTGGCGGTGTAGCGGATGGGGGTGAAGCCGTCGCCGCCGGTGGCGGTGTTGATCGGGGTGAACGGCGGCGGGATCTGGACCACTTGGCCGGTCGCCGGGGAGGAGAGCGTCGGGTTGGTGGCCTGGACGACGTTGGTGGCGGCGCCCTGGTCGGTGCCGGAGAAGGTCGTGCCGCCGTCGGTGGACCACTGCTTGGTGAAGCCGGGGGGCACCTGCAGTGAGCCGGGGACGTAGGACTGGGTCTGCGGTGTGCTGCCGGGGCCGCCCTGGATGGCGTCGGTGACGGTGGTGCTGACGGGGGCGCCGTCGGGGTTGGTCGCGGAGACGACCCAGCGGACGGTGTCGCCCTGGGCGGTCTGGGTGGTGCTGCCGGTGGTGGTGTCGGTGCCGGTCTTCGCCAGGGTCACGGGCTGCTGGCGGACGTCGTGGCGGCCGTTCCGCTGGTCGGCGGGGGCGGCCGTCGTGCCGGTGGCGGGGGTGCGGGGGTCACGGCTGGGCGCGTGTGCCACGGCGGGGGCGGCGAAGGAGCCGGAGGCCGTGGCGAACGCGAGGAGGAGGGTGAGCACGGCCCCGACGAGGCGGTCGCGGAGCGTGTCCATCCCGGGTCGGCTTCCGTGTCGGCGGCCGCGTCGACTTCGCTCGTGTCCGCTGGTGGCTGGACAGCGCCTCATGACGATTCCCTTCGGTCGAGCGGTCCGGTGTCACGCGGTGGGCTGCACAGCGGTGGGTTGGACGGCGGTGAGCTGGACGGCGCGGGGTGGATGGCGGTGGTGACGGGCACGGGGGTCGTGGAGCGGATGCGGGGAGTTGTTGACCTGATGCGGACAGTGACCGTACGGGCGTAGTATGCGTGCCGAAAATCCGATAAACGGCATTAACGTGCCCGAGTGGCACGACGGTTCACCCGGATGCGCCGGGGAGGCCGCCCAGGTGGCGGGCGGGCTGTGAGGCCCGGGTGAAGGTCATGGGTAGGGTCGGTGATCGGCCGTTGATCGGGCGTAGACGACGAGCCTGGAGCATCGGGACCCGGAGGGAACCGGTCCGGAGGCCACAGCCTGATCGCCGGGTCCCGTACGGCCGGACCACGGGCCGTACGGGCGCCCGTGGCTGACGCCGCCACCGGTCCCGACGCCAGGAGGAGTCCGGACCACGAAGGGCAGACGAGGCATGGACGGCGGGCTGTCGGTGCAAGCGGTGAGAACGGCGGCGGGTTTCGGCGAGCTGCTGCGGCTACGGCGCGAGCGGATCGGGCTGACCCAGCAGTGCCTGGCGGATCACGCGACCCTGAGCGTGCGGGCGATCCGGGACATGGAGAGCGGCCGGGTGCGACGGCCCCGCAACGAGACCGTCCGGCTGCTGGCGGACGCGCTGCGGCTGGAGGGCCGCAGCCGGACGGACTTCGAGGAGGCCGCCCGCCGGCAGCAGGCCGCGGACGAGCCGGGGGACGAGCCGGCCGCCCCGCCGGTGGCGCGCGGGGCGATCGTCGGCCGGGAGGCGGAGGCCGAGGTGCTGGCCGACGCCTTCGCCGTGCACGGGGACCGGCTGGTCTCGCTGGTCGGCCTCGGCGGGGTGGGCAAGACCCGGCTCGCCCTGGAGGTGGCCCGCCGGCTGCACCTGGCCGTCCGCTGGTCGGTGCGCTGGGTGGACTGCGGCGGCGGCCCGCACCCGTGGCGCGGGCGGCTGGACGACCTCGTCCGGGACATCGGCGAGCGGCCCGCCCTGCTGGTGCTGGACGGCGCCGACGGCGGGGTGGACGCCGGGCAGTTGGACGGGCTGTTCCGCCACTGCCCCGGGCTGCGGGTGCTGATCACCGCCCGGGAGGCCCGGCCGCTGCCCGGCGGCCAGGTCATCCCGCTCGCGCCGCTGCCCGTACCGGACCCCGAACTCGACGCCGAGCCCGAGGCGTTGGCGCAGGTCGGGGCCGTCCGGCTGCTGCTCTCGCACCTGTGCCGGCTGCGGCCCGGCTACACCCTGGAGCGCTCCGAGGCGCCCGCCGTCGCGGAGCTGTGCCGCCGACTGGACGGCCTGCCGGGCGCGTTGGAGCGGGCGGCGGGCTGGGCGCTGGTGCGGTCCACCGCCCAGCTGGTGGCCGGGCTGGCGGCCGTCCCGTTCACGCTGGCGGCGCCGCCGGTGGTGTTCGGCGCGCGCGGTGACCTGCGGGACGACGTGGAGCCGGCGATCCTCCGCCTGACGGATCGTCAGCGCGCCCTGCTGGAAGTGCTGGTGGACGAGCCCGGGGACTGGTCGGGGGAGGACGCGGTGGTCCGCAGCGGCTGGACGCTGCAGACCTGCCTGGCCACGGTGCACGAACTGCTGTCGCGGGGGCTGATCCGCAGCGTGCCCGCCCGGGACGGCGTGCGCTTCACCGTCCTCAACCTGTGCCGCCGGCTGGTCCGGGAGGAGCCCGGGCCGCGGCTCTCGCCGGCCGGGGACGTCCCGCTGCTGGCGGCCGCCGGCTGACCGGTTCTGCCGCCGGCCGACCCATTCTGCCGCTTAATGCCGCCGGAGCTGCCGCTTGCCGGGCCCGATCGTTCCTAGCGTTCTCCGTGGGGCCGGGCCGCCGCGCAGAACGCGACGGAACGCCATCGAGGATCACTACCGGTGAGGGCGGAGTCGTGGAGCACGGGAATGCCGAACAGAACGGTCCGGGCGGTCTGGACGTCGTCGTGACGACGACGGCCTCGGACTCGCACACCTGGAACCTGGTGTACCTCCAGTTCCTGCTGGAGGAGATGGGCCACCGGGTGACGAACCTGGGCGCGTGCGTCCCGGACGCGCTGCTGCTCTCCGAGTGCCGCCGGGCCGAACCGGACCTGATCGTGATCAGCAGCGTCAACGGGCACGGCCACCAGGAGGGCCTGCGGGTGATCGAGGCCCTCCGCGCCTGCCCGGAGCTGCGGAGCACCCCGACCGTCATCGGCGGCAAGCTCGGCATCGCCGGGGCTGACGACCCGGACCGCGAACGCGCGCTGCTGGCGGCCGGGTTCGACGCGGTCTTCGAGGACGGCGCCGCGGTGGCCGGGTTCCGCGCCTTCGTCGGCGGACTGCGCTCCGGGGTGCTGCTGTGACGGCTCCCGCCGGGGCCGGTCCCGCGGTGACCGGTCCCGCGGCGGCCGGTTCTGAACGGGCGGGCCCCGCCGGGACGGGCTTCGGCGCGTTCGTGGCGCAGGCCGCCGAGGCGGGCGCGCTGGTGGTCCAGCCCCGGATGGGCATGGCGGAGGCAGCCCCGATGCGGGCGGGCCTGCTCGCCACCCGGGGCGCGGCCGCCGTCACCGTCGGCACCATCACCCTGGACAGCTACACCCGTACCGGCGACCTCGCGGCCGCCCGGCGCGCCCTGGCCGCCGGGGCGGGCCTCAACGGCTACCCGATCGCCACCCACCCCGTCGAGGTTACCCGGGCGGTGCTGCGCGGGGTCGCGGACGCGGGCTTCCCGGTGCAGGTCCGGCACGGCTCGGCCGCGCCGGAGCGGATCGTCGAGGCGCTGCTGGCGGCCGGCCTGGACGCCACCGAGGGCGGACCGGTCTCCTACTGCCTGCCGTACGGCCGCACCCCGCTCCACGAGGCGGTGGCCCGTTGGCGTCGCGGCTGCGAACTGCTGGCCTCCGTACGGGAGTTCGGCGCCGAGCCGCACCTGGAGACGTTCGGCGGCTGCCTGATGGGCCAGCTCTGCCCGCCCTCGCTGCTGATCGCCGTCAGCGTGCTGGAGGCGCTGTTCTTCCGCCGGCACGGGCTGCGCAGCATCTCGCTCAGCTACGCCCAGCAGGCCGACGCCCGCCAGGACGAGGAGGCGCTGGCCGCGCTCGGCCGGATCGCGGGGGAACTGCTCACCGACGTCGACTGGCACCTGGTGGTGTACGCGTACATGGGCGTGTACCCGCGCTCGCCCGGCGGTGCGCGGCTGCTGCTGGAGGACGCGGCGCGGCTCGCGGTGCGCGGTGGCGCGGCCCGGCTGATCGTCAAGACCACGGCCGAGGCGCACCGCATCCCGACCGTCGCCGAGAACGTCCGGGCGCTGGAGGCCGCCGCCGCGGCCGCCACGGCGGAGCGGGCCCGGCCCCCGGCGTCCGACCGCCGCCCCGCCGTGCCGCCGGACACCGGGATCGAGGCCGAGGCCAGGGCGCTGATCGGCGCGGTGCTCGACCTGGACGCCGACGTCGGGCGGGCCCTGGTACGGGCGTTCGCGGCCGGCTACCTGGACGTGCCGTACTGCCTGCACCCCGACAACGCCGGGCGCACGCGCAGCGCGCTGGGCCCGGACGGGCGGCTGTACTGGTCCTCGGTCGGCTCGATGCCGATCGCCGGGCTGGGCGAGCGCGGCCGCGCGCCGGTCCCCGGCTCGGCCGGGCTGCTCGCCGCCCTCTCCCACGTCCAGCGGAGCTACGACGGCCGGGCCCGGTACGCCGCCGCCTCCGCGTCCGCGTCCGCCGCCCGGGGCCTGCCCGTCGCGCGCTGAGCCGCCGCCCCGCCGAGCCGCCCGCGCTCCAGCCGTCCCGCCCGGCCGGCGCTCCACCACCGACGACCGCCCGCGCCCCCGACGGCGGACCACGGCCCCCCGAGAGAAGAGGACTCCGACCATGCCCGACGCCACCCCCCTGCCCCCGACCGATCCGGGCCGGCACCTGACCGACCCGACCACCCGCAGCGCGCTGCGGATCCAGCAGCACCTGCTGTCCGCCGCCCGCGAGTTCCTGCGCGGCCGGGGCTTCACCGAGCTGCTGCCGCCGATCATCGGCCCGGTCACCGACCCCGGCGCGCGCGGCTCCAAGCAGGTGGACATCGACTTCTACGGCCACCGCTACAAGCTGATGACCAGCGCGATCCTGTACAAGCAGGCCTCGCTGCTCGCCTTCGACAAGATCTTCTGCATCGCCCCGAACGTCCGTCTGGAGCCGCTGGAGACCGCCGGGACGAGCCGGCACCTGGCCGAGTTCCACCAGCTGGACGTGGAGGCGGCCGGCGCGAGCCGGGACGACGCCGTCCGGCTGGCCGAGGAGCTGGTGGTGCACATCGTCGGCAGCACGGTGCGCGAGCTGCCCAAGGAGTTCGCCGAACTCGGCCGGGACCCGCAGGCGTTCGCCGACCTGCTGAAGGGCTCCTTCGGCCGGGTCCGGCACGCCGAGGCGGTCGCCGAACTGCGCGGGATCGGGCACCCGCAGAGTCTGGACGCCGAACTCGACTGGGAGGGCGAGGCGTTGCTGTCGGCCCGGCGCGACCGGCCGTTCTTCGTCACCGACTACCCGAAGGGCTCGCGCGGCTTCTACGACCGCGAGCACCCGCAGGACCCGGGCCTGCTGCGGAACTTCGACCTGCTCGCGCCCGAGGGCTACGGCGAGCTGTGCAGCGGCAGCCAGCGCACCAACGACTACGCGGAGATCGTCACCCGGATGCGGGAGACCGGCGAGAACCCGCAGAAGTACCGCTGGTACCTGGACCTGGTGCGCGAGGGCGTGCCGGCCAGCGCGGGCTTCGGCATCGGCGTCGAGCGGCTCACCCGGTACGTCGCCGGGCTGGACGCCGTCTGGCAGGCCAGCGCGTTCCCCAAGGTCGCCGGGGTGGTGTCGCCATGAGCGACCTGACCGCACCGGGGTTCCCGGAGGAGGAGGTCCGGCGGCGGGCCCGGGCCGGGGCGGCCGCCGTGTTCCCGCCCGCCGAGGAGTACGGGCGGGTGCTGTTCGGCGCCGGCGCGGCCGAGGAGGCGGCGCCGTCCGACGCCCTTGACGCCCTGCGGATCGTCCCGCCGCTGTTCCTGCCGCAGCGGCTCGCCAAGCTGATCGACCTGGGCCGCGAGCCCGACTACCGGGACGTCGAACTCGCCACCGCCATCGGCGGGTTCGCCTCCGCGCTGCCGGTGTACGTCTCCGCGACCGGCTCCACCCGGGCGGCCGGCGGCGACCTCGGACTGGCCCTCAGTCGGCAGGCCGGGGCGCTCGGGATCCCGATGGTGATCGGCGAGAACGTGGTGCCGGTCAACGGCTACGGCCGGCTCGGCGAGGCCGCCGACCGCACCCTGCTCGGCCGGCTGCGCGCCTACGGCGAGGAACTCCCGGACGGGCTCGGCGGGGTGGCCGTCCAGCAGAGCACCGAGGACGCCGACGCCGAGGTGTGGAACCTCGTCCACAGCGACCCGGCCGCCCTGCCGCTGCTCGAATCCGGGCGGCTGGCCTTCGAGTTGAAGGTCGGCCAGGGCGCCAAGCCGGGTCTGGGCGGGATGACCGTGCTGGACGCGGAGGCCGCCGCCGCGCTCGGCGACCGCTTCGGGCTCGACCCGCTGTTCGGCGACGGGCGGGTGCTGCGCGCGGCCACCCCGGGCACCTTCACCGCGGAGATCCTGCGCCAGCAGATCCGGCTGATGCGCAACAACTACCCGCGGGTGCGGATCTGGGTGAAGCTCTACCCCGGCCGGGACGTGGCCGAGGCCGCCCGGGTGGCGCACGAGGCCGGGGCGGACGCCGTCGTGGTGGACGGCGCGGAGGGCGGCACCGGCTGGGCGCCGGGGGTGTTCCTGCCGCACGTCGGCCTGCCGCTCGCGGAGTGCCTGCGCCGGCTGGCGGTCGTGCCGCCGCCCTGCCTGCTGGTCTCCGGGCGGATCTGGGAGGGCGCCCGGGCGGTCAAGAGCCTGGCGCTGGGGGCCCGCGCGGTGGGCCTCGGGCGGGCGGCGCTGCTCGCCGTCGCGGAGGACCGGGAATCCGGGCTCCGCCGTTTCACGGAATGCCTGGCGCTGGAACTCCGGCTGCTGATCAGCGCGCTCGGGAAGTACTCCCCGGAGGCCCTGGAAGAGGCGGACGTCTGGTCCCCCGGGAATTCCGGAATCCCCCTCGGCCGGTAGCCCTGGCCTGCTCGGGAAGCGGCAGAAGGAAACTGCCGACTTCCTTCCGCCCGTTCTGCCGATAGGGCCTTCGTAATCCCCCTATCGCCTTCTTCGCCGATTCCTCTCACGATCTGGGGCTGGATGATGTCCTCTCGCGGTTTTCCCGTCGAATTCACGGCGCCCGCATTCGCGCCGTTCGCCTCCGCCGTCGCGCGCTTCCCGGAGCGGCCGGCCGTCCGGGCCGGGGCCCGGACCGTCGGCTACCGGGAGCTGGACGGACTGAGCGCCGCCCTCGCCGCCCGGCTCGCCCCCGGCCGGACGGTCGCCGTGACCGGCCGTGACCGGCTGGACCACGTGGTCGCGCTGCTGGCGGCGCTGCGGGCGGGTGCCACCTACCTGCCGCTGGACCGGGAGGCGCCCGAGGAGCGCAACCGCTGGATCGTCGAGGACGCCGGGGCCGGGCTCGCCCTCGACGGCGAGGAGCTCACCGAGCTCGGCGACGGGACGGGTGTGGGCGCGGGCGCCGGCTACGTCATCTACACCTCCGGCACCACCGGCCGCCCCAAGGGCGTGCACGTCCCGCTCGCGGCCCTGACCGGCCACCTGGCCGGCGTGGTCGAGGCCCTCGGCCTGACCGAGCGGGACGTGGTGCTGCAGTTCGCCCGTCCGACCGTGGACGTGGCCGTGGAGCAGGTGCTCGGCGCGCTCTGCGCCGGGGCCTGCCTGCTCCTGCCGGAGCAGCGGCTGCTCGCCCCGGCCGCGCTGCTGGAACTGCTGGACGCCGAGGGCGTCACCGTCGCCAACCTGGCCGCGGGCTACTTCCAGGACGTGGTGGCGGCGCTGGGCGGCCGGGTGCCGCGCACCCTGCGGCTGATGGTCTCCGGCAGCGACAAGCTGGAGCCGGCCACCGCCGCCGCCTGGTGGGCGGCGACCGGGGTGCCGCTGCTGAACGCGTACGGTCCGACCGAGACGGTGGTCACCGCCACCGTCCACCGGCTCGACGGCGGGCAGGAGCAGCCGGGCGCCCGGGTGCCGATCGGCACCGCCGTCGGCGGGCGCCTGCTGCACGTGCTCGACGAGCGGCTGCGGCCGGTGCCGCCCGGCGAGGCCGGCGAACTGTACGTCGGCGGGCCGCTGTTGGCCTCCGGCTACCTCGGCCGCCCGGGCCTGACCGCCGGCCGCTTCGTCGCCGACCCGTTCGCGGACCCGGACGGCCCCGGGGGAGCCCGGATGTACCGCACCGGCGACCTGGTGCGCCGAGCCACCGGGGAGGGCCCGCTGGAGTTCCTCGGCCGCACCGACCACCAGGTGAAGATCCGCGGCTTCCGGGTCGAGCCCGGGGAGGTCGAGCAGGTGCTGGCCGGCCACCCCGGCGTCACCGGCTGCGTGGTGGTGGCGCACGAGGGCCGGCTGGCCGCGTACGTCACCGGCGCCGCGCCGGGGTACGCCGAGGCCCGGGCCTGGCTGGCCGAGCGGCTGCCCGAGCACATGGTCCCGGCGACGCTCACCGCGCTGGAGGCCTTCCCGCTGACGGCCGGCGGCAAGGTGGACCGCGCGGCGCTGCCCGAGCCGCGGACCGCGCCGGAGGGCAGGGCGGCCGGCCGCCCGCCGCGCACCCCCGCCGAGCAGCTGATCGCGGCGGTCTGGGCGGACGTGCTCGGGGTGCCGGAGGTCGGCGCCGACGACAACTTCTTCCACCTGGGCGGCGATTCGCTGACCGCCGTCCGGGTGGTGGGCCGGGTCTTCGACGTCTTCGGCATGGTGTCGCCGTACACCATCTTCGACGCGCCGACCCTGGCCGGGTTCGCCGCCGCGGTGACCTCCGCGACCGGCGGCGCGCGCCCGGCCCCGGTGCGCTCGGGCGCCGCCGAGGCCCCGCTGTCGAAGTTCCAGCGCGGCCTGTGGTTCCTCGACCAGTGGAACCCGGACGCGCCGACCTACGTGGTGCCCTGGGTGTTCCGCTTCTCCGGCCCGGTCGACCCCGGGCTGCTGCGGCGGGCGCTGGCGGGGGTGGTGGAGCGGCACGAGAGCCTGCGGACCACCTTCGAGCTCGCCGAGGACGGCCCGCGCCAGGTCGTCCACCCCTCCGTGGAGCTGCCGTTCACGCTCACCGAGACCACCGCCGACCGGGTGGACGAGCTGGTCGCCGAGGCCGCGCTGGAGCCCTTCGACCTGGCGCGGGGACCGCTGGTGCGGGCCCGGGTCTTCCGGGCCGGCGGGGCGACCACGCTGCTGCTGCTCCTCCACCACATCGTCTGGGACGAGGGCTCGCTGCCCGTACTGGAGGCCGAACTCCAGGAGCTGTACGCCGCGCTGGCCGAGGGCCGCCCGGCCGAGCTGCCGGAACTCGCCGTCCAGTACGGCGACTACGCCGCCTGGCAGTACCAGGACGACACCGCCGAGAAGCAACTCGACTACTGGCGCGAGCAGTTGCGCGACGCGCCGACCACCGACGCGCTGGCGCCCGACCGCCCCCGCCCCGAGGAGCAGGCCTTCCGCGGCGCCTTCCACCGCTTCGCCATGCCCGATCCGGTGGCCGAGGCCGTCCGGGCGCTCGCCCGCAGCGAGGACGCCACCCCCTTCATGGTGCTGCTGGCCGGGCTGGCGCTCACCCTGCACCGCCGCTCCGGGCAGCGCGACCTGGTCCTCGGCTCGCCGGTGAACGCCCGCGGCCGGGCCGAACTCGACGGCCTGATCGGCTACTTCGTCAACCTGCTGCCGCTGCGGCTGAAGCTGGAGGAGGGCGCCTCCTTCCGCGAGCTGGTCCGGCACGTGCGCGAGGTGTCGATCGGCGGCTACCGGCACCAGGAGGTGCCCTTCGACGACATCGCGAACGCCGTGCTCGACGAGCGCCCCGAGGACCGCAACCCGCTCTGCCAGGTGCTGTTGGAGCTGCACCCGCTGGACCCCCGGCCGTTCACGGTCGGCGGGCACGCCGTCACCCGCTCCCTGCACTCCAACCCGGTCTCCCGCTTCGACCTGTCCGTCTCGGTGGACGACCTCGGCACCGGCTTCACCGGCCGCTTCGAGTACGACAGCGACCTCTTCGACCCGGCCACCATGGCCGGCCTGTGCGAGGAGTGGCTGGGCACCCTGGCCGCCGCCGTCGAGGTGCCGGTGCACGCCCTGTTCGAGGCGCGGGCCGCCCGGGAGCCGGGCGCCGTCGCCCTGGTGTCCGGCGAACGCGCCGTCGGGTACGGCGAGTTGAACGCCGCCGCGAACCGGCTCGCCCGCCACCTGGCGGGCCTGGGCATCGGCCGCGGCGACACCGTCGCCGTGCTGACCGAGCGCGGTCCGGAGCTGGTCACCGCCCTGCTGGCGGCCCTCAAGACCGGCGCCGCGTACACCCTGCTCGACCCGGACTTCCCGGCCGAGCGGCTGGCCGGCGCCGTCGCCGACACCGGCGCCGCCACGGTGGTCACCCACCGGCACGCCACCGTGCCGTTCGCCGTCCCCGGCCAGGTGGACCTGGACGCCTCGGCCGCCGACCTCGCCCGGTGCCCGGCCCACGACCTCGGCCTGCCGGTCGACGGCGCCGACCTCGCCACCGTGATGTTCACCTCCGGCTCCACCGGCCGCCCCAAGGGCGTCGCCGTCCCGCACCGCGCGCTCACCACCACCTACCTCGGCCAGGACTACGCCCGCTTCGGCCCCGACGAGGTCTGGCTGCAGTGCTCGCCGGTCTCCTGGGACGCCTTCGCGCTGGAGCTGTACGGCGCGCTCTGCTTCGGCGGCACCTGCGTCCTCCAGCCCGGCCAGCGCCCCGACCCGCAGACCGTCGCCGAGCTGACCCGCCGCCACGGCGTCACCCAACTCCAGCTCTCCGCCAGCCTGTTCAACTTCCTGCTGGAGGAGTTCCCGGAGACCTACGACGGCCTGAAGCTCGCCTTCACGGCCGGCGAGCGGGCCTCCACCACCCATGTCGCCAAGGCCCTGGAGGCCTACCCGGGCCTGGTCGTCGCCAACGGCTACGGCCCGGTGGAGAGCCTCGGCCTGACCACCTGCCACCGGGTCGGCCCCGCCGACGCCGCCGGCGGCTCCATCCCGATCGGCGTCGCGCTGCACGGCAAGGGCGTCCTCGTCCTGGACGAGCGGCTGCGCCCCGTCGCGCCCGGGGTGACCGGCGAGCTGTACGCCACCGGCGGCGGCCTCGCCCACGGCTACCTCGGCCGGCCCGGCCTGACCGCCGAACGCTTCGTCGCCTCCCCGTACGGCGCCCCCGGCGAGCGCCTCTACCGCACCGGCGACCTCGGCCACCGCACCGCCGAGGGCCTGCTGGAGGTCACCGGCCGGATCGACGACCAGGTCAAGATCCGCGGCTTCCGGGTCGAACCCGGCGAGATCGAGGACGCGCTCACCCGCCACCCGGCCGTCCGGGAGGCCGCCGTCGCCGTCCACGAGCCCGCCCCCGGCGACCGCCGGCTCGCCGCCTACGTCACCGTCGCCGCCGGCGCCCCCGACCCGGACGCCCTGCTCGACCACCTGGCCGGCCTGCTGCCCGAGCACATGCTGCCCGCGACCCTGGACGTCCTGGACGCGCTGCCGCTCAACCACAACGGCAAGGTGGACCGCAGGGCGCTGCCCGCCCCCGCTGGCCGCCCGGCCGCCTCCGACGAGGACGCGACGGCCGACGAGGCCGCCGACCCGCTGACCGAGGCCGAACGCCTGGTCGCCGAGGCGGTCCGCGAGGTGCTCGACCTCGCCGAGGTCGGCCGCGAGGACAACTTCTTCCGGATCGGCGGCAACTCGCTGGCCGCCGTCCGGGTCGCGATGCGGCTGTCCCGGGAGACCGGCAGCCGCGTCCCCCCGCAACTGGTGTTCCGGGCCCGGACCGTGAGCGCCATCGCCGAACGGCTGGCCGCCCGGTGACCGGCCGCACCGCACACGAAGGGAACGAGGCCGTGAGCCCGTCCGACCACCCGGCGCGCACCGCGCCCGTCTCCGGGCTGCAACGCGGCCTCTGGTTCCTCGACCGCCTCGACCCGAAGGCCGTCACCTACTGCACCCCCTGGACCCTCGACGTCGCCGGCCCGCTCGACCTCGCGCTGCTCCGACGCGCGCTGGACGCCGTCACCGCCCGGCACGAGACCCTGCGCACCACCTTCGCGCTGCACCCCGACGGCCCCCGCCAGCACGTGCACCACCGGCTCGCCGTGCCGCTCGCGGAGACCGATCTGCGGGACCTCCCCGACCGGGCCGCGCGCCTGGAGGAGCTGCTCGCCGCCCGCTGCGCCGAGCCCTTCGACCTGGCGGCCGGCCCGCTGCTGCGCGCCGAGGCCTTCCGGCTCGCGGACGAGCGCACCACCGTGCTGTTCACCGTCCACCACATCGTCTGGGACGGCTGGTCCGCCGAGGTCTTCGAGCGCGAACTCGCCGAGCTGTACGACGCGGCGCTGCGCGGCCGGGAGCCCGAACTGCCGGAGCTGACCGTGCAGTACGCCGACCGCGCCGAGGAGGAGCTCGGCACCTCCTACGAGGAGCACCTGACCTACTGGAAGGAGCAGCTGGACGGCGCCCCCGCGCTGCTGGAGCTGCCCACCGACCGGCCCCGGCCCACCGACCGGCCCCGGCCCGCCGAGCGCGGCGCGGCCGGCCGCACCGAGGGGTTCGACCTCGCCCCGGGGACGGCGGCGCGGGTCCGCGCCCTGGCCGAGACCGAGGGCGTCACCCCGTTCACCGTCCAACTGGCCGCCTTCGCCCTGCTGCTGAACCGCTGGACCGGCGCCGACGACCTGGTGGTCGGCACCCCGGTCACCACCCGCGACCGGCCCGAACTGGAGCACCTGCTCGGCTACTTCGTCAACCTGCTGCCGCTGCGCCTGCGGCTCGCGCCCGCGCTGAGCTTCCGGGACCTGCTGGAGCACGTCCAGGACGTCGCCTTCGAGGCGTACGGCTACCTCGACCTGCCCTTCGACCAGATCGTCGACCGGCTCGGCGCCGCCCGCAGCGCCCAGCACCCGCCGCTGGTCCAGGTGGTGTTCGGCGCCCACGGCGAGGACCGCACCCCGCTGGCGCTCGGCCCGGCGGCCACCGCCCGCAGCCGGGTGCGCTCCAACGGCACCAGCAAGTTCGACCTCACCTGGTCCGTCTTCGACGGGGGAGACGGCGGCGAGCTGCGCGGCGAGGCCGAGTACCGCGGCGAACTGTTCGACCCGCAGACCGTCCGCCGGCTGGCCGCCGAGTTCGACAACCTGCTCACCGCGGCCCTGGACGACCCCGACGCCACCGTGCTGCGGCTGACCACCCGCCCCGCCGAGGGGGCCGCGGCCACCGACACCCCCGGCCACTGCCTGCACCACCTGTTCGAACGGGCCGCCGACGCCCACCCCGACCGGCCCGCCGTCAGCGACCCCGACCGCACCCTGGGCTACGCCGAACTCGACCGCCGGGCCAACCGCCTCGCGCACGCCCTGCGCGCCCGCGGCGCCGGCCCCGGCGACCGCGTCGGCATGCTGCTGGACCGCACCGCCGACGTCCTGGTCACCGTCCTCGGCGTGCTCAAGACCGGCGCCGCCTACGTGCCCGTCGACCTGGCCGCCCCCGCCGACCGCGCCGCGCTGGTCTTCGGCGACACCGGCGTCGCCCTGGTCGTCACCGACCGCCCGGACCTGGTGCCCGAAGGCCCCTGGCAGGCCTACGACCTGACCGCCGAGGCCGCCGACCTGGCCGCCCGCCCCGACACCCGCCCGCCGACCGCCGGCCGCCCCGGCGACGTCGCCTACGTCATCTTCACCTCCGGCTCCACCGGCCGCCCCAAGGGCGTCGCCGTCGCCCACGAGCACGTCAGCCGGCTGATGGCGGACGGCGAACGGCACTTCGGCTTCGGCCCCCAGGAGACCTGGACGCTCTTCCACAGCTACGCCTTCGACTGGACGGTCTGGGAGATGTGGGGCGCCCTGCTGCACGGCGCCCGCCTGGTCGTCGTCCCGTACGTGACCAGCCGCTCGCCGGAGGAGTTCGCCCAGCTGCTGGCGGAGGAGGAGGTCTCGTACCTCTGCCTGACCCCCTCGGCGCTGCGCCAGTTGGAGCCGGTGCTGCGGCGCAGCCCGCGCGCCCTGCCCGCACTGAAGTGGATCATGCTGGGCGGGGAGGCGCTGGACCCGGCCGTCGTCCAGCGCTGGTTCGAACTCGACCCGCCGCCCCCGGCCCGGCTGTGCAACCTGTACGGCATCACCGAGACCACCGTCCACGTCACCACCCACGACCTGGCCGGCAGCGCCGGCTTCGAGCGCAGCCTGATCGGCACGCCGATGCCGCACCTGAGCGCCCAGGTCCTGGACGACTGGCTGCGGCCGGTGCCGCCCGGCGCGGCCGGCGAGCTGTACATCGGCGGCGGCAGCCTCGCCCACGGCTACTGGGGCCGCCCCGGCCTCACCGCCGGGCGCTTCGTCGCCGACCCGTACGGCCCGCCCGGGGCCCGGCTCTACCGCACCGGCGACGTCGCCCGGCGGCTGCCCGGCGGCGGGCTGGAGTACATCGGGCGCGCCGACTTCCAGGTCAAGCTGCGCGGCTTCCGGATCGAGCTCGGCGAGATCGAGAACGCGCTCGCCGCCCACCCGGACGTGGACGCCTGCGTCGTCACCGTGCACGAGGACCGCCTCGCCGCGTACGTCACCGGACGCGAGCCCGCCGACGTCCGCGCCTTCCTCGGCCGCTCGCTGCCCCCGTACATGGTCCCGGCGAGCTTCACCGTGCTGGAGTCGCTGCCGCTGACCGTCAACGGCAAGGTGGACCGCGCCGCGCTGCCCGCCCCCGGCCAGCGGGCCACCGCCACCGGAGGCCGGCACGTCGAGCCGCGCACCCCGGAGGAGGAGGCCTTCGCCGCCGTCTGGACGGAGGTCCTCGGGGTGGACGGCATCGGCGTCCACGACGACTTCTTCCACCTCGGCGGCGACTCCATCCGGGCCGTCCAGCTGGCCGGCGCGCTGCACGAGCGCGGCTGGGGGCTGAGCCTGCGGGACGTCTTCAACGCCCCCACCGTCGCCGCCCTGCTGCCGCTCGCCGAGCCCGTCACCCAGGGCCCGGACGCCCACGAGCCCTTCGCCCTGGTCACCCCCGAGGACCGCGCCGACCTGCCGCCCGGCCTGGTCGACGCCTACCCGATGGTGTCCATGCAGCTCTCCATGGTCTTCCACATGGAGATCGCCGGCGGCACCGACAGCTACCACAACGTCAACTCCTACAAGATCTCCGGCGACCTCGACGAGCAGGCCTTCCGCCGCTCCGTCGCCGAGGCCATGGACCGCCACGCCGTGCTGCGCACCGGCCTGGACCTGTCCGGCTACGGCGAACCGCTGCAGCTCGTCCACGGCCGGCTGCCCGCCCCCGTCGAGTTCGCCGACCTGCGCGGCGCCGCCGAAGCGGACCAGGACGCCGCGATCCGCGAGGTGTTCGACACCCACCGGTGGACGCCCTTCGACCTCACCGCGCCGCCGCTGTTCCGGATCACCGTGCAGCGCCTCGCCGAGGACGCCTTCCAGCTCACCGTCTCCGAGCACCACGCGATCCTCGACGGCTGGAGCTTCACCTCGCTGCTCACCGAGATCCTGGAACGCCACACCGCGCTCGCCGAGGACCCGCTCGGCGCGCCCGCCCCGCCGCCGCGCACCGCCTTCCGCGACTTCGTGGCCGTCGAACGGCAGGCCGCCGGGGACGAGCGCTCGCTCGCCTACTGGCGCGAGCGGCTGGACGGCGTCAGCGGCCAGTCCTTCCCCGGCAGCGAGTCCGTGCACGAGGCGCCGCGCACCGTCGAACGGGTGCTGCCGGAGGCGCCCGGGCAGTTGCGCGACGTCGCCGACGCGCTCGGCGTGCCGGTCAAGTCGGTGGCGCTCGCCGCCCACCTGCACGCCCTCGCCGCCGTCACCGGGCGTCGGCGCGTCACCACCGGCCTGGCCGTCAACGGCCGGCTGGAACGGCTCGGCGGCACCGAGGTGTACGGGCTGTTCCTCAACACCGTCCCGCTGAGCTGCGAACCCACCGACGACCTGCTCGCCCTGGTCCGCGAGGTCCACCGGGAGGAGCTGGACATGATGCCGCACCGCCGGGTGCCCTTCGCCCGCCTCGCCCGGCTGATGACCGACACCGCGCTGGACAGCCAGTTCGGCTACCTGCGCTTCCACGCCCTCGGCCGGCTCAGCTCGGCCCGCATCGTGGACGGCCGGATCGGCACCGAGCCGACCCTGCGCCACGAACCCAACAGCTTCGCCTTCGGCGCCTCGGTCATCCAGGACCCGGTCACGCAGCGGGTGCTGCTCGCCGTGGACCACCAGCGCTCGCTGGTCGCCGACCACACCGCCGAGCAGTTCATCGACACCTACGCCGCCGCCCTGCACACCATGGCCGCCGCCGCCCGAGAGTCCTGAGGAGCCGTCATGACCGATCTGCTGGACCGCCTGCGCGAAACCGTCGCCGCCCACCCCGGGCGCACCGCCGTCCTGGCCGGCGCCGACCGCCTGGACTTCGCCGAACTCGACCGCCGCACCGCCGCCCTGGCCCGCGCCCTGCGCGAGCGCGGCGTCGGCCGCGGCGACCGGGTCGGCGTCCACCTCGCCCGCACCGCCGACCTGCCGGTCGCCCTGCTCGCCGTCTGGCGGGCCGGCGCCGCCTACGTCCCGCTCGACCCGGCCTACCCCGCCGAGCGGCTCGCCCACATGGCCGCCGACGCCCGCCTCGCGGCCCTGATCAGCGCCGACGGCCTCCCGGCGGCCGACGGGGTGCCGGTGCTGCGCCCGGACGCCGCCGCCGACGGGCCCGAACTGCCCGAGCACGCCCACCCGCTGGACCCGGCGTACGTCATCTACACCTCCGGCTCCACCGGCCGCCCCAAGGGCGTCGAGGTGCCGCGCGGCGCCGTCGCCGCCCTGGTCACGGCCCTGGAGGCGAGCGGCGCCTACCGCGCCGAGCCCGGCGTGGTCGGCTGGAACGCCAGCGTCTCCTTCGACGCCTCCGTCCAGCAGTGGGCCCGGATCTGCCGCGGCGACACCGTCCTGGTGATCGGCGAGGAGCACCGCGCCGACCCGGCCCGGGTGGCCGCCCTGCTGGCCGAGCACGCCGTCACCGACCTCGACCTGACCCCCTCGCACTGGGAGCTGCTGCGCGAGCCGCTGGCCGGCGCCCGGGTGCCGCGGCTGTTCATGGGCGGCGAGGCCGTCCCCGAGCGCACCTGGCGCGAGCTGGCCGACGGCGGCGTCGACGCGCTCAACCTGTACGGGCCCACCGAGTGCACCGTCGACGCCGTCACCGCGCCGATCAGCGGCCCCGGACCGCACCTGGGCGCGCCGCTGCCCGGGGTGCGCCTGCACCTGCTGGACGAGAAGCTCGCCCCCGTCCCCGACGGCGTCGTCGGCGAGCTGTACCTGGCCGGGCCCGGCCTCGCCCACGGCTACCTCGGCCGGCCCGCCCTGACCGCCGAACGTTTCGTCGCCGACCCGGTCGCCACCGGGGAACGCATGTACCGCACCGGGGACCAGGCCCGGCGCGGCGAGGGCGGCCGGCTGGAGTACGTCGGCCGGGTGGACCGCCAGGTCAAGCTGCGCGGCTACCGGGTCGAGCTCGGCGAGGTCGAGCACGCCCTGGCCCGGCTGGCGGGCGTCCGGGCCGCCGCCGTCACCGTCCACGAGCCCGCGCCCGGCGACCGCCGGCTGGCCGGCTACGTCACCGGCGCCGTCACCGCCGCCGAGCTGACCGAGCGGCTGCGGGCCACCGTGCCCGCCCACCTGGTGCCCTCGGTGATCACCGTGCTGGACGCCCTGCCGCTCACCCCGAACGGCAAGGTCGACCTGGCGGCGCTGCCCGCCCCCGCCGCCTCCGCCTCCGCCTCCGCCTCCGCCGCGGATTCGGGCGCCGGCGGACTGGCCGGGCAGGTCGCCGAGGTCTGGGGCACCGTGCTCGGCGTCACCGGCCTCCGGCCCACCGACGACTTCTTCTCGCTCGGCGGCCACTCCATCGCCGCACTGCGGGTCGTCCACCTGCTGCGCCGCCGCCTCGGCATCGAACTCCAGCTGCGCCACCTGCTCGACTCGGCCGACCTGGCCGCCTTCACCGCCACCGTCGAACGGGCCGTCGCGGCCGGCACCGCCGCCCCCCGGCCCGCCCTGACCGCCCGTGCCCGGGCGGCCGGCGCATGACCACCGCCCTGCGGGTGCGGCCCCGCGTCGAAGGGGACTGGCTGTTCGTCCCCGTGCCCCAACCGCGGAGCCCGTACCGGCTGTTCTGCTTCCCGCACGCCGGGGGCGACGCCACCGCCTACACCCCGCTGGCCCGCGCCCTCGCCCCGGTGGCCGAGGTCTGGGCGGTGCGCCCGCCGGCCCGCGGCGGCCGGCTCGGCCACCCGATGCCCGCGAGCTTCGACCTGCTGGTCGACGCCGTCCTGGAGGCCCTCGGCCCGCACCTGACCGGGCGGTTCGGCTTCTACGGGCAGAGCTTCGGCGCCCTGCTCGGCTACGAGGCCGCCCGGGCGCTGCCGGCCGGGCGGCGGCCCGAACTGGTCGTCGCCGCCTCCGCCTCGCCGCCCGCCGCCTGGGCCGGGGCGGACCGCCCCCAGTACACCGCCGACGAGCTGCTGCGCCTCGCCGGAATGGGGCAACTCGTCGAAGGCGAAGAAGAGTTGAAGGAGCACGCGCTGCGCGGCATCCGCACCGACCTGGACGTGGTCGACACCTACCGGCCCCGTCCGCACCCGCCGATCGGCTCCGCCCTGCACACCGTCGTCGGCGCCGAGGACCCGCTCCTGGCCGTCGGCGGCCTCGAAGGCTGGGCCGCCCACACCAGTGGCGGCTCCGGCCACCACGTCGTCCCCGGCGGCCACCTGCTCGCCACCGTCGACGGGCCCGGCCCGGTCGACCTGCTGACCTCCCTCATCGCGCGGCCCGGCGCCGCGCACCTGTCCCGGACGGAGCACTGATGCCCACCACCACCGCGGTCGACCTCACCGACCCCGACCTCTGGGCCCGGCCCGACACCCCCGCGCTGGTCGCGGAGCTGCGCCGGGAGTCCGCCGTCCACCGCACCGACACCGTCGACGACGGGCCGGTCTGGTCGGTGCTCTCCTACCGGCACTCCGCCGAGGTGCTGCGCAACGCCGCCGTCTACAGCTCCGAGCAGGGCTCGCTGCTCGGCGCCGGCGAGGGCAACGTCCCGGTCGGCTCGGGCCGGATGATGGCCCTCACCGACCCGCCCCGGCACCGTGAACTGCGCGCCCCCGCCAACCCGTTCTTCTCGCCCGGCGCCGTGCGCGGGGCCGCCCGGGGCATCGCCGGACTCGCCGCCTCGATCGTCGACCGGGCCGTCGAACTGGGCGAGGTGGACCTCGTCGACGCGGTCTCCGCGCTGCCGCTGTCCGTCATGTGCGACCTGCTGGACGTCCCCGAGGGCGACCGCGAGATGGTCGAGCGGGTCTGCGACGTCGCGTTCCTCGGCCGCACCCCCGAGGAGCGCCGGGCCGGCCACCAGCAGCTCATCCCGTACCTGCTGCACCAGGTGATGCTGCGGCGCAGCGACCCGCGCGACGACCTGATCAGCATGATGGCCACCTACCGGGTCGGCGGGAGGCTGCTGCCGATCGAGGACGTCGTCCTCAACCTGGACAACATCGTGGTCGGCGGCGTCCAGACCGTCCGCCACACCGCCGCGATGGGCCTGTACACCCTGGTCCGGCACCCCGAGCTGTGGCGGAGGCTCCAGTGCGGCGAGGTCGGCATGGACTCGGCGCTGGACGAACTCCTGCGCTGGACCTCGGTCGGGCTGCACACCCTGCGCACCGCGAGCCGGGACACCGAGCTCGACGGGCGCACCATCCGGCGCGGCGACCGGGTCGCGGTCTGGGTCTGGTCCGCCAACCGGGACCCGGAGGCCTTCGACCGGCCCGAGGAGATCCTGCTCGACCGCGCCCCCAACAAGCACCTCGCGCTCGGCCTCGGCGCCCACTACTGCGTCGGCGCGCCGCTGGCCAAGGCCGAACTCGGCGGCC
Source organism: Kitasatospora sp. NPDC058184 (assembly GCF_042883725.1). Classification (NCBI taxonomy): domain Bacteria; kingdom Bacillati; phylum Actinomycetota; class Actinomycetes; order Kitasatosporales; family Streptomycetaceae; genus Kitasatospora; species Kitasatospora sp. NPDC058184. Next base: position 22,381 of record NZ_JBHVVE010000007.1, read on the forward strand.
TGTTCACGGCGCTGCTGGAGCGCGTCGCCGTGATCGAGCAGACCGGGCCGGTCGTCCACAACCGCTCGATCATCAACTTCGGCCTGGACCGCTTCCCGGTCCGCCTCACCCCGCGCTGAACCGCCGGGCGACGGGGCGGCCGACGGGACGGCGGGCGGGGCGGCCGACGGGGTGGCAGGCGGGGCGGCGGGCGGGGCGGCAGGCGGCAGGGCCCAACTGCCGCGTTCCTGCCGCGACTCCTGCCCTTCCGCCCCGCGGCCCGCCCCTACCTTCGAAGCAACCCGAGCGAAGCAAGCCGAGCTTCGAAGAAACCCGAAGAGGACACCATGAGCAACCCGTTCGAGGACGACAGCGCCGGCTACCTGGTCCTGGCCAACGACGAGAACCAGCACTCGCTGTGGCCGGTCTGGATCGACGTGCCGGCCGGCTGGACCACCGTCCACGGCGAGGACACCCGCCAGGGCTGCCTCGACTACATCGAGGCCAACTGGACCGACATCAGGCCCGCCAGCCTGGTCGCCGCCCTCTCCGCCCCCGCCGACCGGTGACCGCCGCCATGCCGACCTGGGAACTGAATCCCGGCCGCCCGGCCCTCGCCCACGCGCCGCGCACCGCGGACATGGGCGAGGCCTGCGAGTGGCTGCGCGAGAACGAGAGCGCGCTCACCGACGCCCTGCACCGGTACGGCACCATCTTCCTGCGCGGCCTGCCGGTCACCGGCACCGAGGACGTCGCCGCCGTGCGCGACGTCCTCATCCCCGAGCGCACCCCCTACCGGGAGAAGGCCACCCCGCGCAGCGACTACGGCAACGGCGTCTACTCGTCCACCGACCTGCCGCCGGTCCAGCCGATCCGGATGCACAACGAGAACAGCTACACCCTGACATTCCCCGGCCGGCTGCTCTTCGCCTGCCTGACCGCCCCCGACGAGGGCGGGGCTACCCCCACCGCGGACTGCCGCCAGGTGCTCGCGCAGCTGCCCGCCCACCTGGTGGAGCGGATGCGGACCAACGGCTGGACACTCACCCGCAACTACTCGGACTACATCTCGCTCGGCTGGCGCACGGCCTTCGCCACCGAGGACCGCGCCGAGGTCGAGGCCTACTGCAAGGAGAACGGCATCTCCTGCGAGTGGCTGGCGGACGGCAACCTGCGCACCACCCAGGTGCGCCCCGGCACCATCCGCCACCCGCGGACCGGCGAGCAGGTCTGGTTCAACCACCTCGCGTTCTGGAACGCGTGGTCGCTCGACCCGGACATCCGGGAGGCGATGACCGAGGAGTTCGGGCCGGACGGACTGCCGTTCAACACCGGCTTCGGCGACGGCGAGCCGCTGGAGCGCGCCGACGTCGACGCCCTCAACGAGGCCTACCACGCCGCCACCGTGCGGGAGCGCTGGCAGGTCGGCGACGTGATGCTGGTCGACAACGTGCTCTGCGCCCACGGCCGGGACCCGTACCGGGGCGGGCGCAAGATCGCCGTCTCGATGGGGCAGCCCCTGGAGATCCAGGACTGCCGGCCCACCGCGGGGCTCACCGTCTGACCGCCGTCCGACCCCTCGACCAGCCCGTGCCGTCAGTAGACCCGAGTAGAGGAAGCACCGTGATCCCGGTTTCGTACGCCCAACAGCGGCTCTGGCTGATCGACCAGATCGAGGGGCCGACCGCGCTGTACAACCTGCCGTTCGCCCTGCGCCTGCGCGGCGCGCTCGACACCGCCGCGCTGCGTGCCGCGACGGCGGACGTGGTCGCCCGGCACGAGGCCCTGCGCACGGTGTTCCCGGTGGCCGGGGGAGTCCCGGTGCAGCGGATCCTGCCGGCCGAGGAGGCGCGACCGCGCTTCCTGGCCGAGGACTGCGCACCGGCCGACTACCCGGCCCGCCGGGACGCCGCGGCCGCCGAGACCTTCGACCTGAGCCGCGAACTGCCCATCCGGGTCACGGTGTTCACCCTCTCCCCGACCGAGCACGTGCTGCTCGTGGTGCTCCACCACATCGCCGGCGACGGCTGGTCGCTCGGCCCGTTGCTGCGCGACCTCGCCGAGGCCTACCGGGCCCGGCTGGCCGGCGGCGCCCCCGACTGGGAGCCGCTGCCGATCCAGTACGCCGACTACGCGCTCTGGCAGCGCGACCTGCTCGGCGACGAGCACGACCCCGAGAGCCTGCTCGCCCGCCAACTCGCCCACTGGCGCGAAGCGTTGGCCGGGCTGCCGGAGGAACTGGAACTGCCGACGGACCGCCCCCGGCCGCCCGCCCCCACCGGCGCCGCCGACTCCGTCGACCTCGCCTGGGACGCCGGCCTGCACACCGCCCTGCTCGACCTCGCCCACACCCACCGCACCACCCTGTTCACCGTCCTCCAGGCCGGTCTGGCCGCCCTGTTCACCCGGCTCGGCGCCGGCACCGACATCCCGCTCGGCACCGGCCTCGCCGGACGCGCCGACGAGGCCCTGGACGACCTGGTCGGCTTCTTCGTCAACTCCCTGGTCCTGAGAGCGGACACCTCCGGCGACCCGGGCTTCGCCGAGCTGCTCGGCCGGGTCCGGGAGGCCCAGCTCGACGCCTTCGCCAACCAGGACCTCCCCTTCGAGCGCCTCGTCGAGGAGCTCAACCCGCCCCGCGCGCTCGGCCGCCACCCGCTGTTCCAGACCCTGCTGGTGCTCCAGAACCACGGCCAGGACGCCGAACTCGCCCTGCCCGGGCTGGAGTCCGCCCCCGAACCGATCGGCCTGCGGGTCGCCAAGTTCGACCTCAACATCGGCATCGCCGAACAGCACGGCCCCGACGGCGCCCCCGCCGGGCTCACCGGCTCGATCGAGTACGCCGCCGACCTCTACGACCGCGCCACCGTCGCCGCCCTCGCCGAGCGGCTCGGCCGGCTGCTGGCCGGTGCCGCCGCCGACCCCCACGCCCCCATCGGCACCCTGGAGCTGCTCGCCCCCGAGGAGCGCACCCGCGTCCTCACCGAGTGGAACGCCACCGACGCCCCCCGGTGGCGCGGCACCCTCGCCGAGTCCTTCGAGCGCCAGGCCGACCGCACCCCGCACGCCACCGCCCTCGTCCACGACGGCGGCACCCTCGACTACGCCGCACTCGACGCCCGCGCCAACCGGCTCGCCCACCACCTGACCGCCCTCGGCGTCGGCCCCGAGACCCCCGTCGCGATGCTGATGGAGCGCTCCGCCGACGTCGTCGTCGCCACCCTCGCCGTCCTCAAGGCCGGCGGCTGCTACGTCCCCATGCACCCCGGCCTGCCGCCCGAGCGGATGGCCGACGTGCTCGCCGACACCGGCGCCCCCGTGCTGCTCACCGACCGCGCCGACCCCGGCTTCCCGCACGGCGCCGCCGTGGTCCGCCCCGGCGACGAGGCCGGCGCCCCCGACCACCGCCCCGGCCTGCCCGTCCACCCGGACCGGCTCGCCTACGTGATGTACACCTCCGGCTCCACCGGCCGCCCCAAGGGCGTGGCCGTGCGCCACCGCGACGTCGTCGACCTCGCCGCCGACCGGCGCTGGCAGGACGGCCGCCACCAGCGCGTCCTGCTGCACTCCCCGCACGCCTTCGACGCCGCCACCTACGAGATCTGGACGCCCCTGCTGGCCGGCGGCACCGTCGTGGTCGCCCCGCCCGGCGCCCTCGACGCCACCGCCCTGCACGCCGTCACCGTCCGCCACGGCGTCACCGCCGTCTTCCTCACCAAGGCCCTGTTCGACCTCGTCGCCGAGCAGGCCCCGGAGACCTTCGCCGCCCTGCGCGTCGTCTGCACCGGCGGTGAGGCCGCCTCCGGCACCCTGCTGCGGCGCGTCCTGGACGCCTGCCCCGACCTGCTGCTCGCCCACGTCTACGGGCCCACCGAGACCACCACCTTCGCCACCCACCACCCGCTCGCCGCCGCGGACCTCGACGGCCCCCGGGTGCCGATCGGCGGCCCGCTGGACAACATGCGCGGCTACGTCCTGGACGCCCGGCTGCGCCCCGTGCCGCCCGGCGTCCCCGGCGAGCTGTACCTCGCCGGCGCCGGCCTGGCCCGCGGCTACCTCAACCGGCCCGGCCTGACCGCCGAACGCTTCGTCGCCTGCCCGTACCTGCCGGGCGAGCGGATGTACCGCACCGGGGACCTGGTCCGCCGGCGCGCCGACGGCGCCGTGGAGTTCCTCGGCCGGATCGACGGCCAGGTCAAGCTGCGCGGCTTCCGGATCGAGCTCGGCGAGATCGAGGCGGCGCTGTCCCGCCACCCCGCCGTCCGCCAGGTCATCGTGATCGCCCGCGAGGACCGCCCCGGCGACCTGCGGCTGGTCGCCTACTGCACCGCCGAGCCCGGGCTCACCCCGGACGGGCTGCGCTCCTTCGCCGGCACCGTGCTGCCCGGCTACATGGTCCCCGCCGCGGCCGTCCTGCTGGACGCCCTGCCGCTCAACGCCAACGGCAAGGTCGACCGCCGCGCCCTGCCCGCCCCCGACCTCGCCGCCGACGACACCGGGCGCGCCCCCCGCGACGAGCGCGAACGGGTGCTCTGCGAGCTCTACGGCGAACTCCTCGGCATCGACGACATCACCATCGACGACGACTTCTTCGCCCTCGGCGGCCACTCCCTGCTCGCCACCCGCCTGGTCGGCCGGGCGCGCACCGAACTCGGCGTCGAACTCGCCATCGGCGACCTCTTCCAGGCGCCCACCGTCGCCGGGCTCGCCGAGCGGATCGCCGAGCGCGCCGCCGGCGCCCCCGCCCAGGCCCGCCCGGCGCTGCGGCCCGCCGTCCGGCCCGAGCGGGTGCCGCTCTCCTTCGCCCAGCGCCGCCTCTGGTTCCTCGCCCAGGCCGAGGGCCCCACCGCCACCTACAACATCACCCTCGCGCTGCGGCTGCGCGGCCCGCTCGACCCCGCCGCCCTGGCGGACGCCCTCGGCGACACCGTCCGGCGGCACGAGGCGCTGCGCACCGTCTTCGCCGAGCACGACGGCACCCCGTACCAGCGCATCCTGGACGGGCCCGTGGCCCCGCTGCTCACCACCACCGACCGCCCGGTGGACGAACTCGCCCGGCACGGCTTCGACCTGGCCGCCGACCTGCCCGTGCACGCCTACCTGCGGCCCGAGGGCCCGGACGAGCACGTCCTGGTCCTGGTCCTGCACCACATCGCCGGGGACGGCGCCTCGCTCGGCCCGCTCTACCGCGACCTCACCGACGCCTACCGGGCCCGCCAGGCCGGCCACGCCCCCGACTGGGAGCCGCTGCCCGTCCAGTACGCCGACCACGCGCTGTGGCAGCACGGACTGCTCGGCGACGAGGACGACCCGCAGAGCCTGGCCGCCCGCCAACTCGCCCACTGGCGCGAGGCGTTGGCCGGGCTGCCGGAGGAGCTGGCACTGCCCGCGGACCGCCCCCGGCCGCCGGTCGCCAGCCACCGCGGCGCCGTCGTCCCGCTGGAGCTCGACGCGGAGCTGCACGCCCGGCTCGCCGACCTCGCCGCCGAGCACGGCGCGACGCTCTTCATGGTCCTCCAGGCCGCCTACGCCACCCTGCTGCACCGCTTCGGCGCCGGCACCGACCTGCCGATCGGCACCCCGGTGGCCGGGCGCCTCGACGAGGCCGCCACCGACCTGGTCGGCTACTTCGCCAACACCCTGGTGCTGCGCACCGACCTCTCCGGCCGGCCGAGCTTCGCCGAACTGCTGCGCCGCGTCCGGGAGACCGACCTCGCCGCCTACGAGCACCAGGACACGCCGTTCGAACGCCTGGTCGAGGAGTTCAACCCGGTCCGCTCGCTGGCCCGGCACCCGCTGTTCCAGGTGATGCTGACCTTCGCCGCCGCCGCCGAGGGCGGCCCCGCCTTCCCCGGCGTGACGGCCACCGAGGAGCCGGTGGAGTACGGCACCGCCAAGTTCGACCTCAAGCTGGCGCTGACCGAGCGCCACCGCGCCGACGGCACCCCGGACGGGCTCGCGGGCGGGCTGGAGTACGCCACCGACCTGTTCGACCCGGAGACCGCGCAGCGGCTGGCCGACGTACTGGCCCTGATCCTGCGGCAGGCCGCCGCCGACCCGGAGCTCAGCGTCGCGGCGGCCGGCCTGACGCCCGCGGGCGGGGTGGCCGAACTCCGCCACTCCGCAGGGCCGTTGGCTTCGGAGGTGCCGCTGCTTCCGGCGGTGTTCGAGGAGCAGGCGGCGGCCACGCCGGAGGCGGTGGCGCTGGTGTGCGGCGACGAGGTGCTGACGTACCGGGAGTTGGACGCGCGGGCCTCCCGGCTCGCGGGCCGGCTGGTCGGTGCCGGGGTGACGCCGGGCGCGATGGTGGCGCTGGCGCTGCCGCGCTCGGTGGAGTCCGTGGTCGGGCTGCTCGCGGTGCTCAAGGCGGGCGGGGTGTACCTGCCGCTGGACGCCGAGTACCCGGCGGACCGCACGGCCTACACCCTGACGAACGCCGGGCCCGCGCTGGTGCTGACCGACGGCCGCTGGCCGCTGCCCGAACTGCTCGCCGAATTCCAGGTGTTGGACGTCACCGATGCGCCGGGTCCGGCGGAGTTCGCCAGGCCCGTCCTGGGCGGGGCGGATGCGGCGTACGTGATCCACACGTCCGGCTCGACCGGTCGTCCGAAGGGTGTGGTGGTCTCGCACGGGAGCCTCGCCGCCCTGCTGGCGGGCCATCGGGCGACGCTGGTCGCGGACGCGGAGGCGGCGCACGGTCGGCTGCGGGTCGCGTTGACGGCTTCGCTCTGCTTCGACGCCTCGTTGGAGGTGGTGCTGTGGATGGTCGCCGGGCACGAGCTGCACCTGATCGGTGACGAGGTGCGTCGGGACGCCCGGCAGCTGGTCCGCCACGTCCGCGAGGTCGGGCTGGACGCGTTGCACGTCACTCCGTCGTACGCCGAGCAGCTGGTCGAGGAGGGGCTGCTGGAGGAGCCGGCGCCGAAGCTGCTGCTGCTCGGCGGTGAGGCGATCGGGCAGGGCCTGTGGACGAGGCTGTGCGCGGCTCCGCTGACCGCCGGCCACACCATGTACGGGCCGACCGAGTCGACCGTGCACGCCCTCACCCGGCCGCTCGACGGCGCGGACCGGCCGGTGCTCGGCCAGACCGTCGCCGGGACCACCGGGTACGTGCTGGACGAGAACCTGAACCAGGCGCCGGTCGGCGTCCCCGGGGAGCTGTACCTGGCCGGCGCCGGACTGGCCCGGGGGTACCTGGGCCAGTCCGCTCTCACGGCCGAGCGGTTCGTCGCCAGCCCGTTCGTCGCGGGCGAGCGGATGTACCGCACCGGGGACCTGGTGCGCCGCGCCCGGGACGGCGAGCTGGAGTACCTCGGCCGCACCGACAACCAGGTGAAGATCCGCGGCTTCCGGATCGAACCCGGCGAGATCGAGGCCGTGCTGGCCGGCCACCCGGGCGTGCGCCAGGCCGCCGTGCTGCCCGACGACAGCGGCCGGCGCCTGGTCGCCTACGTGGTCGCCGACGGCCCCCTCGACGCGGCCGCCCTGCGCTCCTTCGCCGCCGAGTCGCTGCCCGGCTACATGGTCCCGGCCGCCTTCGTGGAGCTCGACGCCCTGCCGCTGACCGCCAACGGCAAGCTGGACCGCGCCGCGCTCCCGGCCCCCGACTTCGCCGCGCTGGCCGGCGGCCGGGCCGCCCGCACCCCGCAGGAGGAGATCCTCTGCGGCCTGTTCCGCGAGGTGCTCGGCCTCGACGTGGTCGGCGCCGACGACGACTTCTTCGAGCTCGGCGGCCACTCGCTGCTCGCCATCCGGCTGCTCAGCCGGGTCCGCGCGACGCTGGGCGCGGAACTCGGCATCCGGGACGTCTTCGAGGCGCCGACACCGGCCGGGCTCGCCGCCTGCCTGGGATCGGGGGCGGAGCGTCTCGCGCTGACCGCCTACGTCGAGCGGCCGGAGCGGGTGCCGCTCTCCTTCGCCCAGCAGCGGCTCTGGCTGATCGACCGGATCGAGGGGCCGAGCGCCCTCTACAACTCGCCGCTGGCGCTGCGCCTGACCGGCGAGCTGGACCAGGCGGCGCTGGAACGCGCCCTCGGCGACCTGGTCGCCCGGCACGAGGTCCTGCGCACCCTGATGGTGGAGACCGACGGCGAACCGCACCAGCTGATCCTGCCGGCCGGGGCGGCCTCGGTGCCCTTCGAGGTCCGGGACTGCCCGGCCGAGGAGGTCGGCGAGTCCGTCGACGCGGCCTCCCGCCGGCCCTTCGACCTGGCGGCCGAACTCCCGGTGCGCGCCCTGCTGTTGCGGGTCGACGCCGAGGAACACGTGCTGGTCCTGGTGCTGCACCACATCGCGAGCGACGGCTGGTCGACCCGCAAGCTGGTGCGCGACCTCGCCGCCGCCTACGCGGCGCGGACGGCCGGAACCGCGCCGCGACAGGCGCCGCTGCCCGTCCAGTACGCCGACTACGCGCTCTGGCAGCGCGACCTGCTCGGCGACGAGGCCGACGAGGAGAGCCTCTTCTCCCGCCAACTCGCCTACTGGAACGAGACCCTGGCCGGAATGCCGGAAGAGCTGGCGCTCCCGGCGGACCGCCCCAGGGGCGCCGCCGCCAGCCACCAGGGCGACCGGGTGGCACAGCTGCTCGACGTCGAACTCCACCGTGCGCTGCGGACCCTGGCGCGCGAGCAGCGGGTGACGATGTTCATGGCCATCCAGGCCGCCTTCGCCGCCCTGCTCACCCGGCTCGGCGCGGGCACCGACGTACCGATCGGCTCCGTGGTCGCCGGGCGCTCCGACGAGGCGCTGGACGAACTGGTCGGCTTCTTCGTCAACACCCTGGTGCTGCGCACCGACACCTCGGGCAACCCGAGCTTCACCGAGCTGCTGGCCCGGGTCCGGGAGACCGACCTCGGCGCCTACGCCCACCAGGACGTGCCGTTCGAGCGCCTGGTCGAGGAGCTCAACCCGACCCGCTCGCTGGCCCGGCACCCGCTCTTCCAGGTCGCGATGGTGCTCCAGAACAACGAGCAGGCCGACGCCTCCTCGTCCGGCCTGTGGAACGGGGTGCTGCCGGCCGCCACCGGGGTCGCCAAGTTCGACCTCAACGTGACCGCCCAGGAGCTCTTCGGCCCGGACGGTGAGCCCGCCGGGATCGACTTCGCGCTCGACTACGCGACGGACCTGTTCGACCAGGAGACGGCCGAGGCGATCGTCCGCCACTTCGCCGGCCTGCTGGCGGCGGCCGTCGAGCGGCCGGACACCCGGATCGGGGCGCTGCCGCTGGTGAGTCCGGAGGAGCTGGCCGAACTGCTCGGCGGTGCCGCGCCGTTGGCTTCGGAGGTGCCGCTGCTTCCGGCGGTGTTCGAGGAGCAGGCGGTGGCCACGCCGGAGGCGGTGGCGCTGGTGTGCGGCGATGAGGTGCTGACGTACCGGGAGTTGGATGCGCGGGCCGGACGGCTTGCGGGTCGGCTGGTCGGTGCCGGGGTGACGCCGGGCGCGATGGTGGCGATCGCCTTGCCGCGCTCGGTGGAGTCGGTGGTCGGGCTGCTCGCGGTGCTCAAGGCGGGCGGGGTGTACCTGCCGCTGGACGCCGAGTACCCGGCGGAGCGTACCGGGCACATCCTGGCGGACGCCGAGCCGGCGCTGGTGCTGACGGACAGCCGCTGGCCGCTGCCCGACGTGCTGGCCGAGCTGCCGGTGTTGGACGTCACGGACGTTCCCGGTCCGGTGGAGTTCGCCAGGCCTGTCCTGGGCGGGGCGGACGCGGCGTACGTGATCCACACGTCCGGCTCGACCGGTCGTCCGAAGGGTGTGGTGGTCTCGCACGGGAGCCTCGCCGCCCTGCTGGCGGGCCATCGGGCGACGCTGGTCGCGGACGCGGAGGCGGCGCACGGTCGGCTGCGGGTCGCGTTGACGGCTTCGCTCTGCTTCGACGCCTCGTTGGAGGTGGTGCTGTGGATGGTCGCCGGGCACGAGCTGCACCTGATCGGTGACGAGGTGCGTCGGGACGCCCGGCAGTTGGTCCGCCACGTCCGCGAGGTCGGGCTGGACGCGTTGCACGTCACTCCGTCGTACGCCGAGCAGCTGGTCGAGGAGGGGCTGCTGGAGGAGCCGGCGCCGAAGCTGCTGCTGCTCGGCGGTGAGGCGATCGGGCAGGGTCTGTGGACGCGGCTGTGCGCGGCTCCGCTGACCGCCGGCCACACGATGTACGGGCCGACCGAGTCGACCGTGCACGCCCTCACCCGGCCGCTCGACGGCGTGGACCGGCCGGTGCTCGGCCGGGCCGTCGCGGGGACCGCCGGGTATGTGCTGGACGAGCACCTGAACCCGGTCCCGCGTGGGGTGGCGGGCGAGTTGTACCTGGCGGGTGCCGGACTGGCCCGCGGGTACCTGGGACGCGCCGCGCTGACGGCGGAGCGGTTCGTCGCCAGCCCGTTCGTCGCGGGTGAGCGGATGTACCGGACTGGGGACCTGGTGCGTCGTGCCCGTGATGGTGAGTTGGAGTACCTGGGCCGTACCGACGACCAGGTGAAGATCCGGGGTTTCCGGATCGAACTCGGTGAGATCGAGGCGGTGTTGGCGGCCCATCCGGCTGTCCGTCAGGCCGTGGTGACCGTTCGGGAGAGTGAGGACGGGGACCGTCGGCTGATCGCCTACTGCGCGGTGGCCGAGGACGCCGGCCCCGAGCTCGGTGGCGCGCTGCGCCGGTTCACGGCCGAGTCGCTGCCCGGCTACATGGTCCCGGCCGCCGTGGTGACGCTCGACGCCCTGCCGCTGACCGCCAACGGCAAGCTGGACCGGGCCGCGCTCCCGGCCCCCGACTTCGCCGCGCTGGCCGGCGGCCGGGCGGCCCGCACGCCGCAGGAGGAGATCCTCTGCGGTCTGTTCGCCGAGGTGCTCGGCCTGGACGTGGTCGGGGTGGAGGACGACTTCTTCGCGCTGGGCGGGCATTCGCTGCTCGCCACCCGGTTGCTCAGCCGGGTGCGCTCGACGCTGGCCGCGGAGTTGGCGGTCCGGGACGTCTTCGAGGCGCCGACGCCGGCCGGGCTGGCCGCCCGCCTGGGTTCGGGGGCGGAGCGTCTCGCGCTGACCGCCTACGTCGAGCGGCCGGAGCGGGTGCCGCTCTCCTTCGCGCAGCAGCGGCTCTGGCTGATCGACCGGATGGAGGGGCCCAGTGCGGTGTACAACCTGCCGCTGGTGCTCCGCGTGGCGGGCGAGCTGGACACCGACGCCCTCGGCTCGGCCCTGGGCGACCTGGTCGCCCGGCACGAGGCCCTGCGCACGCTGGTGGTGGAGACCGACGGCGAACCGCACCAGCTGATCCTGCCGGTCGGGGCGGCATCGGTGCCCTTCGAGGTCCGGGACTGCCCGGCCGACGAGGTCGGCGAGTCCGTCGACGCGGCCTCCCGCCGGCCCTTCGACCTGGCGGCCGAACTCCCGGTGCGCGCCCTGCTGTTGCGGGTCTCCTCGGAAGATCACGTGCTGGTCCTGGTGCTGCACCACATCGCCGGTGACGGGTGGTCGATGGGTCCGCTGCTGCGTGACCTCGCCGCCGCCTATGCGGCGCGGACGGCGGGCACCGCGCCCGGCTGGTCGCCGCTGCCCGTCCAGTACGCCGACTACGCGCTCTGGCAGCGTGAGCTGCTCGGCGACGAGGCCGACGAGGAGAGCCTCATCTCCCGCCAACTCGGCTACTGGAACGAGGCCCTGGCCGGAATGCCGGAGGAGCTGGCGCTGCCGGCGGACCGTCCGCGGGGTGCCGTGGCCAGTCACCAGGGCGGCCGGGTGGTGCTTCCGTTGGGTGCCGAACTGCACCGTGCGCTGGTGACGTTGGCGCGTGAGCAGCGGGTGACGATGTTCATGACCGCGCAGGCGGCGCTCGCCGCTCTGCTGACCCGGCTCGGTGCCGGGACGGACATCCCGATCGGATCGGTGACGGCGGGGCGTTCGGACGAGGCGGTGGACCAGCTGGTCGGCTTCTTCGTCAACACGCTGGTGCTGCGGACCGACACCTCGGGCAACCCGAGCTTCACGGAGCTGTTGGCCCGGGTCCGGGAGACCCAGCTCGATGCGCATGCCCATCAGGACGTGCCGTTCGAGCGCCTGGTCGAGGAGCTCAACCCGACTCGTTCGCTGGCCCGGCACCCGTTGTTCCAGGTGATGCTGGTCCTTCAGGGCGGTGGTGACACGGCGCCGCTGGACGCGGCCGGGCTGGACGTCTCGGTCGAGCCGTCCGGTCGTGCGGTCGCCAAGTTCGACCTGAGTGTCGGCATCGGCGAGTCCTTCGGTCCGGACGGCGCGCCGGCCGGTCTGGAATGCGTGGTCGACTTCGCGACGGACCTCTTCGACCACGAGACGGTCGAGGCGATCGCCGTCCGGTTCGGCCGGCTGCTGGCAGCCGTCGCGGCCGGTCCGGACCTGCCGATCGGCAGGGCGGAGCTGCTGTCCCCGGCGGAGCGGGCCGAACTGCTGGTCGGTGCCACGCCGTTGGCTTCTGAGGTGCCGCTGCTTCCGGCGGTGTTCGAGGAGCAGGTGGCGGCCACGCCGGAGGCGGTGGCGCTGGTGTGCGGCGATGAGGTGCTGACGTACCGGGAGTTGGACGCGCGGGCCGGACGGCTTGCGGGTCGGCTGGTCGATGCCGGGGTGACGCCCGGTGCGGTGGTGGCGATCGCCTTGCCGCGCTCGGTGGAGTCGGTGGTCGGGCTGCTCGCGGTGCTCAAGGCGGGCGGGGTGTACCTGCCGCTGGACGCCGGGTACCCGGCGGAGCGCACGGCCTACACCCTGGCGGACGCCGAGCCCGCTCTCGTGCTGACCGACGACCGGTGGCCGCTGCCCGAACTGCTCACCGAACTCCCGGTGTTGGACGTCACGGACGTGCCCGGATCGGCACAGGGTCCCCTGATCGCCCTGGGCGCAGCGGACGCGGCGTACGTGATCTACACCTCCGGCTCGACCGGCCGCCCGAAGGGTGTGGTGGTCTCGCACGGCAGTCTCGCCGCCCTGCTGGCCGGCCATCGGGCGGGCATGATGGCGGGGGAGGAGAACCGGAAGTTCGCGCTGACGGCCTCGCTCTGCTTCGACGCCTCCTGGGAGGGCCTGCTGTGGATGGTGGTCGGGCATGAGCTGCACCTGATCGACGACGAGGTCCGCCGGGACGCCGGGCAACTGGTCCGCCATGTGCGCGAGTCGGCGATCGACGTGGTGAACGCCACGCCGTCCTTCCTGGTCCAACTGGTCGAGGAGGGCCTGCTGGAGGCGCCGGCACCGGGCGTCGTACTGGTGGGCGGTGAGGCCGTCGGCCAGGCGCTGTGGACGCGGCTGCGGGAGACCCCGGGGCTGCTGGCGTACAACCTGTATGGCCCGACCGAGTCCACCGTGGAGGCCCTGGAGCAGCCGCTCGACGGTTCGGACCGGCCGGTGCTCGGCCGGGCCGTCGCCGGGACCGTCGGGTACGTGCTGGACGAGCACCTGAACCCGGTGCCCGTCGGCATCCCCGGGGAGCTGTACCTGGCCGGTGCCGGACTGGCCCGGGGCTACCTCAACCGGCCCGCCCTGACCGCCGAGCGCTTCGTCGCCAGCCCGTTCGTCGCGGGTGAGCGGATGTACCGCACCGGTGACCTGGTGCGCCGCGCCCGTGACGGCGAGCTGGAGTACCTGGGCCGCACCGACGACCAGGTGAAGATCCGCGGCTTCCGGATCGAACTCGGCGAGATCGAGGCCGTGTTGGCCGGCCACCCGGCCGTCCGTCAGGCCGTGGTGACCGTTCGGGAGAGCGAGGACGGGGACCGTCGGCTGATCGCCTACTGCGCGGTGGCCGAGGACGCCGGCCCCGAGCTCGGCAACGCGCTGCGCCGGTTCGCCGCCGAGTCACTGCCCGGCTACATGGTCCCGGCCGCCGTGGTGACGCTCGATGCCCTGCCGCTGACCGGCAGCGGGAAGGTCGACCACCGTGCCCTGCCCGAACCCGACCTGACAGCACTCGCGCCGGTCGGCGGCCGGGCGGCCCGTACGCCGCAGGAGGAGATCCTGTGCGGCCTGTTCGCCGAGGTGCTCGGGCTGGACGCGGTCGGGGTGGAGGACGACTTCTTCGCGCTGGGCGGGCACTCGTTGCTCGCGACCCGGTTGCTCAGTCGGGTGCGCTCGACGCTGGCGGCGGAGTTGGCGGTCCGGGACGTCTTCGAGGCGCCGACGCCGGCCGGGCTGGCGGCCCGCCTGGGTTCGGGGGCGGAGCGTCTCGCGCTGACCGCCTACGTCGAGCGGCCGGAGCGGGTGCCGTTGTCCTTCGCGCAGCAGCGGCTCTGGCTGATCGACCGGATGGAGGGGCCGAGTGCGGTGTACAACCTGCCGCTGGTGCTCCGCGTGGCGGGTGAGCTGGACACCGACGCCCTCGGCTCGGCCCTGGGCGACCTGGTCGCCCGGCACGAGGTCCTGCGCACGCTGATCGAGGAGGAGGACGGCACCCCGTACCAGCGCGTCCTGCCGGCCTGGGCGGCCCGGGTGCCCGTCGAGCTGCTGCCCGAGGGCACCGCGCCGGAGGCCTGCACCGGGCGCCCGTTCGACCTGGCCGCCGACCTGCCGATCCGGGCCCACCTGATCCCGGCCGGGCAGGCCGAGTACCTGCTGGTCCTGGTGCTGCACCACATCGCCGGTGACGGGTGGTCGATGGGTCCGCTGCTGCGGGACCTCGCCGCCGCCTACGCGGCGCGGGCGGCGGGCACCGTGCCCGGGTGGGCGCCGCTGCCCGTCCAGTACGCCGACTACGCGCTCTGGCAGCGCGAGCTGCTCGACGAAGCGGACCAGGACGGACCGATGGCACGCCAACTCGGCTACTGGCGCGAGGCGTTGGCCGATCTTCCGGAGGAGCTGGCGCTGCCGGCGGACCGTCCGCGGGGTGCCGTGGCCAGCCACCGGGGTGACCGTGTGGTGCTTCCGTTGGGTGCCGAACTGCACCGTGCGCTGGTGACGTTGGCGCGTGAGCAGCGGGTGACGATGTTCATGGCCGCGCAGGCGGCGCTCGCCGCCCTGCTCACCCGGCTCGGTGCCGGAACGGACATCCCGATCGGATCGGTGACGGCGGGGCGCTCGGACGAGGCGGTGGACCAGCTGGTCGGGTTCTTCGTCAACACCCTGGTGTTGCGGACGGACACCTCGGGCAATCCGAGTTTCACGGAGCTGTTGGCCCGGGTCCGGGAGACCCAGCTCGATGCGCATGCCCATCAGGACGTGCCGTTCGAGCGCCTGGTCGAGGAGCTCAACCCGGCTCGTTCGCTGGCCCGGCACCCGCTCTTCCAGGTGATGCTGGTCCTTCAGGGCGGTGGCGACACGGCGCCGCTGGACGCGGCCGGGCTGGACGTCTCCGTGGAATCGTCCGGTCGTGCGGTCGCCAAGTTCGACCTGAGTGTCGGCATCGGTGAGTCCTTCGGTCCGGACGGCGCGCCGGCCGGTCTGGAGTGCGTGCTCGACTTCGCGACGGACCTCTTCGACCGGGAGACGGCCGAGGCGATGGTCCGCCACTTCGCCGGCCTGCTGACGGCGGCTGTCGAGCGGCCGGACACCCGGATCGGGGCACTGCCGTTGGTGAGTCCGGCGAAGCGGGCCGAACTGCTCGGTGCTGCGCGGCCGTTGGCTTCGGCGGTGCCGTTGCTTCCGGCGGTGTTCGAGGAGCAGGTGGCGGCCACGCCGGAGGCGGTGGCGCTGGTGTGCGGCGATGAGGTGCTGACGTACCGGGAGTTGGACGCACGGGCCGGACGGCTCGCGGGTCGGCTGATCGGTGCGGGGGCGACGCCCGGGGCGGTGGTGGCGTTGGCGCTGCCGCGCTCGGTGGAGTCGGTGGTCGGGCTGCTCGCGGTGCTGAAGGCGGGCGGGGTTTACCTGCCGCTGGACGCCGGGTACCCGGCGGAGCGCACGGCCTACACCCTGGCGGACGCCGAGCCCGCGCTGGTGCTGACCGACGACCGGTGGCCGCTGCCCGAACTGCTGGCAGAACTCCCGGTGTTGGACGTCACGGACGTGCCCGGACCGGCGGAGTTCACCAGGCCCGTCCTGGACGGAGCGGACGCTGCCTACGTGATCTACACCTCCGGCTCGACCGGCCGCCCGAAGGGTGTGGTGGTCTCGCACGGGAGCCTAGCCGCCCTGCTGGCCGGCCACCGGGCGGGCATGATGGCGGGGGAGGAGAACCGGAAGTTCGCGCTGACGGCCTCGCTCTGCTTCGACGCCTCCTGGGAGGGCCTGCTGTGGATGGTGGTCGGGCATGAACTGCACCTGATCGGCGAGGACCTGCGCCTCGACGCGGCCGCGCTGGTCCGCCACGTCGGCTCGCACGGCATCGACGTGGTGAACGCCACCCCGTCCTTCCTGGCCCAACTCGTCGAGGAGGGCCTGCTGGAGGCGCCGGCGCCGGGCGTCGTGCTGGTGGGCGGCGAGGCCGTCGGCCAGGCACTGTGGACGCGACTGCGGGAGACCCCGGGGCTGCGGGCGTACAACCTGTACGGCCCGACGGAGTCCACCGTGGAGGCCCTGGAGCAGCCGCTCGACGGCTCGGACCGCCCGGTGCTCGGCCGGGCTGTCGCCGGGACCGTCGGGTACGTGCTGGACGAGCACCTGAACCCGGCGCCGGTCGGCATCCCGGGGGAGCTGTACCTGGCGGGCGCCGGACTGGCCCGGGGGTACCTGGGACGCGCCGCGCTCACGGCGGAGCGGTTCGTCGCCAGCCCGTTCGTCTCGGGTGAGCGGATGTACCGCACCGGGGACCTGGTGCGCCGGGCCCGGGACGGTGAGCTGGAGTACCTGGGCCGTACCGACGACCAGGTGAAGATCCGCGGCTTCCGGATCGAACTCGGGGAGATCGAGCAGGTGTTGACGACTCACCCCGAGGTCGCCGCGGCCGTCGTCCGGCCGGACGACAGCGGCACCCGACTGGTCGCCTACCTGGTCACCGACCGCCCGCTCGACCCGGCCGGCCTGCGGGCCTTCACCGCCGAGCGGCTGCCCGCCCACATGGTGCCCGCCGCCTTCGTCGCGCTGCCCGCCCTGCCGCTGACCGGCAGCGGGAAGGTCGACCACCGCGCTCTGCCCGCACCGGAGTTCGCCGCCCACCCGGCCGGCCGCCCGGCCCGCACCCCGCGCGAGCAGCTGCTCTGCACCCTGTTCGCCGAAACCCTCGGCCTGGAGCGCGTCGGCATCGACGACGACTTCTTCGATCTGGGCGGGCACTCCCTGCTCGCCATGAAACTGCTCTCGCGCGTCCGCACCGCCCTCGGTGTCGATCTCGGCATGCGGGCGCTGTTCGAGGCGCCCACGGTGGCCGGGCTGGACGGCCGGCTCGACCAGGGCCCGGCTGCCGACGCCCTGGACGTGCTGCTGCCCCTGCGCACCGGCGGCGACCGGCCCCCGCTGTTCTGCGTCCACCCGGCGGCCGGCATCAGCTGGGTCTACTCCGGGCTGCTGCGCCACCTCGACCCGGGGCAGCCGGTGTACGGCCTCCAGGCCCGCGGCCTGCGCGGCGGGGCGCCGGCCAGCGTCGCCGAGATCGCCGAGGACTACGTACGGCAGATCCGCGCCGTCCACCCGTCCGGCCCGTACCACCTGCTGGGCTGGTCCTTCGGTGCGGTGGTCGCCCAGGAGATGGCCGTCCGGCTCCAGGCCGAGGGCGCGCCGGTCGGGCTGCTGGCCCTGCTGGACGGCGGCCCGGCGGTCCGCACCGATGCCGCCCCGCCGTCCGAACCCGCCGACACGGTGGACGAGTTGCTGCGCTCGCTGGGCTACGACCCGGCGGACGGCAGCGGCCAGGCCGATCTGGCGGCGGTGCTCGGTGAGGCCGCGCACGTCCTGCCCGAGGTGTTCGACCGGCACCGCAAACTGATGGCCGAGCACCGGCCCCAGCACTACCGGGGCGATGCCGTCTTCTTCGGCGCCACCCTCGGCAAGCCGGCCGACTGGCCGTACGAGGAGGCCTGGCGGCCTCACCTGGACGGGCTGATCGAGGGCCACCGGCTGCCGGTCGGCCACGGCGACCTGGCCCGGCCGGAGCCGCTCGCCCGGATCGCCGCCGTGCTCGCCGACAAGTTGCGGGCCGAGAGCGCCGGCACCACCGACAACGCAGGCACCACCGACAGCGCACGCACCACCGACAGCGCCGGCACCACCGACAACGCCGAGAAGTCCCAGAACACCGAGAAGTCCGGAGCGTGAGCCGCGATGACCACCACCGTCCCGATCGAGTCACCGGCACCGCCGGACCGGCCGCGCAGCAGGTGGGGCCTGTGGGCCCACGGGGACTTCCGCCGGCTCTGGATCGGTGAGACCACCAGCAACTTCGGTACGGCTGTCGGGAGCGTGGCGCTGTCCCTGGTGGCCGTGGTCACCCTGGGCGCCAGCCCCCTCGCGGTGGGCGTGATCAACGCGGCCGCCTGGCTGCCCTGGCTGTTCCTCGGCCTGCTGGCCGGCGCCTGGGTGGACCGCTGGCCCCGGCTGCGGGTGATGCTGGTCTGCGACCTGCTGCTGCTCCTCCTCTTCGGCAGCGTGCCGGTGGCCAGTTGGCTGGGGGTGCTCTCGCTGGCCCACCTGGTGGTGGTGGCCCTGCTGACCGGGGCGGTGAAGGTGTTCTTCTCCACCGCCTACGGCGCGGTGCTGCCCACCCTGGTCGGCAAGGCCGACCTGCTGGAGGCCAACGTCAAGCTGCGCTCCGGCGCCTCGGCGGCCGAGATCGCCGGCCCGGGCGCGGCCGGTCTGCTCTCCCAGGCGTTCGGCGCCGCCAGCGGGATGTTCGCGGACTCGCTCACCTACCTGGTGTCGGCGGTGTTCCTGCGGCGGATCAGGACGGAGGAGCGCCCCCCGCCGGTGTCCGAGCGGCGCGGCATCCCGCGCGAGATCGGCGAGGGTGTCCGGTTCCTGCTGCGCGACCCGTACCTGCGGACGTTCGCCTGCTTCGCGGCGGTCGGCAACCTGGGGCTGAACGGCATCCAGGCGGTGCAGACGGTCTTCCTGGTGCGCAGTGTGGGGCTCGAACCGGGCGCGGTGGGCGGGGTGTTCGCGCTGGTGAGCGTCGGCGGACTGGCCGGCGCGATGCTGGCCGGACGGGTCGCCCGCAAGCTGGGCAGCGCCCGTGGGCTGCTGGTCTGCGAACTGGTGGTCGCGCCCTTCATCCTGCTGCTGCCGCTGGCGGGCGACCGGCTGCCGCTGGTGGTCAGCGCGCTCGCCTGGGCGGTCGCGGTCTGCGGGGTGGTGGCGGGCAACGTGCTCGCCGGCAGCTTCTCCCAGGGCTACTGCCCGCCCGCGATGATCGGCCGGATCCGGGCCAGCTCCGCGACCCTCAACTACAGCGCGATCCCGGTGGGCGCCCTGCTCGGCGGCTACCTCGGCGAGGCGATCGGCGCCCGCAGCACGATCTGGCTGATGGCGGGCGTGCTGCTGTCGGCGGGCGCGGTGCTGCTGGCCAGCCCGCTGCGCGGCCTGCGCGACTTCCCGACCCGGCCGCCGGCCCCCACCGCCTGACCGGCCCCCGCCAGCACCGCTCGCACCGCCCGTACTGCCCGTACCGCCCGTACCGCCCCTGCCGCCCGTACCCGACTTCCGAGGAGCTTCCGATGGCCCGCACCGCCCGCCCGCGCCACTACCTGATGTGCCGTCCGACCCACTTCGACGTCACCTACGCGATCAACCCCTGGATGGACCCGGCGAAGCCGGTGGACACCGACCTGGCCGTCGCCCAGTGGGAGCGGCTGCACGCCCTGTACGGCGAGCTCGGCCACCGGGTCGACCTGATCGACCCGCTGCCCGGCCTGCCCGACATGGTCTACGCGGCCAACGGCGCCACCGTGGTGGACGGCAGGGTGCTCGGGGCGCGCTTCCGCAACACCGAGCGGGCCGCCGAGGGCCCGGCCTACCTGGAGTGGTTCCGCGCCCGGGGCTTCGAGACCCGCGACCCGGAGTACGTCAACGAGGGCGAGGGGGACCTGCTGACGACCGCGAGCTACGTGCTGGCCGGGCGGGGCTTCCGCAGCGTGGCCGACGGGCACGCGGAGGCGCAGGAGTTCTTCGGCCGCCCGGTGGTCGGCCTGGAGCTGGTCGACCCGCGCTTCTACCACCTGGACACCGCGCTCGCCGTGCTGGACGGCGACGAGATCATGTACAACCCGGAGGCCTTCTCGGCCGGCAGCCGTGCGGTGCTGCGCCGGCTGTTCCCGGACGCGCTGCTGGCGGACCGGGCCGACGCGGAGGTGTTCGGCCTCAACGCGATCAGCGACGGCCTGCACGTGGTGCTGCCGGAGGCGGCCGTGGGACTGGCCTCGCGACTGCGCGAGCGCGGCTTCCGGCCGATCGGGATGGACCTCAGCGAGCTGCTCAAGGGCGGCGGAAGCGTGAAGTGCTGCACCCTGGAGATCCGCGCGACGGCCTGAGCGGGCGGCCTGAGCGGGTGGCCCATCGAGCACCGGTGATCATTGGTGATCACCGGTGCTCGACTGTAGATCGACCGTTGAACGCTCCCGGCCAGACTGGTGCCACACCACGACGGAACCCCTTCCCAGCAGGGAAGCGAGCCGAGGAGTACCAGAGATGACGCAGCGTCCGGCCACCACCATCCGCACCCGCCTCCGGCTGTTCACGGTCGGCCTCGGGGTGACCGTCGCCCTGGGCGCCGGCCTCTCGGTGACGGTCGCCGGGGCGGCGGCCGACGCCGGGGTGGCGACGGTGGTGAGCGGCGGCGGCGCGACGCCGACGCCCACCCCGACCCCCACCCCGACCGGCGGCAACGGCGACTGGAACAGCACCGGCTCCTGAACACACCGGTTCCTGCGCACCAGTTCCTGAACACACCGGAACCGCCAGCAGGATCGATTCCTCAGCAGCCCGAGGAGAGCCGGTCGGCGGCCCGCCGGACCGCCCGGCCCGACGGGGTCGACGGATCCGGACCCTCGGCCCGGGGCAGCAGCCCCGCCACCTCCGCCGCCTCCGGCAGCCCCAGCCGGACGAAGATCCGGTGCGCCTCCCGCAGCCGTCCGTACGCCTCGGCCTCCCGCCCGAGGTCGGCCAGCGTCCGGCCCAGCACCAGCAGCGCGTGGCCCTGGTCCCGCTCGGCACCCAGCTCCTCGCACAGCTCCAGCGCCTGCCCGGCGTGCTCCAGCGCCTCCTCCGTCCGGCCGAGCGAGCGCAGACTGTCCGCCATCCGGTAGCGGGCGTGCCCGGCCCGGGCCCGCAGACCGGACGCCGAGGCCACCGCCAGGCACTCGCCGAACCAGGTGACCGCCTCCTCGTGCCGCCCCAGCCCGTGCAGCGCCAGCCCCAGCACGTACAGCGTGTACGCCCGGCCCGGATCGTCGTTCCGGGTCCGCAGCTCGGCCAGCGCCTCGTGGCAGATCGGCACCGCCTCGGCGGCCCGCCCGCTGCGCACCCGGGCCAGCGCCGCGTTCACCGTCGTCACCAGCGCCCCGGAGCGGTGGCCGAGTTCGCGGGCCAGCAGCAGCGCCTCGTCGTAGTGTCCGACGGCCTCGTCGTAGCGGCTGAGGAACTGGCAGACCAGGCCGAGGTCGTTCAGCGCCTGGCGCAGGATCACCGTGTCGCCCGCCGCGCGGGAGGCGGCCACCGCCAGCCGGGAGGCCGCCTCCGCCTCCTCCAGCCGGGTGGCGGCCAGGGCGACGTTGCCGCGCAGGAAGTGCGCCCGACCAGCTGCCCGGTGGTCGGCGCGGTGGACCGCGGCGGCGGCCAGGGCCTCCGCGGTGGTGGCCAGCTGGCGGCTGGGCGGGGCGAGGACGAACGGCGTGAGCGCGATCAGCAGGTCGATCGCGGCGCGCAGCGGGTCCGTGGTCGGTCCGTCGGCGGTGTCCGGTGCCGGGCCGTCGGAAGGCTCGCCGCTCTGGCCGTCGGTGTCGTCCGCGACGCTCCAGCCCGCCACCTGCGCGGCCAGCGCGATCGCCCCGGAACCCTCCGCCTCGGCCCAGGCCCGCGCCCCGTCCGGGCCGTCCAGCGGGACGCCCGCGCTGCGGGCCGGCCCGAGTGCGCCGGCCGCCGGATCCCCGGGGACGGCGTGCTGGAAGGCCGAGCAGGCGGTGGCCAGCAGGTGGTCCAGCATCCGGTCGCGGGCCGCGACGGCCGCGCCGGGATCGTCCGGACGGCGCCGGGCGAACGCGCGCAGCAGGTCGTGGAAGCGGTAGCGGCCGGGGAAGGGCGACTCCATCATCGCCACGTCCACCAGGGCCTCCAGCAGGTCCTCGGCGTCGTACTCGTCCAGGTCCAGCAGGGCGGCCGCGGCCTGCAGCCCGAGGTCCGGCCCGTCCACCGAGGCGGCCAGCCGGAACGCCCGGGCCTGGGCGGGCGTCAACTGGCGGTAGCTCAGTTCGAAGGCCGCCGCCACCTCCAGGTCGCCGATCCGCAGCTCGT
Source organism: Kitasatospora sp. NPDC058184 (assembly GCF_042883725.1). Classification (NCBI taxonomy): domain Bacteria; kingdom Bacillati; phylum Actinomycetota; class Actinomycetes; order Kitasatosporales; family Streptomycetaceae; genus Kitasatospora; species Kitasatospora sp. NPDC058184. The sequence goes on from NZ_JBHVVE010000007.1 coordinate 44,680, forward strand.
CGATCCGCCGCCGCTCGACCGCCAGCCGGCGGCCCAGCGTCTGCACCGTCCAGCTCGGCCGGGCCGCCAGCCGGGCCGCCACGATCCGGACCGCGAGCGGGAGGTGGCCGCAGACGAGCAGCAGCTCCCGGGCGGCCTGCGCCTCGGCGGCCAGCCGCTCGGCGCCGATGGTGCGGCCCAGCAGTTCGAGCGCCTCCTCGGGCTCGAAGACGCCGAGGTCGGCCTGGACGGTCGCGGGCAGGCCGGACAGTCGGGTCCGGCTGGTGGTGAGCACGGCGCAGCCGACCGCGCCCGGCAGCAGCGGTCTGATCTGCGCGGTGTCGTGGACGTTGTCGAGCACCAGCAGCAGCCGCCGGCCGTCCACCGCCGAGCGGAACAGCGCCGAGCGGGCGTCCAGACCCTCCGGCACCGCGTCGGCGGGCACGCCGAGCGCCACCAGGAAGCCGCTGAGCACCGCCTCCGGATCGGCCGGGGTGGCGTCGGCGCCGCGCAGGTCGACGTAGAGCTGACCGTCCGGGTAGGCCTCGCGCACCCGGTGGGCGACGTGCAGGGCCAGCGCGGTCTTGCCGACCCCGCCCATGCCGACCACGGTCGCGATCACCAGCGCCTGCTGGCCCGGTGCGCCGGGGTTTCTGTCGGGCGCCCCTCCGTGCGCCCCGCCGAGAGCCTTGCCCAGCCGTTCGACCAGGACCGATCGGCCGGTGAAGTCGGCCGCGTCGGGCGGAAGTTGGGCCGGTCTGGGGGTCGGTGTGCTGCTCCCGGCCGGGGCGGTGTTCCCGGCCGGTGCGGCGGCGGGAGCGTTCGGCGCCGACGGGCCGACGGGCGGGTCCGGTGCCTCGGCCCCGGGCGCGGCCGGCTCCGCCGGACCGGCGGCGACCGGGCCCGGGACGAGCGCGACGGGGACGAGCGCGACGGAGGGTGCCGGGGCGGCGAGCGACGGGTCCCCCTCCAGGATCCGCTGGTGCAGCAGGTCCAGCTCCGCCCCGGGCGCCACCCCCAGTTCGGCCAGGAACAGCTGACGCGCGCCCCGGAACACGGCCAGCGCGTCCGCCTGCCGCCCGGCCTGGTACAGCGCCCGCATCAGCAGCCCGTACGCCCGCTCGTGCAGCGGGTGCTCGGTGGTCAGCGAGGTCAGCTCCGGGATGCACCGGGAGTAGCGCCCCAGCGCCAGGTCCAGGGCGATCCGCTCCTCCAGCAGGGTCAGCCGCAGCTCCTGGAGCCGCTGGCGCTGCCGCTGCGCGAACGGCCCGGGGATGCCGGCCAGCGGCTCGCCCTGCCACAGCTCCAGCGCCTGGTTCAGCAGGTCGCGCGCCTGCTGCGGCTCCCCGGCGGCCGCCGTGCGCTCGGCCTGCGCCGCCAGCTCCTCCGCCTGCGCCGCGTCCACCGCGTGCTTGGGCAGCACCAGCCGGTAGCCGTCCCCGACCGAGGTCAGCACGGTCGGCGCGTCCGGCGCCTCGCCGTGCAGGACCTTGCGCCACCGCCAGGCGTAGGTGCGCACCGTCGTCATCGCGGTGCCCGGCGGCTCCTCGCCCCACAGGGCGTCGATCAGGTCGGTGGCGCTCGCGCCGTGGCCGGGCCGGAGCAGCAGCACCGCCAGCATCGCCTGCTGCTGGGGGCTGCCCACCTTCAGTACGGTCGCGCCGCGCTGCGCCCGCATCAAGCCCAGCACCGAGAACCGGAAATCATCCATTCCTGCACCTGCCCGCTTCATGTGCTCGCCCCCGCCCGCACGTGCCACCCCCGAATTGGTGAGTCCCTATCAACCCACGGGACCTGGCGGGATGTCGAGAGATCGTCGACCCGGTGGTGATCCGGTGTTGATCGGCCGTCGCCACAATCGGTGATGTGGCGCCCGCAGTCGGCCCGGCCCATCACCGCCGGACCCGCCACGTCCCCGGTCGCCCGGCCGCCGACCGGCGACCCCCACGGCTCTCGGAGGCGGACGCCCATGAACACGGACCGGAACAGCGACCTGAGCACCGGCCGGAAAGCGGATCCGAACGCGGAACCGAGTACGGCGTTGAGCACGGACCTGAGCACCGACCGGGCCACGGACCGGCAGGGCGGACTGGACACCGACCTGCTCCACCGCCTGCTCGACGTCGACCCGGCCTGCGGACCCGTCGAACTGCTCCACCGCGCCCGGGGCGAGCGCCACCTCCCGTACCTGGTGCTCGCCGCGCTCGCCCGGGAGGACGTCCGGATGGGCGCGCACGCCCGGGACGAGCTGCGGCGCGCCCGCGACCGGGTCGAGTGTTACGCCCGGGTCGCCCGCGACCTCGCCGACGCCACCGGGGTCCGCCCCATCCGAGACCTGCCGCTGGCCGGCTACTACCCGCCCGACCTGCCCCGGCCGCTGGCCGAGCTCAGCCTCGTCAGCCCCACCGAGGCCTCGCTCTGGCAGGCCGTCAACCGGCTGGTCACCGACCACCCGGTGGAGTCCGTGGAGGTCACCCTGCTCGGCGAGCGCCCCCGGCACACCGCCGTCACCCTGCGCTGGCCGGCCGGGGACCCGCTGCTCGACCCGTGGTACCAGGTGCGGGTCGCGACCGCCGCGCTCCCCGGCGACCTCGCCACCGTCCCGGTCCGCCCCTACCTGGCCGCCGACGACCACGTCGAATGCCTGATCGCCCTCGCCGAGGAAGGGCTCGGGCGCACCTTCCTCGCGGGCGACGTGATCGACGTGGCCCGGCTCGCCGGGCAGCCCTTCGAGCCCGTCGAGACCGCCGCGGTGGTCGCCGCCTACCGGCTCGCCCCGGAGGCCGCCGCCCTCCTCGACCTCGCCGCCGAGCACGTGCCGCTCGGCGCCCTGCGGGACGTGCGCACCGTCCTGGAGGCCGAGGTCGCCCCCGAACTCCGCCGCCGGACCTCTGCCGGCACCCCGCCGTGCCACGGCACCTCGCCGCGCCACGGCACGCTGCTGCGCCGCACCGTCATCCGGCACCAGTGGGACGAGGCGCTGCTGCTCCCGGCCGGCGACGCCACCCTGCTGCTCACCCCGGTCGCCGACTACCTGCTCGGCCCCGAGGGCACCCGGCCCACGGACCGCGAGCGCACCGCCGCCCTCGCCGCCCTGCACGCCTGGGACGCGACCCTCCCCGGCAGCCCGGACGGGGCCCCGTGCACCGGCCTGTCGGGGCCGCGCCACCGCTGAGCCGGCCCCGCGGGGCGTGGTCGAGGGCGGGTCGAGGGCGGGGGGACTTGCCGACCCGCCCCGGATGTCTTGTATCGTTCCTGGCGAATCATCCAGAGGGGTGGAGGGACCGGCCCTACGAAGCCCCGGCAACTCCCCGTTCGACCCGGCGTCCGAAGTACGCGCCGTGTTGGCGGGGGCAGTGCCAACTCCGGCCTGTCGCCACTGTGGCGCGGGAAAGATGAGGAGACACGGTGCTCTCTGTGCTGTCCTTCGCCCGGGCGCTTCCCGCCCCGGTCCTTTCGCGTACCCGTCTCGTGCCCGGCGCAGGCAATCGGCCGACTTCTCCGGCCTGTCCTCGCTGACCACACCCCCCGGCTCCCCGCCAGGAGCCGCCGTGAGCAGCGCGGACCCGCTGCTCCCGGGCCTTGAGACTGGAGTACCCATCCCATGGAGAACACGAGCGGCGTCGGCGTGCTCGACAAGGTCACCTCGATCCTCGGCACCCTGGAGGCCGGGCCCGCCACCCTGGGCGGCCTCGTCGCGGCCACCGGCATGGCGCGGCCCACCGCCCACCGGCTGGCCGTCGCACTCGAACACCACCGCCTGGTCAGCCGGGACGTCCAGGGCCGGTTCATGCTCGGCCCCCGCCTCGGCGAGCTCTCGGCGGCCGCCGGCGAGGACCGGCTGCTGGCCGCGGCCGGCTCGGTCCTCGCCCAGTTGCGGGACGCCACCGGCGAGAGCGCCCAGCTCTACCGGCGGCAGGGCGAGGTCCGGATCTGCGTAGCCGCCGCCGAGCGGCTCACCGGCCTGCGCGACACCGTTCCGGTGGGGGTCACCCTCCCCATGAAGGTCGGCTCCGCCGCCCAGATCCTGCTCGCCTGGGAGGAGCCCGAGCGCCTCCACCGCGGCCTGCAGGGGGCCCGCTTCACCGCCACCGCGCTGAGCGGCGTGCGGCGCCGCGGCTGGGCCCAGTCCGTCGGCGAGCGCGAGGTCGGGGTCGCCTCCGTCGCCGCGCCCGTCCGCGGCCAGTCCAACCGGGTGGTGGCCGCCGTCACGGTCTCCGGGCCGATCGAACGGCTCAGCCGCCACCCCGGCGCCCAGCTCTCCCAGGCCGTCGTCGAGGCGGCCCACCGGCTCACCGAGGCCCTGCGCCAGCCCTGACGGGGGCTCCGAGGCTCTCGGATTCCGAGGTTCCGGGGTTCCCTGGTCATGGGTTCCGAACCTCGGGTTCCGAGACTCCGGGCTCCGGGGCGCACCTCCGCGCGCCCCGGGGCCCGGTTCCGGCCCGTACCGGTCCCGGGTCCGGCTTGGCTCGGGCCCGGCTCGGGCCTGGTTCCGACCGGCTCAGGCCCGGTGCGGCAGGCCGGTGAGGCTGGGGCGGGGGATCCGGCTGATCACCGCGCCGATCAGTGTGCCGATCGACACCCCGAAGACCGCCGAGACGGCCGCCAGCAGCGACTGTGCCCCGTTGCCGACCTCGATCTGCGCGGTGTTCAGCAGACCGAAGGAGCCCGGCACGACGATCCAGAACGCCGGGAGGTAGAGCACCTGCCAGAGCGGACCGCCCGGCAGCCAGTGCACCAGGGTGGCCGCGACCGCGGCGGCGACGGCACCGGCCAGGCCGCCGATCGCCGCGCCGTGCACCGACCCCACCGCCACCTGGGCGGTGACGCTCACCGCGATTACCGCGACGATCCACGGGATGGCCGAGGGCGGGGTGTGGACGTTGACCACCACCCCGGCCACCGCGATCGCCAGCCCCAGCGCGATCACCCACCAGCTCGGCTTGGCCACCTGCACGTTGGCCAGCGCGGTGGACGGCATGCCGATCGCGGTGGCGGCCGCGGCCACCCCGGCGAGGAACAGCGTCAGCTGCACGGCGCCGGAGACCAGCCGGGCGGTGCCCGCGTTGGCCGCGCCGGCGGCGATCTCGGACAGCCCGGTGACCAGCAGTCCGCCCGGCAGCAGGATCGCCAGGGTGGCCACGATCGTCCGCAGCGGCCCGTCCAGCAGCGAGGCCCGCGCGAGTGCCAGGACCAGCAGCGCGACCAGGAAGCCGGCCGTGACGGGCAGCAGCGGCCGCAGGTGCGGCCGCCGCCGGGCGAGCACGGTCAGGCCCACCACGATCAGCGAGCCGAGCCCGGCGGCCAGCACGTTCGCCGCCACCGGCTGCAGGAAGATGCAGACCCCGACCCCGACCGGCAGCGCCCCGAAGTCCGCCACCCACGCGGGCCAGCGGGCGGGCGCCCGCCGGATCCGGTCCAGCTCGGCGCGCGCCCGCGGCCCGTCGAGTTCGCCCGCCCGCAGCCGGTGCACCAGGTCGAGGACGTCGGCCGTCTGCTCGAACCGCAGGGTGCCGCCGAGCGGCTGGAACCTGGTGGCGCCGTCCGGGTCCAGGGCCACGAACAGCCCGTTGGTCAGCGCGGCGACCTGGACCTCAGGGGCGCCCAACGCCCGCCCCAGTCCACGGAGTTCGTCCTCGACCTCATGGACGGGCAGGCCGCCGCCCAGCAGGGCTTCGCCCAGGTCGAGCAGGAGACGGCAGAGCGGGTCGGGCGGGGCGTCGGTGTCCCGGACCGATGGAGACTTGCTAGGCATGGCAGGTATCGTCCCACCCTGCCCGATTCGGTCTGAATCTGCCCCGGTCTGTTCGCTTCCCGAGCGCCTGCTGCTCCCGGGGTCCAGGTAGCCGCTACGCCGCTACGGGCGGACGGTGAGGACCAGCTTGCCCGTGACCCGGCCGGTCTCGCCCTCGGCGTGGGCCTTCGCGGCCTCCGCGAGCGGGTAGGTGGCGGAGACGTGCGGGCGCAGCCGCCCGGCTTCGACGAGAGCGGCGATCGCGGCCATGCCCGCCCGGTCGTGCTCGACCAGCAGGGCCTTCGCCGTCACGCCCAGCTCGGCGGCGCGCTCGGCCACCTCGTCGATCCCCTGGGGCAGGATCGACACCAGGACGCCGCCGGGCCGGAGGGTCTCCAGGGAGCGCAGCCGGTCGTCGCCGCCGAGCGGGTCGAGGACCACGTCGATGTCGCGGGCCTCCGCCACGAAGTCGGCCGTGCGGTAGTCGATGACCTCGTCCGCGCCCAGGCCCCGGACGAAGTCGTGCTTGGCGGCGGACGCCGTACCGATGACGTACGCGCCGCGCGCCTTGGCGATCTGCACGGCGACGTGCCCGACGCCGCCGGCCGCCGCGTGCACCAGGACCCGCTGCCCCGGCCGCAGCCCCGCCGTGTCGACGAGCGCCTGCCAGGCGGTGAGCGCCACCAGCGGGAGCGCCCCGGCCTCGACATGGCTCAGTACGGCGGGCTTGGGCACGAAGGCCCGGGCGGGGCCGGCGACGTACTCGGCGTGCGCGCCGGCGCCGTACGGGTAGGGCAGCATGCCGAACACCTCGTCGCCCGGGGCGAAGAGCGAGACGCCGACGCCGACCGCCTCGACGGTGCCGGAGACGTCCCAGCCGAGCGTGAACGGCGGCTGCCCGAGGAAGTAGCCGCGGTCGCGGTGCTTCCAGTCGGTGGGGTTGACCCCGGCGGCGTGGACGGCGACGAGGACCTGGCCGACGCCGGGCACGGGCCGCTCGACCTCGGCCTCGTGGAGGACGTCCGGGGTGCCGAGGGCGGTCTGGGTGATGGCCCGCATCGTGTTCGTGCTCATGGAGTTCGTGGTCATGGATCCAGCCTGCGGCCGCGCCCCTGACCAGCGAAATGGCAAGATTGCCAAAGACCGATAGAATCGTGCCATGCCTGCGATGGAACCCTGTGGTCCCCTCGGTTCTGGCGGCCCCGGCGCCCGGCCGCCGCACCGCGTCGTCGTCCTCGCCCTCGACGGCGTCTACCCCTTCGAGCTCGGCATCCCCAACCGGGTCTTCCCCGGGGTGCCGGGTGCGTACGAGGTGGTGACGTGCGCGGCGACGGAGGACCGGACGGTCGCGACCAGCGCCGACTTCACCATCACCGTCGGGCACGGGCCCGAGGCCCTGGAGAGCGCCGACACCGTCGTCATCCCGCCGTACGCCCTGCGCCGCGCCACCGCCGACCTGCCGGAGCCCGAGCGCGCGGCCCTCGCCCGGATCCGCCCCGGCACCCGCATCGTCTCCATCTGTACCGGCGCCTTCGCGCTGGCCGCCGCCGGCCTGCTCGACGGCCGCCCCGCCACCACCCACTGGGCCCTGGCGCCGGCCTTCCGCCGGATGTACCCCCGGGTCGCCCTGGACGCCGACGTGCTCTTCGTCGACGACGGCGACATCCTCACCTCGGCGGGCGCCGCCTCCGGCCTCGACGTCTGCCTCCACCTGGTGCGCTCCGACCACGGCAGCGCCGTCGCCAACCAGGTCGCCCGCCAGTGCGTGGTCCCGCCCTGGCGCGAGGGCGGCCAGGCCCAGTACATCGAACAACCGGTGCCCCCGGAAGGCGCCAACGGCACCGCCGCCACCCAGGCCTGGGCCCTCCAACACCTCGACCGCCCGCTCGCCCTCCGCGAGCTGGCCGCCCACGCCCGGATGAGCCCGCGCACCTTCGCCCGCCGCTTCCAGGACGAGACCGGCACCAGCCCGGGCCGCTGGCTGATCCAGCAACGCCTCCACCGCGCCCGCCACCTGCTGGAGACCAGCGACCTCCCCGTCGACCGCATCGCCACCGAGATCGGCTTCGCCACCGGCGCCTCCCTCCGCCAGCACCTCCACGCCGCGATCGGCGTCTCCCCCCAGACCTACCGCACCACCTTCCGCGGCCACCCCGGCCCCCCAACCCCGGCCTGACCACCGCCCGACGCGGGAAGTCGGCAGGCCCGACTTCCCACGTCGAGTCGTCAGCCGCCGCCGAATCGACGAGCGAGGAGCCGGGGCGAGGTGAGCTCCAGAGCCCGGCTGTCCTGTCCGGCAGCCATGTGATCGAGCCACCGCTCATACCAGGCGAGAAAGTCCGGGGCCGAGGAGACGTTCGGACCCCAGAAGCCGTCTGCGTTGCCGACGACCACGCGCCCGGCGAGAGGGCCGGTCATGCCGACGAGGGCGAGATCGCTGCAGCCGCGTTCGATGACGTGTAGGAACAGGTCACCACGGCGGGTGGGACGGTAGGCCCGGCTGAATCCCCTGCCGCCCATGGTGGTGGGGATGCCGGGACGGCGCACCCCAGGTCGTCGACAAAGAGAACGGATGGGTCGGTTTCCACTACTACGTGGCGCTGAATCGGCTCTTGTACTGGCTCTGCCGGTCAACAGGGTCCCTCATCGGTCTCGCCCGACGAAGTCGTTGAGCGACAACGTGAGTACCTGTTTCTGATGGCACGCGAACGAGCCGAGGTGCGTGGTGGGCGACGGGGGCTGTCACTGCTGGTGTGGCAACGAGTACGTTGATGGGGTGGATGAACCGACGGTCCCGACAGCGGGTATGACGATCAGCGTTCGGACGCGCCAGGACGTGGTGATCGTTGATCCCGAGCGCTTCCTCGCCTCGGCCCGCCAGGCGTATCGCGAACTGTCTCCCGATGTCACCGAGGAGACCGCGTCCGAGATCGTCAACGATGTCCATGAAGCTGTGTTCGTCCTGCTGGAGCGGTTCGGCCACCTTGCAGCCGATGCGCCGAACACGTTCGCCGGCCTTCCCGGCCAACGGACTTTTGATCGTTCGGATGGTCTTTCGCCTGCGGGCGAACGCAGGCAGGTCGTGCTCGACGATCCGATGCCGTTGCAGGACTACGGCTGTTTCGGACCGGAGGACCCGTTCGTCCTTCCAGGGGATGCTATTGAGCGTCCGTAGGCACATGGAGATGTCGCCGTGCCCTCTGCGATGCTCGGCTCATGCGCGTGAGTTTCGACGGTGTCACCCCGGTGCCGCGGATGCTGCTGGTCAGCGAGTTCCTGCTCCGCCCCGACTTCCGGGTCGAACTGGACGGGTCGGTATTCGTCGCGGTCGGCGACCGAGTCTCGTACGAGGACGGCACCATTGCTGTGACGTGCCCGACCGGTCAGCGACGCAGGCATCCGGCCCGAAACAGCTACTGGATCTGCCGCTGATCGCAGCGATCGTCAACTGGCCCTCGCACCGTTGGCCGGTCTCCCCAAGGCCGTCATTGCCTATCGGAGCTCAGGCAGTGGTCCGGAGTTCTTTGGGTAGCAGCCCTCTTGAAGCCGGAAGAGGTACTTCCGGAGGTCCGCGCGGAGCCCTTCAGTGATGTAGGCGGCAAAGTCCCTCAGCCCCTCCGCGGCTTCCCTCTCGTCAGACCTGTCGCTGGATGACCATGTGGGCAGGAGGGACTCCAGGTACTCGGTGACCCGCCCACGGTCGAGCCACCAGTCCCGAACAGCCTCGGGTGTCCATCGGCTGTTGCCGTCGCAGGCATAGCCGCGGTACGGATCTTCCTGGGCTGCTGTCACCAGGTTCAGGACCTCGGCCGTGGTCGCCGGCTGGCGATACACATATTCACCGAAGTACTCGCCGCCGTAGAGTACATGACGTGGTGCGTGTAGCCGGCCCGTCCAACAGTTATCGGCGATCCCGGTATAGAAGGGGCCAGGAACGTTCAACCAGAGCCGGTCCTCCCAACGCCCACCGAAGGACGTCTCGGGCTCGCCTTCTGGAAGCGCCGCTATCGGTTCCCAGCACAACTCTTCATAGGTCATCCGCGAAGCTTAGGATCCGATGGGAAGGATCTCTAGACGTTTGCGCTGCTTCGTCCGGTGTCGCGTCGGATGTCGGGCATGCCGAGGTGGACCGCGGACGGTTGTGCTGCCCGGTCGCGCATGGCCTCCAGCTTCTGCGCGGCGGCAGCCATGATGCTCTCGATGGCGGTCACCTCGTCGAGCCCTGCTCCCCGGCCTCTTGGGGCCGGTCACCCCGTGGCCGGGCTGCGGGGGTGGGCGCGGTGGGTGCGCCAGGCGGTGAGGGCTTCGGTGTGGGGGGCGGCCGGGTGGGAGGTGTGCCAGGCGCGGAGGAAGCGGTTGAGTTCGAACTGTGGGCCGATGTCCTGGGGTTGGGCGGCGGCCTGGCGGGTGGTGTGCCAGTGGGTGGTGGCGTCGGCCAGGGTGCGCCCGGCGGATTCGGCGATGAAGGTGCGCATGGGGGCGTCGAAGTGGAAGGCCGGGCCGATCTCGCGGCGGAAGTACTCGCGCAGGACCTGGCTGCACCGCTGGCCCTCGGGGATGACGGTGGATCCGTCCACCGGTGCGGCGAGTTGGCGGCCGGCTTTGCGTGCGCGGGGTGGGGCGGCGGGTGGGGCGGCGCCGTCGAGTGCGGCCCGTAGCCGCTCCGTCAGTGCTGCCTTTCCGCCGCCGCGTGGCACGCCGAGTTCCCGGGCGAGCGTGGTCAGTTCGGTCAGTGTCCAGTACCAGCGGGCCAGTTCGTTCCCGCTCAGTGCCGCGCTCGGCTCCGGTCGGATCTCAGTGCCCGTATGCGAACTCATGCCTCCATGATAGGAGGGTGGTGTACGTCCGGTGGTTCATGGAGGAACCTGTGGCGCGGTGTGGAAAACCCCGAATCCGCCCTCGCCGCTTCGGATCTGCAGATGGTGATGTGCTGTGCGTGAGTTCGCACGAGTATAGGAGTGCGTGCCGGGGTATCCGCACCTGGTTTTTGACCGTTTGAAAGCCGTCGGGAATTCCTTCAATCCTGATGTCCGGCGAGTCCGGGTTCTACCGGGTCGATCTCGGGGCATGGGATGATGTCATCCATGACGTGCATTCGAAGGGGCCATGCCGCGTAGAACACCGGCTTCACTTCGGCCGCGCGTACGCGGCTGGGGGAGACCCTGGGTGCGGTATCGCGATGTCCCGGGTCTTTCGGGGGCGGCCAACGCCGCCGTCCGTGTGCTTGAGCGGGAGCGGTTGGCTCCGGGCATGGTGTCTGTGGCGCTGAGCGTCTGGTCCGTGCGTGTCCACGGCACCGATCGCCGGTGGAGGCGGTGGGAGGCCGAGTTCACCTGTCCGTGCTGTGGGTCGGGCTGGGCCCGGGACACGTTGCAGGAGGCTCTGTTCATGCTTCCGCCAAGGGCTGCCGGCGAACTCCGGGTTCAGCTGGATCGCCTGGACGCGGTGCTTCTCGGGCGGACGCATCATGAGCCGACGGCGGACGCCGGGTTGGCGTGGTGGCATCGCAGGTGCTGATGGGCCCGGGGCCTGGACCGTGGCGTTCGGGCAGGCTCTCACGGGACGTTCCTGCGAGGTCGGGCGGGGGCGGTTGCGGCCGGTCCGCCCGCAGGAGCCGGCCCTTGCCGCCGGCGAACCCGATGCCCTGGAAGGAGGCGCCGAACTCCGCCTGCTCGAAGCCGAGTTCCCGGTGCAGGTCGAGCGAGGCGCGGTTCCTGGCGGAGACGAAGCACCAGACCGTCGACTCCCTTTCCCAGGCCCATTCCATCCGGCGCCGGGTCAGCAGCCTCGCCAGGCCCCGGCGCCGCCAGGCGGCATCCACTGTGACGCCGGTCAGGTAGTGGCCGGCCGGGGCGCCGTCCGCCGGGTGCGCGGGCAGGTAGGCCGCACTCGCGTACCCGACGGCTTCGCTGGACACCTTCGCGGTGACGACCAGGCTGCGCTCACCGCGAAGTGCCCGGTGGATGCGGTCCGCCCATTCGTCCGCCGAGCCGCCGCGCGCCCGGGCCTGCAACTCGGCCAGCGCGGGTACGTCGTCCTCGGTGGCCTCCGCCACCACCGCGATCACGGGTGCGTGCCGTTCGGCCGGGTCGGGGGCGTAGGCGGCGAACCGCGGATCCGTCCCTGCCATGTCGTCCCTCCCGCCGGACCGGTGCTGTCCTGACCCGCCACGCTATGGCGGCCGACGCGGCCCCCGCTACCCGACCGACGGCTCGGGCGATGACTCGGGCGAAGGTCAGGTCGACGGGGTCGGGCCCGGCCTGAACGCTTCGGCGTGGTCGGCGACCCACCGGGCGAACGGTCTCGGCGGTACTCCGAGGATGTCGGACACCGCGGAGGTGAGGTACGCGGGCCTTCCGATCGTCGCGCCCCAGGCGTTGAGCAGCATGTCGACGGCCGGGCGCGGTGCCTTTCCGTCCATCGCGCCGCGGAACTCGTCCGGCGACAGCTCCTCGAACCTGGTCGGGCGTCCGAGGACGTTCCCGATGATCTCCACCTGCGCCGCCTGGCTCAGGGACTCGGGGCCGGTGAGGACGTAGTCGCCGCCGGCGTGTCCGTCCTCGTAGAGGGTCCGGGCCGCGACGGCCGCGATGTCACGGTCGTCGACGGGGGCGGTCTCGGCGGCGCCGTACGGCCAGCGGACCACGGAGCCGGCGCGGATGGCCGGTGCCCACCAGGCCAGGGAGTTCGACGCGAACATCCCCGGTCGGATGATCGTCGATTCGAGGCCGGTGGCCGCGATGAGCCGCTCGATCTCGGCGTGGAGCACCGCCATGGGGTTCGGCTGCCGGAAGAAGGGGTGGGGTGTCTGGTGCGGTGAGGAGAGGAGGACGACGCGCTGCGCGTGGGCGGCCAGGCGCTCGACGACTGCCGCGGCGGTCGGCGGCGGTGCGGTCCAGAGGAGGAAGACGGCGCCGACGCCCCGCAGCGCCCCGTCGAGGGAGGCGGGCACGGTGAGATCGCCGGTGACGACGTCGACGCCGGGCGGCAGCGTGGCCGCCGCTTCGGGACGACGGGTGAGGGCGCGGACCGGCACGCCCGCGGTGAGGAGTTCGTCGACGACTCCGCGCCCGATCCGGCCGGTGGCCCCGGTGACGAGCACCGGCGGCATGGGGGTTCGCGCGGTGTCTCGTGCGGTGTTTCGTGCGGCGTTTTGTGTGCTGTTCGGCTTGGTCACTCCTCCAGGAAATCGTTACTCGGTTAAAAATGCAACCTGGTCACTAATGTTATGCTGTTCAGGTGATCGAGCCGACGGGGCTGCGCGCCCGCAAGAAGGCGCGGACCCGTGACGCCATCGCCGAAGCGGCGGTCTCACTGTTCCTGGCGCACGGATTCGACCAGGTCTCGGTCAGCGACATCGCCGCCGCGGCCGAGGTCTCCAAGCCGACCCTCTTCCGGTACTTCCCCACCAAGGAGGACCTGGTCCTTCAGCGGTTCGCGGACCATCAGGGCGAGGCCGCGCGCGTCGTGCGCGACCGCCCGTCCGACGTCTCGCCGATGGCGGCACTGCACGCGCACTTCCTGGACGGCCTCGATCGGTTCGAACCCGTCACCGGCCTCAACGACCATCCCGCGGTGGTGGATTTCCACCGTCTGGTGTTCACCACGCCGAGCCTGGCGGGACGGCTCCTGCAGTACATGCTCGCGGACGAGCAGGCGCTGGCCGAGGCCCTGGACCCGGGCCCGGACGTCCAGGCGCGGCTGAGGGCGGCCCAGGTGATCGCGGTCCAACGGGTGCTCGCCCGCGCCAACTGGCAGAAGATCGCCGACGGGCGGAGCGCCCGCGACGTGCGGCCCGAGGCCGTCGCCGAGGCCGACCAGGCCTTCGCCTGCCTGCGGTAGCGGCCCGGATGCGGCCTTCGTACAAGTTCCCTCGGTGCCCGGCGACGCTGGCGGAGAGCCTCTCGGCGATCCAGAATGATCGGATGATCAGGCTTGAGACTTCCCGTTTGATCCTGCGTCGCTGGCGCGAGGAGGACGTCGCGCCCATGGCCGCCGTCAACGCCGACCCCGAGGTCATGCGGTGGATCCGTGACGGCAGCGTCCGTGACGAGCAGCAGACCCGCGACGGGATCCGGGCGTGGGAGGGGGAGTGGGAGGCGCGGGGCTTCGGCCTGTTCGCCGTGGAGATCCGCTCCACCGGCGAACTGGCCGGGTTCACCGGCCTTTCGGTGCCTTCCTACCTGCCGGAGGTGCTGCCGGCGGTCGAGGTCGGCTGGCGGCTGGGACGTGCCCACTGGGGGCGGGGCCTGGCCACCGAAGCGGCCGCGGCCGCCGTACGGTTCGGCTTCGAGGAGCGGGGGCTGGAGCGGATCGTCAGCATCGCCCAGGTGGGCAACGACGCCTCCGAGCGGATCATGACCAAGCTGGGGATGCGGCTGGAGCGCGAGACCGTCAATCCCACCGGCGGCCGGCGGGTACGGGTCTTCGCGTTGTCGGCGGACCAGTACGTCCCAACTGCCCGTTGACGGCGGGCCCGCACGGCTGCTTTCCGCACGGCTGCTTTCCGGGTGAACGTCCACGGCGGCCGCGCGTGCCGAGGGCGTGGCGCGGGGAGCGGGCGGGCGACGATGCGGGCGTCGTGCGCCGCTCCGGCGGCGCGACCGTACGCAGGGAGAGGTGCCCATGTCCATCGAAGAGAACAAGAGGCTGGTCCGCCGGTTCTACCAGGAGGTGGACGCCGGCAACCTGGATGCCATGGACGACCTCGTCGCCGAGGACTACCAGGACCACTCGCCGCCGCCGTTCCCGGGGCTCGCCGCCGGCCGGGAGGGCTTGAAGCAGGCGTTCCGGCTGTTCTGGGAGGCCACACCCGGAGTCCACGAGATCGAGGACCAGATCGCGGAGGGCGACAAGGTCGTGACCCGGCTGACGGGCCGTGGGATGTGCGTGGGGGACCTCCCGGGCATCCCGGCGACCGGCCGGCCGATCACGATGACGGCGACGGTGATCCACCGCATCGAGAACGGGAAGCTCGCCGAGAAGTGGTCGGACAAGGACGTCCTCGGCTTCCTCCAGCAACTGGACGTGATCCCGCCGCTCGGCGGGCCCCCGGAATAACTCGGGGGGCTCTCGGAGCAGTTCAGGCGGTGCTCCTGGCGACGAAGTCGGCGGCGGCGTCCACCATCTGTCGGCGGCTCGCGCAGACGCGCACACACGAGGGTGGCCTTCGCGGACGGGACGCCGCCCGCGAAGACCACCCTCGGCAGTTCGCGCCGTGCTGGTGATGACCCGACACTTCGCCCGGTCGGTACGACGGGCTCAGCGGAAGTCGTCGGCGTGGTCGACGGCCCACTGGGCGTAGGCATGCGCCGGGGCGCCGGTGATCTTCTCGGCGATGACGGAGGTCACGGCCGCGACGCCGTCGGCGGCGGCCCATTGGCCGACGATCGCCTCGGCCACGACCGGGTGCATGGTCCTGGCGACGTCCGCGCGGGCCTGCTCGTGGGAGACGTGTTCGACCCGGATGGGACGGCCGATGGCCTCGCCGATGTGCTCGACCTGGCGTCGCAGGGTCAGGGACTCGGCCCCGTGGACGGTGTAGGCCTGGTGCGAGTGGCCCGGTTCGGTAAGGGCGGTCACCGCCAGCGCCGCGATGTCCTTCTCGTGCACCGGCGCCGACTGCGCGAGCGGGTAGGGGAGGCGGACGACGTTGCCGGTGCGGATCGATTCGGCCCACCAGGTGTGGGTGTTGGTCGCGAACGTCCCCGGCCGGAGGAACGTCCAGGCCAGGCCGGACCGTTGGACGGCCTGCTCGATCGTGCGGTTCAGGCGGGCGACCGGGTGGTCGGCGGCGGGGTCGAGGACGACCGCCACCGACGAGAGCAGGACCACCTGCCGGATCCCGGCCGCCGCGGCCGCCGCGGTGACCTTCTCGATGTCGTAGGGCTTCTGGGGGTCGAGCATTCCGTACAGGAACAGCTTGTCGGCACCGTCGAGCGCCGCCGGCAGCGTCTCGGGACGGTCCAGGTCGGCGACGACCGCTTCGTAGCCGGGCGCCGCGTGCGCGACCGGGGTCCTGCTGACTGCTCGGACCTGCTCGCCAGCGGCCAGCAGGCCGTCGGCCACGTGACGACCGACGTTGCCGCGGGCGCCGAAGACGACTGCCACCATGATGGAACCTCCTGCTTGGTGTGGACCTTGTTGTGGACGTGAAGTGCCGTATGGGAGGGGTGAGTTGCGAGCTGCTCCGTTGCGGGGACGCCCCCGGTCGCCCGTAGCCGGTCGCCGGTCAGGGCCGGATGTTCTCCAGGTCCTCCAGCAGACCGGGGTGCCGCGGCTCCCAGCCGAGCGCCTGGCGGGTGCGGGTGCTGGACGCGGGCTGGTCGGCCCGGAAGATCGGGCCCAGCGGGCCGTAGGTCTCCTCCGGCACCGACTGGACCGGCAGGCCCAGCCGTCGGCCGATGACGGCCGCGATGTCCCGCACCTCGTCCCCCTCGTCGGCCACGGCGTGCCAGGCGGTACCGGGCTCCGCCCGCTCCAGGGCGATCCGGAAGAGGACGGCCGCGTCGAGCGCGTGGACGGCGGGCCAGCGTTGGGTGCCGTCACCGGGGTAGCCGGAGACGCCGCTGCGGCGTGCGATGTCGGTCAGCAGCCCGGCGAACCCGCCCGTGCCCTGGTTGTGGACGGTGCGCGGCAGACGGACGGAGGTGCTCCGGACTCCGCGCGAGGCCAGGCCCAGGATCGCCGTGACCGTGCGACCGCGGCCGCCGACCGGCCCGTCGGTCGGTACCGGGTCGGCCTCGGTGGAGGCGCGGCCCGGCACGTGGGGCGTACCCGAGACGGTGACCAGGGGGCGGTCGCTGCCGAGGAGTTCCTCGCCGAGGGTGGTGAGGGCGGCGGTCTCCTCGGCGACGTTCCGGGCGAGGGCCTCGGGGCTGCTGAAGTCGTTGCCGAAGGCCAGGTGGATCACCCCGTCGGCCCGGGCGGCGCCGGAGCGCAGCACGTCCAGGTCGGCGAGGCCTCCCCGCAGCGGCTCGGCGCCGGCCACCTCGGCGGCCCGGGCGGAGGC
The DNA here is from genome assembly GCF_042883725.1 of Kitasatospora sp. NPDC058184. Taxonomy (NCBI): domain Bacteria; kingdom Bacillati; phylum Actinomycetota; class Actinomycetes; order Kitasatosporales; family Streptomycetaceae; genus Kitasatospora; species Kitasatospora sp. NPDC058184. The sequence goes on from NZ_JBHVVE010000007.1 coordinate 61,404, forward strand.
GTCGGAGCGGGCGAGCGCGAGGACGGTGTGGCCGTTGCCGAGGAGTTCGGCGACGACGGCGGAGCCGATCAGACCGGTGCCGCCGGTGACGAAGACGCGCATGGGAATCCTCCCGGAAGTGATGGGACTCTTGTCCCATCACCGTAGCAGGATGATGGGACAAGAGTCCCATCACATATGCTGAACCCATGAGTCGATGGGAACCAGGTGCGCGTGAACGCCTCGTCGTGGCCGCGGTCGACCTGTTCACGGAGCAGGGATACGACGCCACGACGGTCGCGCAGATCGCCGAGCGCGCCGGGGTCACCAAGAGCACCTTCTTCCGGCACTTCCCCGACAAGCGCGAGCTGCTGGTCGCCGGGCAGGAGACACTGAGCCGACTGCTGACCGAGGGCATCGCCGAAGCGCCCGGAGACGCCAGCCCGCTGGAGGCCGTCGCCGCCGGTCTCGAGCGCGCCTCGACCGCGATGGGCCCCGCCACCCGCGAACTCGCCCCCCGCCTGAAGGCGGCCATCGCGGCCAGCGCCGAGCTTCAGGAGCGTGACACCCTCAAGACCGTCAGCCTCGCGGCCGCGATGACCGCCGCGCTGGTCGCCCGCGGCGTACCCGATCCGATCGCGGCCCTCGCGGGCGAGCTGGGCGTCCTCGCCTTCAAGCGGGGGTACGCCGAATGGGCCGAGGGCGACGGTGGCGCCGGGCAGGAGCTAGCCGGGTACGTCCTGACGGCCCTGGACGAACTGCGTGCGGCGAGCGCATCGCTGGGCTGACCGGAAGGGCGTCGTCCAGCGCCTCACACCACGGGGTTGATCAATGATCCGATGCCGCCTCAGGCCGCGATGTCCTGGCCGATCGCCCGCAGGACGTCGGCGAGCCACACCAGGTGGTACCCCACCGCGCGATCCGGCTCGGCGAGGAGGTCGGTCAGGTGCTGCCAGGACTCGGAGAGCTGACCGATCGTGAGCTCGTCCGGGGCTTGGTAGACGTCGTAGAGGCCGTCCGGGGGGACGGACCAGAAGTAGTCCTTGTCCAGGGCGACGGTGTCGCCGGGTGTGGCGGCCTCGATGTGGCGCAGTACCAGGTCGAACGATCGGCGCAGGTCGGCAAGGGGGATGGACAGGGGTTCATCGGCCATGGAGATCAGTATCGGGCCTGTGCGACGGCGCTCGCTCCGGCTTTTCCGGCCGCCCGGCTCGGATCACCATGCGGCTGCGCGAGAAGTCGGTGGAGCCGACTTCCTGTGCGCGGGGGTGGTTGGGAGCTTGGGCTGAGCACGTCGGCCGCCCGCACGGTGTGCTCGGCGCCGTGAAAGGCTGGGGCATGTCCTATCACCTGCGGTTCTTCTTCGAGTACGGCGTCGACACCCCGTTGTGGCCGGGCCCTCAGAGCGCTCCCGACCTCGACAGCCCCTACGAATACCCCTGCGTCCTGGAGAAGCTGCCCATCACCCCGGCCACCCGGGACGAACTCACCAGACTCGCCGACCTGTACCAGTCCTCCCTCGACTGGGACCACCCGGCCGGCCCCTCGCCCTGGACCCGGGACCAGCAGGAATCGTTCCGAAGCGAGGCCGACGTGGCGCTGGAGGCGCTGCGCCGCGAGCTGGGCGACGACTGGACGGTCGAGGACCGCAGGCACTGAACCCGCGCTCGCGGGCCGGGCCGTAGTCGGTGGCGAACTGCGCCGGACCGGCGGGTATCTCGGTGGCTACAGCTCGTCCGCGCTGCCAGAGTGCCCTGGTGCTGAAGGAATCCGATGTACTCGAAGTGCTGGACCTGCTCAAGAGCGCAGGGGCCGCTGGCTGGGTGGACGGCGGCTGGGGTGTGGACGCCCTGATCGGGGAGACGACCCGAACCCATGCGGACCTCGACCTGGTCGTCCTGTTGGACCAGCTCGACGTGGTGCGAGACGCGCTGGCCGAGGCCGGGTTCACGGAGGTCCTGCGGGACTGGCTGCCCGCCGCGCTTGCCGTCGCGGACGGTGCCGGCCGGGAGATCGACCTGCACCCCGTCCTCGGCTCCTCCCGCGAGGGCGGGGTGCAGCTTCTCCCAGGCGGTGAACGGTTCCACTACCCGCCGCCGGTGACCGGGACCATCGGCGGGCGCCGGGTCCCGTGTGTCGACGCGGCGACGCAGGTGCGGTGTCACCTCGGCTATGAAGCCACGGACAAGGACCGACAGGACATGGCACGGCTGCACGCCGGCACAGGAGTCGAGCTTCCCCTGGACTACATGCCTGCGCCCTGAAAGGGTCGGAACAACGACCCCGAGGTGCTGCCCCTGTTTCTACCTGCACGGCCTGTCGTCCGGGGACTTCGTGCCCGCCCTGGAGCAGCTCCTCGGCGGCACCGCCGGCCTGTCGCCGGCCACCATGACCTGGCTGACCAAGCAGTGGAGCGACGACCACGCCGACCTCCGGACCTGGGACCTGGCCGACCGGGACTACGTCTCCGTGTGGGCCGACGGCGTACACCCGGTGCCGCTGGTCCGTGCCGGCGCGCACTTCGAGAACGGCGTCCTGGTCGAGCGGCCCGAGGTGGCAGCATGAACGACATGTTCGAGGCACTTGAAGCGCTGACCGATCGCGATCCGGGCCGTCGGGCCGTCGCCGCCGACGTCCTCGGGGACCTCCTGTCGTGGCGCCGCACTCGACGCGGACTCCGCCCGCCTGGTCGTCGAACATCTGGTCAGCGTGGCCGTCAACGAACTGGTGACCAAGGTGCGCGAGTCCGCCCTGAACTCGATCAGCGAGGCGTTCGACCACTACCGCGTGCCTCCGGCTCTCGTCGAACCGCTGGCGGCAGCCATGCCGACGATGGAACGCCAACTCCTCGTCCACACGCTCTACATCCTCGGCGCCACCCACGCCCTGCAGGCCCGGCCGCTGATCGAACCCTATCTCCCTCACCCCGACCCAGAGGTGCGCGAGGAGGCTCGGCTCGCAGCAGCCGAGATCACCGCTGTCGAGTCGGAGGGCCTCACCCGCAACTCCTGACTGTTGCTCCCGTGGAGGGGAGCCGGGCCTAGTCAGCTCGCAGGGCTTCTACGCCAACAGGCTGTTCAGGAGTCCCTATTGGCGCAGCCGGTCGCCGGTGTGGTCGCCGCCTGGCGCGCGACTTCGGGTGCCGCACCAGCAGTGCCGAGGAGGATGGTCCACCGGGCGATGACGGTGCTCATGACCCGGTGGGTGGCTCCGGCGGACCTGGGCCGGTGGTTGAAGGGCGAGGGCTGGAGTTGAGCGGCTGAGTCGGGGCTGCGCAGGAAGTCGGCGGGTCCGACTTCCTGCGCGGGGTGGGTGGTTGGGGGTCTGGCCGTAGCGGCAGGGGGCCGGCCGTGTCCGCGGACTCAATGCGGTAGGTGCTTCGACCAGTCTCCTCCGGGGCGGTAGGCGCGGCCGTCGCCGAGCTGCCTCGTCCCGCCGGGGACGACGTCGTCGTGGTACGGGTACTTTTCCGTCACCGCCGCGAGCAGGAACTCCAGGAAGCCGCCCTCGAACAGGTCCCACTCCCGCATCGAGTGGAACTTGGCGGCGACCGGCCAGCGGTCCGGGTCCGGGCCCCGCGTCAGCCAGAAGAAGTGGTCCGAGTTGGAGTTGTTGGCCCACTTCAGCAGCCCTCCCTCGGCCGGGAACAGCGGGTACGGGCACTCGTCGTGGTCCCCGTCCCGGTAGGCCTCGGCCAGCCAGGCGCAGTATCCGTAGGGATCGGTCGTGTCGTACAGGAATCCCTCGAAACCGAGCGGCTGACTGACCTGGGAACTGGGCGCCGCCGATGGTGTGTAGATGTGCAGTTCGTCGCTGATGCTGACCATCCCGTAGCGGTCGACGAACGCCCGGTAGTCCGCGGGCAGCTGGAAGCCGAGCACCTCGGGCCCGAGCTCCCAAGGGACCGGGACCACTCCGCCCGCGGGCGGCGGCCCGATGACCGCGCCGAGCCGGTCCAGTGTCTCCTCGATGTCCACGCCCACTCCCGTCAGCCGTTCGTTCCCGCCGGAGGCTATCCGCTTCCGGTGACACCGGAGGCGGGCGGCCCCACTTCCCTGCCCGGCCGACCAGCGGGCCGTCAAGGCGGGCCGCCGGTCCGTGGGGTTCGTCTCGGGGGCGAGGTCCTGGAGTGGCCGACCGGGCGGTCCGGCGCGGACCGGCGCGAACCGGCGCGGTCCGGCGCGAACCAGCGCGGGCGTCGGGGCCGGGCGCCGGACGGTTACGGTTCGGGGCCCGAACCGGCGCACGTCCTCGCTATGCTCTGTACTCGACCTGACGTTCCGTCACCATCCAACTGCGTAAGGGTTTCGCATGGACTCGAGTTCCGCACCGAACAAGCTCGTCGGCGGACGGTTCAGGCTGGTGAGAGCTCTGGCGGCCGGGGGCATGGGCCAGGTCTGGGAGGCCAGGGACGAACTGCTGGACATCGAGGTCGCGGTGAAGGAGGTCCGTTGGGAGGAGGAGGACCTCTCCGAGGACGAGCACGAGCAGGCCATCGCCCGGGCCATGGCGGAAGCCCGCCACGCGGCCGCGCTCCGCGACCACCCCAACATCGTCACGGTGCACGACGTGGTGGTGGAGGACGGCGGCCCGTGGATGGTGATGCGGCTGGTCCGCGGCCGTTCGCTGGCGCAGGTGCTCCGGGCCGACGGGCCGTTGGGGCCGGAGCGGGCCGCCGAGGTGGCCGTCGGGGTGCTACGGGCGCTGGCCGCTGCGCACCGGGTGGGCATCCTCCACCGCGACGTGAAGCCGTCGAACATCATGCTGGCCGACGACGGTGGGGTGCTGCTGGCCGACTTCGGCATCGCCAAGAACCACGCGGGCACCGTGCTGACCACCACCGGGTCCCTGGTCGGGACGCTGGACTACATCGCCCCGGAGCGGCTGGCCCACGAGCCGGACACCCCGGCCGTCGACCTGTTCAGCCTCGGCGCGACGCTGTACGAGGCCGTCGAGGGGGTGTCGCCGTTCCGGCGGGAGACGACCGCGATGACGATCGCCGCCGTCGCGCTCGCCCTCGTCCCGCCACCCCAACGGGCGGGCAGGCTGGCGCCGTTGATCACCGCGCTGCTCTCCCGGGACCCGGCCGGTCGGCCCGACGCGGCGGCGGGGCTGGCCATGCTCGACGGCCCCGGACCGGCGGTCGGGGGCGCCGGTCCGCAGCACGACCCCGTAGCGGCGGAACCGACCGGCGGACCGGCGGTCGCTGCCACGCCCACCGAGCCCGACCTCCCGGTCTCCCCTCCGGTCACCCCTCCCGCGTCGGCGACGCCGACGCCGACACCGACGGCAGCACCGACGCCGACGGCGACAGCCACACCGACCGTGCCCCGCCCCGGACGGCTGCGGGAGCCCCGGACCCGGATCGCGCTGGCCACCGCGGTCGCCGTCGTCTGCGCGTCGGTCCTGTCCTGGGCCCTGCTCCGGAGCGATGACGACGCCGGCCGCGGCGCCGGCGCCGCGGCTTCCTCGCCCGCCCGGGACACCGGGGCCCCCTCGGCCTCTTCCGCCCCCTTGCCCTCCGCGACACCCTCGGCCTCCTCACTCGCCCAGGACGCCGCCATGACGGCCACGGCGACGCCCGGGAACGCGGCCGGTCCGGCGGTGGCCGACGACCAGCACCTCCGTGTCTTCACGGCGTACAAGGACCAGCAGCTCCTGGAGAGCTACGTGGACCTCGGCAACGAGGCGGCGAAGCTCCGGCAGAGCCCGAACCCGGGCCAGGTCAGGGTGGTGGACTACGCACTCAGGTCCGAAGACTCCAACATCCCCCAGGTGCTGGCCGGCACCCGCCCGGTGGCGGTGCTCGACAAGGGCATCGTCCGGGTGTTTGTCGTGAACTCCGTGAACAAGCACCTGGTGGAGGCCCGGTTGGAACCCAACAAGGACTGGCAGGCCACCGACCTCGGTGATCAGGAGGTCCGGAGCACTCCGACCGCGGCGGTACTGGACGGGAAGGTCAACGTGTTCACCGTCGGCGTGGACAACCACCTGCGGCGGTCCTACCTGGACGACTCGGGCTGGGGCAGGCAGGACCTGCACGACGACCTCGGGCTCCTGGGCGCGGGGCAGCTGCCCGCCGCGCCGGTCGCCGCCGGCACCGCGCCGGTGGCGGTGGTGGAGGGGGATTTGGTCAGGGTGTACACGATCACGAAGGACCAGCAGCTCCAGGAGTCGTCGCTGAGGATCGGCGAGAAGTGGAACATCTTCACCATGACCGGCGTGCCGTCGTCCGCCATGACGCCGAGCGCGGTGGTGCACGACGGGGTGACGAGCGTCTTCACCGTCAACAGCGGCGACGGCCATCTCTCGGAGGCCCGGCTGACGCCTCCGGGGACGTCGGCGGGCGGCACGCAGGATGCAGGGTGGCGACTCCACGACCTGACCAAGGACTTCCGGGTGCCGGTGCCACGCTCCGCCCCGGCGGCCCTGGTGCACGGCGGGACCACCAGCCTCTTTCTGGTCGACAGGAACGGCCTGCTGACCGAGACGAAGGCGGCGGGCGGCGGGTGGGCGCCACAGGACTCCCTGGCGAACGCCGGTGTTCAGCAGGTGGCCGACGGCTTCGAGCCGGCGGTGGTGGACCACGGCGGCGTCACCCGCGTCTACACGGCCCGGCGGAGCGACGGGAAGCTCCAGGAGACCGCGTTGCGGAACGGCACATGGAGCACCGAGGTCGTGGAGTGAGCGGGGCGGCCCGGACGGAGCCGGCCGTCCGGGCCGCCGGTCTTCCGCCACGTCCATGGACGCGGCGATCGCCCCCGCGACCAGCACGTGCTGTACGGGAGGGGTCGGCAGAGCGGGTCCCCGCACCAGGCGGCCGCGTGAGAAGTCGGCGGGTCCGACTTCCTGTGCGGGGCGGGTGGTTGGGAGCCCTCGCAGATCAGGAGGGATCGACGCCCGCGTACTCCAGCGGCGGCGCGATCGCCTGGGCGTCCGCGCCTTCGCCCACCCACAGGCTGATCAGGAACGCCGCCGTCGCCTCCAGGAGGCCTGCCCGGTCGAGCCCTCCTCCGTTGAGCGGTACGCAGCCGAGGTCGCGAACGAGGTGTCCGACGGTGTCGAGGGCCGGCGCGTCGTCGCCGCAGAGCGGCACCGCGAGGGGGCGTCCGTCGAAGACGGTCGGGGCCCTGCGCCACACGCTCTCGTGGCAGAGGTTGAACGCCTTGACCACGGACGCGCCGGGCGCCGCGGCCGCGATGCGCTCGGCGGCCGACGGCCCGCCATGGGTCTCCAGGACGAAACCCGGGGCGATCGGGTTGGTGCAGTCGACCAGCGTCCTTCCCCGCGCGGCGTCGGCCAGGCCGGAGACCACGCCGATCGCCGCCGCGTACGGCACGGCCAGCAGCACCGCGTCCAGGCCGTGTTCGACCGCGTCCCGCGGAGTCCCCGCCCGTCCGCCGATCTGGTCGGCGAGTTCGGCGGCGCGGCCGGCGTCCCGCCCGCCCACCAGCACGTCGTGCCCGACCCCCGCCCACCGGGTACCCAGCACCCGCGCCATTGCGCCGGTACCGATGATCCCGATCCTCATCATGACCAACCTCCTTGTGACGACCTGCCAGTCGGAACAGGGAGACAGTAGGAAAGTCCTGGGGCACCATCTGGTAAGTGATCCCTGACCACGGCTTCCTCGCCGACTGCCGAGCCCGGCTCGCCTTCGACCTGCTCGCCAACACCTGGAACGCCGTCCTGGTGTGGGCGCTGCGCGACGGACCCTCGCGGCCCGGCGAACTGCGCGAGCGGATCGGCGGGATCAGCCCCAAAGTCCTCACGGAGACGCTGCGCCGGCTCCAGTCCGACGGGTTGGTGGAACGCCGCGCGTACGCCGGGTCGCCGCCGCGCGTGGAGTACACCCTCACCGGGTTGGGGCGGACACTCCTGGAGCCGATCGAGGCGTTCGGCGCCTGGGCCTTCGAACACGGCGAGGACGTGATGGCGGCCCGGGACCGGGCGGAGGCAACCGGGCACGGTCGCGACTGACGCCGGTCACGACGTCACAACCGGAGCGCTGAGCGGCTCCGCCGAAGCCCGCTGCCGATCCGAACCTGCGGTACGAACCCGGCCGCCCCTGGTGAACGGGGTCTGGGGGCGCCTGTCTCGAAGTCGGGTGTGAGCTTGTGGCAAGATCGCGGGATGCTGCGACTCACCGATTTCATCATCGACTGCCCGGACACGATGAAGCTGGCGGCTTTCTACTCCGAGGTGACGGGCCGTCCGATCAAGGAAGGCAGCTCGGAGGAATGGGCCGGCATCCAGTTCGGCGAGATCGAGCTGGCATTCATCCGGGTGGACGACTACCGCGCTCCGCAGTGGCCCGACAGCGAGCACCCCAAGCAGTTCCACCTCGACTTCGAAGTGGACGAGATCGAGCCCGAGCAGCGCCGCGTCCTCGACCTCGGCGCGACGCTGAGGCAGGACTTCATCGGCCCCAACGGCTACGGCTGGCAGGTCTACACCGACCCGATCGGCCACCCCTTCTGCCTGTGCCGCAACAAGGGCGTCATCTGGACCGACCAGGGCCCGGTCTGGCCCGAGCGCGGCTGACACGGCTCTGGTGAAGTCGGCTGCTGATCCTTTGACATGACGACGATCCTGCGGCACCCCCGACCTGGGTTCATGTGGGATTGGTGGGCAGTGGACGCCCACGGTTTCCTCGTGCAGTTCAGTTGCGGGCCCGCACCTGAGCATCTACTGGTGCATGTAGACCGTGTCGACGCTGCGGCTGCATGGGCCGAGGAGAACCGTCCCGCATGGTTCAGCCGTGCGCCCTCATCGCTTCACGCCTTCAGCTGCGACGGCGAGCTTCCGGTCTACACCCGCAACAGCGTCCCGGACTCCCCGCTGCGACTGTCCGACGCCCCGGCAGCCGTCGCGGAGGTTGCGGCCCTGGTCGAACTGCACAGAGCAGTGGGAGACGCCTGGACGGTCTACCTCGACGAGGGATGGGTCTAGGCAGCCCGGCTGGAGTCACCTGGCCGACCGGATGACGATGGAGCAGGGCGGTGAAGACCCGCTCCCATCTGCCGTCGGCGGCCCACTTCCGCAGCGGTTGTGGGCGCCCTTCCACGAGCCGAAGCGCTCAGGCAGATCCATCCACGGCACCCCGGTGCGCTACTTGAAGGCGATCGCGCCGATCACCTGCGGGTGATCACGCCACTGCCCTCCCCGCCGAGGTGTCGGATCCGGCGGCAACGGCTCGATCCTTGCCCACTGGGTGTCAGTCAATGACGCACACATCAACCAGCGATCGGATGATCCGAAGGAACGGCCTAGGTTCGGGCGGCTCGGGCGCGGCAGTGGGCGAGGGCGTACTTGATGCGGGTCTCGGAGTGGTGGGTGGTGGTGAGGAGTTCGCCGGCCGTGACGAGGGTGGCCCAGTACAGGGCGGGGTCGCCGGTACGGGGCATGGGGCGGGCGGCGGTGAGGGAGAGGTAGGCGGTGGTGAGGTTGCCGGTGGTGAACCAGCGCTGGAGACCGTGCTGGTGGCCGGGGCGGATGCCGCCCATGGCGTCGACGGCGGTGATGAAGAGGTCGACGATGGCGAGTTCGGTGTCGGTGAGGGACTTGGGGATGTCGAAGACGCCGAGGGCTTCGAGGAGTTCGCCGGTGTCGGTTTCGGTGTCGGGGCGGGGGTCGGCGAGGAGGGCGTCGTAGCAGTCGTTGAGGCGGCGGGTGGTTTCGGCGTGGGGGATCGACAGGGCGAGGCAGACGGCGCGGGCGGAGGGCAACGGCTTGCGGGTGCGGCGGGCGAGGAGGGCGTAGGTGTCGGCGGGGGTCCGGCCGCGGGAGAGGGCGTGGCGGGCCAGGGTCGTGAGGTGCATGGGGGTTCGGGCTTTCAGGCGGTGGCGAGGGCGGAGACGGGGGCCGGGGCGATGAGCACCCAGACGAACTTGCCGATGTCGTCGGGCCGGGAGGTGCAGCCCCAGCGTTCGGCGAGTTCGTCGACGAGGAACAGGCCGCGCCCGTGCTCGTCGGAGGGGGTGGGGGTGTGGAGGGACGGTCGGCCGCTGCCGGCGTCGTGGACTTCCAGCCGGAGGCGGGAGTTGACGAGGGTGAAGCGGATCTCGATGTGGCGGTCGTCGGGGGCGTCGGAGTGCTGGACGGCGTTGGCGAAGAGCTCACCGAGGAGGAGCTCGGCGGTGTCGGCGTAGCGGTCGCCGGAGGGCAGGCCCGCGAGATAGGCCCGGAGCAAGTACCTCGCCAGGGGCGTGGATTCGATGCAGGAGTCGAGACGCGCGACGAAGGCACGGGGCCGGCGGGACATGAGCATGGGGGAGCACCTCATGGGGGCGGAGGGGGCGTGCGACGGGAGCGCACAGTTCACGCTGCGAATGCAGATGACTGCGTTCCGGTATCCATCATCGGCAGGTCAGGGATACGGTGACGACCAAAACGCTGTGTGAAGATCCGTGGCACTTGAAGGGGAAGTACATGGCACATCGGCGCCTGGGGGTCGGGCCGACCTCGAGCCCGGCGGAGATGTTCGGCGAAGCGCTCCGGTTTGCGCGTGAGCGAGCCGGCTACACGCAGGGGGAGCTGGGCAAGTTGCTGCACATCGACCGCACGGTGGTTACCCGGTTCGAGAGCGGCAGAAGGTCGATGGATCGGGAGGTCGTGGAGCGGCTCGACGATCTCCTGGCCATGGGAGGCATGCTCGTCCGTCTGTGGGAGCGGGTGGACTGGCAGGCGGACATCGAAAGCCCGGACTGGTACGAGATGTACACGGAGCTGGAAGCGGAAGCTCTGGCGATTCGGGTGCTTCAGTTCAACCGGATCAACGGCCTCTTGCAGTGCGAAGAGTACGTTCGCGCGATGATGGGAACCGGAAACGCGCGCAATAACCCGAAGCTGGCCGCTGAGCGGGTAGATTCGCGACTGAAGCGGCAGGGCCGCTTCTTGGTTGCTGACGGGCCGATGCTCATGGTGGTGCTCGATGAGAGCGCCATTCGTACGGTCATCGGTGGTCCGGGCGTGATGCGGCGCCAGATGGAACATCTGCTCGCGGTGACCGAGCGCTCGAACATCCTCATCGAGGTGGCTCCGTTCGGCCGACCTTTGGTGACGACGCCGTCTACATCCGTGGTGCTGTTGTCGATGCCGGACGGGAAGGAATGGGTGTACTCGGAGAGCCTGTACCGTGGGCGCTTCAGTGATGCCCCGTCAGTTGTGGGGGAGTCCAGGCAGGACTTTGACCTGGCGCGTACTGGTGTACTCCCGCCAGAAGACTCCCGCGCCCTGATCGCAGAAGCGATGGAGGAGTACCGTTTTGCAGAACGTCGATCTCAAGATGGCCACCTGGTGCAAGAGCAGCTACAGCGGGGGCGACGGGCGCGAGTGCATCGAGGTGGCCCCTGGCTTCCTGTCCGGCGTCGTCCCGGTGCGTGACTCCAAGGACTCTCATGGCCCGGCCCTCGTTTTCCAGGCTGCCGCTTGGGAAGCCTTCGTGGTGGCTGTCCGTTCGGGCGAGTTTCCGGCGTAGACCTCTTCAGGGAGCTGGCTGTGTTGATCTGGCGCAAGAGCAGCTACAGCGGGGACGACGGGGCCGAGTGCATCGAGGTGGCCCTTGGCTTCCTGTCCGGCGCCGTCCCGGTGCGTGACTCCAAGGACCCGCACGGCCCGGCGCTCGTCTTCGCGTCCGCTGCCTGGGGCTCCTTCATCGCCGCGATTCAGGAGGGTGAGTTCCCTGCATGAGTCTGGTCTGGCGCAAGAGCAGCTACAGCGGGGGCAACGGCGGCAACTGCATCGAGGTAGCCCCCGGATTCCCCGGCCTCGTCCCCGTGCGTGACTCCAAGGACCCCCTTGGCCCGGCGCTCGTCTTCCCGTCCGCCGCCTGGAAGTCGTTCATCGCCGTGATCCGGTCCGGGGACTTCCCTGCGTGAGCCCGCTGCGGCGCCTCCGGGGGCTGTCGGGGTCGGGGCCCTGCCCGTTGTCACACCGCTGGTGTCAACCACCAGATGACAAATGGGAGTTAGTGAAAGCTTCCAATGAGGTCGCGGAGGTTGCCATCCCGCGCCGCCTCACATCCGGGCTTTCAGTGCGTCGACCTCGCAGCCCGGCGCGAAGGGGTCGAAGCCGTGCTCGATCAGCCAGCGGACCGCCAGCAGGCTCCGCAGCGACCACCACGCGTGGATCACGTCTAGGTCGACGTCGACATCGGTGCCGTAGCCGGCGATGACGTCGGCGAGGTGCTCCTCGTGGCCGAGCGTGAAGGTGGCGAGGTCGTACAGGGCGTCGCCCTGCCCGGCCTCGGACCAGTCGATGATGCCCGTGACCTCGTCGCCGTCGACGAAGACGTGCGCGATCTGCAGGTCGCCGTGGGTGAACGCCGGGGTCCACGGCCGGAACGCGGCCTCGGCGACCCGGCGGTTGCGGGTGACCAGGTCGACGGGCAGGATGCCGTTCGTCACCAACACCCCGCACTCCTCGTCGAGTTCAGCCTCCAGCGCGGCGACGCTCCGGCCCGCCCGGCCGGGCCGGGGCGGCAGTGGCGCGTCGTGCAGCTTCCGGATGGCGGCGCCCGCCGCCGCCCACGCGGCCGGTGACCCGGTCGACGGCCCGCCGAGGCGCCCGAGCGTCGCCCCGGGGACCGCGGCGAGCGCGAGTACGGGCGGCTTGCGCCACAGCACCTCGGGCGTCGGGACCGGCGCGAGGGACATCGCCTCGACCTCGACGTCGATGCGCGTCTGATCGGCGTCCACCTTCAGGAACACGTCGCCGACGCGCAGGGTCGCGCGCTCGGAATGGGCGACGACGACTTCGACCTCATCCATGGGCGACCAGTATTCCGGGGATCACCGCCGCCGTCGCCGGATTTACCGCGTCGGCTCGGCCAACGTCCGCCCCGGTGCCCGAGTGTGACGAGCCGTCCGGGGGGTGCTCCGGACAGCGCATGCGGGCCGGACCTCGATCCCTGTCGGCCTCCCGCGAGCGCCGAGACGAGCGCGAACACGATCAACGCCGGGAACGGCCCCCGGCGAACCGGGACGGCCGGTCGATCTTCGGATCGACCGGCCGGTTCGTTCTCCGTGGATGCCGGTCAGGTGGCGACGACGGTCGCCGCGGCCCCGCCGCGGTCGAGCTCGGCGTCGTAGATGTGCACGACCACGTTCACCGAGGACCTGATCCAGGTGTCACCGGGCGAGGTGACGCCCACCGGGATGGTCACGGTCTCCCCGCCGGTACAGGGGAGCTGGACCGAGCCGACGCCCGATACGGCGGATTGCGTGGCCTGGACGGTGATCTTGACCCAGTCGAATATCGGGAGGCACCGGTAGGTGACGGAGACGTTCAGTGTCCGCCCGGCATCCGCGACGGTGGCGCCGTTGACGCCTATGGAGAGTCCTCCGGCGCTCGCGGGCGCGGCTGCGAGGACCGTGCTCGCCATGGCAAGGGCGGGGACGGCCAGGAAACGGGCGAACGTGGTACGGGTAGGTGCGCTCATGACAACCTTCTCTCCGGCAGTGGCAACGGACGGGATGGGGTGATCCAGGGGAGCTTCCGAGCCCCCCATGCTGCGGTTCGCCACTGACCCGGGAGCCAGAAGAGTTGTGTCTGTCCGGAATGGCACCGCGATGTGGCGTGGAGTCGCCCGCAAGCTCAGGATGACTCGATGAACGTCCGTTGCTCGTCGGCGAGTTGATCACGGCGTCAGACGGCCTGAGCCTCGATCGGTGCGGCCGACCTGGCGGCCTGCTCGATCTTCGCGAAGTAGGCCGCACGGGCTTGCCCGTCGATCTGCTTCGCGTGTTCGGGGCGCATGCCGGTCCGGCCGTCGAGGCTCTCGCGGAGGATGTCGGCGTGCCCGGCATGGCGGTTGGACTCGCCGAGGACATGGACCATGACGGCGAACAGGTTCGTGCCGGCATGAGGCTCCGGCCACCACGGCACGTGGCCCGGGGCGTCGAGGGGGAGTCCGTTGATCGTCGCGTCCGAGTGTTCCCATGTGCGCTGGTAGAACCCGGTGATCTGATCGCGGGTCTCGTCCTCGGTCGCCCACAGATCGCCGCCGTCGGAGTCCTGCCACCGGGGCAGCGGTTCCGGGGAAGGGCGGTCGAAGACCTCGCCGAAGTACCTGGCCTCGACGGTGGCCACGTGTTTGACCAGGCCGAGGAGGTTGGTCCCGGACGCTGTCAGAGGTCGGCGGGCGTCGTATTCGGACAGGCCGTCGAGTTTCCAGAGCAGTGCCTCGCGGTCCCGCCGCAGTCGCCCGTGCAGGTTGTCCTTCGCGAATTCATCGATCATGCGCCATGAGGCTGCCATGGACTGCTCGTGGTCTCAAGATCCCGTACGCCCGGAAGCGCCGAGGCCTGGCCCTGGCCGCGGCCCTGACCTGCTGCAAGAAGCCCGCGAGACGTGCCACCTGAGACAATGTCCGTACACCCGGGACGGTCGCCGAACAGGCGGTGCGGAACGGCCGAGCTCGTCACCGTCATCGGCAAGCTCTCGGTCGACGACTCGGTCATCAACTACAGCGACACCTTCGTACTGGCGTACGTCGGAAAGGGTCTCGCCATCACCCAGCACATCTTCCGTACCGTCACGGCCTGAGACGACGGACGACGAGCCGGCGGGGCCCGGCCCGCCCCGGCTACCCCCCCGCTGACGTACACCGTCGGCGGGAGCGACCTGCTGCCGCCCGTCTGACCCTGAGGGGAGCATCGGTGGGCGGGGGCGGAAACCGGGCACCGGCGTGGCGATGAGTTTTCCGGCCCCGGAAGGTCTACATCTCGACCGGGACGACCACCTCACCCCCGCCGGGAGCACAGACATGGGCCTCATCCAGATCGAACTGTTCGCGACCCTCGACCTCGTCGGGCAGGCGCCCGGCGGGCCCGACGAGGACCCGGAGGGGTTCCCGTACGGCGGCTGGCAGGCACCCCTGCTGAACGAGGTCACCGGCGCGCAGATCCTCGCCGCGTACGAGGGCACGGACGCCCTCCTGCTCGGCCGGCGGACGTACGACCTCTTCGCCTCGTACTGGCCGCAGCAGAAGGAGGGCGAGATCGCCGAACTCTTCAACCGCGTCCCCAAGTACGTGGCCTCCCGGGGCACCCCCGAGCTCCCGTGGGCCGGATCCACGCTGCTCGGCCCGGACCTGGCCGGCGCGGTGCGCGAGGTCCGCGACCGGCACCGGAACGTGAAGGTCGTCGGGAGCCTGAACCTGGTGCAGGCCCTCCTGCGCGAGAAGCTCTTCGACCGGCTCGACCTGTGGGTGCACCCCATCGTGCTCGGCGTCGGGAAGAAGGTCTTCGACGGCGGCGCGGTGCCCACCAACCTCACGCTCCTCGAACCGCCGGTGGCGGGTGCGCAGGGCACCGTCTACCTGCGCTACGGGCTCGCGGACGGCACGCCGAGGACCGGCGACATGAGCCTGCCCGACCGGGGCCTCGGGCACGACGACGCCCGGTGACCCGGGATGGCCACCGTCTCCGTCAACGGGACCGCCCTGGGCGTCGAGTCGTTCGGTGACGTCGACGCGCCGCTCGTCCTGCTCGCGGGCGGGCCGACGATGCTCTCCTGGCCCGACGCGCTCTGCGAACGCCTCGCCGCCGGCGGGCGCCGCGCCGTGCGCTACGACCTGCGCGACAGCGGGGAGTCGACGATGACCGACCCGCGGGCACCCGGCTACACCCTGCGCGACCTCGCCGCCGACGCGGCGGCCCTCGCCCACGCCCTCGGCGGGGCGCCCGCGCACCTCGCCGCGACCGGCGTCGGCGGGATGGTCGCCCAGGTCGCCGCGCTCGACCACCCGGGCGCGTTCTCCGCGCTCACCCTGGTCAACACCCGCGCCGTCGCCCCCGGCCCGCCCGACGACGACCTCCCCGACCACGACCGGGCGACGATGAGCCGCCTGTTCGCCCGCCCCGCGCCCGACTGGAGCGACCGTACGGCGGTCGCGGAGTTCGCCGCCACCGGCGCGGAGATCCTTGGCGACGACCCCGCCGCCGCACGCGCCGTCGCCGCGCGTATCTGGGACCGCGCGCCCGGCACCGCGCTCCCGGTCCAGACGGCCAACCACCTGGGCACCGTGTTCGCCGGGCTGGACTGCACACCCCGCTGGCGCGAGCGCCTGCCGGGGATCGGGGTACCCACCCTCGTCGTCCACGGCCGCCGCAACCGGTTCTTCCCCGTCGGCAACGGCGAGGCGACCGCGCGCGCCATCCCCGGGGCGCGGCTGCTCGTCCTCGACGGGGGTGCCACCGCGATCCCCGACGCGGCGGTCGGCACGGTCGCCGAGGCGATGCTCGCGCTCGGATAGCGGCAAGCGCCGGCGGTTGGTGGGCGGTGCACCCGCGGAGCGGCTGCGCCAGGCGCGGGAGGGGACCGGCGGGCCGATCGGCCGAGGCGGGCCGGAGGATCCGTACGGGCGCGCGTGGACGGCGGGCGCCGGAGCGATCATCCCGGGCGGAAGGGTGGGATGACGGCCCGTCGGGGGTGTTAGAACCGTCGACGGCTGTGAACGCCCACCGGCGAACGCCGCCCCCCGTACCGTGCAACTCCTCGACGAGGGAGAAGACATGTCCGTCGCACGAACCGTACGTACCGCACGCACCGCGCTGCTCGCCGCCTTCGCCGCGCTCACCCTGCTGCTCAGCGGGGCCGTCACCGCGGCACCGGCCACCGCCGCCACCACGGGGCTCGACGACACCTGGGCCTGCTCCGTCCCCTCCGGCTACGTCTACGAGGGGGTCGTCTTCAGCCGGACGTGTAGCGGCGGCGGCAGCTGGAACTCGCCGCAGTACCACCTGCGCACGCCCGTCGACGGCCTCACCGCCTGCTCGACCGCCCCGGGCTTCACCTACGACGCCGCCGGCTCGTCCACCACGTGCAGCCTGACCCAGGGCGTCCCGTCCACCACCTTCCACCTGCGCGTCCCGGTCAGCGGCATGTGGGCGTGCAGCGTCCCGAGCGGCTTCACCTACAGCGCCACCACGTCGAACCTGGACTGCGCCACCGTCCGCAACGTGCCGACCACCAAGTTCCTCCTGGCCCGCTGACCCCAGGCCCGCCGACCGGCTGACCGGCACCACCCGGGTACGGACGGCCCACCGGACACCGCTCCGGTGGGCCGTTCCGGGGCGTGCGGTGCCCGGTCAGCGAGCTACCCGGCCCGGAAGCCACGCGTCGTCGGGGGTTCGTGGCCCGGAGACGCGCAGGTGGTCGCGCAGCTCGGTCAGTACGGGGTGCTGGTCCCCGCTGCGGGAGAGCAGCACGTGTGGGTAGACCGGGGTCGGCTCGTGCAGCGGGATGCGCCGCAGGTCGTGGGTCCGGGGCCACCGGTACCGGTCCCCGCTGCCGACGAGGGTGGCCAGCGCGGCCGAGTCGGCCAGCGCGTCCATCAGGGCCTCGTCACCGAAGTGGGGGCCGAGCGCGTCGATGCTCAGACCGAAGGCCGCGGACAGTGCCTGATAGAAGGCCGCCCACTCCGTACCCGGCCTGATCCCGGGGATCCAGATGCGGTGGCCGGCCAGGTCCGCGAGCCTGATCCGGGGTGCGTCCGCCAACGGGTGGGCGGGCCCGACCAGGAGCTCCAGGGGGGCCTCCAGGAACCGTTCGGCGCGGAGCCCGGCCGGGACCTGCCCCGCCGGCAGGGCGCGGAAGGACGCGTCGATGCTCCTGTCGAGTACCGCCTGGGCGGCCTGGGCGGCGTTCCGGGTGCTCAGTGTGACCGTGGCCAGCTTCATCGCGGAGTGGGAGCGGTAGAGCCGGTAGACGGCCTGGGCAGGAGCGATGCGCCGGTTGAGGACGTCGACGCGCAACGGCCGGTTGTCAGGGCGCACGGCCTCCTCGGCCTGCGTCAGCGCCGTGAGTACGTTCCTGGCGTGCGGCAGGAAGACCTGCCCGTCCGGGCTCAGCCGGGAGCCGCGGGCGGTGCGCACCAGGAGGGCGATCCCGAGGTGTCGCTCCAGGGCCGCGATCCGCTTGGACGCCGCCTGCTGGCTGATCCCCAGTTCGTCCGCCGCTGCCTGGAACCGGCCGGTCTCGGCGACGGCCACGAACGTCCGCAGCGCTTCGACATCCATGCCCCCAGGCTACTTTCACAACGACTGGTTGTGTCCGGCGGGCGGTCGGGTTGTTTGATCGCCTGTTCCGCGAGGTGGTGGGATCGGCGCATGTCTACTCGTACAGACCAGGTCATGTATGTCCGGACAGCCGAGTTCGCGCGCCACGTGGAGCGGGTCGTCGAGGTGACCGACGCGACGTCCCGGCTGAACGTGCTGCCGTTCAGCGATCAGGAAGGCCGTGCCGCACTCCTGTCCGCTGTGTTCGGCGGCCCGCTCCCGGAGTCGGTGACGATCTACCCGCCGTTCTTCACCGAGCACGGGCTGAACACGACGTTCGGGGAGAACGTCTTCGTCAACCAGGGCTGCACCTTCATGGACCGGGGCGGGATCCGGATCGGCAACGGCGTCATGATCGCCCCGAAGGTCAGCCTCATCACCGGGGGGCACCCGCTGCCCCTCGCCGAGCGCCGTGAGTACCTCTCCTTCGCCCCGATCGTCATCGAGGACGACGTCTGGATCGGGACGGCCGCCGTGATCACGCAGGGAGTGACCATCGGGGCCGGCGCGGTGGTCGCCGCGGGTGCGGTGGTCACCCGTGACGTTCCTGCCGCCACCCTGGTCGCGGGAGTCCCCGCCCGGGTCGTCAGGACGATCGACTGAGGCCGGCCGGGCCGTCGGCCCGCGCGTCCGGGAGGCGATCCGGTCGGCGATGGCGTGGATGCCGTCGCCGACCGGATCGCTTCAGTGGTCCGTGCTCAGGGGGCCGTGCTCAGTGCGGGGGCGGTCAGAAGATGAGCTTCCAGCCGTCGAGGTGGCCGGAGTCGCCGCGGTACGTGTCCTGCATCCGGAGGCGCCAGGTGCCCTTGGCGGGCTGGGCGGAGGCGTCCACCGTGTACGTCTCGATGACGTTCTCGCCCGAGTCGCTGAAGCTGCCCTTCTTCAGCGAGTACACCGTGCCGTCCGGGCCGACCAGGTCGATGACCAGGTCGCCGCGCCAGGTGTGCTTGATGTCCACGCTCACCTTGAGGTCGCTCGGCGCCTGGCCCTGGAGCCGGTCGACGACGATGTCGGAGAAGACCGCCGGGCCGCCGTCCGGGATCGGCAGGGAGGTGCTGTTCGCGAAGATGCCCGGGGAGACCCGCCAGGTGAACGTCGTCGACGTCCTGCCGCGGTGGGAGCTCTGGGCGGTCACGGTGACCGTGTAGGTGCCCGGGAGGGCCGGGACGCCGGTGACGCGGCCGGTGACCGGGTGGAGCGTCAGGCCCAGGGGGAGGCCGGTCGCGTGGTAGGTGACGATGCCGGGGTTGAGGTTCGAGGCCTCGATCCCGAGGTCGGCGGAGGTGCCGATCGCGGTGATCTGGTTGGTGACGGGTTCCAGCAGGAGGCCGTCGACGACGCGCGGGCCGACGTTGATGGCCGCCCAGGCGTTGGCGGTGTTCTGGTACGTCGTGGTGTTCTTCCCGTACAGGTCGGCGGCGGCCTGGAGGGTGGCGGTGCGGGCGGCCGCGTAGTTGGTCGACGAGGTCATGTAGGTGGTGAGCGCCCGGTACCAGATCTTGGCCGCCGCGTCCCGGCCGATGCCGGTCACCGGCAGGCCGTCGGAGGTCGGGGAGTCGTAGGCCACGCCGTTGACGGTCTTGGCGCCGCTGCCCTCGGAGGCCAGGTAGAACCAGTGGTTGGCCGGGCCGGAGGAGTAGTGGACGTCGACGGAGCCGACGTCGGCCGACCAGTAGTCCCTGGAGCGGCCGTCCTTGGAGGGCTTGTCCATGTAGCGCAGCGGGCTGCCGTCGCCCCGGATGTCGATCTTCTCGCCGACCAGGTAGTCGCCCTTGTCCTCGGGGTTGTCGGCCCAGAACTCGATCGCGGCGGCCATGATGTCGGAGGTGGCCTCGTTCAGGCCGCCGGACTCGCCGCTGTAGACCAGCTTCGCGGTGGCGGAGGTGACGCCGTGGGTCATCTCGTGGGCGCCGACGTCGATCGAGGTCAGCGGCTTGACGTTGCCCGCGCCGTCGCCGTAGGTCATGCAGAAGCAGGCGTCGGACCAGAACGCGTTGACGTAGTTCTTGCCGTAGTGGACCCGGGTGTAGGCGCCTACGCCGTCGTCCTTGATGCCGTTGCGGCCGTGGACGTTCTTGTAGTAGTCCCAGGTGAGTTGGGCGCCGTAGGCGGCGTCGACGGCCGCGGTCTGCCGGTTGGCGACGGTGCCGTCGCCCCAGGTGTCGGTCGGGTTGGTGAACAGCGTCCTGGTGCCGCTGGTGCCGTTCAGGTCGTAGGTGCTGTGGCCGCCGCGGGTGTTGTCGGTCATCGCGAAGCCGCCGGCGACCGCCGAGGTGCCGATGGTGACCTGGCCCGAGTACTTGCTGGTGCCGACGCCGGTCTCGATGCCCTGGTACTCGAAGATCTTCTTGCCCGTGTCGGCGTCGGTGATGACGTGCAGTTCGGACGGCGTGCCGTCCTCCTGCGTGCCGGTGACCACCGTCTCCCAGGCGAGCCGCGGGGTGCCGGACGCGGCCCAGACCACCTTGCGGGCGTCGTCGGCCGCCGCCTCCGTGACCTTCGCGCTCCCGGCGCTGTCGAGCGCGAGGCCCTTCGCCGCGTCGGCGCTCTCCTTGGGAGTGGTGTCGACGGCGATGTCCGCCTCGGTGGCCTTGGTGACGCCCCTGGTGGTGCCGTCGGGGGCGGTGTGGACGACCAGGTCGCCGCCGAGCACCGGGAGTCCGTCGAAGGTCCGCTCGTAGCGGGTGTGCAGGCTGCCGTCCGCGTCCTTGGTGACGCCCTTGACGACCAGCGCCTCCTTCGCGTCCAGGTTCAGCGACCTCGCGGTCTTCGCCAGGGACGCGTCCGCGGAGGCCAGCAGCTCGCCGCGCTGCTCGGGCGACAGCTGCACCGGCATCGCGCCGGCGAAGGCTTGGACCCCGGCGGGGGCCTCGGCGGGAGTCCCGGCAGGAGTGTCGGCGGCGGCGACGCCGGGCGTCAGAGCGGCCACGACCATCGCGGCGCCGACTAGCAACGCGCCCGCGGCGGTGGACTTTCGGGGGGATCGAGTCACACGGAACTCCTTCTGCGACGGCCCGGGTACGGGGGGCCGGAGTCAGCCGGGCGGCCTGGGGTGACGCCGCCCGGTAGAGCTGGTGGTTCGAATGAGATGGGAAGGAACAGTGTCATTTTTGGTCTGAACGCGTCACCCTTTGTGCAACAAGTTGGCCGAATACCTTCGCCAATGACGTAATGGGGAGGTAATTCTTCGCCAGAAGGCGAGCAATGCGGGGGGAAAACCGGTGCACCGCGCTGTCGTGGGTACCGGCGCGACGCCGTGGCAGACTCGGCCCATGACGATCTCCCTGCCCGAGCCCGACCAGCAACTCTCCGACCCCAGCGAGCTGTTGCTCGACTACCTCGACTACTACCGCTCCGTGATCGGCGCCAAGACCGAGGGGATGTCCGACGCGGAGCTGCGCGCCAGCCGGCTCCCCTCCGGATGGACCATGCTCGAACTGCTGAAGCACCTCGTCCACATGGAGCAGCGCTGGCTGCGCTGGGGCTTCCGCGCCGAGCAGGTCCCGGCGCCCTGGGGCGACCGGGGCCCGGAGGACCGCTGGTACGTCGGACCGGAGGAAACGGCCGCCGAACTCCTCGCCGCGCTGCACGCGGGCGGCGAGCACACCCGGGCCGTCGTGTCGGGCACGCCCCTGTCCACCGTCGCCGCACCCGGCGGCCGCTTCCCCGACGACGGCACCCCGCGGCCCACCCTGGGCTGGATCCTGTTCCACGTCCTCCAGGAGTACGCCCGCCACGCGGGGCACCTGGACATCGTCCGCGAGCTCACCGACGGGGCCACCGGCTGACGCCCGCCACCGGCTGACAGTCGCAGCCGGCGGGCGGGGTGCGCCCGCCGGCTCAGCCGGCCAGGTGGGCGAGCAGCGCGTCGCCCGCCGGGTAGGGGCGTTCGGCGGGGAGGAGCTGCCGGGCGGCCTCCAACTCCCCGTCTCGCACCTGGTCGTGGACCGCGTGCGCGAGCGCGGTGACGTCCTCGACCGCGACGATCCACTCCTCCGCGTACCGCTCCGCCGCCTCCCCGGTCAGGCCGAGCTGGAGCGACCGGTGGGGCAGCGGCCGAAGGTGCAGATCGCGCTCCGGATCCCACTGCACCCGCGCCGGGGACCTCTTCAACCGGCGCTGCCAGGAGGCCCGGTCGGGGTGCAGCCCGCGCTCGTAGTGGGACAGGCAGCTGTTCCGCAGCGCCCATTCGAAGCCCTCGCGGGTGATCTCGACCGCCAGGACGGTCTCCTGGCCCTCCTTCCTCGCCCACCCGCAGCGGTACATCATCCAGAGGAACGACGGCTTGATCCACGTCATCCGGTCCCGCTTCCACGCCGCGGGGAAGTGGCCGTCCCGAGCGGCGGGCAGCCCGATCTCCGGCGCGTACGCCTGGTAGACGGTCACCGTCGAGTCGGTGTGGAGGGCACGGATCCGGTGCTTCGGTTCTGACACGGTGACCAGGGTCGGCCTTCAACGCACCTCGCGCCAGCGATTTTCCCAGCTCGGCGGGGGTGTGTGCCCGTCAACCGCCCGCCGCGTACGGCCAGTTCGCAAACTGATCTCTAGACGCAATCGGTTTGTCATGCAAACCTGGTCCTCATGGCGACTCAACCCGTTCAGCCCTCAAGCGACCCCCGGCACCTCCTGGCAGCGACCGGGGCCGTGATCCAGCGCGTCCGCCGCGAGCAACGCGGCGCGTGGTTCCCGCTCCTGGCCTTCGCCGCCGTGAGGTTCGGCGCGATACCGGTCGTGCGGTACGGTCAGGGCCCCTGCGACGCGCCCCGCTACGGCCTGGGCGGAGTCTGCGTCAACTCCCTTCCCCCTGCCATGTGGTACTGGCCGGTGGCGCTGCTGCTCTCCTACGCCGCGATCAGCTGGTTCTACCTCCGCCGCTCCGCCCGGCTCGGCCTGGGCACCCGGATCCGGCCGTACCTCGTGCTGGGCGTCGTCCTCGCCCTGCTCATGACCGCCGACCAGGTGTGGACGGTGTCCCACCCGGGCTTCCTCGCCGACCTGTACGGGCAGCCGGGACCGCTCTCCGCGGTCGCCGACACGCTGATGAGCCCGGCCGGCACGATCGGTCTGGCGCTGCTGCTGCTCGCCTGGATCGAGCGCAGCTGGCCGCTCCTCGCCGTGACCTGCGGATACCTGATCGCCATGCTCTCCTCCGACGACCTTCCCAGCTTGTCCCCGTGGTCCTTCCTCCCCGGCGTGCTGCTGGAAGGCGGCGTGCTGCTGCTCGGCGGGATCGCCCTCGCCCTGCTGCACCACCGGGCCCAGGGACGGTCGGCCGCATGACCGAGCACCCCACCAGCGGCCTCGACGACGTCGTCCACCAGCGCGTCCGCCTGGGCATCCTCGCGGTCGCCAAGGAGGCCCGGCGGGTGGAGTTCACCTTCCTGCGCACCACCCTCGGCCTCACCGCCGGCAACCTCTCCCAGCACCTCGGCGTTCTGGAGAAGGCCGGCCTGGTCACGATCGACAAGGGCTACGAGGGCAAACGCGCCCGCACCTGGATCCAGCTCACCAAGGCCGGGAAGAAGGCCCTGCACGACGAGATCGCGGCACTCCGGAGCCTGATCCACCGCCTCGAAGGAGCCGAGGAACCCGACGGGGGAGCCGCCTCCGGCCCCGTGGCCGCCCCGGCGCCCCACTGAGATCACCCCGGGAGGACCCCCGGACATGCCACAGGGCGGCAGCACCGGCCGAACCGGTGCTGCCGCCCTGTGTGTTCCCGTCCGGTCAGCCGAGCGGGGTCAGCTCCACCTCGTAGCGGTAGAGCCGGTCGTTCACCCAGCACGCCAGGTCGGCGCCGGCGGTGTGCCGGGCGAGTTCGGCGAGCAGGCGCTCGGTGAACCCGTCCAGCTGCCGGGCGTCGACCGCGGCGGCGCCGGAGCGGGCCCCGGCGGCGAAGGGGAGTCCCTCCGCACGGGACGACACGGTGTAGGTCACCGAGTCACCCGCGTCCTCCGACGGGGCGAGGTGCCGGCCGGGCTCGTCCTCGGTGAAGACCAGCCCGGTGCCCGAGGCGGCCCGGTTGGCCGCCTCGACCAGGGAGAAGCCCGGTGCGGTCAGTGGAGCCTCGCTCCCGAGCCGCAGGTCGACGACACCTTCCGACAGCTCCGGGAGGATCCGGTAGCTGTAGGCGTCATCGACCTCGAACGCCGATTCCGCCTCCGGCCACGCGCCGTGCAGTTCGGCGACGAGGGACCGGCAGAACGCCCGCAGGGAACCGAGGCTGTCGTCGGTGTCCTCGGTCGTCCAGTAGATGGAGACGTGGATGAAGCAGTCGTAGTCACGCTGCCCGTCGCCGGGAGGCCCGGCGACGGCGGGCCCGGCGAGGTCACCGGGATCGGCGCTCAGCCGGATCCGGAACTTCGATCCGTCCGTGCCCACGCGGTGGTGCCACGGTGCCGTGAGCGGGTCGCTGACCGGCACCAGGACGTCGGCGATCTCCTGGGCGGTGAGAGCGGGACCGGACGGTCGTCTCACCAGGATGGCGGCATCAGTCGACACGGCTCAGCACCCGTGGCCCTTGCACTTGTAGTCGCCGCCGATCCTGCCGTCGATGTGCCAGCCCCCCGGGTCTCCGGCCGCCCAGATGTGGTACTCCTGGAAGTCCGAACTCCGTCTCCGCAGGTAGTCGTCCAGGCTTGCCATGGCCGTCTTGGCGGAGTAGTCGTCCGGCATCTTGATGTAGGTGCGTACGGCGCCCTTCCCGTTGGACTTCCTCATGTTGTCGTGGACCGCGGTTGGTCCGGGCTTGGTCTCCTTGAACTCGGACGGCACCCCGTCGACCCAGGCGTCGAAGCCCTTGCCGGACTTTCCGCCGTCGTCCAGCGTCGCCTTGACATGGGAGCCGCCTCGGGCCAGTTCGAAGGCTATCGCGTACTCGCTGTTGCTGAGCGACCAGGTGGTGAGGTTGCTCCCCTTCTTGGTCAGCGTCTTGAACCGCTGCTCGTCGAAGGGGGTTTCGGACTCGTCGATCCGGCCGGCGATGTCCTCGACGTAGTTCTTGTCGACGATGTCCTGGGCCAGGTTGGCCCACTGGCAGCCGTCCCGGGCCGAGCGGTGGCAGTACTTCTTGTTGATCTCCCGGATCTTCTCCAGGTACTCGCCGATGATCGGGTTGTCCGGCTGCATCAGCCAGGCCACCCGGGCCTCGTGCCACTTCTTGCGGTTCTCCGGGCTGCCCGAAGTGGTCTTGCTCGGGGACGTCGATCCGCCGCCGCCGCCACCGCCGCCACCGCCGCCACGGGTACTGGGGGCCTCGTCGTCGTCACCGCCGTCGGTGCAGTTGGTGACGCACTGGTCGCCCATGGTCGGCTCGTGGAACGTGCCGTTCATGCCGACCCAGCCGTGCAGCGCCATGTCGTTGCCGGAGCAGTCGTCGGCGCACATCTTGCGGCCGTCGGGGTCGCTGGTGCTGGTCGGGTTGCCGCCCGAGTAGGCGTACCCGTTCAGCTCCTTGGGGCTGGCCGGGTCGAACACCGGGTCGATGCTGAGGAACCGGCCCAGGGACGGGTCGTAGTCACGCGCTCCGAGGTGGACCAGCCCGGTGGGCTCGGTGACACCGCCCAGGAAGCCGTGGCTGCCCGACCAGGTGGCCGGTGCCGCGCCGCGCTGCTCGCCGTACGGCGTGGTCCGCTTCTGGGCGACCGCGCCGGTCGACGCGTCGACGTTCAGCTCGGCGGTGGAGTGGTGGTCGGCGACCTGGAAGGCGACCTTGTTGTCGTCGGTCCGGACGGCCGAGGCCTGCCCCAGCGAGTAGTACCTGGTGGCGACGGGCTTGGCCGCGCCCTTGGTCAGGGTCAGCTCGGTGGTGCCGAGGTAGAGCGTCCAGTTCTCGGCGCCCGGGTTGGCGCTGTCCAGGACGTGCGAGGTCAGCCGGCTGCCGCTGGGGTCGTAGAGGTACTCCGTCGTCCTCGTGCTGGTGACGGGCCCGTTCTTGACGGTGTCGACGACCTTGCCGAGCTTGCCCTCCGCGTCCCAGGTCAGCGCCTGGTCGCTGGTGGCTCCGGCGGCGAGGTCCCGGTGGCGGGCGATGGTGTTGCCCGCCGGGTCGTAGCCGGCGGTCTCGGCGAGGACGCCGGCGCCGCTGGTGCCCTTCAGGGTGTGCGGCTGGGCGGCCGTCGCGCCGGGGTAGTTGTACTTGGTGGTGACGTCCTTGGCGGGGTCTCCGGTGGTGTCGTGCCGGGTCTGGGTGTCCCGGGTGCTGTCGGGGTTGAACTGCCAGCTGGTCCAGTACGGGGCCGGGCCGCCGAGCGCCTTGGCGTCGGGCGTGGCCGGGCAGCCGGTGCCGCTCGGGGTGAACGCCTCGGTGAGCCGGGCCAGGTAGTCGTACTGGAAGCACTGCCGGTCGGTGCCGGCGCGCGAGGTGTCGCTGATCGACGTGACGTTGCCGACCTGGTCGTAGGTGTAGGCGGCAGCGCGCAGCGGGCTCGCCACGCCGTACTGGTCGGTGCGGCTGGACGCCAGCCGCTGGGTGCCCCACTCGTAGGCGTTGGTGAGGTAGAGCTGCTTGTTCGCCGTCCCGTCGGACAGCGTGCTCTGCAGCGGCTTGCTGGTCAGGCTGTAGGTCTGGCCGGTGAGGTAGCTGCTCAGACCCTGGGCCGTGGTCATCCGGGTGAGGGCGTCGTAGCCGTAGGCCACCGACTCGGCGGCGAGGTTGCCGGCCGCCGGGTAGCTGACGCTCTGCTGCTTGCCGTCGAGCCGGTAGATCGTGCCGCTGACGTAGCTCCCGGCGAGGGCCTCCTGGCCGGGGACGGACGGAACGCTGAGCGTGGTCCGGGTCGGGCGGCCCAGCGCGTCGTACAGCGACCAGGTGGTCGTGTACGGGTAGGTGGTGCCGCCGACGGTGGAGTACCGGGTCGCCGAGGAGATCAGGCCCTTGTTGCCGGATGGGTCCCAGGTCTGCGAGGTGAGCAGCGGACCCGACACGGAGCCGGAGTGCAGCTCGGTCTGCCGGTCGAGGTTGTCGTAGGCGTACGCCAGGGTCTGGTTGTTGCCGTCCCGGCTGGTGGCCAGCCGGCCGCGGTCGTCGTAGGTCTTGACCGAGGTGCCGGAGTCGGGGTCAACGGTCTTGACCTGACGGCCCTGCTGGTCGTACGTCCAGTTCCACTGCGTCCCGTACTGGTCCGTCAGCTGGGTGGTGTGTCCGGCCGGGTCGTAGCCGTACCGGATGGTGTCGTAGGCGCCGCTGGGGGAGCCCCCGCGGTACTGGCGGATCTCGCTGGTCCGGCCGCGGGCGTCGGTGACGGTCGTCGCCGGCGTGCCGCCGGTGGGCGGGGTGACGGTGACCCGGTCGCCGCCGTACTCGGTGAGCGTGGTGGCGATCGGGGTGCCGACGCCGTTGCCCGCCAGGGTGGTGGACTTGACGACGCGGCCGAGGCCGTCGAAGGCGACGGCGGTCTGGGTCTCGACGCCGGTGGCGTCCTCGACCTTGAACAGGGTGCCGGAGGCCGCGCCGGTCGCGTAGTAGCCGGCGTAGGCGAGCGCGGCCTGCCCCTGCTCGTCGTAGAAGGTGTCGGTCAGGACCCGGCCGCCGTTGTCCCCGGGGGACTGGGTCTGACGGGCCCGGCCGAGACCGTCGTACAGGGTGTACGCGGTGGCCTGGGAGCCGTCGGCGTTGAGAGCCTTGGTGGAGACGACGCGGATCTGGCCGTCGTTGTCGGTGTAGCCGAACTCGTGGTTCGGGGTCTGGCCGGTCGACTTGGAGCGGTTCGGCAGCCAGACCTTGAGGGTGCGGCCGAGCGCGTCGTACAGGCTGTCGGTGCGGCGGTTGTTGGCGTCGACGGTGTCGACGGCCTGGCCGCGCAGCAGGTCGAGGTCGGTGACGGAGACCATGGCGGTGGCGGGGTTGCCCGCGACCACCGGAGGCCCGGTCGTGGTGACCTTGGTCGGCCGGCCGTTCGCCGGGGCGAAGCCGGTGGTGGTGGTCTGCGCCAGCGGGCTGGCGGTGGTCACCGGTCCCGTGGCGCCCGTGGTGTCGAACACCGTGGTGGACGCCAGCTTGGTGGTGCTGTCGGCACGGCCGTAGGCGTCGTAGTGGGTCGTCCCGTCCAGGTAGGTGGCGCGGTTGCCGGAGCGGGACTTCAGGGTGTGCACGGTGGTGGCGTCGCCCTTGACGGGAGCCGCGCCGTAGGCCTGGCCGTCGTAGCGGGTGCGGATGTCCGACAGCACCGCGGAGGTGCCGTCCGCCTGGGTGTCGCGGTTCACGGCCGCCGAGCAGTTGGCGGCGACCATCTCGATCTGGATGCTGCCGGTGAGGATCCAGGCCGCGGTGTTGTCCGCGTACGTCGTGCGGGTGCAGGTGTCGTCGGTGCCGACCGCGACGTCGCCCAGGTCCTCGGTCTGCGTCGTACGGCCGTAGCCGTCGAACGAGGTCGCGGTGCGGGTCTCGCGCCAGGAGGCTCCGGCGCCCTTGTCGAGCGAGGTGAAGGACCGGGTCGCCTGGGTGCCGGTGAGGTTGGCGGTGGTGGTACCCCAGTCGTTGGAGCGCTTGGCGGTCTCCTTCTTCCACGGGGTGCTGACGGACTTGGAGAGGATCACGCCGCCGGGCTTGTCGTACTGCTCGCTGCGGTACTCGTAGCCGGCCCAGGCCTGGTCGTCGGTCAGGACGGTGCCCTGGCCGTCGTCCACGGTGACGCCGCGCTTGCTGTTCTTGTCACCGGGGTTGTCGCGGTCCTGGTCCATGCCGCGCAGGAAGTAGTGGTCGGCCTGGGTGGTCATGCCGGTGACGCCGCCGGTCTCGACCCGGGCGTGGGCGTAGCCGCGCCACTGGGACCAGGTCTTGAGCTTGGCCGGGGTCAGGCCGTCCTCGTCGTCGAAGTGCCAGGCGGCGTCGCCGAGGTAGCTGTAGTGGGTGACCATGTCGGGCGCGCCGCCGGTGCGGTCGGTGGCGATGACCGCTTCGACGACGTACTTGTTGAACCACTCCGTGGTCACCGGCACGTCGTTGGACGGCTGGTACATCTGCGGGAAGCAGCGGGTGGTGTTGGACTGCGGCGTGGGCAGGGCGTTCCAGTCGCAGGCCGCGGCGGAGTAGTTGACGTCGAGCTGGCCGCCCTGCTCGTCGGTGATGGTGCCCAGGCGCTGCTTGATGAACGGCATGCGGCCGTCACCGACCCTGTCGAGCCGGTTCGCCAGCTGCTTGTAGGCGAAGCCGGTCTTCGGCAGGGTGAGCGCCGGGGTGGCGGACGACCCGGTGTGCTGGATGGAGTCCAGCAGCAGCTGGTAGTCGAAGTCGGCGGTGCCCCACTTGTGGTTCAGGGTCCACGTGTCGACCGCGGCGTAGTTCCCGTCGGCCTGGAGCGTCCTGGCGGTGACGGAGGTCAGCCGGGTCCGGGTGAAGTAGGTCGGCGAGGACTGGCCGGTGCAGTCGGTGCCGTCCTTGCAGTTCTGGTCCCACGGGGTGTCGTACCAGTACTGCCGGTTGGCGTCGATCTTCGCCGGGTCGCAGAGCGCGGCGTTGGTCTCCAGGCAGCGTTCGGCGGTGCCGAAGTCGACCCGGCCCATCGGCTTGACGGTGGCCGAGTGGATGTCCTGCTGCTGCTGGCCGTACTCGATGTGGTCCAGACGGCCGCCCCGGATGTACGGCGTGCGGTCGGAGGCCTTCAGGTTGCGGCCGTAGTTGTTGGTCTCGGGGGTGTACCAGTAGGTGATGTCGTTGCCGTGGGCGTCGACCACCAGGTCCAGGTTCCACCGCCAGCCCTGCTGGCACCAGGAGGACGCGAAGTCGGCGCCGTTGCACGGCTCGCCCGCGTTGTTGCCGTACACCGGCACGGTGTAGACGGACTTGGTCTCCGGCTTGCCCGCCGACCAGTTCGGCAGGCGGTTGTAGCCGAAGTAGTAGTTCGTGCCGTCGGCGGTGGTGGCGCGGAAGTACTCGCCGTCGTTGTCGCCGTTGCCCCGGCCGGTGTCGCGCAGGCGGGTGACCTTGGTGTTGTCGTCGCCCTTGATCCGCCACTCGTCGCCGGAGACCGGGATCAGCTCGCCGGAGTGGCCGCCGAAGCTGATGGTGCCGTTGTCGGTGCCCCAGCACAGGTCGCCCGGGCTGTTGGTGCCGGTCTTGGGCGCGCCGTCGTCCGCGCAGGCCTTGTAGCTGCGCTCGACGAAGCCGGGGGAGAGCTCGAAGCCGTCACCGGCCCAGGAGGCCTGGTTGTTGCTGTTGGCCGTCCGGCCGTCGATCGCGCCGGAGTTGTAGGACAGGCCGATCTTCGGGGTCAGCCCGCCGGGCATCGTGGTCAGCGGCATGTCGTACGACCAGCTGAACGACCCGCTGTTCAGCGAGGTCGACCAGGAGGACGCCGGGGTCAGCGGCGTGGCCTTGTAGTCGCCGCTCGGACCGGCGCTGCCGGCCGTGGCGGCCAGCACCATCGCGCCCGGCGCGGACGCCAGCCGCATCGACCCGGCCGGGGCCGTGGTCAGGGCGTCCGCGGCGACGGTCTGCTTCGCCACGTCGTTGCCGCCCGGCAGCGGGGTCTGCACCCGGCAATCGGGCAGGTCGGGCGTGGTCAGCGCGCACTCGGGAAGGCGGACCAGCTTGAGGCGGGAGCCGAAGCCGGAGCCGGCGGCCTGGGCGAAGGACGAGTAGTCGACGGCCAGGCCGCTGTTCTCGTCGGCGCCGGAGACGGTCAGCAGCAGGCCGTTGATCCCGGCCTTGGCGGCGGCGTCCTGGCCGAGCAGCTCGACCTTCGCCTTGCCCGCCGCGCCGGCGGAGGAGAGGGCGACGGGCAGTTTGTCGGCCTTGACGGCCTTGCCCTTCTCGCCGGGGACGTCGACGGTGGCGCTGCCCGCGCCGGGCAGGGCGCCGTGCTTGCCGTCGACCGTGCTGACGGTGGTGTCGGCCTTGCGGCCCTTGGTCTTCGCGTCCGAGCCCTTGACGGGCTTCTCGGGCGAGACCGCCGAGGGCTTGGTGTACGGTTCCGCGGCCGCCGCGACGGCGGCCAGCGGCAGTGCCGGCAGCAGCGACCCGACCAGCGTGCCCGCGATGATCGCGGACACTCTGGTGCGGGTCGGCCTCGGCACCGACCTCTTCCTGCTCATGTGGGGAACAACTCCTCAGGGGAAAACGGGTGTGACGGACCGTGGGCCGGGCGGCAGGAAGCCGCCCGGCCCACGGAAGGTTGGGGAATCAGACGCCGGTGGAGGTGCCCAGCTCGACGTTGTAGTCGGCCAGCTTGGCGATCTGCGCGGGGCTCAGCACGCCCTGGTACAGCCAGACGTCGTCCAGCTCACCGGAGAAGTACTCGCCCCAGGCGCCGGACGCCCTGGTACGGCCGAACTGCACGCCGCCGCCCGCCTCGTAGGGCTGCGGAGCGCCCGTCCAGGAGATGTGCGGGGTGCAGGTCCTGTCACCGTCCGCGCAGCCCTGGTTCTCGACCTGGCCGTTGACGTACAGGGCGAGCCGGTCCGCGAAGGCGTCGTAGCTGACCGCCAGGTGCGTCCAGTTCTCCATGACGGAGGTGGCCGGAGTGTGGGTCGTCAGGGTGCGCGCCGCGCCGTTGGCGTCGGAGTCGCGGACCTCGGCCTGCCACTGACCGGTCGGCTGGCCGTTGGCGTCGTTGCCCAGGGGGTGCCAGCGCAGGGTGACCGCGCTGTTGTTGGCGCCGGCCACGGACAGCACCGTCATGTCCCGGGTCGGGACGCCCGCCGTGTTCGCCCAGCCGGCCAGGGTGAAGCTCTGGCCGGTGTGCAGCGGGACGGAGCCGGTGGCCGCGTAGCCGGTGGAGCCGTTCAGCAGCAGGGTGCCGGGGGTCTGGAACAGGCCGCCGTCGGCCTTGATCGAGGCGCCGCCGCCGAGCTGGGCGCCGGCCTTGGCCGGGCCCTCGTCGGGGGTGACGGCCGGGGCATCGGCCGGGGTGCTGGTGGCGGTGTTGAGCTTCCAGCGGCCGGCCAGCTGCGGGCGCTGCTGGACCATGGCGCCGGCCTCGGGGCCGGTGACGACGCGGTCGTAGATCCGCACGTCGTCGATCTCGCCGCCGAAGAACTCGCCGTTGACGCCCTCGCGGTTGACGGCGCCGATCTGGATCGGGCCGGGGTTGGCCCACGGCGCGTTCTGGGTGTAGTCGGACTGGCCGACGAGGAAGCCGTTGATGTAGAAGCGCAGCTTCTTCGCGGCGGTGTCGGAGACGCCCAGCAGGTGGGTCCACTCACCGGTGGTGCCGGTGAAGCACGGCACGCCGTTGATCTGGCTGCCCGCGGTGCAGGCGTCCTGCCAGGTGCGCACCAGGGTGTCGGCGGAGCTGTCCTCCTTGTAGCGCCCGAAGATCCAGCGGCCCCAGTAGGGCGAGTAGTACAGCGAGAACTCGTTGTTGTGCTGGCCGATCTGGGTGACCGCCATCTTCGGGGTGGTGTCGCCCGGCGTCGGCGCGGGCAGCTTCACCCACGCGGAGACCGAGAAGTCCCGGCTGCCGTCGACCTGCGGGCGGGTGCCGCGCAGGTAGTCGTCCGCGCCGTCCAGGTGGATCGCCTTGTCGGCGATGCCGGGGCGGCCGAGCGCGACGCCGTTGTAGGCGGTCAGGTTGTCGGTCTCGGTGGTGCCGACGGGCTTGGCGGAGCTGCCGTCCAGGTGCCAGACCGCCTTCGCGGGGCGGCCGGTGGCGAGCTGCTTGTCGGCGGCCACGTCGGCGGCCTCGGCCTTGCTCAGGGAGCGGTCCCAGAGCCGGACCTCGTCGACCGAGCCCGTCCACGGGTCGGTCCAGTTGCCGTGCCACTTGGAGCGGCCGAACTCCAGCGGGCCGCGCGCGTCCCAGGCGGCGGTGACGGCCACCGGGGTGCCGGGCACGCCGTTGACGTACAGGGTGCTGGTCCTGGCGGTCGGGTCGTAGACGCCGACCAGGTGGGTCCATTGGCCGAGCACGACCGGGGTGTCCGAGCTCGCGGGCTCCAGGGTGTAGACGGCGTTGGTGTCCTGGGTGGAGGTCCACATCGTCCACTTGCCGTTCATCAGCCCGAGGGCGAAGCGGGCGGCCCAGTTGCCGTTCTCACTGACCGCGACCCGGTTGCGGCTGGTGTCGCCGGTGAGGTTGACCCAGGCGGAGACGGCGAAGCCGCGGGTGGTGTCCAGCACGTTGCCCTGGGTCTCGGCGTAGCCGTTGGCGGTGCCGTCGAGGGCGAGGCCCTCGGCGAGGTGGCCGGGGGCCCCCGCGGTGGCGCCGGAGCCGAGGGTCGCCTCGAAGCCGCCGCCGGTGCCGGTGACGCTGGTGCCGCTCGGGTCGTCCATCGACCAGCCGGTGCGCTGGGCCTGCCCGGTGAGCACGTTGAAGTAGTACGTCTCGGGCTGGGAGGCGTTGCCCGCGCCGTCGACGGCCCGGGCGGAGATGAAGTGGACGCCGGCGGTCTGCGGCTGGATGCGGACGGTCTGGCCGGCGCCGCCGCTGGTGGCGACCTCGTTCGCCGCGGACGGCGAGGTGTCCAGGCCCCACTGGTACTTGACCACGTCGGTGGCGGCGGACTTCAGGGTGAACTGGCCGCTCTTGCCGACGCCGTCGGTCCACGGGAGCGCCGCGGTGGCGTCCTTGGAGCCGGGGTAGGCGTCCGAGGTGATCGCCGGGCCGTCCGGTGCGGAGGTGTCGACGATGAAGTAGCAGCCGGTCGGGTCACCGTCGGAGGACCACGGCCCCCACTGCGCGCCGTCCCAGGCGCGGGCCTCCCAGTCGAGCTGGAGGTTCTTCGGCAGGTCGGTCGGCAGCGGCCAGGAGAAGATCGAGCCGGAGGCCTTGAAGGTGTTGCCCCCCGGCGCGGCGTCCTCGGAGCCGGTGGACCACCAGCGCCGGCGCAGGCC
The DNA here is from genome assembly GCF_042883725.1 of Kitasatospora sp. NPDC058184. Lineage (NCBI taxonomy): Bacteria > Bacillati > Actinomycetota > Actinomycetes > Kitasatosporales > Streptomycetaceae > Kitasatospora > Kitasatospora sp. NPDC058184. Next base: position 95,214 of record NZ_JBHVVE010000007.1, read on the forward strand.
GGTGCCGTCGTCCCAGCCGACCGCGAACTGCACGCCGATGGCCTCGCCGTCCGGGTCGGTGGCCCGGGTGGTGACCTGCGGCATCTTGTTGATCTTGATGCCCGGGTACTGGCAGACCGAGCCCGGCGACATCGTCATGTCGGACATCGGGATCTGGTTCGGCCGCAGGTTGTAGTACACCTGCAGGTAGGCGTCGTCGGTGAAGCGCTTCCAGGCGAGGGTGTCGCCCTCGTTCTGGGCCTTCAGGCCGAAGGTGATGGTCGGCCAGCCCCAGTTGGCGGCGTCCTGGACGAGGTTCTTCACCGCGCCGGTCTCGCCGTACTCCAGCCAGCCGCCGGGGCAGTTGCCGCTCCAGCCCTTGGCGGTGTTGATGGTCTGCAGGTAGCGGCTCCAGAACCCGGAGGCGTTCTGGGCGTTCCAGTTCAGGCCGGGGGAGATGTAGCCGGTGCTCCACAGCTCGACGGGCCGGGCGTCGCAGGAGTACGACCAGCTCTCGTAGGTGCCGAAGGTGGCGCCGAGGATCTGCTTGCCGACGAACGGGTTGGACACCTGGAAGAAGGCGCGCTTCACGTCGGTCGGCGCGCAGCGGGAGGTGTCGCCGCAGTAGCCGACGCCCCAGTCGTGGACGTAGCTGCTGTTGTACGTGAAGTGCCAGTACGCCTGGTTCGGGTAGGTGCGCGAGACGCCCGCCCAGTCGCCGGCGTGCGGGGTGTTCCACGCCGGGTCGATCATCACCGGGTAGACCGTGTCCGGCGCGTCCAGCATCGCCTGGTCGGGCGAGAGCAGCAGGGCGTCCTTGGGCAGCTCGACCTTGAGGCGGGTCATCTTGGCGCCCTCGCCGGGCAGGTCGCCGTAGCCGGCGACGGCCGGGTCGGTCGGCGCGGGGGCAGCGGGAGCGGCGGGAGCCGCGGCCTCGGCTTGCGGTGCCGCCTGCGGGGCGGCCTTGAACGCCTTCGGCGCGGCGGGTGCGGCGGGCGCGGCAGGCGCGGCGGCCGGGGCGCTCGGAGCGGGCGCGGCGCCGGCCGGCTTGGAGGAGTCCCACATCACCGGGACGGGCGCCTCGAAGACGGTGCCGCCGCCGGAGGGGTCCTTGGCCTTGAGGGTGCCGTCCGCCTCCTGGCCGACCGTCAGGCCGTTGCCCTGGAGGCCGAGCCGGAGCTGGTCCAGTTCGGGGTTCTTGGCGGCCTCGGCGGTGTGCACCACGATGACCTGGGTGAACCCGGTCTTGGTGGCGGACAGCCTCAGGTCGACGTCCGGCAGGATCGACGCGTACTCGGCGGTGGCGCCGTTGACGGTCGGCTTGGGCAGCGGCTTGGGCCAGCTGAGCTTCAGCTCCTTGCCGGCCCGGGCCATGGTGACCAGCGGTGCGGTGCCGCCGCCGGAGAACGTCAGGTCGGCGGTGGAGCCCTTGGGGGCGATCGCGCCGCCGGGCAGCGTCCGGAGGGTGGGGTCGAGGTCGACCCAGGCGCCGTTCTTGCGCACCCGCTTGGGCTGGACGTAGGTGGTGGTCTTCAGCTTGCCGTCGGGCTGGGCGACGGTGTCGCTGGTCTCCCCGCGCTTGGCGAGCACCTCGACCGGCTTGCCGGTGCGGGCGGCCTCCTGGACGGCCAGGGTCTCGGCGGTGTCCTGGGGCTCCGTCACGCCGGGGGGAGGTGTCCCTCCGGCGGCGGCGGCGGGCACCACCGCGGTCGCGGCGAGCGCGACCGCGGCGAGTGCCGCGGCGAGCATGCTGCCCGACCGTCTTGCTGCTGTTCTCACTGTGCGTAAGCTCCGACTTCCGGAATGTGGGCGAAGTTTGAGCGGATCTTTATGGACACCTAAAAGAGCTGTCAACGCTTCATCAGAAATGCATGAGAAAAGAGCCCTTGCTGCTGCCCTGTCAGACGGGGGGCAGCTCGGGTGAAAACGGATGAACCGACCACTAGGGTGTGAGGTAAATCACGCCCCGAAGGGCGGTCGCCAGCCTGCCTCCGAGGCACGTCCGGCGGTCGCGAACGGTGACGCACGGCACCGGGGCGCCGCTCCGGCCGCCGGATCGACGACGCTCCGCCGGGCAATCTCCGCTGGTCACCACGGGTATCGCGGCAGGATCCGGGCGGCGGGCGCGAGGCGGGACGCTCGGCGGGGCCGTACGGTTCCCGGGATCCGAAAGGTCGTTCTTGCGAGGTTCGGCGCGGGAAATCCGATTCCTGCTGGCTGGCCGTCAGGTCGGATAACCAGGCTTCACCGCAGTCGAGTTGTCGGAGAAATGGGCAGAAGAATTGCCAACTCCGGCTTTCCGAAAGCGCAGAGGTGCCCCCGGAGTCTCGAACACCCGGGGGCACCTGAGGAGTTGATCGCGGCAATTCGGCCGTCGCGGCGCTACACGGCTCTCACTCGTGCAGCGCCCGCGCGCTGCCGTCGACCCGGACGCTGCCCGGCAGGGCGATGAGCTCGGGCTTGAACAGCGGCTGGGTGTCCATCGCGGGCTCCCAGGTCGCCAGCTTCTCGTCCTGGGGCACCTCGATCCGCCGGTCGGCGGCGAGGTCGTCGACCACCTTCAGCAGCAGTCGCACGCCGAGCGGCGCCAGGTGGTCGCGCCACAGGCTCTGCGCGGTCGAGCCCGGGGGCACGAGCAGGTGCTCCTGGGCGGCGAGCGGGCCGCCGTCGGTGCGCTCGGTGAGGTGGTAGACGCTCCCGCCCGTCACCTTGTCGCCGTCGCGGATGGTCCACCGGATCGCGTCCCGGCCGCGGTGCAGCGGCAGCAGGCTGGGGTGGTACCCGATGGTGGCGAGGCCGGCCCGGGCGCGCGTCCGCCGGCCGAGGAAGGCGTGCGAGTGCGCGGCGAGGATGACGTCCACCCCGTCCGGGATGTGCATCGCCCGCAGTTCGAGCGAGTCCGTCCAGGGGATGTCCCGGGGGAACGCCCAGGCGCGCAGGCGGTCCCAGGACATCGCGTCGCTCTCGTCGGACTTCCCCTTGCGCAGCCGGGGCGCGGCCGCGCCGACGATCTTGTGCCCCTTGTCCAGGAGGGCTTCCGCGACCTGGACCGCGAACGCCCCCTGTCCTGACATGTAGATGTTCATCCGCACTCTCTCAGTCCGGAGTGGTCGGGCGTGAAGCGCACCGGCATGGTGGAGAACCCGGTCAGGAAGTTGGACCGGATCGGCAGCGCCTCCTCGGTCTGCTCGAACCCGAGGGTGAAGTCCCGCAGGGCCTTGAGCAGTTCGGCGATCTCCACCTTGGCCAGGTACGAGCCGACGCAGAAGTGCGGGCCGTAGCCGAAGGCCAGGTGCTTGTTGGGGGTGCGGCCGAGGTCGAACTCCCCGGGCCGGGCGAAGACCCTTTCGTCCCGGTTGCCGGAGGCGTGCCAGAGCGTGACGATGTCGCCCGGCCGCAGCCGTACGCCGTGCAGTTCGGTCTCCCGCTCGACGCTGCGCCCGAAGTGCATGGTGGGCGACGCCCAGCGCAGCACCTCGTCCACGGCCGTCTCGATCGCGACCTCGCCCCGCTTGAGCCGGCGCCACTGCTCGGGGTGGGCCGCGAGGGTGCGGACGCAGTCGATCATCGTCAGCCGGCTGGTCTCGTCGCCCCCGATGATCAGGCTGTAGCAGTTGAGCACGACGTCCTCGTCGGACAGCGGCACACCGTCGACGGCGCTGCCGATCAGCATGCTGATCACGTCGTCGCCGGGTGCCTCGCGCCGCTCCTCGACGATGTCCATGAAGTACATCAGGATCTCGTTGCGGGCCATCTCGGAGTCGACCTCGTCGACGTCCTCGTCGTCCGCGGACAGCGCGGTCTTGGTGAGGCTGAGCAGGTAGTCCCGGTCCCGCTCGGGGACGCCGAGCAGGTTGGAGATGGTGGTCATCGGGATCCGCGAGGCGATCCGCTCCGCGAAGTCGCAGCCGCCGGAGCCGACGGCCTCGCGGATCCACTGCCGGGTGTTGACCCGGACGGTCCGCGCGACCTCGTCGAGCACCCGCGGCGAGAGCACGCGCTGGAGGATCTTGCGCAGCTCCAGGTGCCGGGGCCCGTCGGTGACGGCCAGCATCCGGCCGGCCCCGGCGTCGCCGCCCTCCAGGAGGGTGACGAGCACGTTGCCGCGCTGGGACGTGAAGTTCACGTTGTCCCGGTAGGTGGCCATGATGTCCTCGTAGCGGGAGAGCACCCAGAACCCCCGGCGGCCGTCGACCGGCGGGTTCCAGTGCATCGGCGCGGTGTCCCGCAGGGTGCGCCAGAACCCGTCGAGGTCGTGGTCGGCGAAGGTGGCCGGGTCGCCCAGGTCCACGGTGTCCAGTGCCGGTGTGCTCATGCCTACCAGTCCGTCCGCCAGAACCGGCGGGGCTGGAAGGGGTAGGCGGGCAGCGGCACGCGGCGGCCGGCCCCGTCCCGGTGCAGGGCGTCGAAGTCCACCTGCAGGCCGGTCACCCAGGCGGCGGCCAGGTCGGTCAGGGCCGGCGCGTCCTGGCCGGACGGCACGATCCCGTCGTCGGTGCGGGAGAAGGAGCCCGGGTCCGTGCGCGGGGCGGCCGCGGTCGAGGCGACCGGGCCACGGGCGTCGTCGGACAGCGCCGCGATCAGCTCCTCGCGGCTGCGGACCACGGCCGCCCAGCGGCGGCCCATCACCTTGCGGCCGAGGTTGAGGGTGAAGCAGACGTCGTCCAGGCGCAGTTCCGGGCGGGCCTCCAGCCACTCCCGGAGCCGGGTGCGCTGACGGGCCAGCGCGTCGTCGTCCATCGCGGACAGGGTGGCCAGCCGCGGGCGGCCCGCCTCCTCGGGGGCGCGTCCGGCCGGTGCCGGCGGCTCCTCCAGCACCAGGTGGGCGTTGTAGCCGCCGCCGCCGAGGGAGGTGATGCCCGCGCGGCGGATGCCGGCCTCCGGCTCCCAGGCCGCGCCCTCGATCTGCGGCACGAAGGGGGTGTTGGGGAAGTCGAGGTCCTGGTTGACCTCGGTCAGGTTGATGGTGGCCGGGAGCGTCCGGTGGTACAGCGCCAGCGCGGCCTTGACCGTGCCGAAGCCGCCGGACACCACGCCGCCGTGGCCGACGTTGCCCTTGACCCCGCCGATCGAGGCGGTCGCGGTCCGCTTCCCGAACGCCATGGTCGCCGCGTGCACTTCGAGCTCGTCGGTCACCGGCAGGCCGAGGCCGTTGGCCTCGTACATGGACACGGTGTCCGGGCTGACGCCGCCCACCTCCATGGCGGCGGCGATGCACGCGCTCAGCCGCTCGGGCTGGGCCAGGCCGTACGCCATCGCGCTGACGCCGTTGTTGTTGACGGCCGAGCCCCGGACGACGGCGTAGACGTGGTCGCGGTCGGCGACGGCCCGGCCGAGCGGCTTCAGCAGCAGGGTGACGACACCGCTGGACAGCGCGCTGCCGGTGCCGTTGGCGTCGAACGGACGGCAGTGGCCGTCCTTCGACAGGATGCGGTTCTCCTCCCACAGGTGCCCGCGCGGGTGCGGCAGGCGGACCATCGCGCCGCCGGCGATCGCCATGTCGCTCTGGCCGAGCAGCAGCGACTGGCAGGCCAGGTGCACCGCGTAGTGGAAGCCCGCGCAGACGGCGGCGACCGTGACGGCCTCGCCGGTGAGCCCCATGTAGTACAGGGCGTTGGAGGTCATGCTGTCCGGCGACCACGCCAGGCTGGCCTCGATCGCCTCGGGGCCGACCGACGCCCGGTCCGGCGGGGAGCTGTAGAGCGCGGCGGTCTGCGGGTTGTTGGCGCCGTACATGCCGATCTCGGCGGTGAGCCGGTCCGGGTCGTAGCCGCCGTCCTCCAGGGACTCCCAGGCGCTCTCCAGGTAGAGCCGGTTCTCCGGGGTCATCGCGGCGGCCATCCGGTCGCTGATGCCGAACACCGACGGGTCGAACCTGTCGTACGTGTCGAGGACGCCGCAGGCCCGGACGTAGGACGGGTTGTGGATCAGGGTCTCGTCGACGTGGATGTCCTCCTTGGCCAGGAACGACACGGTCTCCCGGCCGTGGACGAGGACGTCCCAGAACTGCTCCTTGGTGCGGGCGCCGGGCGCCCGCAGGGACATGCCGATGACGGCCACGTCACCCGGGTCGTACTCCTGCTCGGGGCTGTCGGTCATGGAAGGCTCCTGCTTCGTGTGCTTCGTGTCGGGTGGAGGTGACGCGGGTGGCTATCGGCCGGCGCCGCGGCCGCGCAGGGCGGCGCGGCGGGCGCCGGCGCGCTGGCGGGCCGACTCGACCACCTCGGGGGTGGCGCCGCTGTCGTCGTCGAGCCAGCGGGCGAGGGAGGCGATGTCGCGGAAGCTGAACAGGTCGGGCACCCGGACGCGGCGGTCGAAGCGACGGGTCATCAGCCGGGCGAGGCGGATCAGCAGCAGCGAGTCGCCGCCGAGGTCGTAGAAGGCGGACTGCACGTCGATGCCCGACGGATCGAGGTCGAGCAGCTCGCCCCAGATCTCCGCCAGCGCCACCTCGGTCGGCGTGCCGGCGGCCGACCGCGGCCCGTCGGTGCCGGCGGCCGGCGGCTCGGGCAGCGCGTCGCGGTCGAGCTTGCCGCCCGGGCCCAGCGGGAGGGCGGGCAGGAAGACGAGCGTCGCGGGCACCAGGTAGTCGGGCACCTCGGCGGCGAGTCGGCCGGTGATCGCGCCCTGGAGGGCCGGGTCCAGCCGGGGGCCGTCCTGCGGTGCGCCCTCGCCGGCGGGGACGACGTAGCCGACCAGCCGGTTGCCCCGGACGGCGGCGGCGGCCTCCCGGACCTCGGGGCAGCCGGTCAGCCGGGCCTCGACCTCCTCCAGCTCGATCCGGTAGCCGCGCAGCTTGACCTGGTGGTCGGAGCGGCCGAGGAACCGGAGTTCGCCGTCCTCGGTGAACCTGACGACGTCCCCGGTGCGGTACATCCGCTCGCCGTCGCGGAACGGGTCCGGAACGAACCGCTCGGCGGTGGTGCCGGGCCGGTTGACGTAGCCGTGCGCGAGGCCGACGCCGCCGAGGTAGAGCTCGCCGGACTCGCCGGCCGGGAGCGGCCGCAGCTCGTCGTCGAGCACGTAGACCAGGTCGGTGGTGGTCGGCGGGCCGATGGTCGGCTCGTCCGTCCCGTTCTCGGGCACCAGCCCGAACGAGCAGAAGACGGTGCCCTCGGTGGGGCCGTAGGCGTTGAACACCCGGGTGGCGCCGGTCTCCCGGTAGGCCCGGTCGGCCAGCTTGCGGCGCAGCGCCTCGCCGCCGAAGACGATCGAGCGCACGTTCGGGGGCAGGGCGCCGGCGTCGAGCAGGCCGTTCATGACCGACGGGACGACGGACAGGTGGGTGATCCGGTCCGCGTACCGGCTCTCCGTCAGGTGGACGGCGCTCTCGACGAGCACGACGGCGCCGCCGCGGCACAGCGCGTTGAAGACCTCCATCACGGACAGGTCGAAGCAGACCGAGCTGGCCGCCGAGACGCCGCTCAGGTCGCAGCCCTCCAGGACCCGGTCCATCTCGGCGAGCATCGCCACGGCGCCGGCGTGCCGGACGGCCACGCCCTTGGGCCTGCCGGTGGAGCCCGAGGTGTAGATGACGTACGCGGTGTCCTCGGGCACGACCGCCACGGGCTCGGCGCCGGGCTCGGTGGTCGTGGTCCCGCCGAGCACGACCACGGTCGGGCCGGGCGGGCAACTGGCCCGGGAGGCGGGCGTGGTGAGCAGCAGCCGGGCCCCGCTGTCCTCGACCATGAAGGCCAGCCGGTCGGCGGGGTAGTTCGGGTCCAGCGGCAGGTAGCAGGAGCCGGTGCGCAGGGCCGCCAGGACGGCGACGAGCAGGTCGGGGGTGCGCTCGACGCAGATGCCGACCGGGACGCCCGGGCCCGCGCCGTCGGCGAGGAGCCGCTCGGCCAGCTCGCGGGACCGCTCGTTCAGCTCGCCGTAGGTCAGCACGCCGGCGTCGGAGTAGACCGCGGTCGCGTCGGGGTTCTTGACCGCCTGGGCGATGAACTCGGAGTGCAGGGTTTCGGTCACTGCTCTGTCTCCTTGGGGAGGCCGGCCGGCGCGATGTCGCCGAGGGCCTGGTCGGGTCGGGCGATCGAGTCGAAGAGCACGGTGCGGTACAGCGCGAGCAGGGCCGTCACGGTCTGCCTCTCCAGGTAGCCCGGTTTGAACTGGACGTGGCCGGCCACCCGGCCGTCGATGTCGGCCATCGAGATCTCCAGGTCGAACTTGGCGAGGTGCCTGCGCACCTGGAGCGGTTCGAGCGGCAGCGCGGCGTCCGGGGAGAGCGTCTCGCCGACGCCGTGGAAGAGCTTGACGGAGCGGGGGAAGGCGTCCGAGGACAGCCAGTTCACCACCACGTCGAACCACGGGGAGCGGCCCTCGGCGCGCGGCGGCTTCAGCTGGGCGGCCAGCAGGTCCAGGGGGTAGTTCATGTGCTCCAGGAGGCCGAGCGAGAAGGCGTGGACCTCGCGCAGCAGCTCGCGGAAGCTGCGGTCCCCGGCGGGGTTCGCCCGGACCAGCACGGTGTTGAGGTAGTAGCCGATCGCGGACTCCCAGCCGGGCTCGGCCCGTTGGGCGATCGCGGTGGCCAGCACCGAGTCCTCCGTCCCGGCCGCGCGGTTGAGCGTGGCGAAGAAGCCGGCCAGCACGACGGTGCTGACCGACACGCCCTCGCGCACCGCGAACTCCCGCAGCAGGCGGGTCTCCTCGGCGCTCCAGCGGAACGCGAGGTCGCGGCCCTCGTAGGTGACGCCCGGCGGCCGCTCCTTGCTGGACAGGTCCAGGTGGGCGGGCGGGTCGGCGAGCTTCTCCGACCACCAGTCCAGCGCCGCCTCCGCGGCCGGCCCGGCCAGCCACTGCCGCTCCCACTCGACGAACTCGGTGTACGGGGCGACCGGCGTGCGGTCGGCCGGGTCGGCGCCCTCGTAGAACTCCTGGAGCTCGCGGATCATGATGTCGGCCGAGGCCGCGTCCGAGGCGATGTGGTGGACCAGCACCATCAGGAACTGGTCGGACGGGCCGCGCCGCATCAGGACGACCCGCACCAGCGGACCGTTGTCCATGTCCAGCGGCTCGTGCCCGTACCGGGCCAGTTCCTCGCGGGCCTCCTCGTCGTCCAGGTCGGCGGTGTCCACCACGAGGAACTCGTACACCGGCTCGTCCAGGACGACCTGGTACGGGCGGCCGCCCGCCTCCACGTAGAGGGTGCGCAGCGCGGGGTGCCGGTCGAGCACGGCCAGGACGGCGCGCTCCAGGGCGTCCTCGTCGACCGCCGTCCGGATCCGGGCGGTCACCATGTAGTTGTAGGGCACGGCGTCCGGCGCGATCATCTGCATGAACCAGAGCGAGGCCTGGCCGTGCGAGGCCGGCGCCAGTTCGAGGCCGAGGCCTTCGGCGCGCAGCTGCTCCGACGCCGGCGTGTCGGTGGCCTCCAGCAGGCCGCGCGCGTCCAGCTCCTCCAGCAGCTCCTCGGCGTCCAGTTCGGACAGGTCCTCCAGGAAGGACCGCGCAGGCTCGGGCGTGGGCGTGGGCGTGGGCGCCTGGACGGCCTGGGGCGGCTGCGGGGCGGGGGCGGGAGCGGCCGGTCCGTCGGCGAGCCCGACGAAGTGGCCGACCACCTCGGCGATGGAGCGCCCGTCCAGGAACACCACCGGCGAGACCCGGTGCCCGAGGACCGCCTGCATCCGGTTGACGAGGCGGATCGCGAGCATCGAGTCGAGGCCGAAGTCGCGCAGGCCGGCGCCGGCGTCGAACCGGCCCGCCGGTACGCCCAGCGCGTCGGCGAGTTCGGCGAGGACGACCTCCGCCACCGGCCGCTCCGCCACGGGGGCCTGCGCGGGCTGCGCCGAGACCGGAGTGGAGGTGACGGCGGTGGCCGCGACCGGGGCGGCCGGGGCCGGGGCGGGCTCGCGGCGGGGCTCGGAGTCGATCCAGTAGCGCTCCTTCTGCCACTGGACGAGCGGGGTCTCCACCACCTCGACGTCGTCGCCGAACAGCGGGTCGAAGGTCAGCGGCAGGCCCCTGACGAACAGTTCGGCGGCGGCGCCCAGCAGGCAGCGGAGGTCGCTCTCCCCGCGCCGCATCGAGTTGACCGCGTGCACCCGGACGCCCCGGGACAGTCCGGTCTCCTCGACCGCGCCGCGCAGCGTCTCGTGCGGGCCGATCTCGATGAAGGTGGAGACGCCCCGGTCGACGAGCGCGGCGGTCGCCTCGGCGAACCGGACCCGGTCGCGCAGGTTGCGCACCCAGTAGTCGGCGTCGACGAGCGGGTTCACCGCGCCGGCCAGGGCGGTGGAGTGGAAGTCGATGCCGGGCGCCAGCGGGGTGACGGACTCGAGGCGCTCACGCAGCGGGCCGGTCAGCGCGTCCATGCCGGGGCTGTGCATCGGCCGTTCGACCCGGAGCCTCCGGGCCGTGATCCCGTCCCGGCCGAGGTCGGCCGCCAGGGCGTCGAGGGCCTCGCGCGGGCCGGAGACCACCGTGCTGGTGGGGCTGTTGACGGCCGCGACGGCCGCCTGCCCGGCGTAGGCGGCGAGCCGGGGCAGCAGCTCCGGCTCCGGCAGGTCGACCGAGAGCATCGCGCCCGCGGCGGCCTCGTGTTCGAGCAGCTGCGAGCGGGCGACCACGACCTTGGCGGCGTCCTCCAGGGACAGCGCGCCGGCCACGCAGGCGGCCGCGACCTCGCCCAGGCTGTGCCCGACCACGGCGGCCGGCTCGACGCCGAGTCCGAGCCAGACCTTCGCCAGCGAGACCTGGAGGGCGAACAGCACCGGCTGCTGGACGTCCAGTTCCTCGTACCGGGCCTGCCCGTCCGGGGCGGTGAGCCGGTCGAGCACCGAGCCGCCGCCGGCCGCGCGCACGGCGTCGTCGCAGGCGTGCATCCACCGCCGGAAGCCGGCGTGCGAGCGCAGCAGTTCGCGGCCCATGCCGGCCCAGTGGGTGCCGGTGCCGGAGAACACCAGCGCCACCCGCCGGTCGGCGGTGCCGGAGACCGTGCCGGTGACGGCGTCGGGGTGCGGCCGTCCGTCGGCGATCCGGGCGAGCCCGTCCAGGACGTCCTGCCGGTCGCGGGCGAACAGGGCGATCCGGTGGGCGTGGTGGGTGCGCCGGGCGGCGAGGGTGTAGGCGAGGTCGGAGACCCGCAGGGCCGGGTCGCGTTCGACGTGGTTGGACAGCGCGCGGCAGGTGTCGGCCAGCGCGTCCGCGGTCCGGGCCGTGACGGGGACCAGGTGCACCCGGTCGGCCGCCGCGGCCTCGCCGCCGCCCGGCGCGGCATGCCGTCCGCGGTCGCCCGCGAGGAAGGGGTGGGCGGCGACGGGGAGTCCGGCGGTGTAGAGGGCGCCGAGCGAGCCGAGCAGGGTGGCGGCCTCGTCGGCGCCGCGCCGCAGCGAGGGCAGGGTGGTGACGGCCGGCAGGATCTCCGACACCGACTTGAGCAGCAGGGGGTGGGGGCTGAGTTCGACCACCGCGTCGACGTCGTGGTCGCGCAGCCTGGTCAGGGCGTCGACCACCCGGATCTCCCGGCGCAGGTTGTCCGCCCAGTAGTCCGGCCCGAGCTCCGCGCCGTCGACCGGCTCGCCGGTGACCGTCGAGATCATCGGGACGCGGGCGGTGCGCGGCCTGATGCCGTCCAGCTCGGCCTTCAGCGGGGCGAGGACGTGGTCGACCAGCGGCGAGTGCGGGGCGTGGCCCATCCGCACCCGGTGGTTGACGACGCCGGCGTCGGTCAGCCGCCGGACGAGGTCGTCGATCTCCTGCGGGGTGCCGGTGACCAGGGTGGAGCTCAGGCCGTTGTGGCCGGAGAGGGTGAGCCCGCCGGTCAGGTGCGGCCTGACCTCGTCCGCGGGGGTCATCACCACGATGCCCTCGCCGCGGCCGACGGCCAGCTGCTGGAGGAGCCGGCCGTGGTGGGCGGCCAGCCGGGAGGCGTCCTCGAAGTCCAGCGCGCCGGCGACGTGCGCGGCGGCGAACTCGCCGACGCTCTGCCCCACCACGACGTCCGGCTCCACGCCCAGCGAGCGCCAGGTCTCGGCCAGCGCGACCTGGAGGGAGAACAGCAGCGGCTGGAAGACGTCCATGTCGTCGAGGCGGCCGTCCGGGTCCATCAGCTGTTCCACGAGCGAGAAGCCCAGCAGCTCCCGCATCCGCTGGTCGGACCTCGTCATGGAGCGGCGGAACTCGGGCCGGCCGGCGAGCAGTTGGCGGCCCATGCCGACCCACTGCGAGCCGTTGCCGGAGAACAGGAACGCCACCCGCGGCCGGCCGGGCCGCTCCCCGACCTCCCCGACGCTCAGGCCGGGGGCCGTGGTGCCGGCGGCGAAGGCGTCCAGGCCGGTGCGGAGTTCGGCCATGTCGCGGGCGGTGGCCGCGAGCCGGAACGGGCCGTCGCCGGGCGTGCGGCGGCAGAGCGCGCGCAGGTCGGTCGCGTCCCGCGACTCCAGGGCCCGTTCGGCCAGCTCCGCGGGGGAGTCCGCGGCCAGCAGCAGCAGCGAGGCCTCGGGGCGCGGCAGTTCCTCGACGGCGATGTGGCAGATCGCGCCGCCGAAGCCGAAGGAGCTGACGCCGCCCCGGCGGGCGTCGGAGCGGCGCGGCCACGGCGTCAGCCGGTCCTGGACGGTGAGGTTGTACGCGTCGAACAGGATCTGCGGGTTGGGTGCGCTGTAGTGCAGGCTCGGCGGCAGGACGCCGTTGCGCATCGACAGCGCGAGCTTGGCCAGGCCGACGATGCCGGCCGCCGCCTCCAGGTGCCCGACGTTGGACTTGACGGAGCCGATCCTCAGCGGCGCCGCGCGGTCGGCGCCGCCCAGGACCGCGCCGACGGCGTTGGCCTCGATCGGGTCGCCGAGGGGCGTCGCGGTGCCGTGGCACTCGATGTAGTCCACGAGGTCCGGGGCGATGCCCGCCCGCTGGTACGCGGTGCGGAGCATCTTCTCCTGCGCCTGCGGGTTGGGCGCCGTCATCCCGTTGCTGGGACCGTCGTTGTTGGAGGAGCTGCCCTTGATGAGGCAGTACACCGGCAGGTCGCGCTCCAGCGCCACGCTCAGCGGGGCGAGCACGACGACGCCGGCGCCCTCGCCGCGGGTGGTGCCGTTGGCCCGGGCGTCGAAGGTCTTGCAGCGGCCGTCGGGGGAGATCGCGCCCAGCTGGTCCATGGCGGTGTAGTAGTCGGGGACGAAGCTGAGGTTGACGCCGCCGGCCAGCACCAGGTCGCTCTCGCCCAGCTGGATCGACTGGCACCCGACGTGCACCGAGACCAGGGATCCGGCGCAGGCGGCGTCGATCGCCATGCTGGGGCCCTGGAGGCCGAGGACGTAGGAGACGCGGTTGGCGATGATGCCGTCGTGGATGCCGGTCGCGGTGTGCGGGGTGATCTGGGCGTCGGGGCCGCGGTAGTGCGCCAGCGCGGCGTAGTCGTTCCAGCAGGAGGCCATGAACACGCCGGTGTCGCTGCCGACGAGGCTGTCCGGCGCGATGCCCGCGTCCTCCAGCGCCTCCCAGCACAGCTCCAGGACGAGGCGCTGCTGCGGGTCCATCTGGACGGCCTCGCGGGGCGAGATGCCGAAGAACAGCGGGTCGAACCGGTCGATGCCGTCGATGAACCCGCCCCAGCGCACCCGGTCGCCCAGCAGCTCGCGGCGGGCGGCCGGCACCGGTCCGACGGCGTCGCCGCCCTCGACCAGCAGCCGCCAGAACGAGGACGGGTCCGGTCCGCCGGGGAAGCGGCAGCCGATGCCCACGACCGCGACCGGCTCGTGCGCGGGCTTGCGGCGCTCGGCGCCGGGGGCGGGCCCGGCGGAGCGCGGGCCGTCGACGAGGGCGCGGGCCAGTCCGTCCAGGGTCGGGTACTGCCACATCCAGGTGGCCGGGACCTGCCAGCCGAGGTACTCGGACAGGGAGGCCGCGAGGTTCACCGACTTCAACGAGTCCAGCCCGTACCGGTGCATGGGCGCCCGGAGGTCCACCGAGGCCGCGGACACGTCCGACAGCTCGGCGAAGCGGGACAGCAGGAAATCCGTGACGTCGGTGATGTCTCGCGCTGCGCGCTCGTGGGGCATGGCGACTCCCTCAGCAGGGCGGATGGAATGGAGGACGGGGCTTCGCGGCCGGCCGGTCGGGGGGGACGCCGATTTCAGGGCAGCCGGGAACAGGGGGGCGGGGCACGGCGGGATCCGTCCTCCGCGCCGGGGGCCGTCGCGGAATCGGCGGGGCGGCGAGCGGACGGGGCCGGTGTTTCCGGAGTTCGCGCTCGACGTGAACGGGAAGTCCGGTGAAGTGAACGGGAAATCCGGTGGAGCGAACGAAAAGCGGGGCGGGGCGGAGTGGAGGGTGGGCGGCGTCGGGGCAGCGCCGGTCAGCCTGCCGGCACGGTAGTAGGTCTGTACATGACATGCATCGACGTGCGGTCGGGCAGCGCTGCTCCTCTCGCGACAGGAGGAAGGACTCGGGGTGCCGACCGCGCGGCGCGGCAGGACGGGGTGAGGGTCGGGTCTTCGGGGGTGCTTGAGTGGTCGCCGTTCAGCGGCTCACTGATCAGCGGCACACTGTGGAATTCTGGCCGACGCGCTCGGCTCCTGCCGGTCGGGCTGCCGGCTACTTCCGCTGCTGAGAATTCCGCAGCGCGGGTATGTTCATCCGCCCTCGGGGTGCGGAGAGATGTGTCGACTACGCGTTCATCGATTCAAGGATCGCGTATTTCGACGGCCGGATGAAGCGCTGGCGGGATTTGATCGACAAAGTGTCCGATTCGATCTCCTCGATGCAACAGATGTACGAATGTGTGATGGGTGCCGCCGTCGGGTAGAGGTCGACGGAAATCGAATGACCTGGGGAAGGGCCGACTGCCGGTACCATGCGCGCCGGGCGGGGTGGACAGCGGATGAGCGATCAATGCAAGCTGACCGCATGGCAGTTGAGAATCTTGATGCATCGTCAGCCAGTGCCGACAGCTCCTTAGTGAGGTCCCTCCCGCGGCGCCGTGCGCTCGGCCGGGAGCTCCCGGGCGGGCCCGCATGACCGCCACCGTGGTCGAGTCGGCCCGCCGGCCGGGGCTGGCGCTCGGCGTGCTGGCCGGGGCGTTCGCCCTGGACGTGAGCGGTCTCGGCGTGCTCAACGCCGCCCTGCCGTCCGTCGGAGAGCGCTTCGACCTGGGGGAGACCACGCTCCAGTGGGTGATGACCGCCTACGCCGTCACCTTCGCCGGCTTCCTGCTGGTGGGCGGCCGGCTCGCCGACGTCCTCGGGCGGCGGCGGGTGTTCGAGGTCGGCGTCGCCCTGTTCACCGTGTCCGCGCTGGTCGGGGCGGTGGCCCCGAACACCGTGACGCTGCTGGGCGCGCGCGCCGTCCAGGGCATCGGCGCCGCCCTGTCGGGGCCGGCCGCGCTGGGCCTGCTCACCGCGCTCTTCCCGGTCGGCCCGGCCCGCAACCGGGCGATCAGCGTGTACACGGCCGTCGGCGCCGTGAGCTTCAGCGGCGGAGTGCTGCTGGGCGGCGTCCTGACCCAGTTCTTCGGCTGGCGTTCGGTGCTCTGGTTCTCGGTGCTGATCGGGGTCGGCGTGCTGGCCGCGACCCGCGTCGGACTGCCCGACGGCGCCGGGCACCGCGGCCGGCTGGACCTGCCCGGCGCGATCACCGGCACCCTCGGCCTCACCCTGCTCGTGGTCGGCGTGAGCAGCAGCGGCGCGACGGCGTGGACCGTCCTGGCCGCCGCGGCGGTCTCCCTGGTGCTGTTCGTCGTCCGGGAGCACCGCACCGCCGACCCGGTGCTCCCGCTCGGCCTCTTCCGGATCGCCTCGGTGCGGGACGCGAGCCTGTCGGCGTTCCTCCAGTACACGGGCTCGATCGGGATGCTGTTCTTCGCCCCGCTGTACCTCCAGGGGATGCTGCACTACTCGCCCTCCGAGTCCGGCCTGGCGCTGGTGCCGATGTCCCTGGCGGTGTTCCTCACCGCCAACTTCGTCACCGGCCGGCTGCTGGCCACGTACTCCCCGCGGACGCTGATGGCCGTCGGCCTGGTCCTGATCGGCGTCGGCACCGGGCTGTGGCTGGGCACGCCGCAGGACGGGAACTACGTGCTGCACGTGCTGCCCGGTCTGGTGGTCAGCGGCATCGGCCAGGGGCTGAACTTCCCCTCGATGACCACGGCCGGGCTCTCCGGCGTCCCGGAGCAGCAGCACGCCGTCGCGGGCGCGGTGAACGTCGTGACGCAGCAGATCGGCGCCAGCGCGGGTGTCGCGGTGATGGTCCTGGTCGCGGGGACCAGCTCGGACCAGCTCGGCGGCTACCACCTCGCCTACGTCGCCGCCGCCGTCGCCTGCGTGCTGGGCGCGGCCGTCATCGCGGTGCGGCGGAAGGCCTGAGGGGTCCCGCCCGGTCGAGGGTCGGAACGGTTCGCCGAGAGGCGGCCCCGGGGTGCGCGCCGCACACGGGGCCGCCTCTCGACCGCTCAGGCGTTCGCGTCCGTGGAGGAGCGCACCACCAGCTGCGGCGCGAAGCGCTCCACCCGCTCCGACCGTTCACGGGCCGGGGACTGAAGGAGGGTCAGGGCGCGCTCGGCCATGGCGGTGAGCGGATGGCGGATCGAGGTGATGGGCGGGTCGAGGAGTTCGAGCATCTCGGTGTCGTCGAAGCCGGTGACGGCGATCCGGCCGGGGACGGGGATCGCCGAGCGCTGCAGGGTGCTGACCAGCCCGACCGCGAGGACGTCCGCCCCGCAGACCACGGCGTCGATCCCGGCGTGCTGTTCGGCGATCCGGCGGCCCGCGGTGCGCCCGGCGTCGGTGGTGAAGCTGGGCAGCAGGACGGTGGTGGCGTCGGCGCCGCGGGCCCCGGTGAAGGCGGCGAGGCGCTCCGCGCCGGAGGAGGACGCCTGGTCGGCGGCGACCAGGGCGATCCGGTGGCGGCCGAGGCCTTCGAGGTGGTCGAGGAGCAGCCGCATCGCGGCGGTGTTGTCGAGGGTGACGGCCACGGTGCCGGAGCCGGTGGCCCAGCGGTCGAACAGGACGACCGGGGTGCGCTGGGCGGCGGCCCGGACGGCGGGGCCGGACGCGCCGGCGGAGACCGGGACGACGAGCAGCCCGTCGACCCGGCCGCCGAGCAGGGTCTCGATCTGCTCGGCCTCGACGGCGGTGTCGTTGGCGGCGTCGGAGACCACCAACTGCCCGCCGGCGGCGCGGACTTGCTGGGCGAGGGCGTCGGCGAGCTGGACGAAGTACGGGTTGGCGAGCGAGGGGACGACCACGCCGATGGTGCCCGTGGTGCCGGTGCGCAGCGCCCGGGCGGAGTGGTTGGTGCGGTAGCCGAGGTGCCGGGCGGCCTCCTCGACGCGGCGGGCGAGTTCGGGGTCGACGTTGCGCTGGGTGCCGGCCAGGACGCGTGAGGCGGTCGCGCGGGAGACACCGGCGGCCGCGGCCACGTCGAGGAGTCGGGGCGCTGTCACGTGGGGCGGTCCTTCGCGGTCGGGAACGGGCTCGGCTGAGCTCGCGGAATACGCAGCACGAGGGTACTTGACGGTTCCGGGGGCCTGGTCCACAGTGTGGGAGATCGATCTCCCAAGGAGTGCGGATGCCGCCCATCACCGTCGTCGGTTCGATCAACCGCGACCTCGTCCTGACCGTCGAGGACCTGCCGCGACCCGGCGAGACCGTGCTCGCGCGGGGCTTCGTGGAGGGCGTCGGCGGCAAGGGCGCCAACCAGGCCGTCGCGGCGGCCCGGCTCGGCTCGCGGGTGCGGATGGTCGCCCGGGTCGGCCCGGACGCCGACGCCATCCTGCGGGCGCTCGCCGCCGAAGGAGTGGACGTCGGGGCGGTGCGCCCGGCACCGGAGAGCACCACCGGGATCGCCTCGGTGGTGGTCGACCGGGCCGGCGAGAACACCATCGTGGTCAACCCGGGCGCCAACGCCGAACTGTCCGTCGCGGACCTGCCGCAGCGGCTGGCCCGGTCCGCGGGCGAGGTGGTCCTGGTGCAGCACGAGATCACCGCCGAGGTGGTCGCCGCCGCCGTGCTGCGGGCCCGGGAGCAGGGCGGCACCGTCGTCCTCAACCCGGCCCCGGCCCGCCCGGTCGCCCCGGAGGTGCTCGCCGCCGTCGACGTCCTCGTCCCCAACCTCGGCGAACTCGCCGCCCTGCTCGGCGCGGGGCCGCCCGCCGGCCCCGACGGGGCGCGCGAACTGCTGGAGCGGGCCGCCCTGCCCTGCCGGGCGGTCGTGGTGACGCTCGGCGCGGACGGGGCGCTGGTCAAACAGCCCGGCCGTCCCGCCGTGCACCTGCCGGCCCCCGTCGTGGACGCCGTCGACACCGTCGGCGCCGGCGACACCTTCTGCGGAGCCCTCGCCGACTCCCTCGCCCGGGGCGCCGACCTGCTCGCCGCCGCCGAACGAGCCGTCCGCGCGGCCTCGTTGGCCGTCACCGGGCTCGGCGCCCAGTCCGCCATGCCCTCCGCGGCGCAGCTCGACGCGGCCGCCGGCCCCCTCGGCGCACCCGCCCCGCTCCCCGACGCGACCAGCGCGGTCCTCGACGCCCCCGCCGTTCCCGTAGCACCCTGACGGTCCCCGGCCCCCACGCCCGGTCCGCTCAGCACCCCGGTTCCCCCGCACCACCAGTTCAACGGAGAACACCCCATGCGCAACCTCAAGCTCGGACTGTTCGAGAACGCCCAGACCAACGCGAGCGGCACCGCCACCTGGCGCCACCCCGACAGCCGCCGGCACCTGTTCGACACCCTCGGGTACTGGCGCGACATCGCGCGGATCTGCGAGGACGCCAAGCTTGACTTCCTGTTCCTGGCCGACGCCTGGGGCTGGTCGGAGATCGGCGGGGTGCGTCCGCCGATCGCCACCGAGGAGACCCTCGACCTGCCGCGCCTGGACCCGTTCGTGATCGCCTCGGCCCTGCTGGCCAGCACCACCGACCTCGGCCTGGTGGTGACCGGCTCGGTGCTGGTCGAGCCGCCGTACGCCTTCGCCCGCCGACTGGCCACCCTGGACCAGCTCTCCGGCGGCCGGCTCGGCTGGAACATCGTCACCACCGGCACCGCCGACACCGCCGTCAAGGCCTTCGGGATGGACATGGTGGCGCACGACGACCGGTACCGGATGGCCGAGGACTTCCTCGACCTGGTCTACAAGTACTGGGAGGGCTCCTGGGAGCCCGACGCCCTGGAGAAGGACAAGGCCGGCCGCTTCGCTGACCCGGCCAAGGTCCACCTGGTCGAGCACGACGGCCCGTACTTCCGCTCGCAGGGCTACGGCAACACCGCCCGCTCCCCGCAGGGCACCCCGGTGCTGTTCCAGGCCGGCGCCTCCCCGGCCGGGCGCCGCGTCGGCGGGCGGCACGGCGAGTGCATGTTCGTCGGCAGCGGCACCGTCCAACAGCTCGCCGGGCACACCGCGGCGATCCGCGAGGAGGCCGTCCGGGCCGGCCGCGGCGCCGACGAGGTCAAGGTGATGTCGGCCTTCTCCTGCGTGATCGGTGCCACCACCGCGGACGCCGAACGCCGCTGGCAGCGCGTCCTGGACGCCCAGCGCCCGGAGGTCACCGTCGCCAGCTACGCCATGTTCACCGGCCTCGACCTGTCCTCGTACGCGCCGGACACCCCGATGGCTGAGCTGTCCACCGAGATGTCGCAGACCCAGGTCGCCCGGTTCGCCGACAAGACCGTCGGCGACGTGCTCGCCGACTGGCACACCCACGGCGTCGGCGCCCGCCCGGTGGTCGGCACCGCCGAGGAGATCGCCGACGAGATCTGCGCCCTGGCGGAGGGCGCCGACCTGGACGGCTTCCTGCTCTCGCCGACCGTCCAGCCCGCCTCCACCGTCGAGTTCGTCGAGTCGGTGCTGCCGATCCTGCGCGCCCGCGGCGTCTTCCGCGGCGAGTACGCGCAGGGCGAGTCGCTGCGCGAGCGGCTGACCGGCGCGTCCGACCGGGCGCTGCCGGCCAGCCACCCGGCCGCGCGGTACCGGCACTGACCCCCCGCACCGGCGACGAGAGGACGGCGACGACCATGGTCACTCCCGCCCACCACCCGACCGCGGCCGCGGCGACCGCCGCGGAGCAGCCGAACAGTACGGAGCTGGACGGCGCGGCGCTGCGCCAGGCGTTCGGGGCCTACCCCACCGGGGTGGTCGCGCTCGGCGCGTTGCGCGACGGCGAACCGGTCGGGCTCGCGGTCAGCTCCTTCGTGTCGATCTCGCTGGAGCCGCCGATGGTCGCGGTCAGCGTGGCCCGCACCTCCACCACCTGGCCCCGGCTGACGGAGGCTCCGGAGCTGGGGCTGAGCGTGCTCAGCCGCGGCCAGGGCGCGCTCTGCCGGCGGCTCGCCTCCCGCGCGGGCGACCGCTTCGACGGCACCGGCTGGCAGGCCACGCCGGGCGGCGCGGTGCTGATCCACGACGCGGCGCTCTGGCTGACCGCCCGGATGCACGCGGTGTACGACGGCGGCGACCACGAGATCGTCCTGCTGGAACTGCTCACCGTCGAGCTGTTCCCTGGAGTGGAGCCGCTGGTCTTCCACACCAGCCAGTTCCGTGAGCTCACCCCCCATGGCTGACACCCCGACGGCCCCCCTGTCCGGCACCGTGGTGCACGGTGCCGGCCGGGGGAGGGGGCTGGGCTTCCCCACCGCCAACATCGCCCCCGACCCCGGCACACCCGCCCCGCCGCCCGCGATCTACAGCGGCTGGCTGGCCCGCCGTGCGAGCGGCACCGTGCACCGCGCGACGATCAGCGTCGGCACCAACCCCACCTTCTGCGACACCTCCGAGATCCACACCGAGGTGTACTGCCACGACACCCCGGGCGACCTGTACGGCGAGCGCGTCGAGCTCTGGTTCGTCGCCCGGATCCGGGGCACCGAGCGGTTCGCCTCCGTCGACGAGCTGCTGCTCGCCGCCCGGGAGGACGTCCGCCGCTCCGAGGCCCTGCTGGACTCCGAGCACGGACGGCACGTGCTCGCCGTCCTCTCCTGAAGCGCCTCTCCTGAAGCGTCCTCTCCGGAACCGTTCTCTCCTGAACCGTTCTCTCCTGAACCGTTCTCTTCTGAACCGTTCTCTTCTGATCCGCCCGCACCACCTCTTCGCACCGTCCTTCACCTGCCCGGCGCGCGCCCCAGCTTCCCCCGCGACCCCGCGTCCCGCGCCACGAGCCCGGTCGGCCCCGCACCCCCCGCTTCGGCGGGGCCGACCGCCCCTTCCCCCACCTCGCTCCGCACGAACAAAGGTGTGAGTCATGAGCGCGTTCCACTGGTTGAACGAGCAGTTCGACTTCTTCGGCCTCCCCGTCTACTGGTCCGACTTCCTGGGCAACATCCTGGCGCTCGCCACCGTCTGGCTCGCCCTGCGGCGCTCGCTGGTGGCCTGGCCGGTGCAGATCCTCGGCTCGGTGCTGCTGCTGATCGCCAGCCTGAACGTGCACCTCGGCGGCAACGCCGCCCGGCAGATCGTCATCATCGTCTCGGCCTCCTGGGGCTGGGCGACCTGGAAGCGCAGCCGCGAGCAGGAAGGCACCATCAACGTCCGCTGGGCGTCGTGGCAGGAACGCGCCGTGCTGGCGGCCGCGATGGTGGCGGGGACGGCCGCGTTCGGCGCGGTGCTGAAGGGGACGGACGCCTCGTTCTACCCCGGGGCGCCGTGGTGGATGGTCCTCGCGGACGCCTGGATCTTCGTCGGCTCGATCCTCGCCATGTACAGCCAGGCCCGCCGCTACGTGGAGTTCTGGTTCGTCTGGCTGGCCGTCGACCTGGTGGGCGTGCCGCTCGCGGTCCACTCCGAGCTGTACTTCTCCGGCATCGTCTACGGGATCTTCTTCGTGATGGTGGTGCTCGGCATCCGCGACTGGGCGTCCCGCAGCAGGCCGCAGGAGATCGCCTCGCCGCTGGAGCCCGCCGTCCTGGTCGAGGGCCGGGACGAAGGCCGCGCGGGTGAAGGCGCCAACTCCCGGGTCACCAAGACCAACTGATGGTTCGTCATGAACCTGTACGCGACTGCCCGGCCCGGGCCGCACCCCGCGAGGTGCGACCCGGGCCGGGCAGTCGACGGTCAGGCGCCGGCGGAGGCCAGGCGGGCGTGGCGGCGGGCGGTCGCCTCGGCCGGGTCCAGGACCGGGACGGCGGCCAACAGGCCCTTGGTGTAGGCGTGCTGGGGGGAGTCGTACACCGTGTCGGCGTCGCCCTGTTCCACGATCCGCCCGGCCCGCATCACCGCGACCCGGTCGCTCACCTGCCGGACCACGGCGAGGTCGTGGGCGATGAAGACCAGCGCGAGGCCGAGGTCGCGCTGCAACTCGCCCAGCAGCTCGACCACCTGGGCCTGGGTGGTGACGTCCAGCGCGGAGACCGGTTCGTCGCAGACGATCAGCCGCGGTCGGGGTGCCAGCGCGCGGGCGATGCCGACCCGCTGCCGCTGCCCGCCGGAGAACTCGTGCGGGTAGCGGTGGTACCAGTCGGCGTCGAGCCCCACGCGTTCGAGGAGTTCGCCGACCCGGCTGCGGATGCGGCGCTCGTCGCTCTCCCCGGCGATGCGCAGCGGGTCGGCGATGGACTCGCCGATGCTGCGACGCGGGTTGAGCGAGGACACCGGGTCCTGGAAGACCATCTGCAACTCCTGCCGGATCGGGCGCAGTTCCTTCTCTCCGAGCGCTCCGATGTCCCGGCCGCGGTAGTGCAGCCGGCCGCCGGTCGGCTCCAGCAGCCGGACGAGCATCCGCCCGAGCGTGGTCTTCCCGGAGCCGGACTCGCCGACCACGCCCAGCGTCTCGCCGGCCCGTACGGTGAGCGAGACGCCGTCCACGGCGGTCACCGGTCCGGTGCGCCGGGTGAGGCCGCCGCGGGTGGCGAACTCCCGGCGCAGGTCGACGGCTTCGAGCAGCACGTCATCCCCGACGGGCCCGGTCGACCCGGCTGACCGGGCCGCCTCGGCCGGCTCGGCGGGCGCGTCGACCCGGGGCACCGCCGACAGCAGCGCGCGGGTGTACGGCTCGCGCGGAGCGCCGAGCACCTCGGCGACCGGCCCGTGCTCCACGGCCCGGCCGTCCTTCATCACCAGCACCCGGTCGACGCTCCCGGCGACCACGCCCAGGTCGTGGGTGACCAGGACCAGCCCGGCCCCGGTCTCGGCCCGCAACTCGTGCAGCAGGTCCAGGATCTGGGCCTGGACGGTGACGTCCAGCGCGGTCGTCGGCTCGTCGGCGACCAGCAGCCGCGGCTCGCAGGCCAGGGCCATCGCGATCAGCACCCGCTGGCGCATGCCGCCGCTGAACTCGTGCGGACGCGACCGCGAGCGCCGCGCCGCGTCGGCGATGCCCACGCGGTCGAGCACCTCGACGGCCCGGGCCCGGGCGGCCCGGCGGGAGACGTCCCGGTGCACCCGTACGACCTCGGCGATCTGGTCGCCCACCGCGTAGTACGGGTCGAGGGCGGAGAGCGGGTCCTGGAACACCATGGCGGCCAACCCGCCGCGCAGGCGCCGGAGTTCGTCGCCCTCGGCGGTGACGGCGTCGACCCCGGCGACCCGCACCGAGCCGCCGATCCGGGCGCCGGTGCCGCGGTGCAGGCCGAGCAGCCCGTAGGCGACGGTGCTCTTGCCGGAGCCGGACTCGCCGACGATGCCGAGCGCCTGCCCGGCCTCCAGGGTGAAGCCCACGCCGTCGACGGCGCGGACGTGGCCGTCGCCGACCGGGAAGTCGACGACCAGGTCCCGGACGTCGACCAGGGCCTCGCCCCGGGCTCCGGCGGCCAGGGGTTCGGAGCCCCGGGGCTCGGGGCTCAGGGGTTCGGGGCCCCGGGGCTCGGGGCTCAGGGTTCCGGCGCTCACGTCAGGACCACCCTTCGGTCGGTCACCGCGTAGAGCACGTCCGCGATGACGTTGGCGAGGACCACGAAGAACCCGGTGACGAGGGTGAGGCCGACGACGGTCGGCAGGTCGATCAGGCCCACCGAGGTGACCAGCAGCTTGCCGAGCCCCGGGAGGCCGAAGAGCGACTCGGTCAGCACGGCGGACCCGAACATCGTCCCGAGGTCGATGGCGGTCAGCGCGATCACCGGGGTGAGCGCGCCGCGCAGCGCGTGCCTGGTCACCAGGTGCCGCTCGCTGACGCCGTACGCCCGGAAGGTCCGGATGTGGTCGTCGGCGAGGGTCTCCAGCATGGAGGAGCGGGTCAGCCGGGCGTACTTCGCGGACTCGATGAGCGCGAGCGAGACCCAGGGCAGCAGCAGTCCCCAGAACCACTGCTGCGGGTCCTCGGTGAGGGGCACGTAGCTCGGGAACGGCAGCCACTGGAGCTGGGCGCACAGGACGATGAGCAGCACCAGGCCGATGACGAAGACCGGGATGGAGCTGCCGGCCAGCGTCAGCGCGGTCAGCAGCCGCTCGCTGAGCCGGCCCCGGCGCAGCGCGGAGACCAGCCCGGTGCCGACCCCGAGGACCAGCCAGAGCACCATCGCGCCGAGCGCCAGCGAGGCCGTCACCGGGAGCCGGGCGGTGATCATGTCGGTGACCTGCTCGCCGCTGCGGTAGGAGATGCCCAGGCAGGGCGCCTGGCAGTGCAGCAGGCCCGTCCCGGCGCTGAAGTCGCGGCCGGCGACGACGCCCTGGAGGAAGTGGGCGTACTGGAGGTAGACGGGCGCGTCGAGGCCGAGCCGTTCGCGCACCTGGGCGACCTGGGCGGGGCTGCACTTCTCGCCGCAGGCGAGCTGGGCCGGGTCGCCGGGGGCGATGTAGAAGACCGCGTAGACGACCAGGGAGAGGACGAGCAGGACGCCGAGCATGCCGACGGCCTTGCGGAGCAGGAAGCGGGTCATGCGGTGGCCTCCTCGGAGGGGCCCCGGCCCGTGCTCGACGGACCGGCGCTCGACGGAACGGCACCCGAGGGGCCGGCCTTCGACGGACCGGAGCCGCCGCGCGCCGTACCGACCCGCAGCCGGGAGGCCGCACGGGGGTCGAGCTCGGTGCGGACGGCGTCGCCGAGCACGGTGAAGGCGAGCACGGTGGTGAACAGCAGCGCGGAGGGGAGCAGCACGTACATCGGGTCTGCGCGGAACCAGGTGGTCGCCCCGGAGAGCATCTGGCCCCACGAGGAGGTCGGCGGCTTGACGCCCACCCCGAGGAAGGACAGCCCGGCCTCGGCGACCACGTTGGACGGCAGCAGCACCGCCGCGTAGGTGATGACCGGCGCGGCCAGGGACGGCAGCAGCTCCCGGCGGGCGATCCGCCACCGGGTGGCGCCGGCGAGCCGGGCCGCGGCCACGTAGTCGAGCTGCCGGAGGCTGAGCGTCTGCGCCCGGACCACCCGTGCGGTGCCGGCCCAGCCCAGCAGCCCGATGACCAGGGTCAGCAGCAGCGGGCGGGGGAAGCCGGGGGGCACGACCGCCATCAGCGAGATGGCGAAGACCAGCGTGGGCAGCGCGAGCATCACCTCGGTGGTGTTGCCGATCAGCTGGTCGAGCCACCGGTTGCCGAGGCCCGCGGCGAGGCCGAGCAGGACGCCGATCGCGACCTGGACGAGGGTGGCGCCGACGGCGACGAGCAGCGAGATCCGGGCGCCGTGCACCAGTCGGGCGAACACGTCCCGCCCGGTGCCGGGTTCGACGCCGAGCCAGTGCTCGGCGCTGACGCCGCCGAAGGAGCCGGTGGGCACCCCGCCGGCCGCCGAGTCGAGCAGGTCGTTGTGGTAACTGGTGGGGTCCTGGCCCTCGATCGCGCTGAGCAGCGGTGCCGCCGCGGCGATCAGGACGAGCAGGACGATGACGAGGCCGGCGGTGAGGGCGGCGCGCCGCGCGAGCAGCCGCCGCCACACCTGTGGTCCCCCGGCGGCCGGGGAGGCCGCGGGGGCCTCCCCGGCTCGGGGTTGCTGTGGAGCCATGGTTGTCCGATCGATCCGTCCGGTCCCGTCCGTTACTTGACCGCGACCTGGGAGATGTCGAGGACGCCGGTCCAGTCGCTGATGACGATGTTGCGGACGTCCTTGCCGGACAGCCGCTTGTAGACGGGGTGGAACAGCGGGACGGTGAGGGCCTGGTCGCCGATCCGCTTGTCCAGGGCGCCCCAGCGCTTGGCGGCCTCGGCGTGGTCGGTGATCTTGTTGATCTGGTCGATCTCGTCGTTCACCGAAGGGTCGTCCAGCTGCGCGGAGTTGAAGTTGTAGCCGTCGGTGACGATCTGCCGGCCGTCGAAGATCGGGGCCAGGAACGGGCCGCCGGACGGCCAGTCGGCGCCCCAGCCGGAGAGGAAGAGGCCGGGCTCGGTGCCGACGGTGTGGATCGTCTTGGAGTACCGGGTGGAGTCCAGGGCCTCCAGCTGGACGGTGATCCCGGCGGCCTTCAGGCCGTCCTGGACGGCGGCGGCCAGGTCCGGGCCGTAGCCCTTGCCGGTGGCACTGGAGTGGGTGAGCGTGATGGTCAGGCCGTCCGGGTAACCGGCCTCCTTCAGCAGCTCCCTGGCCTTCGCCGGGTTGCCCGTGGCACCGGCCGGGAACGGGTCGTACGGCGTGTACCCGAAGGTCTCCTGGGCGGGCAGGTAGGTGGTGGCGGCCTCGGCGAGCGAGGAGCCGCCGGCCGCGTTGACGACCGAGGTGCGGTTGATCGCGTAGGCGACGGCCTGCCGGACCTTGGGGTCGTCGAAGGGCTTGACCTTCGGGTTGAACGCCAGGTAGTTGACGTAGCCGAAGTGGCCGGTGCCGACGCGCGCGGCGAGCGACTTGTCGTCCTTCACCTGGGCGAGCTCGGAGGGGCCGAGGTTGGTGTCGGTGGTGACGGCGGCCGCGTCGGCGCCGGTGCCGGCGGAGAGCCGCTGGTTGATCACCGCCGGGTCGAGCCCGGACTGCACGTCGATGGTGTCCGGGTACGCCTTGCGCTGGTCGTCCGTCGCCGCCGACCAGTTGGGGTTGCGCTTGAGGACGAGGTGGGCGCCGTCGTTCTCGTTCTTGACGACCTGGTAGGGGCCGGAGGAGACGGGGTGCTCCTGGTACTTCGTCCCGGTGTCCTTGGCCTTCGGGACGGGGGCGAACTGCGTCTGGGTGGCGAGGTACGGGAAGTCGCCCTCGGGCTTGTTGAGACGGAAGACGATGGTCTTCTCGTCCGGCGTCTCGATGGCGTCCAGACCGCGCGCGTCCTTGTACGGGCCCTGGTAGTCCGCGGCGCCGACCAGCCAGTCCCTCAGGAACGGTGCGCCGCCCGAGAGTTCGGGGGCGAATGACCTTTCGATGCCGTACTTGATATCGGCCGTGGTGATCGGCGAACCGTCCTCGAACGTCAGGCCGTCCTTGAGGTGGTACGTCCACACCGTCGCGCCCTCCGACGGGGTGCCGGTGTCGGTGGCGAGGTCCGGGACGACCTTGGTGCCGGCCGCGCCGTCGGCCCGGTTGCGGGTGGTGAGGGTGCGGAAGACCAGGGAGGGGACGTTGCCGCCGCCGGAGGTGTAGAGCCGCGCGGGGTCGAACTGGTCCTGCGGGTTCTGGTTGAGGACGGTGAGGGTGCCGCCCTGCTGCGGCGCGGCGTCCTTGCCGGAGCCTCCACCGCCGTCGGCCTTCGGTCCGCACGCCGCCAGCCCGACGACCAGTGCGACGGTGACGGTCGCCGTGGCGAGGCGGCGAGGGGTGAAGGTGGTGGTTCGAGACATCGGAAAGGGGGCCTTTCGCTACCGATGGTGTACGGAGGAAGGCGGGCGACAGTGAGGCCTGGGGAAGTGAGCGGCACCGCGCCCGCAGCAGGGGGCGACGCCCCGACGCGGCGATCACCGCTAAACGCGTCGGGACAGGGCGGATTCAGCGACAGAGATTGTCGGAAACGCAGTGCGCGGCCACGCCGATCAGCGCCAGCTCGATGGCGGCGCACGTGATCGGGTGACGGTCAGACATGCCGAGAAGAATGTATGACGATAAGGAGGATGTCAAAAAGCCCGACCACCATTCGGACAACACGTGAACACCGCGAACACCGGGGGCACCGGGAACACCACGAGCACCGCGAACACCGGGAATGTCCGCGACGTATCGGTGGGATGGCCGATGCGCGCGGGTGGGGGGCGTGGCCGGTTCCCCTTTCGCCGTCGACGCCCCCACCCGGGCCCGCTGCCCTCGGCTCGAGGACGCCGACGGCCCTGCCGCGCCCGCCGCCGCGCCCCGGCCGATCAGATCTCGGAGCGGGCGGTGGCCGTCAGCGGGGCGAAGGTCTGGCGGAGGTCGACAACGGTGGTCGGGCCCTTCACCCAGGCGAGCGGGGCGTGGTGCACCCGCACCCCGGCCGGCTCCTGGAGCAGCGCCTCCCCGGCCGCGTTCCGCGGCCACTCCACCGACCCGGTGGCGGTGCGGGCGGGGACCAGCCAGTAGTCCCCCCGGGTGTAGGCGCCGCCCGGCCGGAAGTACACCTGGACGCCGTCCTCCAGGTCGAGCCAGGCGCCCTCCGCGAGCTGCAGGGCGCCGCCGGCCAGGGGCAGGGCGTCCCGGCCGCGGGCCTCCCGGTGGTCCCAGCGGCGCAGGAAGGGGTGGAGCTCGGCCAGCCGCCCGACCCCCGGGACCGGCTCGGCGGACAGCCGCACCCGGCGGCCCGGCAGGTCGATCTCCTCCACCTGGAGCAGGTTCGCCGCCTCGTCCCGGCTGACGTACGCGCTGTCCGCGACCTCGACCCGGTCGCCCACCGAGAGGCCGAGCTTGTCGTCGTCGCCCAGCGTGTCCAGGGCGACCCAGACGCCCTCGACCGAGGCGATCGGGAGGACGACCGAGCCGTTCTCCCGGGACCACTTGAAGGTGGCGCCGCCCTCGGCCGAACCGCCGTGGTGGACCTCCACCCGGTACAGCTGGTTCTCCGGGCCCCGGTAGCCGGCCTCGGGGTGCGCCAGGCACGGGTCCTCGCCGGCCCGCTCCGGCCGCCGGGCCCGCGCGGCCAGCCAGGAGGAGGGCCGCTCGCGGGGCTCGGCCCAGGCGTCGAAGGCCTCCAGCACCCGGGACGGACCGCCGTCCGGCACGTTCAACTCCGAGGCGGGAAGGGCCAGTACCTGCCAGACGACCTTGGCCCGGGCCGCCGTGTCGGGCATCGCCGCGCCGAGCGCGACCTCGCGGATCTCCGGGTCCTCCACGGCGGTGACACTGCGCTCCCAGACCTTCAGGTAGACCAGGAACGGGAACGCGTCGGGCAGTCGGTCGCCGGGGCGCTCCTGGTCCCGGTAGGCGTCCGGCTGGTCCCAGTACGTCCAGCCGGCGGGCACCTCCCGGGTCTCGGCGCCCCAGACGCCGTCGTCGGGCACGGCGGTGCCGGGCCCGGGTCGGTCGGCCTCGCACAGGACGCCGTCCACGTAGTACCGGCCGCCGCCGATGGTGAGGTCGTCCAGGTCGTGGTTGCCCGGCAGGTAGCCGATCGCGAACCCGGCCGCGCCGGCGGGCCCGCCGCGCCGGCCGATCAGGTCGGTGGCGAGCGTGCGCAGCTGGTGGCGCTCGATCGCGGCCTGCTCGTTGGCGTCGGCGTCGAGCTGGACCCGGCCCTGCTGGGTCAGCACCGCGGAGTAGTGCCTGCCGGGCCGGAAGGTCAGGCGCGAGAAGTCTGCGTGCACGGGGTCCCTCTCACAGTCAACGGTATTTAGCTGGTTGGGAGTTGCTCAGGGTCGGTCAGGTGGCGAAGAAGAGGCCGGCGTCGGTGCCGGCCGGGGTGTACTCGGCCAGCCGCGCCCGCAGGTTGTCCTCGCGCTGGGGCTGGAACAGGTCGTGGAAGGCGCCCAGTTCGGAGCGGTCCTCGGCGCCGCGGGTGATCTCCGGCGCGCAACCGGCGGCCGGCCGGCCGTAGCCGGGCGTGCCGTACCGGAGGCTGGTGAAGAGCGGGCGCACCCGCTGGGCCTCGGTCTCGCGCAGCCGCTCGGCCCGCGCCGGGTCCAGCTCGCCGCGCTCGACCAGCTCGGTCACCGCCGAGCGCACCCGGTCGGGCTGGCACTCGTACCGGCGGGGGGTGCGCGAGCCCGGGGGCACGTAGCAGAACCGCAGGCAGCCGAGCGAGCGGCGGGCCACCCGCATCCGGCCGGTGAAGACGCTGTCCTCGGCGATCCGCACCGCGTGGGTGTGCACCTCGCCGACCACCGTGGAGCGGTGCGCGTGCAGCACCGCGTAGGCGTGCTCGCAGTCGGGCCCGGAGAGCGCCGGGCGGTCCGGGCCGGTGGCGTCCAGGATGCTGTCGGCCAGGTGGATCTCCAGCGGGTCGTCGTCCACCTCGTCGCCGACGACCTGGATCGTGCCCAGGACGCTGCGCTCGATCCGCACGCAGGCCGTGGTGTGGTCCAGCACCAGGCTGGGCTCCTGCGGCGCGTGCGGCTCGCAGTGCGGCTCCAGGGACCAGCCCGGCACCAGGGTGCAGTGCCGCAGCGTGACGGAGGCGAGCGGCCCGGTGACGTTGACCCCGCGACCGGTGACCAGCAGGCCGTCCAGGACGAGCCGCCCGCCCGCGCAGGTGCCCCGGACGTTGAGCGCGTCCGGCCGGTTGCTGTACCAGTCGAGCAGCCGGATCACCGGCCGGGTGCCCTCGGCGGCGCGCAGTTCGAGCCGGTCGTCGGCCTCCAGGTCGAAGTCCAACTGCTCCTGGTAGGCGCCGCTGTGGGTGATCTCGATGACGGCGGAGCCGCCCGCGGTGCCGTCCCGCTGGTCGGCGCGCCACTGCTCGTACGCGTCGTTGATCCGCTCGAACGGCCGGCCGGGGCCGACCTGGTAGAGCGCCCGGTGCCGGGACTCCGGGCGGTCGCGCGGGTACTCGCCGCCGCCGGTGTCGTCGCCGAACGCGTAGTGGTAGTCGACCCAGACGCCGCGGCGCGGGGCGGAGCGGGCGCCGAAGGCGATCCGGCCGAGCAGCGGGTCGACGGCGACCTGGCCGCGCTTGGGCCGGTAGGTCCAGTCGGTCAGGTCGGCCACCACGATCTCGGCGGGCGGGACGGGCTCCTGGGAGCCGTCGCGCCAGATGGCGAAGCTCTTGCCGGGCCCGTAGTAGTCGGCCGTGCGCTCGGCCAGCTGTCGGCGCCGGATCGGGGCCGGCACGGTGTCGGCCGTCGCGGGGTGCGCGCCGGCCGGCCCCGGCTCGGGCCGGGTGACCAGCGGGGCGTCGTTGCCGAGGACGGAGAAGGTGAAGAGGTTCCTGGCCCGGTCGACGCAGTAGGCCGGCGCCCGGGTCACCGGGTACGGCTTCAGCCGCCACACGTACAGGGCGACGCCGGCCGGCGTGTAGCCGCCCTGGCGGCGCGGCGAGGCGGCCCGGCGGACGTCGACGGTGTGCGCCTGGCCGTCGAAGGGCCCGCCGAGCAGGTCCAGCGCCGCGCCGCGCCGGACGTCGACCAGCCGGCCCCGGCCCAGCCGCTGCCGGTCGGCCGGCTCCTCGTCCGGGCGCAGCAGCCGCACCGGCTGGGTGCCGGCGAGCAGCCGGGAGAGCTCCACGGCGCGGGCCGGCCAGTCGGCGACCGAGGCGGACAGCTCCTCCAGCAGGGCGAGGGTGCCCTTGCGGCGGCGGTTGGCGACCGTGTTCGCGACGTCCTGGCGGGGCGCCAGCCGGGCGGCGAGCCGGTCGCGGGCCGCGATCCGCTCGGCGGAGGCCTCGCCGTGCAGGCCGGTGGCGAGCACCTCCTCGTAGCCGGGCAGGATCCGGTAGCCGACCAGGTCGCCGAGGTAGGCGACGGCCCAGTCGGCGGCGGTCTCCACGAACCAGTCCTGGTAGCCCTGGTCGACGCCGTCGCGGACGACGTCCACCTGTTCGGCGATGACGGCCAGCAGGGCGCGCAGCGGCTCGCCCGCGTCGGCGTCCCGCAGCCGGTGCCACTGGGGCAGCAGCTCCAGCAGCCCGTCCGGGTCCCTGGTCATGCCCACCTCCGATGGATGCGCTGGTTCATCCGCGGATCTCCTTGAGGATCAACGTGTCGGGCAGGTCCGGTGCCAGTACGGCGAGTTGGGCCGGTCGGATGCCGCGGAACACCGTCACCACGCGGCCGGCCGGCAGCGGGCGGGTGTCGGTGACGGCCGGGTTGAGGCGCAGCAGTTCCGCGAGCGGGACGCCGTTGCGGGCGGCGATGTCGGTGAGCGTCTCGCCGGCGGGGTCCCGCACCCGGTAGCGCTGCTCCTCGTAGCGGGCGAGCCGGGCCGGGACCGTCGGCTGCGGCCGCGCGAGCCGGGCGGCGAGGTTCTCCAGGCCGTCCGGGGTGAGGCTGCCGGGCACGCCGGTGAAGGCGTCGACGTCCACCCGGTCCACGCCGGGGACGGCCTGGGCGGCGGCGAGCACCTCGGACAGGTGGGCGGGCTGGCCGAGTTGGCGTCCGGCGTAGCCGAGCCGGTCGAGCAGGGCGCGGCGCACGGCCGGTTCGACGAGGTCCCAGGAGTGGTCCGGGGCGACCTTGACGCCCGCGGCGACGACCAGCAGGACGAGTTCGCGCACGGCGACCCGGACGGGCAGCCGCGGGTCGCCGTAGGCGGTGAGCGAGGACCGCAGGGTGCGGAGCAGGTCGGAGTCGGCGGCGAGCGGGATGTCGTCCACCCCGGCGACCGTGACGTGGACGAGTTCGCGCCGGCCGTCCGAGAGCCGGGTGGCGCTGGCGCGCCCGATGCCGGCCCGGGCGCGGGTGAAGTCCTCGTAGTCGGGCACCGAGACCAGCCGGTCCAGGGCGGTGACGGCGAGCGGGATGGTGCGCCTGGCCAGGCCCGGTCCGTCCGGTCCGGCGCCGCCGGTGGCGGGCAGCGGGTTGACGACGGCGGAGACGCCGAGCGGGCGGGTGGTGAGCTGGGTGATCCGGCCGGCGCCGACGTTGCCGCTCTCGCCGATGCCGATCCGGTAGCGGGCGCGGACGTTCTCCCGGCCGGTGGCCAGGCGCGAGCCGTGCACGCCGTCGCCGAAGGTGACGGTGGTGCGGCCGTCGGCGGCGGTCGCGGTGACGTAGACCCGTTCGTCCGGGCCGCGTCCGGTGAGGCTGTCGACCTCGTGCCAGAGCACCCCGTCGACCCGGACCTCCAGGGTGCTGCGCGCGCCCCCGGGGGTGTCGGCGGCCAGCCAGGTGAGCGGCGACTGCCAGAGGGTGAAGCGCTGGCCGGGGACGCCCGCGTCGCCGCTGCCGATCGCCTCGTCGCGGGTGGCGCCCTGGGTGGCGCGGACGACGTTGCCGAGGACCTGGACGGTGTCTCGCCGGTAGCGGAAGGCGAGCGGGGCGCTGAGCGTGACGGTGGTGCGGACGGTGTCCCCGGGCAGGAGCGGGTCGACGCCCTGCTCGACGCCGGCGATCATGGCCAGTTCGGTGCCGCGGACGCCGGTGGTGTGCGGGAGGTCGGTCCGCTCGCCGCTGACCGCGATCCACCGGCCAGGGGTCAACCCGTCGTAGAGCCGGGCGAGTTCGATCCGGTCGCCGCGGACGTCCTCGGTGACGGGCTCGTCGGCGAGCCGCAGCGCCTCGCCGCGGGCGTAGACGGTGGCGTCCCGCAGGTGCGAGAGCTGGGTGTCCTGGTCGTCCAACCAGGGCTGCTGGAGGGAGAGTTCGGTCACCTTGCCGGTGATGCCGAAGTCGGCGCGGGAGACCACGCGCACGTCGGTGACCCGGGTGATGACCTCGGCGAGGTCGCGGCTGCCCGGGATGCCGCCGTCGAGGCCCTTGCGGGGGCGCTGGATCACCACCCAACTGCCGGGCGCGATCTGGTCGTACACGGCGTCGAGGGTGAGCACCGTGCCGGAGACCGGCTGCAGCTTGGTGGTGAGGGCCACCTCGACGGCCGGCGCCGACTGGTCGGTGCCGGCGTAGCGGTGCACCCGGACGTTCAGCTCGCCGGACTCGCCGGTCCGCTCCTGGCCCGGGTCGAGCTGGTAGTCGAGCGCGGGGCCGGGCCCGCCCTCGACCTTCACGTGGACGCGGCCGTCGGCCTGGGGGCGGGACACGAAGACCGTGCGCTCCGGCAGTTCGGCCAGCAGCTGGGCGCTGACGCCGGGCTCCGGGGCGGGCGCGGGTACGGCGGTCCCCAGCGCCGGCGGCGGCGGTACGGGCGGTGCCGTCGGCTCGGTGGTGACGATCTTGACCTGGCCGGGCCCGAACGGGAAGGTGTGGTCCCACGGCAGCGAGAACCCGCTGTGCACCAGGCTGCCCGCCTCGACGTACGTGAAGTCGGCGGTCTTCGGGACGGCGCCGGCGTCGTCGAAGGCGATCCGGACGCTGACCAGCGTGCTGCCGGAGAGCGGCCAGTCCACGTAGCGGTCGATCCGGCCGTCGGTGCCGTAGACGGGCTTGAGCGGCGCGGTGGCGCCGAACGGGGTGGCGACCACCCGCATCGCCTGGATCTCGTGCACGGCCAGCGGCGCCGTCAGGTCGACCTGCCGCCAGGCGGGGTAGAGGCCGTCGCGCAGCCGGGGGTCGAGCGCGGACAGCAGCTGCGCGCCGAGGTCCGAGCCGGGCGCGAACAGGCGCTGCGGGTCGCGGGCGAGGTCCCGCGCGCTGAGCGGGGGCCGGGTGGGGGCGGTGCGCAGTGCGGCCAGCAGCGAGCCGAGTCCGCGGACGGCCGGGTCGGCGGTGCCGGGGGGCCCGGGCTTGTCGGGGGCCTGCGGCGGCTCCAGCTGGTGGGCGCGGTCCCGCAGGCCGGTCAGTTCCTCGCCGAGGTGCCCGAACCAGTCGGCCACCGGCTGCTGGGCGTGGGCCAGTTCGGCGGCCTCGGCGGCCCGGTCGACCACCGGGGCGAGCCGGTCGGCGAACTCGGCCGGGGTGCCCAGCGGGCCGGCCGGCCGGTCGAGGTCGGCGCGCAGCGGGGCGAGCACCTGCTCGTCGAAGTCCCGGATGATCCGGCTGTGCCCGGGCCTCGGGTTCGGGGCGGACTCGGAGACGGTGATCCAGTCGGCGAGTTCGGCGCGCAGGTCCTTGAGGGTGCGCAGGTCCCGGGGCAGCCCGATCACCGTGACGTCGTTGTCGCGGTCGAGCCGCACCTCGGGCACCAGCCGCAGCATCCGGTGGACCGGGTCGGCGGCCTTGTCGGCGCTGAAGACGAACAGCAGCCGGTCCCCGGGCCGCAGGTTGTTCGCGGTGCCGGCGGCGAAGAGCTCGGCGCGTCCGCCGGGGTTCAGCTGGCCGGGCGTCAGCTGGTACGGGCGGCGGCGCAGCACGGCCAGTTCGTTCCAGGCCGAGCGGGCGGGGAGGTCCTCGGCGGTCTCGAAGGACTGCGGGTCCTCGCCGGGGCCGGGGACGCTCTGGCTGCGGGCGCCGCGCGGGATCACCACGGTCGGGTCCTCGGCCGCCCTCGGGTCGTGGTCGAGGGAGTAGGCGAGGTAGGTGTCGGCGGCCACGCCGGGCCGGGGCCGGTGCCCGACCAGCCGGCCGAGCAGGGCGAGCGAGTCCTCCTCGGTGGCGGTGCGCAGGTAGCCCTCGTTGGCGATCCGCTCCGAGTAGAAGGTGAGCAGGTCGGCGAGCACGGCCCAGGCGTCCAGCAGCGCGATCGCCGGGTCGTCCGGGGTGCGGACGGTCAGGTCGCGCAGCGCCGGGTAGGCGGGGCCGGACAACCGGGCGAGCAGGCTGTCGAGGAACTCCCCGTAGCGGCCGACCCGGTAGCCGATGGCGTCCAGTCCGGGCGGGTTGAACACCGGGACCGGGGTCGCGGTGGCGGTGCCCGCGCAGCCGCAGGTGCACTGGCCGCTCATCGGCCACCTCCGAGGACGATCGAGAGCCGGCCGTTCTCCGGCCGGTCGGGGTCGTTGTCGCACGCGGCGATCTCCAGCGCGCCGAGCCGCAGCAGCCCGTCGTCCAGCTCGCCGTCGTCCCGTCCGAACTGCCGCCGCAGCCTGGTCACTTCAGCACTGACGACGCCCGGCACGGCGGCCGCCGCGGCCACCAGCCTGGAGACCCGCACCGGTTCGCCGAAGCCCAGCGCGTCCGGGTGGAAGAAGCCGAGCCGGCCGTCCGGCAGGGCGCGGTTACCGAGCACCCGGCGCAACTCGGCCAGGACGTGGCCGCGTTGGTAGCCGGCGGCGGCGCAGACCCGCAGTTCGAGGTCGATCGGCACCAGCAGGGCGGGCCGGACGACCAGGTCGTGGCCGATCCGGCGGTACGCCTCCAGACCGTGCCCGACCGCCTCCAGCAGGGCCGGGCCGGCCACCGCCTGCCCGAACGGCTCGACGGCGACGTGCACCTCCTGCACGCTGCCCGTCCAGCGGAGCGCGGCCGCGGCCCGCCGGACGCCCGGCAGGGCGGCCGCCAGTTCCGCGTAGTCGGCGGCCGTGACGGCGCGCAGCCGGGTGCGGCCCAGGGCCAGCGGGGCGAGCCGGCGGACCTGGTCGAGCGGTTCGGGCTCGACCCCGCCGGTCGCGGGCAGCGGGTTGCGGACCAGCCGCACCGCGTCCTGCGGCCGGGCGGCGGCGCCGCGCCGGTTCGACTGGGGCGGCCGGTCCCGGCAGACCACCAGGTGGTTGACGGCCTCCGCGCCCACGTTCCCGGCCGTGCCGTTGCCGATCCGGTACGCGACCTCCAGCGTGCCGCCGGGTACGGGCGGCAGGCCGTGGCGGCCGTCGCCGAAGCGCAGCGCGAGGCGCCCGTCGTCCTCCAGCTCGCCCACGAAGTGCCGGTCCCGGCGGCCGTCGGCGAGCAGGTCCCGGCGGGGCGTCCACTCCTGGCCCGCCGAGGTGGCCCGGACCTCGGGCAGGGCGGCGCGCGGGTCCTGGACGGCGATCCCGGCCGCGGGGCCGGCCAGCGCGGGGGAGTCGGGGTCGAGCCCGGCGGCGTACCGGGCGCCCCAGCTCTGGGCCACCTCCCAGACGGTGGGCCGCCCGAGCACCCCGCCGGAGCGGGCGCGCGCGGTGAGCACCTCCAGGCGGCGCAGCTTGGCGGCGAGCAGGCGGGTGCGGCGGGCCAGCAGCTCGCGCAGCCCGGCGGCGGGCCGCTCCGCGAGCCGCAGCTCCTGCACCACCCGGGCGCCGAACAGCACGGTCAGTTCGGCGAGTTCGGCCCGGGAGAGGTGGTGGCCGTCGCACGCCCGGTGCCACAGCCCCTCCAGTCGCAGCCGGACCCGCTCCGGAACGCCGGCGAGCAGGGCGGCCTGCCCGGCGCAGACGTGCGCCCGGTCCGGGTAGGCGGCCGCCTGGGTGACCGGCGCGTAGCGCAGCAGCGGGCGGAAGGGCTGCGGCAGCACCGGGTAGCGGCTCTGGTCGAGCAGGGTCTCCAGCGCCGCCGCCTGGGCGTCGGCCGTGGGCGGCTCCACCACCGCGCCCTCGCCGTCCTCGCCCTCCGCGGTCGCGCCGGGCGCGAGCAGCACACTCAGCCCGGCCCGCCGCACCGCCGCCTCGCCGAGCAGCGCGTCCAGGGCGCGGACCTGCTCCGGGCCGAGCTGGCGGCCGTCGCGGGCCTGGTCGAGCAGTTCCCGGATCGCCTCCGCCGCCGGGCTGCCCTCGGCGCGGTCCTCGCAGCCGCACCCGCCCGGCCCGCAGGGCGCCGTACGGACCGGCTCCGGCGGCACCGGGAAGGCCTCCGGGGCGCCGCCGCAGAAGGTGAGCGAGCGGCCGTGGTCGACCAGGGCGACGTTGCCGCGGGCGACGCTCACGTCGGCGATCGGGCCGCAGTCGCTGCCGCCGTGGGAGGACAGGCAGACCGGGAAGGCGAGCGCGTCCTCCGGCGCCCAGGTGACCTCCAGCACGGGCTGGTCGTACAACTCGTCGACCAGCGGGGTGACGGAGGTGAGCCGGACGGCCTGGCGGTGCGAGGGGTCGGCGTCGGCGGGCGCGCCGGTGCGCGGGCCGAGGACCTCCTCGATGACCAGCAGGTCGCCGGGGCGCAGCGCCAGGTGGCGGGTGCGGGGCTCGGGCTTGTCGGTGTCGGGCCGGTCGCCGGGCGGGGCGGTGTCCTCGCGCGGGGCCGCCCCGGGCCGGTCGTCGCGCGGGCACGGGTCGGCGTCGGGCC
Source organism: Kitasatospora sp. NPDC058184 (assembly GCF_042883725.1). Classification (NCBI taxonomy): domain Bacteria; kingdom Bacillati; phylum Actinomycetota; class Actinomycetes; order Kitasatosporales; family Streptomycetaceae; genus Kitasatospora; species Kitasatospora sp. NPDC058184. Next base: position 132,978 of record NZ_JBHVVE010000007.1, read on the forward strand.
GGTCGTCGCGGAGGGTGGCGGAGGTCGCGCCCCGGGGCAGGACGCAGTCCTGGTCGCCCCAGGTCCAGAACCGGATGGTGTTGTGCGCGGGGTGCAGCACCAGGTCCGCCCCGCCGAGCGGCTCGAACACCTCCACGGCGGCGGTGCGGGTGAGCACGTCCAGGTCCTCGTCCGGGATCACCGTGGACAGCTCCGGACGCTCCTGCGGGCCCAGCCGGCCGACGTCGACGGCGGCGAACCGGAAGGTGCCGGACCGCAGGGTGACGGAACGGTCCACCTCCAGCGCGACGAACGCCCGGGCGTTGCAGCCGTCGTGCACCGCGTAGTCGACCAGCCGGACGTGCCGGCGCACCGACACCCGGCGGCGGGCCGTGTCGAGGTACGCCTCGGTGGCCACCGCGTCCTGCTGGTAGGAGAGCTGGTCGGCGGTGTAGGCGAGCAGCTCGACCAGGGTGACGCCGAGGTCGGGCAGGTGCCGCTCGGTCCAGCCGGGGACGGTCAGGCTCATCCGGTCCAGCACGAGCCGGCGCAGGCTCTCGTAGTCGCGCGCGGTGTAGTCGATCACCGGGGCCGGCCGGACGGCGGGCGGGCAGCCCTCGTCGGTGCGGCAGTCGTACGGGGACGGGCAGTCGGCGCCGAAGGAGAACCCGGTGTGCGCGTACCGCGGGTCGAAGCCCGGGAACGGGCGGGTGCCCGGCCGGCCGTACGCGTCCGCCAGGACCACGCTCAGCCGGTAGCGGGAGGTGTCGCCCGCCCGGTCGAGGGTGACGAGCATCCGGTCGTCCAGCTCCGGGTCGTCCGCGCGCTCGATGTCGACCGCGAGGGCGCGCAGACCGGTGATCCGGCGGCCGCCGTCGACCCGGATGTTCTCCGGGCCCAGCTCGTCCGGCGCCCGGCCGAGGAAGGTCACCGTCAGCGTGCGCCCGTCGTCGCTCGGCTCGGCGCCGTCCAGCCCCAGCAGCCGCGCCGCGCGCACGTCGGCCCGGCGAAGCTCCGTGCCGCACTGTGAGGTCGGGAATTCCGTCTGGCCGGTCATGCCGCCACCCCGCCCTCGAACACGTCCTGCCGTCGGGTGCCCGTCCGGCGGACGACGTACGCCAGCTCGACCCGCACCACGTTGTCCTCGCTCTCCACGTCGAGCGCGACGACCTCGATCACATCGCCGAGCCACCGCTGCAGCGCCGCCTGGACGGACAGCTGCAGGGTGGCCGCCAGCTCCGGGCTGTTCGGCGCGAAGACCAGGTCGAGCAGCCCGCAGCCGAAGTCCGGGTGCATGACCCGCTCACCGGGGCTGGTGAACAGCAACTGCTCGATCAGGTCGCGCACATGGTCGTCGTACGCCGCCCCGGCGGTGCGCCCGCGGCTGTCGATCCGGAACGGGAAGGCGAGGTCCGTCCGGGCCGGCCCTGGCGTTGGCGCCATCAACTCGTTGCCGCTGACGGGCTGTTGGGTGGATCGCGTGGTGCTCATACCCCCTCCGCCCGCTGTTGGACGACGGTGACGACCGGCGGCCCCTGCGGGATCTGCTCGGCGCTCTGGCACAGCCCGGTGGCGGACTGCGGCAGCGCGGGCGAGCCGTTCACCCGGATCCGGGCGGACGGCAGCACCCAGCGGATCGTGACGCAGGGCTGCGGCTTCCCCGCCACGGTGAACGGGCAGCCGGTCACGGTGTACAGGTCGGCCGTGCTGGTGACGGCCTGCCCGGCGACCAGCACCCGGCCCTGGGCGGGCACCGCCGTCGCCTGGGCGCCGTGCGGGCAGATCACCGTCGCATTGACGTGCAGCAGTTTTCCGGACAAGACAATCTCCCCCCGTCAGGTCACGCTCAGGGCGTCCTGGTTGATGGTCACGGTGGCGCCGACCAGCGCGATCGAGGCGCCCTGGCCGTTGCTGATCCGGATGCCCGAGTCGTTGATCACGATCGAGGCCCCGCTCGGGATGCGCAGCGTGATCCCCGTGGTCGGGTCGTCGGACAGCACGATCACCCGCCGCCCCGAGGTCTCCAGCACCATGTTCGGGACGCCCGGCGGCCCGGTCGTCGCCTCCACCGGGACCTCCGAGGCGGAGCCGTACCAGCAGCCCGTCCAGATCGGGTAGCTCTGGTCGCCCTGCTCGAACTCCAGCCACACGCCCGCCCCGACCGGCGGCACGGCGTAGTGCCCCATGCCCGGGCCGGCCACCGGGAAGCACGGCATCGCCCAGGTCGACACGGCGTCGCCCAGGACGTCGGGCACCTGCGCCTGGATGCGGCCGATCCCGAGCGGGTCGGTGTTGGTCACCACCGTTCCCCGGTACTTGCCGAGGTAGCGGGTCGGTTCGGCCATGCTGGCAACTCCTGCTGGTCGGGGCGGCCTTGCGGGACTTCGACGCTCTGCGGTGCTGCGGTGCTGCGGTGCTGCGGTGGTGCGGTGCTTTGGTGGTGCGGTGCTGCGGGACTTCGGTGTTACGGGACGACGGTCGGCTGGAGGGCGATCAGGCCCTCGCGGGCCAGGGTGAAGTTCTGGGTGTACGAGCCGCGCTTGAGGTTGTGGGTGACGCTCTTGACGAAGTACAGGCCGTCGTAGGTGATCCCGGCCCCTCGGACGCCGACCAGTTCACGCGGCCGCAGCACGTGCCCGTACCGGACGACGTCGAGCTGGCCCGAGCCGGAAACGGCGTCCGCCGACTGCATCGCCTTGGCGATCGTCTCGGCGACGGCCTGCGAGGTGTCCTTCTTGGCGGTGTCGGCGATGACCTTCTTCTTCAGCGCCGGCGCCGGCCTGAGCGCGAGCGGCGGCCGCAGGATGCTGACCTCCGGCACCGGCAGGATCGTCGACACCTTGGTCGCCGGCAGCTGGATGCGCGCCTCCGGCTCCTCGCGGGCGGTGCCGTCGAAGGCGAAGGTGAGCTGGTCGACATTGGACAGCGCGTCCATGTTCACGTTCAGCGCGTGCTGCGGGACGCCCAGCCGGACCTCCGGCCCCCAGTAGGCGCGGCTCATCCCCGGGACCGGCCCGGGGTCCAGGTAGAACACGTAACCGTTCGCCTTCGCCAGCTCGTTGACGTAGCCGAGGTCGGTGCCCTTCTGGAAGTCGATCCGCCGGGTCGGCATCGGCGTCTGCGGCACCAGCTCCGGGACGACCAGCGGCACCATGCCGTACTGCCCGTACTTGCCGATGATCGCGGCGACCCGGGCCGCCGGGGACATCGCGGGAAAGGGCACACCGGCCTGCTCCTCCAGGTCCATCAGCACCGTCAGGTCCTCACCGGTGACGGTGAGCGTGGACTGGCCGGGCTGGTTGCTGATCCCGACCTCCTGGCGGATGATCACCCCGTCCATCAGCACGGCCGGCGTCCCCGTGACCACCGCCATCAGCACGACCCTGATCTTCGGGTCGAAGAAACCGCCCGGCAGCAGCGCGGTGTTGATCAGCCCGTTCTTCGACAGGTCGAAGGCCAACTGGAACCCGCTGCGCTGCCCCGACGCCACCGTCACCTGCGCCGACAGCAGCGCGTCGGTCACCGGCTGCGGCACCGGCACCGGAATCTGCGGCCCCATCAACAGGCTCAGGTGGATCGACCCGATCGCCCCGCCCCCCGTGACCGCCGAGGCGTCAACCACTCCCCACCCCCGGGCCCGCTCCCGGCACCGCGCCGGGCAGCGCGATCGTGATCCGCCGCCCCGGCGTCGCCGTCAACTCCCGTGGATCGAGCACCGGGTTGGCGTCGGCGATCCGCCACCACTGGTCGGCGCTGCCGAGGTAGCGGTAGGCCAGCAGATCGGGACGGTCGCCTGCGCTGACGGTGTGCTCGGCGAGCGGGGTCAGCCCCTCCGCACTCGGCAGCAACCGCCGCCGCAGGTACGGGACCTGGCGCCCGTCCGGCTCCGTGTGCAACGCGACCGGGACACCGTGGTACCGGCTGGTCAACGGATACGGCGAAGGCGCCGGCAGCGCGTTCAACGGGTCGACGGTCACTGGAACCCCCCTCCCACCCCGAGCGCGCCCAACCGGCCGTCGGCCGCGGCACCGCCCAGCCGCTCCTTCTGCGCCAGGTGCGCGAGGTACAGCTCGGCCCCGCGGTGCCCGGTCGGCAGATCACTGACGGTCAGGACGCGCAGCCCGATCGCGACGGCTGCCCTGATCGGGTTCAGATCGATGTCGAACGCCTCCTCCGTGATGGTCAGTTCGGTCAGCCGCACCGGCAGGATCCGCTTCCCACCCCAGGTGAAGAGGGTCAGCGGGGCCTCGATCGGCGTGACCTCCAAGGTCCCGAGCGAGGCCAGCGCCTGGTTCGCCCGCACCTGGTCACTGGTCGGCTGCACCAGCAGTTCGAGCGTCGCCAACTGCGGATGAATCCCGTTCGGCGCCGGCACGTCCAGCTGGTCGGTCGCGTCCAACTCCGCCGTGAACTTCCAGCTCTCCACGGCCGGCCCCTTCAACCGCAACGCCTCCGTCCGGTCCCCACTGCCGTCCGCTCCTGCCACCTGCGGCGCCAACGAGCGCTCCAGACTGTCCGGATTGAACTGGAGCACCACGACCCGCTGCGGAGTGCCGCGCAGCGGATCGACGACGACCAGCCCGGCCCTGATCGGCTTCGGCGCATCCGTGTACCCGGTCATGACTCGCCCGACTCATTCACGAACAGGCTCTCCTTGGGTGAATACATCGCCGCTCAACGCAGTTTCCTCAGAAAGTCGTCGACCTCCTGAGTGGCTTGCTCGATGTCGATCCGAAGGTCATCCTCGCCGAGGCAGCCGGCGAAAGCGTCCTTGGATTCCGGGCGCACCACGACAAGAACCGGCCGGCCGGCGGCCCTGAGGCGGCGCGCACGGAAGAGGCTCAGGTTGTCACCCCATTCGTAGTTCAGGCCGCGAAAGTCGACGACTAGGCCTTGAATTTTGAACGGGTCGTCAATGTCACAGAACTCGCCAATCTTCCATCCGATAAACAAGGCGTCATCGGCGCCTGCCGAGCCGGGTCGATAATCTCCGTCAAATCGAATGATTCCGCCACCGTACCCGCTGGGCCTTGCCACCCAGCCGTGGCATTCATACCTGAGGGTGCTGACTCGCTCCAGGTCGATTCTGACGAGATCCTTCATCCTGTCCATGCGTTCTCCTAGCGCGTCATTCTCGGGTATGTGATCATTTCATCGGGCGAGTGTGCGGCGAGGTCGTCGAAGAATTTTTTCGCTAGCACCATGGCATCGCCCTTCCGCCCTAGCTGCTTGGTTGTGCTCTTCCCAAAGTCCTCAAGGGTTGTGGCCAGGCCTGCGAGATGCACTGCCAGCTCCTCCTGCTCAAGCCTCTCGCCCTTGACGAATATGGCGCCAAGATTACCCAGTTCGCGGTCCAGTTTTTTGCTGACGACGAGGAAGTCGACGTCGCTTGGCTTCAGCTGGTCTCGATGGGTTCGGAAACCCCCACCTTTGCTTGACGTACCGGTGACCGAACTTCCGCGAATTCCTACAATGGCATCATCATATCCGGCCTTCAGGAGGGAGTTTCGCAGATTGCCGAGCCGCTCCATGAGTTCGCCGGTGTTGCGGAACCCTCGAACGCGGGAGCTTCCGAACGGCACGCCCTGCTCGTCGCCCCGGCGACGTTCGCGCTTGCGGTGGGACTCCCGCTCGTCGCGGTCCTTTTGCGCCTGAAGTTCTTCAAGCCGCCGTTCGAGGTCCTTGTTCAGACGGTCCCTTGTCGCGTTCCCCTGATGGAGAATCCACTCGTTCAGGAACTCCGGGCCGAGTTCGGTTTCCGCCCTCCTTCTGAGTGAAGGCGCAATAAGGTCTATCCGCCTGTCTGCGTCTCCTGAGGTCGCCTTTTTCCTCGGATTCAGAGTGGCATCAATGTCGAACTTCGACTGCGAGCCGTCTATCGCCAATTCGGTAAGGCGATACCAGAGGCGCATACCGAGGAGGGTGGCGTGGATGACGGCCCGCCCGATGCCCTTCTGGAGGAGGCCATTAAGTCGCGGGCGGATACGGGCGACGATCAGGTCGAGGCGCTGCTGCTTCGCCTCGGGCGAGTTCTCGTGGGCGCGGCGTTGGGCGCGTTGCTGCTGGCGCTTCTGGTGCCAGGTGCGGAGGCGGTCGCGTTGCTTGCGGTAGGCGTCGCGGATCCTGTGGGCGCCGTTGGTGAGGGCGCGGCCCAGCTTGCTGTTGAGGACCTTGCGGCCGAGGGTGCGGGCGGCCGTCCGTACCCGGTTGAGTGCCGCCTTGACGGTCTGGCGGGAGGAGTTGAGGGCGCGGCCGACGGGGGAGGTGGGGCGGCGCGGGGTGGTGGGCTTGGGGCGGGTGGCGGTCGGGCGGTGCTGGGCGGGGCGCTCCGCGTGCTGCACGGTGTGCCGCGCGGGTCCGGTCCGGGCGGTCCGGGCAGGGCGGGCGGGACGGCCGGGGCCGGGCCGGCGCCGCAGGGACTGGGTGGCCCGGCGCAGGCTCGCGCGGGCCTTGTTGACGGCCCGGCCCGCCGCCTTGCGGGCACCGCGACCCGCCCTGGCCAGGCCCTTGAGGATCCGCTGGGCGATCCCCTTGAGCTTGGTGCCGACCGCCTTGCCGGCTCCCTTGAGCTTGCTGAGCAGGAAGTTGGAGATGAAGTCGAGCAGCGCGACCACGCCCGCCGCGACGGCGTCGGCGAAGAGGCAGGCGGCCGATCCGGATTTGACGGCCTTGAGGAAGGCGACGAACTTCCCGATCGCCGCGATGATCTTGCTGATGGTGTTCCAGGCCGCCATCAGCCCCTGGATGATCGTCATGATCGCACCGGCCGCCGGCACGATCATCGAGACCAGCTTCTCGACGACGATCGACACGATCATCCCGGGCAGCGCCGCGACGATCGCCTGCCAGGCCATCCGGCCGATCTGGGCCATCGAGATGCAGCCCTTGACCAGGACGTTGACGATCGTGGACGTCAGCCCGACGACCGACTCGACCTTCTCGTTGAACCAGGTCCGCACCGCGCTCTTGATCGCGCCCCACAGGTAGTGCTGGATGCCGTCGACCGCGGCGGTGCCGAGCTTCTTCAGCCAGCCGCCCGGGTCGGGGGCGATGTCGCCGATCAGGGCCGCGAACTCGCCGAAGACGGCGATCGCCTTCTGGACGAAGTCGATCGCGTCCATGACGGCCTTGCGGACCGCCTCGATGGCGGCCTTGAGTCCTGCCTCCAGCGCGTCCAGCAGTGCGTTCAGCCCGGCGGCGAGCGCGTCGAGGAGCTTGTTGACGGCGTTCTTGAGCCGGTCCGCCCACTCGTTGACCTTGGCGATGGCCTTGTCGCGCCAGTCCTCGATCTTCTTGCGGAACTTGTCCCGCAGTTCGGGGAAGGCCGCCAGCAGGACGTCGCAGATCTTGATGAGCGCGTCCGCGAGCTTGTCGATCAGCTCGACGGCGAACTTCCGCGCCTGGTCGATCGCCCAGTTCGCGAACGTCCGGAAGCCGTCGATGATGTCGTTGATCAGGCCGCGGAAGAAGTCGAAGACCTTGGTGACGGCCTCGACCAGTGCGTCGAAGGCCGCCTTGACCTTGGACTTGACCCAGCCCCACCAGCCTTCGGACTCCTCCTTCTTGCGGTCCTTCTCCTTCTGGGCCTTCTCCTCGGCCTCCTTCCGCTTGTCCTGGATCTTCTGGTTGTCCTGCTGCTGACGGTCCTGGACGTCCTTGTCGGCCCCGGCGCGCTTCTTGTCGATCTGGCCGGTCTTGTCGGTGTGTTCGGCACCGGCGTCCTGGTCCGCGGTGGTGATCTTCCCGTCCTGCTCGGTGCGCCACTGCTCGCGTTCGGCCTTGACCTTCTCTGCGGCGTCGCCCCGTTCCCCGGCCTGGGCCTGGGCGTTGTCGGCGACCGCCTGGTCGACCTCGGCCTGGTTCTGCCGCCGGGCGTCGGCCTCGCCCTGCTTCTGCTTGGCCTGTTCGGAGCCCAGCCGGCCCTGCCCCTCGCCGACCGCGGCCTGGATCTGCGGGCCGCGTTCCTGCTGGGTGACGATGCCGATGCCCGGCTTGGTGTCGACGGCGCCGCCTGCCCTGGCACCCCCGCGCTTGCCGCCGCCGCCGGGGACGGAGGCGGTGAGGGTCTCCTTCGGGACGTCCGGGTAGATCCGGTCCTCGCCCATCGGCTTGGCGGTGTCCTCCCGGCCGACGCCGAGGATCCTGCCGGAGCTCTCCTTGAGCTTGGCCGCCTGCCGGTCGGTGCGTGCCGGGTCGCTCTCCCCGGTCAGTTCGACCTTGGGGGCGGCGCCGACGGTGGTGTTCAGCGCCGGGTCGGTCGAGGGGACGCCGTCGACGGCGACCTGGGCCTGCTGCACCTCCTGCGCCGAGACCTGGTTGCCCGCGTCGTCGGCGACATTGGGCGGGGCGACCCGGTCACCGGGGTTCCGGCCCTCGACCTTCTTCTGGTCGGCCGTCTGCTGCCCGCCGTCCGCGCCCTCCGGGCCGACCCGCTCCAGCCGCTCCGTCACGGCTTCGGCGGGCGGCGCGGCCTCGGGTGCGCCGGACTGGGTCTGCGGCGCCCCGGACGGGCGCTGGGTGGCCGGCGGGGCGGCCTGCAGCCGGGCGTGCTGCTCGCCGACCGTACGGTCCACCGAGCCGTCCACGCCGTCCAGGGTGGTGGCCATCTGATCGGGCGGCAGGCTCGCGGCGGTGGCGAGCGCGCTCTGCGGGTCCTGGCCGGAGACGTCGGGCGCGGCCGGTTTCTGCTGCTGCTCCTGCCCGCCCTGGGCGCCCCCGGCCGCGGCCGCGCCTCCGCCCCCGGCCGCACAGCCGCCGCCGGCGCCGCCGGTGCCGTCCTGCTCCGCCTCGGTGGTGGGCTGCTGGGGGCCCGCGCAGGCGCCGCCGCCCGCCTCCAGCGAGGCGTCGGGGGCGGCCTGGGCGGTGAGTCCGCCGGGCGCGTCGGCCTGCTCGGCGGCCGGGCCGGGGGCGGCGTCCAGGGCGGTGTCGGGGGTGGCACCGGGCGCTGCCCCGAGGGCTGCCCCAGGAGCGCTGTCGAGGACGGCGCCGTCCCCGCCGACCGGCCCGCTGCCGCTGACCGGCCCCGGCGCCACGGGGGCGGTACGGTCCGGGCCGCTCGGCTCGGGCGAGGCGGCCGCTTCGGGGGCCGCCTCGGGTGCGGGTTCGGCCTCGCGAGCCGCCTCGGCGGGCGCTTCGGGCTGCGGCGCCTCCGGCTGCGTGGGCTCGGCAGGGGCCGGCGCCGGGGCCGCGGCCGGGTTCGCGGTGGGTTCGGGGCCGATCTCCTGCTCGACCGGCTGCTCCGGCTGGAGGTCGCGGGCGCTCCGGTCCTCGGCCTCGGTGGCGGGGGTCGGCTCGGGGGCGGCCTGCGGTGCCGCCCCGGGCTCCGCCTGCTCGGGCGGAGCCGGGGCCGCCTCCTCGTCGTCCTCCGGGCGGCTGTCCCGCTCGGCCTGCACCTGCTCGGCCTTGGTCGCGGGCGGCTCGGGGAACGCGGGCGCCTCGGCCTGCGCGGGGGGCGTGCCGTCCGCCGACAGGGTGAGCTGATCGGCTGTAGGGACGGCCGACACGTCGAGGTCGGCGGAGGGCAGGAAGTCCCCGGGCTCGAGCTCGGGCCCGGGGACGGCCGACGACTGCCGGTCCTCGCCCGCGGCGGGCGCGTCGTGGACCTCGGAGTCGGCGCCGGGCTCCATGCCCAACGGCCTTTCCTCGTCCGGGGCTCCGCCCTGTCGGTGGTCGCCCTCCAGCAGGCCGTGCCGGGCCAGCGGGCTGTCCTCGGCCCGCGCGATCGCGTCCAGGCGCTCGGGCTTGACCGGCGCGGGCTGCGGCAGAAGCCCGGCGGCGGGCTCCTGCGGCTTCGTACCGGCCGAGGGCCGGGTGCCGACGCCCTGCTGCTCGGCCTCGGGCGAGCCGGGTACGGTGGCGGCGACCGGCTGGGCGGCGCCCTCCTCGGCCGGTACGGGCGCCTGTTCCGGGCCTGCCGCGGGCGCCTCCTCGACAGCCGACGGCTGCGCCTCCGTGGGGAGTTGAGCCTGACCGACCTCCGGCTGCGCGGCCGGTGGGCTCTGCGCGGCCTCGCCCTCCGCGGGTGGCGCCTGCTGCCCGTCCTGCTGCTCCGGGCGTTCCTCGCCGTCGTCCTTGCCGTCCTTGTCGTCTTGGCCTGCCTTGCCGCCCTGGCCCTTGCGGTGCTTCCGGTGCTTGCGGCGGGACTTCGGGTCGTCCGACTGCCGTGCCTCGTCGTCGAGTTGTTGTTGCCGGTCCCGCTCCTCGCGGCCCTCCTGGTCGGTCCGGTCGCGGTCGTCGGTGGTCCGGTCGGCGGCATCGGTCACCGGCTCGGGGGTCTGGGCGGCGTCCACGTCGGCCGGGCGGTGCTCGGCGGCCTCGACCAGTTCCAGCACCCGGGTGTAGTCGGAGGAGGGCAGCAGGACCGCCAGCCGGTCCAGGACGGAGGACTGCAACTCGGGCGCGAATCTGGCGAGTTGGAGGCGGACCCGGCCGGAGGAGTCGGTCGGGTCGCCGCGCAGCGAGCGCAGGATGCCGGACGCCAGCCGGTCGACCAGGGTGGCCGGGTCGAGCCGTTCGGTGCGGAAGCGGTCGGCGTCGACGGTCGCGTAGCGGAGCCAGCCCGGTGTGGCGCTGGGCGTCGCCGTCGTCGGCCGGTCCCCGCTCGCGCCCTGCTCCGCCTCGCGTTCGACGGCGTCCTGCGGCAGGCTCACCGCGCCCAGGTCGCGGCCGGCCCGCAGGGCGCCGAGCGGGTTCGGGGCCTGGATGGTGTGCAGCAGCTCGTGGGTGAGCAGCCGGCGGCCGTCCTCGGCGGCCGGCCGGTACTTGCCCTCGCCGAAGAAGAGGTCCGGGCCGACGGCGACGGCGTCCGCGCCGATCAGCTCCGTCAGCGCGGCGGAGTCCCGGTCGGTGTGCACCCGGACCCGGCTGAGGTCGTGGCCGAGCCGCGCCTCCAACTCCCGGCGCACGCCCGGGTCGAGCGGTTGGCCCGCGCCGGAGACGATCTCCTTCGGCTCGGGGGTGCGGGCCTTCGGGGCCCGGGTCTTGCGCCGGGCCTGGCCGCCCTGCTTGGCGTCCTGTGCGGAGTCCCGCGCGGGGGCCTTGAGTTGCGTCACGTCCGCCCCCGTTCCACGTGCCGCCCGGTACCCGGGAGCTGACCAGTACCCGACAGCCCGGCGTGCACGGCGCGGGCGAGCGCCTCGCCGAGCCGCTGCGGTGAGGCGCCCGCCGGCAGCGGCGGCAGGCCGGAGAGCAGGTCCAGCGCGCGGTCGCCGCCCGCCGCGAGCGGTACGCCGCGCGTCTCGACCAGGCGGGCCAGCTCGCCGCGGAACGCCGTCGTCAGCCGCTCGTGGTCGATCCGGTCGAAGCCGTCGAGGACCAGCTCGCCGATCTCGACCTCGATCCGCCCGGCAGCCGGGTGTTCGGGGGCGCCCGGCCCGCCTCCGTCCCGCGCGTTCACACCCATCCGCCGACCTCCGAGGGTGACAGCGAGCGCTCCAGCTTCAGGTACTCGGTGCGCGCGGCGGCCAGCATGTGCCGCATCTGCACCGGGCAGCCCTCGTCGGCGGCCAGGAAGGCCGCGGACAGCGCGATGTTGCGGATCGAGCCGCCGGCCACGGTCAGTTGGGCGAGCCGCTCGGGGTCGAGGCCCTCGCTGGGGGTCCGCGGGGGGATGACCCGCCGCCAGATCTCGGCGCGTTCCGGCACCCCGGGGAACGGGAAGTCGACCACGAACCTGATCCGCCGCATGAACGCCGGGTCCAGCGCCTTCTTCATGTTGGTGGTGAGCACGGCCAGGCCCCGGTAGGCCTCCATGCGCATCAGCAGGTAGCTGACCTCCAGGTTGGCGTAGCGGTCGTGGCTGTCCTTGATCTCGCTGCGCTTGCCGAACAGCGCGTCGGCCTCGTCGAACAGCAGCAGCGCGCCGCCGCGTTCGGCGGCGTCGAAGACCCGCCGGAGGTTCTTCTCGGTCTCGCCGATGTACTTGCTGACGACCTGGGAGAGGTCGATGACGAACAGGTCCACCCCGAGCCGCCCGGCGACGACCTCGGCCGCCAGCGTCTTTCCGGTGCCCGAGCCGCCGGCGAACAGCGCGGTCACCCCCAGGCCGCGCCGCAGCACCGACTCGAAGCCCCACTCCTGGTAGACCGTGCCCCGCCGGCGGACGTGTGCGACGATCTCGCGCAGCGTCGCGCGCTGGCGCTCCTCCAGGACCAGGTCCTCCCAGTCGGCCCGTGGCTCGACCCGCCGGCCCAGCTCGTCCAGGGACATCCGGGCCTCCACCAGCCCGGCGTGCCAGGCCAGTTCGCCGACGTCCTGGTCCTTCTCGGCCGCCCGCCGGGCCGTTGCGGCGGCCGACCGGATCACGTGGCCGGGCAGGGAGAACTGCGCGGCCAGTGCCCGGAGTTCGTCCTCGGCGATGCCCGGCGCGCCGTCCAGCGCCTCGGTCCAGATGCCCAGCTGCTCCTCGGGGCCGAGCGTGGGCACGGTCAGCCGGGCGCGGTCGGAGGCCCCGGCCGGCCGCGGCTCGTCGCCGGACACCACCAGCGGCACCGCCAGGCTGGCGAGGAAGGCCTCCGCGCCGTTCGGGGACCGCGGCTGCTCCCGGGCCGGCTCCCCGTCCTCGACCAGCAGCGCGGCCGGGATCAGGATCGCCTCCCGCTGCCACAGCCGGGCGAGCTGCTCGCGCTCGGCGGGCTCGGTGGGCAGGTCCTCGCGGTGCGCGACGTAGAGGCCGAGCCCGGAGCGGCGGGCGGCCGCCGAGGCGATCTCCCAGCGGGTGCGGCGGTCGGCGCCGCTCAGCTCGGCGTGCGGCGGGCCGGTGAGCCCGGCCGCGGACCACCCCTGGGCCAGCTCGGCCGCGCACCGCTCGTGGGGTTCGGGCAGTTCGCCGGGCGGCCCGACCCGGGTGAGCAGGCCGTGCAGCCGTACGTCCAGGTAGGGCACGCCGACCAGGAAGTGCAGCACCCGCTCGTCGATCCGCAGCCGGGAGGCGGTGATCGCCGTCTCGTCGTCCAGTTCGACCAGCCGGAAGCGGCGCAGCGGGCCCACCGGGGTGAGCGCGCTCCAGTGCGGCCGGTCCAGGGCGGCGAGGGCGAGCGAGAAGGTCGGGTACCCGCGCCCGGGGTCGCCGCCGGCCGCGGCGCACCGGGCGGCGGCGGTGGGGTCGATCTCGGGCGCGGCGGCCAGCACGAGGACGTCCCGCTCGAAGGGGGTGAGCCCGAAGGAGGCGGCGAGCGCGTCCAGGGCGGTGGCGGGCTGCCGCCGCCCGGTGCGGCGGGTGCCGGGGGCGGGCGGCTCGGCGGTACGGGTCGTCTCCGGGGTCGACGGCGGGGCCGGCTCGGCGGTACGGCCGGCCGCGTGCGCGTCGACCCGTGCGAGCACGGCGGCGACCGCGGCCGACAGTGACTGCCGGTGCGACTCGTCCGCCAGGCCTTCGCGGTCCTGTCTGCGGCGCGTTGCCATCTCTCCCCCCGTCCCGTCCGTTGTGTCGGTGCGTCCTGTGGTCAGTGCGTCAGGTCCACCACGGGACCGGTGAAGGCCCCGTCGCCGGACACCGTCAACTCGCTCGGCACGCCGTCGACTTGGACCCGAGCCAGGTACACCGTCGGCCGGACGCCGGTGACCGGCACCCGGACCGCGTACGGGTCGCTGCGCGGCTGCGACGGCACGGGCGCGCGGAACTGGTAGCTCGCCCCGGCGCGCCCGGTCGGCGGGCTCAACTCGTCCAGCAGCAGCAGGACCTGCTGGTCGTCCCGGAGCGGGACGTCCAGTCGGACGTCCACCTGGGCCGAGACCCCGGCCGGTCCGTCGGTACGGTCCGCCGTACCGATCGGCGCGGCGATCCGCGGCTGCCGGGCGAAGGTCTGCGCGTTGGACTCCACGGCGAGGTGCTCCGCGGCGGGCCGGCCGTCCAGCGCCAGGCCGTGCAGCACCTGCAGCTGGTACACGCCGGGCGGCAGGTCCGCCGGGACGGCGACCACCAGCCGGTCGTCCCGCACACCGCCCGGGGCGACCGGCACCCGGCGCCCGCCCAGCCGGGCCACGACCAGCTCCGCGCGCAGACCGGAGCCGACCACCACCAGCTCCCGGTCCCTGGTCACCGGCCCCTCCTCGGGCGCGCCGGTGGACCCGGCCGGGCGGGACAGCACCCGCTCGACGACCGGCCCGCGGGACGGCACGGCCCGTACGGTGCGGCGCAGCACCGGCTTGCCCGCGACCGGATCGACCTTGCCCTCCACGAACACGGCGGTGGCCTGGTAGGTCACGGACAGCGCGTAGGGGGTCTGGAGCAGCGTGCTCCACAGCTTGGACATCTCGTCGACGTCCATCGTGGTGGGGGTGAAGCGCACCCGCTGCGGCGAGGCGGCGAGGTCCGTCCCCACGAGGTACGGCTGGGCGGCCGCCTCCTCGATCAACTGCCGGGAGAGCGCGGGCTGTTCGGTCAGTGTCCGGACCACGCAGCCGAGCAGCCGCTGGCCCACCAGCTGGGACTCCTCGCCGTAGCAGCTGATCAGGTAGTGCAGGTCGAGGGCGGCGGCCGGCCGGGTCAGCACGGTGCCGTCGGTCGCGCGGGTGGGCGCGTCGTGGTTGCGCAGCGAGGCGTTGGGCGTGACCTGGTAGAGGAACACGGTGATGGTCGGGTCGGCCGGCGGCTCGGTCGGCGGCTTGCGGGTGCCGACCTCGACCGCGAACGGGATGTCGGGCGAGAGCGCGCGGGAGACGAGCAGCCGCAGCGCCTCGGTCACGGTGGCGATCGCGAGGTGGTTGCTCATGCGCCCTCCCCGTTTCGCTCGGCGGTGGCATCTGCCCGTGCGCGACGTGTGACGGCCCGCAGGCCCACTCGCCTGGTCATGGCCGCTCCCGGTCGAGGTACGCGCCCAGGTCGAGCGCGGGGGAGGGGCGGGCGGCCGCCGCCCGGCGCGGGCCGGCCGGGGCGCGCTCCGCGGCCCTGACCTCCACGCGCCCGATCTGGACCCGGACCACCCGCTCGGCCGGCCGCTGCCGGCCACGCGCCGCCTGAGCGGCGGCCCGAGCGCCCGCGGCGGCCGGGCGCCGGACGGCGGGCGCGACGCCGAGCCGTCCCGTGGCCGGTGGCGGGGCTGCCGCCTGTTCCGGGCCCGGCGGCCGGACCGGTGCGGTGACCGCCGGTACGGCCGCCGGGCGGGCGGCCGCACCCTCCGCCCCGGGCCCGGCGGCTGCGGTCGGCGCGACGCGAGCGGGCGCGAGCGGGGGCGTGACCAGCAGCGGCGTGCGCGGCAGCGGGAGCGCGGCCGGAGGAGTCGGCGGCGCCTCGCGGAGGGCCGGCCGGAGCGGCCCCTCGGACGGCAGCGGACGTGGTGCCGCCGACGGCCGGGGGAGTGGCGCGGGCCCGGGCTGTCCGACCTCCCGGCCCGACGCGGCGGCCTCCCCGACGGGCGGCGGCGCCGCCCCGAGCGTCTCGATCCGTTCGAACGGCCCCGGCAGGCGCGGCCGGACGCGGACGGTGTCCCCGCCGGGGCCGCCCTTCGCGACCAGGCGGTCGAAGTAGTCAGGCATCTGCGCACAGCTCCAGGTAGTAGCGGCGCCGCAGCGGGCTGAGCGCCAGGACCTCCGGCTCGCTCCAGCCGTAGGCGGTGGCCAGCAGGTGGACGTCGAGCAGGGTCGCGCGGGCCCAGGCGTCCAGCTCCTCCCAGAGGTAGGAGGCGATGTCCAGTTCGGCGAGGGCCTGCCGGCCGCAGTCGGGGCAGCCGAGGTTCAGCCGGACGTCCGCGCAGGGGTCGGCCGCGGCGGCGGCCTCGGCCACCTGCCGCTGGACCGGCTCGGGGAGCCGCCGGGCGGGCACCGGCTCCCCGTCGTGCTCGGCGCTCAGGACGCACCGCTCCAGCAGGACGGTCCTGGCCTCGCCCGCGGGGGCCCGTTCGGCGGCGGCCAGGTCGCCGGTGGTGGGCAGCCGGAAGCCGACCCGCCAGCCGTCCGACTCCACCCGCAGCGGCCCGGCGGCCGGTCGACCGGCACCGACCACCTGTCCGGCGTCGAAGTCGAACTCCATCTCCTCGGCGCACCCCGGGCAGCCCACCCGTACGGTGAGCTGTTCACCGAACAACTCGCCGCGCAGGCCGAACAGTTCGGCGTCCCGCTCGCCGACCGGTACGGCCAGCAGCTCCTCCGGCCCGGCGGCGGGCCGGGCGACGGCGTGCAGCAGCAGGGCCCGCCCGCTGCGGCCGGCCGCCACCCCGGCCTCCCAGGTGGCCAACAGGGCCGCCTCCCCCGCGAGTTCCATCGCGCTCAGGCCCCTCAGGCCGGCTGCTGGAACGATGGCTCTTCCGGCTCGGGCGTCTCCTCGTCCCGT
The DNA here is from genome assembly GCF_042883725.1 of Kitasatospora sp. NPDC058184. Classification (NCBI taxonomy): domain Bacteria; kingdom Bacillati; phylum Actinomycetota; class Actinomycetes; order Kitasatosporales; family Streptomycetaceae; genus Kitasatospora; species Kitasatospora sp. NPDC058184. The sequence continues at coordinate 149,224 of NZ_JBHVVE010000007.1, forward strand.
TCCCAGCCCTCGACCTCCAGCTTGAGGCTCTGGATGGCCACCGCGTTGGCGTTGGCGTCCAGTTCGCCCAGCACCTGGTACTCGCTCGGCCAGGCCCGGTACAGCTTGTGGGCGACCGCCACCTGGCCGGCCTCGTTGAGCACCTGGATCACCAGGTCCTTGCGGAAGTCCCGGAGCGAGACCTCCGCCCCGCGGCCCGCGCCGACCATCCAGACCTTGTTGGCCCAGCGGTCGAACTCCGGGTCGTGGGTGACCCCGCGCTCCAGGGTGACCGCCTCGAAGTCGGTGCGGCCCGGTGACTTGCGCGGCGCGCTCGGATCGCCCCCGCTGCGGTGCTTCACCACCTCGGTGGTGCGCTTGAGCGGGCTGATCTTGCTGATTCCGGCGACGACCCGTCCGTCCCAGACGACCAGGAACTTGAAGTTCTTGTACGGATCGAACCGGTGCGGATTGACGGTGAACTCGACCATGGAGATCCTAAACCTCGAACTGTCCGGCGAGTTGCTCGATTTTGACGATCACGAATTCCGCGGGCTTGAGCGGCGCGAACCCGACCACGACGTTCACCACGCCGCGGTTGACGTCGTCCTGGGTGGTGGTGTCCCGGTCGCACTTGACGAAGTAGGCCGAGCGCGCGGACGTGCCCTGGAACGCGCCCTGCTGGAACAGCGAGTGCAGGAACGTGCCCACGTTCAGCCGGATCTGCGCCCACAGCCGCTCGTCGTTGGGCTCGAACACGACCCACTTCGTCCCGCGGTAGAGGCTCTCCTCCAGCATCAGCGCGAGGCGCCGCACCGGCACGTACTTCCACTGCGAGCCGAGCACGTCGGCGCCGGCCAGGGTCCTGGCCCCCCACACCACGGGGCCCACCACGGGGAACGTCCGCAGGCAGTTCACCGCGAGCGGGTTCAGCAGGCCGTTCTCCCGGTCCGTCATCGGGACGGTCAGGGCGCGCACCCCGGGCAGGCCGGCCTCCGTCCCCGCCGGGGCCTTCCACACGCCCCGCTGGCCGTCGGTGCGCGCGATCACCCCGGCGACGGTGCCGGACGGCGGGAAGGCGCGCAGCCGTCCGGTGAGCGGGTCGACCAGCTCCAGGTGCGGGAAGTACAGCGCCGCGTGGTCGCCGCGCACCGAGTCGAAGGCGGACAGGCCGGCCCGGGCGGCGTCCAGCGTCGTCCACGCCTGCGGCGAGTCGACGATCAGGAACATCCGCTTCTCCACGCAGAGTGCCTGGGCGGCCGAGACCACCGTGACGGCGTCGTCCACGTCGGCGTAGCCGGCCAGTTCGGGCAGCACCAGCAGGTTGACGTCCTGCACGTCGCGCAGCGCCTGGATGCCGGTCTTGCCCGCCTCGCTGCCGATCAGGTCGGTCAGCCCGGGGGCCCCGCCGTCCTGGCCGCCGGCGAGCGCGAAGACCGGCGGGCTGACCGAGCCCTCCAGGCCGAGGTTGTTGGCCGCCTCGCCGAGGAAGCGGACCACGTCGGCCGGGTCGGTGGAGCCGGCGACGGCCTGGAGCTGCCGGCCGAAGGCGGTCACCCGGGTGCCCGCGAAGACCCGCCTGCCCGGGGCGTCGGGCAGCGCGCGGAGCTTGCGTTCGAGCAGCAGGGCGAGCTCGGTGACGGTGGTCGGCGCGGCGCCGTCCACGGCCGGGTCGTGGATCCTGACCGTCCGCGTCACGTCGCCGATCTTGACCTGGACCTCGTGGGTGAGGTCGGGCAGGGTGGCCGCGAACGGCTTGGACACGGTGCCCACCGGGTCCGGCCGGCTCGCCGCCCGGACCTTCACCCGGACCACCGCCGAGCCGCTGTTCACCACCGTCTCGGCGAACCGCGGGCTGCCGTCCTGGACCGACAGGTCCGCGAAGGACTCCCGGACCGCGCCCGAGGTGTCGAACACCTGGAGGTTGAACGTGTCGCCGGGCGTGGGCGTCCGGTAGTCCACGGCGACCCGCAGCGTCCCGCCCCAGAGCCCCGGCTCGACGGCCGTGACGTCCAGGACCGGGGTCGCGGTGGAGGTCTGCGTCGAGGTGAGCGTGGCGGCCGCGGCGGCGCCGGTGCCGGCCGCCGCGACCCGGACGACGACCGCGACCGAGCCCCCGTTCAGGAAGAACTGCTGGACGGCGTAGCTGACCGGGCTCTGCGCCGCGAGCCCGCCGAAACGGCGCTCGAAGTCCGCGAAGCTGGTGAGGGTGACCGGCTGGTCGAGCGGGCCGCGCCGGGTGGCCCCGACGAAGGCGGTCACCGAGGTGCTCACCGCGGTGATGGTACGGACGCTGCTGGGAAGTTCTTCGATGTAGACGCCGGGGTAGGTCGGTATCGTCGGCAAATTCCCCCTCCGTTCACTTCGTGCATCAAGGGACCGATGGTGCCCGATGCAGTGGTGGCAGGCTCAGTTTCATAATCGGGTGACTATTCGTCAAGACCTGAACTGAGAAACTTAATTGTATTACTGCGCCTATTTCGTGGGGTTGCGGAGCAGGGAATTCCGCAACCCCGGGTCGGTCTCCCGTCCGGCCGGTCAGCCGCCTTCGGGCAGGTTCCGGTAGTCGGGGCGGGTGGTCGTCGGCGGCGGCGTGGTCGGATCCGTCGCCGTCGGTGCGGCTGGTGTGGTGGCCGCCGTGGTCGGCGTGGCCGCTACCGGCTTGGCGGCCGCCGGCGGGGTGGCCGCCGGCTGCTGGTAGGACGGCGGCCTGGCGGCCCCCAGGAACCATCCCCAGGTCGCGCCGAACCGGTGCTCCAGGAAGCGGAACACCGCGTAGTAGGCCGTACCGAAGCCGGTGACCAGGGCGGAGGTGACGGAGGCGTTGTCCAGGTGGAGGCCGAGCCGCGCCGCCTGCACCGCCAGGAACGCCACGATGTAGGGCACACAGGTGCGCCACAGGGACAGGGCGATTTGGTACATCGATCCTCCTCGGACGACGTCGGCCGGTGACTGCGGAACAGCCGGCGACCGCGGATCGGCCGGTGGCCGTGGATCAGCCAGTGACTGTGGATCAGCCGGTGGCCGTCGATCAGCCGGTGACCGTGAAGCCGTGCGCCTGGCCGAGCCGCGTCAGCGAGTCGATGCCGGGGATGCCGTCCGCCTGCTGCCCGCTGTACCCGTACCGGCGCTGCAGGGCGGCGTAGGCGTCGATGGTGCTGGTGCCGAACGAGCCGTCGACCCACTGCCCGTCGAGCAGCCCCTCGGCGCGGAGCGCCTGCTCCACCGTGTACACGTCGTCCGGGTACGTGGTGGCGCCCTGGGCCGCGTCCGGGTCCTGGCGGGCGGCCGCGACCACCCGGGACTTCGACACCTCGGCCAGCGGGACCGCCCCGCCCAGCAGCCGGCGCAGCGAGGCCTCGCCGGGCACGCCGTCCGCGTCCCCGCCCGAGTACCCCAGGCTGCGCTGGTAGTCGGCGTAGTTGAGGGTGTCGGCGTCGGTCCAGTCCGGGCCGGGGCCCTGGGTGTAGTGCGAGCCGAAGTTCGCCGCCACCAGCGCCTCGCCGACGATGGTGACCTGAGGACCGTGCGCGCCGTAGCCGTACGACAGGCCGCCGACGCTGCTCTGGTAGCGGGCCGGCGTCGGGTCGGGCTGCGGCGCGGGCTGGGACGGCGGGGTGACCACCGTCCCGGACGGGCGCGGCGCACCGGACCGCACCCAGGCGTACAGCGCCGGGCCGGGGCAGTCGGTCGAGTAGCCGTCCTGGTGCCCCTTGATCTCCGGGCCCGCCGGGCCCTGCTGCTCGCAGTACTCGATCGCGTCCCGCAGCCCGTTGAGCTGCTCCGGGGTCGGCTCCGTCGACCCGGAGGAGCCGACCAGCCCGCACACCGCGTAGTGGGCCTCGTTGAGCGGGACGTCGCCGTTGGCGCTGTTGCGCCGGTTCAGGCCGCGGCCCTCGTACACGAAGCCGTGCTCGCAGACCACGAAGCTGTAGCCGATGTCCGACCAGCCGTCGTCGTTCATGTGCGAGGCCTGGAGGCGCCGCACGTAGGCCGGGCAGGTGTCGTGGGTGTCGAAGGCGTACCGGGTGCCCAGGTAGTGCACCTTCACCCCCGCGCGCGCCCCGGCGTACGGGATCGAACCGTTGGGCTCGCGCCATGCCCGCGCGCCCCACTGGTCCCGGCTCACCAGCTGCAGCCCCGGCCAGTCGGGCACCGAGGGCGTGGGATTCGGCGTCGGCGTCGGCGCGGGCGTGTCGGGGGCCGGGGCCTGGCCGCTGCCGGCCCACGCCCTCAACTCGTCCAGCGAGCCGTTGAAGACGTCCGCGTCGAGCGGGTCGTCGCTGTACTGGTGGAAGCGCCAGGACGCCTGGACGCGCGGCGAACCCGGGGACACGTAGTCCGCGATCCACAGGAAGTCGCCCGCGTTGTCGTCCGTCCGGAACCAGTAGTCCCGGTTGGTGTAGAGGCCGACCAGGTGGTCCGGGTAGCGCTGCTTGACCGCCGCCAGCCACTGGTTCTTCGCCGCGGTCGCGTCGCCGTCGGCGACGGACTGCCCGTACGGCTCGAAGTCCAGCACCAGCAGCTCGCCCGCGGGCACCTGCCCGACGACCCGGCAGAAGTGCTCGATCTCGCCGTCGACCGGGTTCTCCGCGTGCAGGAAGTGGTAGTGCCCGACCACCAGTCCCCGCCCCCGGGCGTCCGCCAGCTTGTCGGTGTACCCCGACTGGCCGGTGCGGCCGCCCTCGGTGGCCTTGATGAAGACGAACTCCGCGTCCCCCGGAATGCCCGACTGGAAGTCGGAGACGTCATAACCCTTCGCGTATGCCATCAGGAAGCTCCCCCTTCGCGCCGATGGCAGCTACGGCCGACCCGCCCGGGCCCGAGCCCGGGACGCGACGCCGACCGGAGCGTCATGCCCACCTCACCGTACCCCTCGGTATGCGTCAACTCCCTTGAAATACAAGGGATCTACGCACTTTCGCCGCATCCGGGAGTGGGCCGTTCCGGGCAATATGCCACTGGCACTGGAGGGTCGTACGCCCTGTCCTGCCCCGGTGTGCCGCCGAGGCTGCCGGGACCGCCGGATCCGTCGGCCGGATCCGTCGGCCGGCTCCGTCGGCCGGCTCCGGTCGGGGTGCGCGGGGAGGGTGCGCGAGGAGTGCGCGCGCCCTCCTGAGGTCGTACAGGAATCAATGATTCCGGAAATGCTCGATCGCTCACCAAGCACCGGTCACCCCTTGTTGTGACCTTTACCACAGCTTGATGCGGCGGGGCGGATTCCCCTATCGGATTCCCGTGGCCGGATCGTTCCATGATGGCCTGATGTGACATGACCATTCGTCAAACATTGAAATCGAATGGCAATGTGGGCGCCGTCGTACCGACCCTTCTGCACCAGGTGTACTGATCGTGTACACGACGAAGAATGGCTGAACTGTGCGCATGACCCGTTCGGATCGCAACGACGCGACCACGCGGCCCCGCCTCGCCGGCGAAAAGCTCACCCTGGAGGAGTTCTCCGAGCTCGCCGGCCAGGTCGGGGGCTATCCCTATGTGAAAGTCGTACTCGACCGCGACGAGTCGGTGCTCCACTTCATCGACAGCGCCGACGGCACCCTCCACGTCCGCTACATCGCGTGCGAGATCCTCGGCATGTCGATCGACGAACTGGCGCGCGGACTCGATTCGTTCAATGACGACGTGTACCGGAATCCCGACCGTCGCTTCTATCTCGGCACCCTCGCCCGCCACACCCGCCGCGCCGCGGAAAACGGCCACGAGGCCGACACCTTCCTGTCCCTGGAAACCGTCGACGTCGACACCATGTCCCAGGACATGCTCCGGTTCTTCTACCACCGGGTGCGCGAGCACATCGACCCCTCGCTGCCGCTGGTCCTCAAGCCGGCCGGCCACGAGCAGGAGGGCTACCTCGCCCGCATACCGGAGACCGAGATACCGCGCGTCCTGTCCCACGAGCTCTACTCCGCGGCCTCCTACGTACCGCTGAACGCCGGGACCGCCCACGGACGGCTGCGCGTGTTCGGCTCGGAGGACGAGTACCGGGCCGACCCCGAGCCGCTGGAGTGGCACGACATCGTGGTGATGCCCCGGGTGCCCGAGGACATCCCCCGGGTCTCCGGAATCATCCACACCGAGCACACCACACCGCTCTCCCACATCAACGTGATGGCCGCCGGATGGCGCATCCCCAACGCCGTCGGCGTCGAAGCCGCCGAGCGGATCGACCGCGCCGGGCTGCGCGACCGATGTTGGGTGCACTACCGTGTCGAAGCCGACGGCGGAGAGCTCCTCCTCGAAGCCGCCCGGCCCGGCGACCGCGAGGAAGCCCCGCCGACCCCGCCGGCCGACCGCGTCGCCGTGGACCTGCCCGACCTCACGCCCACGCCGGTCACCCCGCTGTCCGCACTGCGCGAAGGGGACCACGTCCGGTTCGGCACCAAGGCCGCCAACCTCGGCGAACTCACCCACCTGCTCCAGCACGGCTCACCGCGCTGGCTCGGCTTCTACAGCGTGCCCCGGCCGCCCCGGGACAACCTGCTCCGCTACCTCGCCCGGCAACTCGGCGCCCCGGAGGACGCGGACAGGACCGAACTGGACGCCGCCGCGCAACTCCTGGTGAAGGAGTATGCCCACGTGCCGCGCGGCATCGTGCTGCCGTTCTCCCTCCAGCAGCGCTTCCTCGACTCCTCGGCGGAACTCCGCACCGCCGTCGACCGGCTGGACTCCGCCCTCCGGGACGGGATTTCGCTCCACGAGGGGACGCGGATCGAGGAACGCATCGAGGAGCGCATCGAGGCCCTCTGCCTCGACGCCCAGCGGCTGATCCGCGACACCCCGCTGCCCGACCCGATCCGCACCGAGATCGACCGGGCGATCGACCGGCACCTGTACGGCGCCCGCGTCCAGGTCGTCCGCAGCTCCTCCAACGCCGAGGACCTGGCCGGCTTCTCCGCCGCCGGACTCTACGAATCGGTGGCCGACGTCAGCGGCACGGACGCCGTCCTCGACGCGGTCCGCGAGGTCTGGGCCTCGCTGTTCTCACCCCGCGCGGTCCTGCTGCGCCGCCAGGCGGGCATCCCCCTGGACCACTGCCGGATGGCCGTGATCGTCCAGGAACAGGTCGGAGCCACCGTCGGCGGCGTCCTGGTCACCTGCAACCCGCTGAGCCCGCAGGACTTCCGCAACGTCTACCTCAACATCTCGCCGCGCTCCGTGACCGACGTGGTCTCCGGCCGGGGCGCCCCGCTCCAGTACCTGTGCAACACCATGGAAGGCGGCAGCCGCACCGTCTCGCTCGGCACCGCCGCCACCGACCTGGACGCCGGGACCAAGGACCTCGTACGCCGACTGGCCCTGATCAGCAGGCTGTTGCAGTCGCACTTCTCGCCCGACGAGACGTACGCAACCCCGGTCGACATCGAGTGGGCGATCGAGGGCGACCAGATCAGCCTGCTGCAGCTGCGGCCCTTCCGCACCGCCGGCTGACACGGCCGGCCGACACCGTCGGCTGATGTCGCCGGAACACCGCACGGGCCCGCGCACGAGCGCGCCCGTGTGCCCCTCCGCGCCCTTTCCCGCGGCCGCCCACGAGTGAACTTCCCTCAGGAGCAAGTACGTTGAACCGGATTCTGTACGTCTACGTCAAGGGCGGCGCCCCGCTGGAGTACGCCTTCCCGCGCATCGCCGCCTGCGGGGAGCTGCACGTCCTCGCACTGGCGCCGCTGCCCGCGTCCGGGGAGGACGTGTGGCGGCCCAGCTGCACCAGCATCGAGCTGGTGCCCGAGGCGCCGCGCGGGGACGACCTGGTCGAGCTGATCGTCGAGTACGCGAAGGCCATCGGAGCCGACGCGGTGCTGACCCTCTCGGAGTTCGCGGTCCTCGCCGTCGCCCAGGCCGCGATCCGCCTCAACCTGGCCGGCCCCGGCGAGGGGATCGTCCGCGCCAGGGACAAGCGGCTGATGCGCGAGGCCTGGGCCGCCGCCGGGGTCCCGATACCCGCGTTCCGCCGGGTCGACAGCCTCGCCGACCTGGACACCGCGCTGGCCGAGTTCACACCCCCGCTGCTGCTCAAGCCGGCCTGGGGCGCCGGGTCGGTCGCCCAGATCGTGCTGGACAAGCCCGAGGACGCCGCCCCGGCGTGGGCCGAGATCGAGCGCGGACTCCAGGCCGGCAGCCGGGTCGGTATGAACGAGCTCTACGCCGCCGACACCGACCACGACCGCCTCGTCGAGGAGATCGCCCAGGGCTCCACCGAGGGCTGGTACGAGGAGCCCGGCTATGGCGACTACGTCAGCGTGGAGGGGATCGTCGCGGACGGCTTCTACCGCCCCCTGGCCATCACCGCCAAGCTGCCGACCGTACCGTCCTTCGTCGAGGTCGCCAGCACCTCGCCCTCCGTCATGACGGTGCCGGTCCAGCGCCGGATCGAGGAGGTCTCCCGACAGGCCGTCGACGCGCTCGGGCTGGAGAACTGCGGCACCCACACCGAGCTGAAGCTGATGAAGGACGGCGAACTGGTCGTCATCGAGACCGCGGCCAGGTTCGGCGGCCTGCTCACCACCAGGCAGGTCCACGAGGTCTTCGGACTCGACCCGATCGGCATGCTGGTCCGCCAACTGCTCGGCGAGCGCGTCGACTACCCCGAGGCCATGCCCACCACCGGCACCCGGGCCGCCGCGTCGCTGGCCGTCGTCCCGGCCGACGCCTCGGGCGTGCCCTGGCAGAGCACCCCGCTCTGGAACCCGCAGGCCGTCGACTGGCAGAGCCTGCTCTCCCCGGGCAGCACCATCGAAGCCGTCCCCGCCTTCGCGATGCCCGCCGGCCGACCCGTCCCCGCCTTCGACCCGTCCGCCGGCTCGCGCAACTGGCTCGGGGTCTACCTGCTCAGCGCCGTCGACGCCGCCACCCTGCGGCGCGACTGCAACGCCGTGCTGAACGGCATGGAAGCCGCCCTGCACCGGGCCGCCTCCTGACCCCCCTCCTCCTCCCATCCCCTCCCTCTCCCTCTTTCTCCTTCTCCCCGAGGTTCCATCATGCGTGTACTGTTCGCCGGCGCACCCGGCCTGGGCCACCTCTTCCCGCTGGTCCCACTGGCCAGGGCGATGCGCGAGCTCGGCCACGAGGTCGCGGTGGCCTCGATGGACGGCGGCGAAGGGGTCGCCGCGTCCGGGCTGCCGTACCTGCCCATCGCGCCCGGGGTCGACTGGCGCAAGGAGATCAGGGAGGCCGGCCGCACCCGGCGGCCCGACCTGATGCGGCGGGTGGTCGAGAGCAACTCGGCCGACCGCGAGGCCTTCGTCCCGCTGGCCGCCCACGTCAACAGCCGGGTCGCCGACGAGACGGTCGAACTCGCCGCGCAGTGGCGGCCGGACCTGGTGGTGTACGAGTACCAGTTCCCGGTGGCCCTGCTCGCGGCGACCCGCCTCGGCGTGCCCGCCGTCCAGCACGACCTGGGATTCGCCCGCACCCCGAAGCTGCGCGCGCTGATGCTCGCCGAAATGGCGGACACCTTCGCCCGGCACGGAATCGACTGGCTGCCCGACCCGGCGGACACCATCGACCTCGCGCCGCCCAGCATGGCCGGCGACGAGCGGTACGGCTCCTCGATGCGGCCCGTCGCCTACAACGGCGAAGGCGACGTCCCCGCCGAGCTGGCTGCACCCGCCCACCGCCCGCGCGTGGCGGTGACGCTGGGCACCGTCCCGCCCAAGACCGACGGCCTCACCAGGATCGAGCGGGTGATCGCGGCAGCCGCCGACATCGACGCCGAGTTCGTCCTCGCCACCGGCGACCTCGACCTCGGCACGCTCGGCAGCCTGCCGGACAACGTCCGCCCGTACGGCTGGGTCCCCTGGCAGGCCCTGCTGTCGACCTGCGCCGCCGCCATCCACCACGGCGGCAGCAGCACGGCCCTCGGCGCCCTCGACGCGGGTATCCCCCAGTTGGTCCTGCCCGACGGCTCCGACCGCTTCATCACCGCGGCCGCCGTCCACCAGCGCGGAGCCGGCCTCAGCGCGACCGCCGAGGAGATCACCCCGGCCCTGCTCCACCGCCTCCTCACCGACGACGCCCTGACCCGCGCCGCCCGCGAGGTCAGCACCGAAATCGCGGCGATGCCCAGCCCGACCACCGTGGCGTCTCACCTCATCACCCTCGCCCGCCGCACCCCCTGAGCCACCCCACCCGGCACCTCCCGAGGGCCTGCCCCGAGATCCCCACACCAGTTGGCCGCCGTGCGACAGGGGCCCACTCGGTCAGCACCGAGACGCCACAATGAGAGCCCCCCGGCACGCGCCGGGGGGCTCCCTTCTGCGCGGGCCTACCAGGTAGAGGAGCAACCCCGCGAACGCGGGGCCGACCGCGGCGATCGCCTCGTCGATCACCCGGCCGGGAGCAATCCCCGCGAGCGCGGGGCCGACCGCGGCTGGAGCACCCCTGCCGACATCGACCGGGAGCAATCCCCGCGAGCGCGGGGCCGACAAGCGGCGCACTTCCCGAACCCTCTCGGACTGGGAGCAACCCCCGCGAGCGCGGGGCCGACCTGGACATCTCCCTGTACTCCGGCCTCCAGCAGGAGCAACTCCCGCGAGCGTGGGGCCGGCGAGTGGGACGACCGCGACCGCGCGCACCTGAGAGAGCAACCCCCGCGAGCGCGGGGCCGACGCGGGCGGGGGCGGGGGCGGCCCGCCGATCCCGGAGCAACCCCCGCGGGCGCGGGGCCGACGGTGTGGGGCCGGACGGGACGCTGACCAGGCCGAGAGCAACCCCCGCGAGCGCGGGGCCGACAGGGACTTCGCCATCATCGCGAGGACGAAGGCGGAGCAACCCTCGCGAGCGCGGGGCCGACGTACGCGGCGCCGGTAATGGCCACGCGGACCTGAGAGCAATCCCCGCGAGCGCGGGGCCGACCAATCCGTTTCCCCTCGTCGTCAGCGGGCCCGTGAGCAATCCCCGCGAGCGCGGGGCCGACACTTCCTGACCTGCGGTGATCTGCGTCAACTGGCGCCGGTTGATTCAGTTCGATTCGGTGGGCTTCCCAGAGCAGACCTCATCCGCCGATCGTTGTCTATTTGTGAATCCAAGGTCGATTGTCAGGGCCTCGATCTACGCTCCGAAGCGTACTCGGACATGGAGGTCGAGACATGGCCGATGACCGCTGGCAGTGGTACCCGGCGACAGCAGCACCGCCCTCGGCGCACTCGACGCGGGCATCCCCCAACTCATCCTGCCCGACGGCTCCGACCGCTTCATCACCGCAGCCGCCGCGCACCAGCGTGGCGCAGGCCTCAGCGCGACCGCCGAGGAGATCACCCCGGCCCTGCTCCGCCGCCTCCTCACCGACGACGCCCTGACCCGCGCCGCCCGCGAGGTCAGCACCGAGATCGCGGCGATGCCCAGCCCGACCGTCGTGGCGGAGCTCCTCACCACCCTCGCCCGCCCCACCACCTGAGCCAGTCCGCCCGACGCCCGGCGCCGTCCGCACGGGGAACCCCCTTTGTGCGGATGCCGCCCGGCGCCAACGCGCCTTCCCGTCCGGCACCTTCTAAGCGCCTGCATCGCGACCCCTACGCCCGCCTGCCGACGTACGCCGAAGGCCCCCTTCTGCGAGGTCTGTCAGGCAAGGGAGCAACCCCCGCGAGCGCGGGGCCGACAGGATCACGCCGAGACGGTTGGCGTCCCTCCGGGAGCAACCCCCGCGAGCGCAGGGCCGACGTACGGCCAGAGAGCGATGTCGATCAGGCCACGGAGTAACCCCCCGCGAGCGCGGGGCCGACTTCCTGGGGTTGCACGGGGGCCGGGGTGATGCAGAGCAACCCCCGCGAGCGCGGGGCCGACGACGACTACCCGGGGATCTGGGCGCCGGGCGAGGAGCGACCCCCGCGAGCGCGGGGCCGACGTGACCAGGGAGTCGAGGCGGCCGTACACCGTGGAGCAACCCCCGCGAGCGCGGGGTCGACGCCGCGGTCCGGGTTGCCCCGGACCTGACCCGGGAGCAATCCCCGCGAGCGCGGGGCCGACAGCACTGGAAGGCGCATGACTTCCGCGCTCAGGGAGCAACCCCGCGAGCGCGGGGCCGACAGTGCCCGGTACACCTTGAGGACGTCTCCGAGGGAGCAACCCCCGCGAGCGCGGGGCCGACTCTTCTCCTCAAGTAAGAGACGGGAAGGGGGAGGAGCAACCCCCGCGAGCGCGGGGCCGACTCGGCGCGGATGCTGATGACGCCGTTCTCGAAGGAGCAACCCCCGCGAGCGCGGGGCCGACCGTGACGTCCTTCTCCTCGCACTCGACGGCGAGGAGCAACCCCCGCGAGCGCGGGGCCGACGGAGGAACCCGATGCAGAGCGAAACGATCACCGGAGCAACCCCCGCGAGCGCGGGGCCGACTGGGACTTTTGAAGCGTGCAGCACTGTCCGTCAGAGCAACCCCCGCGAGCGCGGGGCCGACCGGGGTCGCGGGGATCTTCTGGTCCGCGAACGGGGAGCAACCCCCGCGAGCGCGGGGCCGACACGATGCGGTACCGGCCGGTGTAGCCGGTGGGGGAGCAACCCCCGCGAGCGCGGGGCCGACCACGCTGCCCAACCAGGTGGACACCGCGAAGCGAGAGCAACCCCCGCGAGCGCGGGGCCGACTCCCACCGGTACATATCCCGATAATCCATCGGAGAGCAACCCCCGCGAGCGCGGGGCCGACAGGGCGGAGGGCATCGCGGAGGTCGAGACCGAGGAGCAACCCCCGCGAGCGCGGGGCCGACCCGCCGTTGGCGTCCGGCAGCAGGAGTCGGACGGAGCAACCCCCGCGAGCGCGGGGCCGACCGTCCTGGCGGGAGCCCCTGACGGTACCGCCGGGAGCAACCCCCGCGAGCGCGGGGCCGACCTGCTCCCACTTGGTCTGTCTGGTCACACCGAGGAGCAACCCCCGCGAGCGCGGGGCCGACTAGGCCGCGATGGCCTCGGAGACGGCCTGGGGGGAGCAACCCCCGCGAGCGCGGGGCCGACCACGCGCGCGGCAGGTACGAGCCGTCGTCGGTGGAGCAACCCCCGCGAGCGCGGGGCCGACCCACCAGGCGTCGAACGGGCCGACGATCGGCTGGGAGCAACCCCCGCGAGCGCGGGGCCGACACTTCCTGACCTGCGGTGATCTGCGTCAACTGGCGCCGGTTGATTCAGTTCGATTCGGTGGGCTTCCCAGAGCAGACCTCATGCGCCGATCGTTGTCTCTTCGTGAATCCAGGACGGATTGTCAGGGCCTCGATCTACGCTCCGAAGCGTACTCGGACATGGAGGTCGAGGCATGGCCGGTGACCGCTGGCAGTGGTACCCGGCGACAGCAGCACCGCCCTCGGCGCACTCGACGCGGGCATCCCCCAACTCATCCTGCCTGATGGCTCGGACCGCTTCATCGCCGCGGCCGCCGTACACCAGCGCGGAGCCGGGCTCAGCGCGACCGCTGAGGAGATCACACCGGCCCTGCTCCACCGCCTTCTCACCGACGACACCATGACCCGCGCCGCCCGCGAAGTCAGCACCGAAATCGCGGCGATGCCCAGCCCGACCACTGTGGCGAAGCACCTCACCACCTTCGCCCACCCCACCACCTGAGCCCCCCGCCCCCGGCGCCGGCCGCCGTCCGCACGGAACCCCCCTCCGTCCGGATGCCGCCCAGCGCCGACCGATCCGGGGGCCCACCGCCCGTCACCGGACGGTCCGTCAGACCCGCCCCAGGTGCAGCGGCAGGTGGTTCAGCTCCCAGCCGACCGGGCGGTCGCCGGGGATCAGGGTGCCGGGGTCGGCCGCGAGCGACAGTCCGGGGTAGCGGTTGAGGAGCCGCCCGAAGGCGATGGCCGCTTCCAGCCTGGCCAGCGCCGCGCCCAGGCAGAAGTGGATGCCGTACCCGAACGAGAGGTGGTGGTCGGCCTGGGCGGCCCGCTTCCGGGTCAGGTCGAGCCGCTCGGCGCGGTCGTGGTGCCGCAGGTCGAGGTTGGCGGCGTCGAGGTGGGGGTGGACGGCCTGGCCCCTGCGGATGTGCACGCCCCGCAGGACGAGGTCGCGGTCGGCGTACCGCAGGCGGGCGGAGGGTACCGGGCCGCACCAGCGCAGCAGTTCCTCGACGGCGTGTGGCAGCAGCGTGCGGTCCTGGCGCAGCAGGGCGAGCTGGTCGGGGTGGGTGAGCAGGGCCAGGGTGCCATTGGCGATCAGGTGGGCGGTGGTCTCGTGGCCGGCCAGGACGAGGATGAGGGTCATGCTGACCATCTCGTCCTCGCTCATTGCCGCGTTGGAGGGGCTGCCGTCCGGGCCGCCGTTCGGGCCGATGTCCGCGCTGTCGTCTCGCGCCTGGAGCATCCCGCTGATGAGGTCGCTGCCGGGCTCCGCGCGGCGGCGGTCGATCAGCTCCCGGACGTGCCGGACCAGGGCGGGTGTCGCCGTCCGCAGCCGTTCGGTGTGGCCGGCCGTCAGGTTCCGGCTCCAGTCGGACCAGAGGTGCCGGTCGGGCTCCGGGACGCCGACCAGTTCGCAGATGACGGCGACCGGCAGCGGGTAGGCGAAGTGCTCGACGAGGTCGACGACGCCGAACTCGTCACGGTGGTCGGGCAGTTAGTCGAGCAGGCGGTCGGTGATCAGCTCGATCGACGGGGCGAGGAGCTGGATGCGGCGGGCGGTGAACTCGCGGGACACCAGCCGACGCAGGCGGGTGTGGCGCGGGGGGTCCAAGTCGACGATGGCGTTGAGGAAGTAGTGGTGCGTCTCCGGCGGCAGCCCGAGCGCGGTCAGGCCGGCGATGCGCGGGTCGGGGGAGCCGTCGGCGGCGAGGGCGGAGGGTGCGCTGGTCAGGCGGGGGTCGGTGAGGACATCGCGGACCTCGGCGAAGCCGGACGCCACCCAGCCCATGGACCCGTCGGGCATCCGGCTCTCGCGGACCGGACACCCGCCGGCGTGCTCGGCGAGTACGGGTGCGGGTGCAGGTACCGGCGTTGGTACGGGTGCCGGCGGTGCTACCGCCTGGTCGTTCGGCATCGTGCGTCGTCCCTTTCCGGGGCGGCCCGGTGCCTCGGGCACCGGTCGGGCCTGTCTGAGGCGGTCGGACATCTCTGCGGCGGAGGGGTCCCGGGAGGCGAAGGACGTCCAGGGCCCGGGCCCGCCGGCCGCTCACAGGTGAAGCGGGAGGTGGGTGAGTCGGCGGCCCACGCCCGGCACGTGGACGCGTTCCAGCCGGTCCGGGGCGACGGCCAGCCGGAGGCCGGGGAACCGGGCGGTCAGTGCGCCGAGCAGGACCTGCGTCTCCAGGCGGACGAGGGCGGCGCCGAGGCAGAAGTGGGCGCCGTGGCCGAGGGCGACGTGGTCGTCCTGTGCGTCCTGGTAGCGGGTGATGTCGAACCGGTCGGCGTCGGGGTGGTACCGGCGGTCGCGGTTGGCACCGAGGAGCGAGAGGACGACGGCCTCGCCGGCCCGGATGCGGGTGTCGTGCAGGTCGATGTCCTGAGCGGCGAAGCGCGGCCGGGTCGCCGGGACGGAGCCGCCCCAGCGCAGCAGCTCCGTCACGGCCAAGGGGAGCAGGGCGGGGTCGTCGCGCAGCAGGTCCAGCTGGTCGGGGTGGGCGAGCAGGGCGGCGAGGCCGTTGGCGAGGAAGTAGGCGGTGTTCTCGTAGCCGACGTTGGTCACCAGCATCGTCATCGTGACGATGTCCCGCTCCGGGAGGGGAGGTTCACCGTCCGGGGAGGGCGTCACCATCGCGCTGATGAGGTCGTCGCCGGGGGTGCGCCGACGCTCCTCGATCAGCGCGAGCACGTGGTCCACGAGGGCGGGCGCGGAGTCGCGGACGAGGTCGGTGTCCAGGCCGTTGAGGTCGTCCGCCCAACGGCGCCACAGCGGGCGGTCCTGTTCGGGAATGCCCACCATCTCGCAGATCACCGTGATCGAGAGGGGGAAGGCGACCTCCTCGATGAAGTCGACGCTGCCGTCGGCGGCCGCCCGTCCGGGCAGTTCGCTCAGGAGCCGGTCGGTGATCTGCTCCACCCGGGGTTGCAGCGCGTGGATGCGGCGCGCGGTGAAGTGCGGCGCGACCGCCTTGCGCAGCCGGGTGTGGTCGGGCGCGTCGAGGTCCAGCAGGGCGCGCAGTAGGTACTGGTTCATCCGCTCCGGCAGGCCGAGCCACCGGATCTGCGCCATGCGGGGGTCCTCGCCGGCGAACCCCGGCACGGAGAGCGGGGACTGCACCAGCCGCGGGTCCCCGAGCCCGGCCCGGACGTCGTCGAACCGGGTGATCATCCACGCCGGCAGCCCGCCGGGCAGGGTGATCCGCACGACGGGGGCCTGCTCCCGCAGCCCGCCGAGCACGTCCTCGGGCAGCTCCGGGCACTGCGGATCGAAGAGCAACGGGCAGGCGGAGAACTCCGGTTGGCCGGGCGCGTCGGAGTCACGGTCGGAAACCTCGCGCGGATTCGCCGGGCTGGTCGTCATGACGCACCTCAACTCTGTGAACACGCCGCTCATGCACTCCTGCAACTCCGCCCGGCCGGATTCGGTCACGGCCTCGTCCCCCGCAGGTGTGACACCCGGGCACCGACCTGGCGGGTCCGGCCGGAGCCCGCAGCGCAGGCCGGACGAAGTCCCCCTACCGCCACGACGGACCGGGGCCGCCGGCGCAAGCTCAGCACCGAAAGCGCAACTCTGCCCACCCCACCACCTGAGCCACCCCGTACCCCTCCCCACCGGCCCCGCCTACCTGCACGGCGCCGAGCGTAGTTCGTACGGAACCCCTCTTCTCTCCGCGCGGCCGCCGCCCGGCGTTCAAGCGCGCTCTCGCCCGGCAGCTTCCGAAAGGCCGCCCCGCGATCCCCTACCCGCCAGCCGACGTACGCGGAAGGCTGCCTTCTACGAGTGCCTGTCAGGCCAGGGAGCAACCCCCGCGAGCGCGGGGCCGACGGGGCGACCGCAGCCATCGCGACTCTCGCGGTGGAGCAACCCCGCGAGCGCGGGGCCGACCAGGGGTGCCTGGTAGTGGTGATTCTCTGACGGGAGCAACCCCCGCGAGCGCGGGGCCGACAGCGGGCCCGGGTCGCGCAGCTGGCCGGGGATGGAGCAACCCCCGCGAGCGCGGGGCCGACCTCGGCCGGGGCCGACAGGTCCGCCGGCTTGTCGGAGCAACCCCCGCGAGCGCGGGGCCGACAGCCGCGCATTCTGCGCCAGGCGCCGAGTGTCGGAGCAACCCCCGCGAGCGCGGGGCCGACCAGGCCAGCGCGGCGTACGGTAACGGCCGGTGGGAGCAACCCCCGCGAGCGCGGGGCCGACTTCGCCACGCTGGTCACCCACGCGACCTTGATGGAGCAACCCCCGCGAGCGCGGGGCCGACGGGGTACGGCGGGTGTGCATGGTGTGTCTCCCGGAGCAACCCCCGCGAGCGCGGGGCCGACCGGGTGCCGTTCCCTCCCCTCCGGCCTTGCAGGGAGCAACCCCCGCGAGCGCGGGGCCGACCTTCGAACTGCCCCTCGGTGAGCTTGCTTCGGGGAGTAACCCCCGCGAGCGCGGGGCCGACGGCCATCACGCACCCCCGATCAGCTGGTAGGCGGAGCAACCCCCGCGAGCGCGGGGCCGACATCGCCAGCGCCGGGAGCGCCTCGGCGTACGGGGAGCAACCCCCGCGAGCGCGGGGCCGACTCGTCCAGAATGCAGATTGTCCGGTGGCGCTGGGAGCAACCCCCGCGAGCGCGGGGCCGACACCGGTGCTGTCGGGATCCGTGACTACCAGCAGGAGCAACCCCCGCGAGCGCGGGGCCGACTCCAGCATGAATCCGGAGGTGGCCGCGTAGCCGGAGCAACCCCCGCGAGCGCGGGGCCGACTATCGCCCACATTCTGGGCTTGATCCGATCGGGGAGCAACCCCCGCGAGCGCGGGGCCGACCGCCCTGGAGAGCTGGGCGCGGAGGACGCCCTGGAGTAATCCCCGCGAGCGCGGGGCCGACGCTGGCCGCCGACGTCGTCCGCCACAAGTGCGAGAGTAATCCCCGCGAGCGCGGGGCCGACCGCAGCAAGGTGCCGGAGTTCGAGCGGTCCGCGGAGTAATCCCCGCGAGCGCGGGGCCGACGGCCAGTGGCGGGACAACGCGGTCACCGGCGCGGAGTAATCCCCGCGAGCGCGGGGCCGACGGTAGCCGCCGGTCAGGACGCGGACGGCGAGCGGGTAGCCGTGGGAGTAATCCCCGCGAGCGCGGGGCCGACTGCGCGGGCCCGGCCTGGGCGAACGCGAGGCGGGAGTAATCCCCGCGAGCGCGGGGCCGACAGCCCGGTCTATTGTCTTGGGTATGGAGCAGAAGAGTAATCCCCGCGAGCGCGGGGCCGACACTTCCTGACCTGCGCTGATCTCTGTCAGTGGGCGCCGATTGATTCAGTTCGATTCGGTTGGCTGCGCATAGCAGAGCTCATGCGCCTGCCACAGTGTCTTCTCATATTCCGGGTGGATTGTCAGTGCCTCGACCTAGGCTTCGAAGCGTACTCGGACATGGAGGTCGAGGCGATGGTTTATGACCGCTGGCAGTGGTACCCGCCTGAGGTAGAGGGCTGGTTGGGTGCCCTGTGGGGCAAGTCTGCCGGGCGGGCCGGAGGGACGGCCAACCTGCTGTTGTCGCACATGCTGGACACCGCTGCCGTGGCGGAGATCGTCTGGGACCGATACCTGCCGCCGGTGACGCGGTGGCGTCTGGACGCCGTCGCGGGCGGGCCGGGCAAGGGGCGGCGTCTGTTCGCCTGGTTGTGCGGGATCCATGACTGCGGCAAGGCCACCCCGGTGTTCCAGTGCCTCGACCCCGCTGGCGAGGCCGCGGTCCGCCAGGCGGGCCTGAGCTGGGACAAGTACGCGGTGAAGGGGGTGTCCTGGCGGCACGACAAAGCCGGTGCCCGCGTGTTGAGGGCGCTGCTCACCGAAGCGACGTGGTCGAAGGAGCAGGTCGGTTGGGTCTGGCCGCTGGTCGCCGGCCACCACGGTCTGGTCCCGACCCTGGGGCAGCTGAGCCCGCCGAAGAGGAACGAGAGGCTGCAGGGAAACAGCCGGCCCTGGAAGCTCGCGCAGTCGGCGCTGGTGGAGGTCTTCTCCCGGGAGCTCGGCTACGAGGGCGAGGCGCCGCTTGCCGCCGTCGAACCTCTGGAGGTGCCGAGCCGAGTGGTGCAGCTCCAACTGGCCGGCTTCGTGGTGATGGCGGACTGGATCGCCAGCGACGAGCGGCACTTCACGGGCGTGTCGGATCTGGCGAGGGTGACGATGCCGCAGGCGCGGCAGCGGGCCGCGGCAGCGTGGGCGCGGCTCGGACTGCGCGGTGGGTGGGGAGCGCTGCCGGTACCTGGTCCGGAGGCGTTCCGGGACCGTTTCGGCCACGGGCCCAGGCCCTCGCAGGAGTTGGTCCTTGACGTGGTGCGCCGGATGGGCGGGCCGGGCCTGGTGATCGTCGAGGCTCCGATGGGGGAGGGGAAGACGAAGGCGGCGCTGGCGGCGGCCGAGCTGATGGCCGCCCGTCACGGTGCGGACGGAGTGTTCCTGGGCATGCCGACCCAGGCGACCTCGGACCCGATGTTCACCCAGGTCCGGTCGTGGCTGCGCGAGGTCGGCGACGGCCTGGAGGACCAGGTCGCGCTGCTGCACGGCAAGCGGATGGTCAACAAGCAGTGGCGCGCCCTCCTGGAGGGCACCGGTGAGTGGGGGCAGGACGCCGACTCCTACTACTCGTCCGTGGGGGAAGACGAGTTCGGGATGTCGACCGACTGCTTCGACGGCTGCGAGGGCGGGGAGCGCAGGGTCCCCGCCGAGTGGTTCCTGGGCCGTCGCCGAGGTCTGCTGAGCCCGTTCGCGGTCGGCACCATCGACCAGCTCCTGTACGCCGCGACCCGCACCAAGCACGTGATGCTGCGTACGGCCGGCCTGATGGGCAAGGTCGTGATCCTCGACGAGGTCCATGCCGCCGACGTCTACATGTCGCAGTTCCTGCTGGAGGGCCTGTGGTGGCTCGGACAGGCTGGCGTGCCGGTGGTGCTGCTCTCGGCGACTCTGCCGCCCGAGCAGCGGCGTGATCTGGCCGCCGCCTACCTGGCCGGCACGCAGTCCGCGGAGGCCCCGGCGGCGCCGGAGCTTCCCGAGCCGCAGGGCTATCCGAACGTGACGGCGGTCTGGCCGGGGCGGGACGGGCTGCCGGAGGTTCTCGTGGAGAGCACCGAGTCGTGGCGCCACGATCTCCAGGTACGGGTCGAAGTGCTCCACGAGCAGCCGGCGGAGACGGATGCCCGGGCCGCGGACGACGACACCGGGCCGGCGGATGCCGCCGTGACCGACTACCTGCGGGAGCGGCTGACCGACGGCGGATGCGTGCTGATCATCCGCAACACCGTGGCCCGCGCCCAGGCCACGTTCGACGCCCTCCACAAGGAGTACGGCGCCGACGTGCGGCTCCTGCACGCCCGTCTGCACGCAGGCCACCGGGCCGACCGCACCCAGGAGGTGCTGGAACTCCTCGGCCCGCCGAGAGAAGGATCCGACCGCCCCGACAGGCTGATCGTCGTCGCCACCCAACTCGCGGAGCAGTCCTTCGACGTCGACGCCGACCTGCTGATCACCGACCTCGCGCCCATGGACCTGCTCCTCCAGCGCATCGGACGCCTCCACCGCCACGACGGCGTCAAGCGCCCCCACACGCTGTCCCGGCCCACCGTCGTCGTCACCGGCATCGGCCTCGACGACGACAAGGCGCCGTACATCCTGCGGGCCTCCGAGGGGATCTACGGCCGCTACCTCCTGCTGCGCACGGCCGCCGAGGTCGAGCGGGTGGCGACGTCCGGCGGAGGCGCGTGGAGCATCCCTGGCCAGGTGCCGGACCTGGTCGCCCGGGTCTACGGTACGGACCCGGTCGTCCCGGCGGCCTGGGCCGAGGCCGAGGCGCAGGGCTGGCAGGAGTGGGAGGAACGGCAGACCGAGCGTCGAGCGAAGGCTGCCGGGTACCTGCTGACCCGTGCCGGTGAGCACGGGGCCCAGACGCTAGCGGGTCTGCACTACGGCGCCCTCGGCAAGCTGGCCGAGGGGCAGTTCGAGGCGCTCGTCCGGGACGGCGACCCGAGCGCGGAGGTCGTCCTGGTGCGCCGTCTCGGGGAGGACGACGTCCGAGCAGTGACGGGCCGAAGCCTCGGCCCGAACGGCGAGGTCGCGGCGGAGGTGGTGGACGACGTGCTCTCCGGCACGGTACGCCTTCCCGCCAGGCTGACCGAAGCGGCCGAGCAGGCGCTCGGTCCGCTGTCGGGCTGGCGGGACCATCCATGGCTGCGCCACAGCCTGGCCCTGGAGCTCGACGGACAGGGCGAAGCGGTCATTGGCGACTTCCGGCTGCGCTACGACGACCTGCTCGGCCTCGTGGTGAGCGGAGGAAGACCGTACCGATAGCGGGGTGTGTGGGCAGGAGAGACAGAGTGCCGCTCCGCCCACACGACTCCAAACCCGCGAACGCGGGGCCTACTTGCAGCCGGGACCGGCTCGCAGACAGAGCCAGGGGCCATCCCCGCGCACAAGATCCTGCGGGGCCGAGGAGCAATTCAAGCATTCGCCCTACAGCAGACCTTCACCGATGCCACGATGAATCAGCGGCGAGCTAGACAGAGCCAGTTGGGAGACCAGTGCGTGCCTGGGTACAACCTTGTCGACGAACCATGGCTGGCGGTGCGCCCCGTCGTCGGCGGGCCTCCCATGAAGCTGGGGATCGCCGAGGCCCTGGCCCGGGCCCACGAACTGGAGTGCCTCGTCGTTGAGTTCTCCACCCAGCTGCCGGCCGTCCTGCGCCAGGTTCTCTTGCCCGTCGTCGCCCACGCCACCGGAACACCCCGGGACTTCGCGGAGAAAGGCGAACGGCTCACCCGGAAGGGCGGGTTCACGAAGGCAGAGCTGGGCAGCCTCCGGATCTACCTCGACAAGCACTATGCGAAGTTCGACCTCTTCGACCCGGTCGATCCCTTCGCGCAGGTCGCCGGACTGCGGACCGCCAAGGACGAGACGAAGGGCTCCGCCGCCCTGGTGGCGACCGCGGCGAGCGGCAACAACGTCCCGCTGTTCGCCAACCGCAGCGACGCGGACCCGCTCGACCTGACGCCGGCCCAGGCCGCCCACTGGCTCCTGCACGCCCACTGCTGGGACACCGCCGCCATCAAGACCGGCGTCGTCGGTGACGACCAGGTCAAGGCGGGCAAGACCACGGGCAACCCGACCGGCCCGCTCGGCCAGCTCGGCGTCGTCGTCCCCACCGGGCGCACCCTGTACGAGACCCTCCTGCTGAACCTCCCGGTCACCCCGCCCGAGGTCCTCGGCGTCCCGCAGTGGATGCGCGGCCCGCACGAACCCGCCTGGAAGCCCCGTAAAGCCGAGGGCCTCCTCGACCTGTGGACGTGGCAGGCGCGGCGGATCCGCCTCATCCCGCACCAGGACGAGACCGGTCGGCCGAGGGTCGCGCGGGTGGTCGTCAGCGCCGGTGACCGGCTCACGCCGATGTCCGAGCAAGAGCCGCACACCGCCTGGGCGTTCACCGCGCCCGCCAAGAAGTCCGCCGCCGCCCTGCCCGAGCGCAGGCCGCGCCGCCACACCCAGGGCAAGGCCGCCTGGCGCGGCCTGGACGCCCTCCTCGCGCCCACCCGCCAGAGCTCCGACGGCGCCTTCGAGACCAGCGTCCTGCTCGACGAGGTCAGCGCCCTGCGGGAGGACGGCCGGCTCCCCGCCGACTACCCGCTGCAGGTCGAGACCTTCGGCATGGTCTACGGCACCCAGTCCGCCATCGTCGAGGACGTCATCCACGACGCCATCCCCCTGCCCCTGCTCGCCCTCCACCAGGACAGCGAGGCCCACCAGCTCCTCCTGGACGTGGCCGAGCAGGCGGAGCAGCTCGCGAAGGCCGTCAACAACCTCTCCGCCGACCTGCGCCGGGCCGCCGGCGCCGACCCCATCCCCTGGGACAAGGGCCAGCGCCCCGGCGACCTCCTCCTGCACACCCTCGACCCCCTGGTGCGCCGCCTGCTCGCCGGCGTCCGCGACGCCGGAGCCGACGACGACGTCCTGGAGCGGGGCAGGCTCGCGTGGGAGGAAGTCGCCCACCACCGCGCACGGGACGCGGCGAACGAACTCCTGCTGGCCGCCCCGGCCACCACCTTCACGGGCCGCACCGTCACCCCGGCAGGCACGTCGGGCAAGTCGGGCACGTCGGGCAAGTCGGGCAAGTCGGGCAAGTCGCAGACCTACAAGCTCGGCACCGCCGGCGCCAACTTCCGGCACCGGCTCGACGAGATCCTGCCCCGGTACGCCGACGCCGTCCGGGAAGCGGCCGCCGCCCGCGCCGCCGGGACCGGACCCGCCCTCGAACCCGATCCCGCCCCTGGAGCGGACCTTGACGACTGAGCACACCACCACCGCCAAGCAGCGCCGGTACTGGGACGAGCACACCGCCCCCGACCACACCTGGCGAATCGACCCCCGCACCAAGCAGCCGCGCCGACCCCCCGGCGAGGACCTCGCGGCCATGCGCTCCGGCCTCGGCCGCCCCGTCATGGACAGCCCCAAGATGTGGCCGCTCTACAGCTGCGAGGTCAACGACGTCCTCGCCCTGCGCGACGAGGTCTCCGACGAGCAGAAGGCCGAGCACGCCGCCCTCGCCCTCTACGGCCTGCACCAGCAGAGCCAGTCCAGGCCGATGCACCGCCGCGGCGTCAAGCTCGGCGAGGCCCTGCGGGCGCTGCGCCGCAGCGGCAAGTTCAGCGAGGAGGCGCTCGACACCCGCGTCGCCCAACTCGCCGGCGCCACCAGCGTCTCCGCGCTGCTGGTCCACCTGCGCGGCCTGGTCACCCAGCTGCGCACCGTCGGACAGCCGCTGGACTACAACCACCTGATGGCCGACATCCAGGCCTGGCACCACACCGACCGGCGCCCGCAGGTCCGCCTCAAGTGGGCCGTCGGCTACCAGGCTTGGAAGGACAAGGCACCCGCCGACTGATCGCCCGCCGCCCAATCGCCCGCCGACCTACGCCCGGACCGCCACCCTTCGAGGAGCAGCGCATGACCGACCGCCTCTACATCGACGTGCACATCCTGCAGACCGTCCCGCCGGCGAACCTCAACCGGGACGACAACGGCAACCCGAAGGAGGCCTACTTCGGCGGCAAGCGCCGCTCCCGCGTCTCCTCCCAGGCCTGGAAGCGCGCGACCCGCATCCACTTCGCCGAGAGCCGCGACCGGCAGGACCTCGCCACCCGCACCAAGCGGATCGCCGCCCAGCTCGCCAAGGGCATCGCCGAGCGCACCGGCCTCGCCGCCGAGGACGCCCAGCGGCTCGCCGACGCGCTGATCAAGTCGACCGGGATCTCCGCGGGCAAGAAGGAGGGCGACACCGCCTACCTGCTCTTCTACGGGCGCCGCCAGCTGGACGCCATCGCCGCCCTGGTCGCCGACACGGCCGCCGACCTCGCCGCCCTCGACGCCAAGGCCCTCGACGAGGCCGTCAAGGCCCTGCCGGTCAAGGAGCAGCTGCAGACGGGTCACCCGGCCGACGTCGCGCTCTTCGGCCGTATGGTCGCGGACATCCCGGGGCTGAACGTGGACGCCGCGACGCAGGTCGCGCACGCGATCTCGACCCACGCCGCCGAGCTCGAGTTCGACTACTACACGGCGGTCGACGACGAGAACGCGGCCGACGAGACCGGCGCCGGGATGATCGGCACCATCGGCTTCAACTCGGCGACGCTCTACCGCTATGCGACCGTCGGCCTGCACCAGCTGCGGGAGAACCTCGGTGACGACAAGGCCACCGTCGACGCCGTCGACCTGTTCGTCGACTCCTTCGCCCGTTCCATGCCGACCGGTTACGGCAACTCCTTCGCCCACCGCACCCGCCCGAGCCTGGTCGCCGTCGTCGTGCGCGCCGACCAGCCGGTGAACCTCGTCTCCGCGTACGAGAACCCGGTCCCGGCGAGCCGGGGCATCGTCGCGGAGTCCGCGCGCCGCCTCGCGGGGGAGTTCGCCACCGCCACCGAGCAGTGGGGCGACACCCCGCTGTACGTCGGCATCTGCCACACCCTCGGCACCGCCGATGCCGACGAGACCGGGCAGCAGCTGGCGGAGGCCTTCGGCGCGAACCGCACCTTCCCCGAGCTGCGCGAGGGCCTGCGCACCGCGCTCATCGAGCGGGTGAACGACAACTGATGCCCGCCGACCCGACCCCCACGACGGTCCCGAAGGACGAGGCGCAGGCGGTCCTCGTGCTGCGCCTCGCCGGGCCGCTCCAGTCCTGGGGCGACCGCAGCGCGTTCAACCGCCGCGACAGCCGGCCCCAGCCGACCAAGTCCGGTGTCGTCGGCCTGCTCGCGGCCGCCGCGGGCCGCCCGCGCGAAGCGGACATCACCGACCTGGTCGGCCTGCGCCTGGGCGTGCGCATCGACCAGCCCGGCACCCTGCTGCGCGACTACCACACCGTCAGCGACTACCGGGGCCGGGCGCTGCCGCAGGCCGGGGTGAACGCCAAGGGCGTGCAGAAGCCGACCTCCCCGGCCAAGGACACCCACGTCACCCACCGCTACTACCTCCAGGACGCGGTGTTCGTCGCCGCCGTCCAGGGCCCGGCCGCCCTCGTCGAGACGCTCGCCGAGGCGATCCGCCGCCCCGCCTTCCCACTCGCCCTCGGCCGGCGCTCCTGCGTGCCCACCCAGCCGATCACCCTCGGTGCCGTGCGCGACGGCACCCTGGAGGACGTCCTCGCCGACGAGCCCTGGCAGGCGGGCGACGCGGCCAAGAGCGCCTACCGGCGGCGGGCCGAGCGAGCCGCGGAGCCGTTCTCGCCGGACCGGATCGACCTGGCCGCGACCTTCGACGACCCGTCGGGCGACGACACCCTCCAGGACGTCCCGCGCTCCTTCGACCCCCGCGAACGCGGCTTCTCCACCCGACGGATCCGCCACGCCTGGCTCACCGTCCCCACCGGCCTCGCCCCGTCCTCCACGACCGCGCAACCGTCCGCCGCCTCCGCCGGCCACGACCCGTTCGCCCTGCTGGGCTGGTGACCCGATGACCTACCTCTCCCGCGTCCGCATCAACCCGCTGCGCGCCGCCAGCCGCACCCTGCTCGCCAACCCCCGCGCCCTGCACGGCGCCGTGACGGCCGGCATCCCCGACACCGAGCCCGGCGACCGGATCCTGTGGCGCCTGGACGCCGACCACCCGCGCCGCCCGATGCTGCTGGTCCTCACCCCCTCCAAGCCGGACTGGACCCACATCGTCGAACAAGCGGGATGGCCGGACGCCGACGGCGAGCACTACGCGATCCGCGACTACAGTCCGCTGCTCGGCCAACTCGCCGTCGGCCGCGAGTTCGCCTTCCGCCTCAAGGCCAGCCCCGTCCAGAACACCTCCAAGCCCGAGAAGCCCAGCGCTCACCACACCAAGAGCGCCGCCGAACTCCACCACCGCTCCTACCGCTTGGCCCACCGCACCGCCGCCCAGCAGCTCGCCTGGTTCCTGGACCGCACCGAGCGCTGGGGCTTCACCGTCCCCGAGGCCCGCACCGACCACCCGGCACCGGGCCTCGAACCGTCAGACTCCGACGCCCCCGCCGACGCGCGGCCCGCCCGTGAGGTGCGGATCACCGACCGCAGCCGCAGCAGCTTCACCAAACCCGGCACCCGCACCGCGGTCACCCTCACCACCGCCACCTTCGAAGGCCGCCTGCGCATCAGCGACCCCGGCCTCCTGCAGACGGCGCTCCTCGGCGGCATCGGCCCGTCCAAGGCCTACGGCTGCGGCCTGCTCACCCTCGCGCCGCTGCCCGCCGGAGCCCGCTGACCGATGGCCGACATCTGGTGGAAAGCCCACCCCCACGACCTGCACCGCCTCGCCGACCGGGTCTCCAGCGTCTACGTCGAGCGCAGCCACATCGACCGCGACGAGAACGCCGTCGTCGTCATCAACAAGCGCGAGACCGTCCGCGTCCCGGCGGCGATGGTCGCCGTCATGCTCCTCGGCCCGGGCACCCGCATCACCCACGGCGCCGTCAACCTCCTCGCCGACTCCGGCACCACCGTGTGCTGGGTCGGCGAGCAGGGCGTGCGCATGTACGCCGCCGGCCTCGGCCCCAGCCGCGGCGCGGCCCTCCTCAACCGGCAGGCCTGGCTGGTGAGTCGGACGAAGGAACGCCTGGCCGTCGCACGGACCATGTACCGCATGCGGTTCCCCGGCGAGGACGTCAGCACCGCCACCATGCAGCAACTGCGCGGCCGCGAGGGTGCCCGCATCCGCAAGCTCTACCAGGCCGAAGCCCGCCGAACCGGCGTGCCCTGGAACGGACGGGTCTACAAGGCCGGCGACGCGTACGCCGCGGGCGACGACCTCAACCGCCTCCTGTCGGCGGCCAACGCCGCGCTCTACGGGATCTGCCACGCGGTCATCACCGGCCTGGGCGCCAGCCCCGGACTCGGCTTCGTCCACACCGGACTGGCCACCTCGTTCGTCCTCGACATCGCCGACCTCTACAAGGCCGAGTACACGATCCCCCTCGCCTTCGACCTCGCCCAGCAGGGCCACACCGAGGAACGCGACGCCCGCCTCGGCCTGCGCGACCGCATCGCCCAGGACAAGCTGCTGGGCCGCATCGTGAACGACGTCAAGACCCTCCTCAGCCCGGAGGACACCGAGATGCCCGACGTCGAGGTCAACGAACTCTGGGACGAACGCGTCGGTACCGTCCAAGGCGGCGTCAACTGGTCCGGCACCGAAGGCCCGCCGGTCCCCGCCGCCTCCGACCCGGGCATGGGCGACGACCACCTGGCCATCATCGGCCCGGAGTTCACCCAGGACACGAGCAGCCCGTGACCGTCATCCTCCTCATCGCCGCCCCCGAAGGCCTCCGCGGCCACCTCACCCGCTGGATGGTCGAAGTCAGCGCCGGCGTCTTCGTCGGCACCCCCAGCCGCCGCATCCGCGACCGCCTCTGGGACCTCCTCGCCACCCGCATCGGCGACGGCCAAGCCGTCCTCGTAGAGCCCGCCACCAACGAGCAAGGCTGGACCGTCCGCACGGCGGGCAAGGACCGCTGGAAGCCCGTCGACTTCGACGGACTGATCCTCTCGGCCCGCTCCCGCAGATAAACACGCAGGTCAAGAAGTGTCGGCCCCGCACGTGCGGGGATGGCTCCGCGACGGCGGCGGCCTCGGTCATCTTCACGGTGTCGGCCCCGCACGTGCGGGGATGGCTCGTGGACGGCGGCGCCGCCGCGGCCGACGACGCGGTCGGCCCCGCACGTGCGGGGATGGCTCTCCGCCGTTGAAGCGGCCGCGAGTCTCGGCGAGGTCGGCCCCGCACGTGCGGGGATGGCTCCCTCGCCCGCTGGGCCATCGCCGTCCGCTACCTGTCGGCCCCGCACGTGCGGGGATGGCTCTGACGCCCTCGGGGCACTCCTGGACATCTGCCGGTCGGCCCCGCACGTGCGGGGATGGCTCCCCGCCCGGATTGGCGTTCCTCCTGGATCGGGCGTCGGCCCCGCACGTGCGGGGATGGCTCCCTTGGGTTTGACCTGACGATCACCCTGCCCAAGTTGGCCCCGCACGTGCGGGGATGGCTCCGCACCGCGCTTCCTCTCGGCCCTCCTTCGGGAGGGCCGAGAGGAAGCGGTTTATCATAGTTATGGGCACTATGGCCGAGCTGTCACCAGCCCTCGCCATGCACCTCGACCGCATGGCGATCGTGGCGCACGACCTGCCCGCCTCGACGCGAGTGTGGATCCCCGGCGCGATCGAGCCGCACTGCACGCCGACGGCGAGGACGGGTCGGTAGGCTGCGGATATGCGTTCCGTGGTGTTCGACATCGGCGAGACCCTGACCAGCGACACCAGGTACTGGGGTGACTGGGCCCGGTGGCTCGGCGTCCCCACTCACACGATGTCCGCGCTGGTCGGTTCCGTGCTGGCCGAGGGCCGCGATAACGCCGACGCGATCCGGATCATCAGGCCGGGCGTGGATGTGGCCGCCGAGTGGCGGGACCGGCAGACGGCCGGACAGGGGGACTATCTCGACGAGTCAGACCTGTACGCGGACGTCCGTCCGGCGCTGGCCCGACTGCGCGAGGCTGGGCTGTGGGTGGGCATCGCGGGTAACCAGAACTCGGTGGTGTCGGACCTGCTGCGCGGCCTTGACCTGCCGGCGGATGCCATCGCCACCTCAGCCGAGTGGGGCGTTTCCAAGCCCTCGCCGGAGTTCTTCGAGCGGGTGACCGAGTGGGCGCCCGGTGAGCCTGACGGGATCGTGTACGTCGGTGACCACCCGGCGAACGACATCACTCCGGCCCGGGCGGCCGGCCTTCGGACCGCGCACCTTCGCCGCGGTCCGATCGGGCTCACGACCAGTGCGCCTGCCGCGGACTGGACGGTCAACTCGCTGACCGAGCTGGCCGACGCGCTGGTCGGCCAGTAGCAGAACCGCCTCGGCGGCGTGCCCGCCGAGGCGATCCGGCCCGGCACCGGAGGGGCGCCGGTACCGTTCCGAGTGCGACCACGGAACGGAGTCACTCTGTGCCCGGAACCACCACCCTGGTCCTGCGGATCGAAACAGCGCGGCACGCAGCGAAATTGACGCGTCGTCAACTGGAAGCGCTGTCCGGCGTCTCGTACAGCACCATCCGCAAGGTCGAGCGCGCCGAACGGTGGCCAGGCGACGGCATCCTGGAGGCACTGGCCCACGTACTCGGCCGCACCCCGGAGGAGCTCCTGGACGGCCCCGGCCGTACCGACAGCAGAGTGCACGCGGCCGTCCCTGCACTGCAGCGCGCGATCGCCGCGTACGACCTGCCAGAGGACGGCCCGGTCCGCCCCCTTCCGGAGCTGGCGGCGGCCGTCGACCGAGCGGTCGAGGACCGGGTGCAGTCGCAGTACGCCCGGCTCGCTGAGGACGTGCCGGGCCTGCTGGCGGAGCTGTTCCGTGCGGCCGATCAGGCACCCGCTGCCGACCGCGTCCAGGCCGCCCGTTGCCTCGCGCTGGCCATTCGGTCAGCGGACGCGGTGGCCTACAAGTACGGGTACCGTGATCTGTCGGCCAGGCTGGTCGAACTGATGCGGTGGGCTGCCGCGCTGGCCGCTGATCCCGCCCTTGAAGCCGCAGCTGCCTACGTTCGCATGGAAACCTTCTTTTCTGCCAACCAGCTCGACCCCGGCCTGCGGTCGCTCAGGGCCGCTATCGATCGGGTGCCACCGCTCAGTACGGAGCCGCTCATGGCTGCCGCAGCGGCCCTGCACATGCGGGCCGCGGTGGTGGCCGGCCGCATGCGGCGGCCCGACGATGCCCGGGAGCACCTGAGGGATGCCGAGGCGCTGGCCTCCCGGGTGAGGGAGCAGCTGTACGACGGCACCGCCGTGGGCCCGGACAGCCTGGAGATCCACCGCCTGGCGGTGACGGTGGAGTTGGGTGAGCCGGGTGATCTGCGGGAGGCAGTGGATGCCGCGACACGGTGGGCGCCGCCGTGGGACCTGCCTGCCGAGCGCCGCTCTCACTACTACATCGACCTCGGAAGGGCCCAGGTACAGCTGGGCCGACCGCAGCACGCTGCCGACAGCCTCCTGGTGGCCCGGCAGATTGCGCCGCAGCACGTCCGAGAGCACGGGCAGGTACGGACCGAGCTGGCGACGATGGTCCGGCTGACTCGCGGACGCGATGCCCGGGTGATGGCGCTGGCCCGGTGGGCGCGGGCCGTGTAGAGAGCCGGGGTGCCACAGGTTGTGGCACTTCTGGGGGCAGTGGCCGGGGATCGTGGTCCGTGTGACAGGGACACCGAACGAGATCGCTGTGGACCCGGCCACGATCAGCCCTGCACGTCTCCATGGCGAGGCGTGCGTACGGTGCGGCTCCCCTGAGCCGCCGCTGATCGCGGCCGGTCACGTCTACACCCCGACCAGTGCTACCTCGGCTCCGCTCGGCTGGGCCGTAGTTGCGCACCTGAGCTGCATGGAGGAGCAGTGACCTTCCACCTGCCCACCGTTCAGCCCGCAGCCGCTCGTCGTCCGCCCCGCGCGGCGCCCCCGAGCGACGCGGACGCGACCTGGGCCCGGATGCGGCGAGACGAGCACCGGTCCGTCGCCGGCGGCTGCCCCCGCTGCGACGTGCCGTGGCCGTGCCCCGCCGCCGCGGACGCGCGGGAGCGCATGATGGAGGACCAGTGACGGAGCAGACACAGAGCCAGGTCGACACCCAAGCCCCGGCCGACCCTGGCGAACGGGTGTGCGGTCACTGCCGCACCTGCGGCCGGTACGGCCTCGGTACCTACGACGGGCAACTCGGCGCGAGCCTCTACGACTGGATCGCCGACCACGTCGGGTGCCTGAAGCGAGACACGGAGGCGAAGTGGTGACCGGCGACGCGGATGCGTCCTCTGCCTGGATCACCGCGGAACTCGACCAGGCCCGGGCCGTACGGAGGGACGGGCGGCGGACCCTGGACTTGGGGGGCAACGTTCCCGTCGACGCCGGTCAGGAGCTCTGGCTCCGAGCGGTTGCCGTAGCCATGGTGATCAGCGAGGGCAACGAGTGAGCGCCGTCGGTGGGATGCCTGGCGGGGCACAGGATGAGTGGGGGTTGTGCACTGGCTGCTGGACATGGGTCAGGGGCCCGGTCCTGAGGGATATCACGGCGTACACCTCCGAGGTGGCCCACTGCTAGCCGGACGCCTCCCCTGATCCGAGTACAGGAGGTCTGCCGTCACTGCCCGCAGGGCTGGCCGGCGGACCTCCTCCGGGGCGACCTGCTCGGTGAACGTCAAGGCTGCGACCGTGTGGCGATGCTCGCCGAGGTGGTGTCACATGCGCGTGCAGTCCGTGCCGTACCGGGCCCGGCGCTCTGGTGTCGGCAGCCGCTCCGGGGCGATCCGTGCCGCGTGCGGGACGCCTTCATCAGGGCCCACAGAGTCCGTCACGAGTGAAGCTCTGCCCGACCACCCCGAGGTGCAGAACCCGGCCCACCACACCTCGCAGCCCGGTAGCCTGCCGCACAGCGACCAGCCCGCGGCCGCCATGGCCTGCCCGATGTGCGGGTCGGGCGCCACCTACCAGACCATGGACGGCCGGTGGGGCTGCACCCAGTGCGGCTCGACCTGGGCCTGAGCAAGCAGGAGGACGGCAGCATGCCGATCTGCGCCGAGTGCTGCACAGCGGATGCAGTCATCGAGGACCTGGACGTGGACCCCCCTCGGCCGTGGTGCCTGGGGTGCGCCACCGCCCTGGTCGCCGCAGGTGACCCGGTGATCAACTACCGGTCCCTGACAGCCTCGGCAGCCGAGTACTCGCGTACTCTGACGGCCCGCAGCACCGCGACGTTGCCGTTCGGGTAGTTGCCGACCGACCACACGACGAACGCGCCCCCGCCCGGCCGAAGCCGAGCGGGGGCGCGGTAGTTCAGAGGCAGAGCCCAGCGAGGACAGCCACCAGCGCGGCCAGCAGCCCCGAGACGATCCCGACGACCGAGGACACCGGGCTGCGCACCTGTCACCGGTCCGCTTACGGCACTTCCTCGGCCGCAGTACGGGCGCGCTCACCTTCGACCGGGCGCCGCTCGTGGTCGGCGAGCGTGGGTGCTGTGGAGCCACCCCGCGAGCGCGGGGCCGACGGCGGGTCGCACTTCGTGCTGGGTGAGCCAGCCGAGTAACCCCCGCGAGCGCGGGGCCGACCGGCCCAGATGGCCCACATGACCGGCCAGCCGGGAGCAACCCCCGCGAGCGCGGGGCCGACGCTTGCTGACCTGCGGTGATTCGCTTCAGCGAGCGCTATTTGATTCAGTTCGATTCGGTTGGCTATCCATAGTAGAGCTCATGGGTTGTTGGTGGTGGAGTTGGCTGGCCTTGTGGTGATGGTGGGCTGGATGGCAAGTGGCGAGCGGGACTTCGCAGGCGGGCTGACGCTGACCAGGGGCACGGTGGAGGTTCCCGGGTCGAAGACGCTTGGGGACGGCGGGGTGAGGAGGTGCCCCGGTGTGCGGTACAACCGCGCACCGGGGCGCCTCCAGTTTGCCCAAGTAGTGCTATGCGTCGGTCAGTTGTCCACGTCGTAGGCCACGGTGACCGGGGCGTGGTCGGACCACCGCTCGGCGTGGGTGTCGGCGCGTTCGACGCGGGCGTCGGTGGCCTTGGTGGCGAGGGTGGGGGTGGCGACCTGGAGGTCGATGCGCCAGCCGGAGTCGTTGTCGAAGGCGCGGCCGCGGTAGGACCACCAGGAGTAGGGGCCGGTGCGGTCGGGGTGGAGGGCGCGGACGACGTCGACGTAGCCGGCCTCGTCGTAGACGCGGGAGAGCCAGGCGCGTTCTTCGGGGAGGAAGCCGGCGGACTTCTGGTTGGCCTTCCAGTTCTTGAGGTCCTCGGGGCGGTGGGCGATGTTCCAGTCGCCGCAGACGACGACCTCGCGGCCGTCGGCGGCGGCGCGGGCGCGCAGGGCGGTGAGGTGGACGAGGAATTCCGCCATGAAGCGTTCCTTCTCCTCCTGGCGCTCGGTGCCGACTTCGCCGGAGGGGAGGTAGAGGCTGGCGATGGTCAGGCCGGGCAGGTCGATTTCGACATACCTGCCCGAATTGTCGAATTCGTCCGAGCCGAATCCGATCGCCGTGCGCTGCGGTTCCGCGCGGGAGAGGATGGCGACGCCGGCCCGGCCCTTGGTGGCGGCGGGGGCCCAGACGGCGTGCCAGCCGTCCAGGTCGCGCAGTTCGACGGGTAGCTGCTCGGGTTCGGAGCGCACCTCCTGGAGGCAGACCACGTCCGCCTCGGTGCCGGCCAGCCATTCGACGAAGCCCTTCCTGGCCGCCGCCCGGATTCCGTTCACGTTCACACTCGTCACCACGATCACCCGAGCAGCCTACCGACTGGGCGTTCCCGGCCCGAACCGTGACGCGCGGGGTCGGGCGGGTCCCGTCGGAGGGTGTCGATGGTGGTGGCAGCGGCTGACAGGAGCTGTCGTGAACGCGGCATGAAGATGTGCGGCAGTCCCATCGAGCCCCGCCATTGGTCTTGACCATCTCCGGACGGAGCACCTAGGGTCACTTACTGCAAGGACCTTTAATAAAGAAGGACGGATAAAGGCCCGCTCTCCCACCTGCCGCGACTGCGGACAGTGGGCTCGGGATCCGCCCTCCTTGTCGCAGGGCGGACAAACTCACGGGTGGAGGACGCGGTGGGGACGACAGGACAGCTTTCGGCGGTGCCGGAGCCGAAGTACTGGCACCTGCG
Source organism: Kitasatospora sp. NPDC058184 (assembly GCF_042883725.1). Lineage (NCBI taxonomy): Bacteria > Bacillati > Actinomycetota > Actinomycetes > Kitasatosporales > Streptomycetaceae > Kitasatospora > Kitasatospora sp. NPDC058184. The sequence goes on from NZ_JBHVVE010000007.1 coordinate 183,399, forward strand.
CACGGTGCTGCTGCGGGCCATCGACTCGGAGTTCTCCACCGGTCAGGTGCTGCCCAACGAGCGCGAGCTCTCGGCCCGCTTCGGCGTCGCCCGGGCCACGCTGCGTCAGGCGCTCGACCAGCTGGAGCTGGAGGGCCGCCTGGTGCGCCGCCGGGGGATCGGCACCCTGATCGCCGCCCCGCGGGTCGGCGTCCCGGTCAACCGGCAGGAGGAGGGCTGGCCCGGCACCGCGCGCAACCAGTCCTGGCGGACGGTCGACTGCACCACCGCCCCCGCCTCCGCGCAGCTGGCGAAGGGCCTCGGCATCGCCGAGGGCGCCACCGTGCACACCGTGCGCCGGGTCCGCCTGGTGGAGGGCCGCGCGGTGGCCAGCGAGTCGCTGCACGTCCCGGCCGCCGCGCTGCCGCACCTGCCGGGCTTCCGCGCCGAGAGCGACCGTGCCCGTTCGGTGCTGCGCCAGCTGGAGCGCCTGGACGTGGACGGCGAGTCCCGCTCGGTCGAGCTGGGTGTCGCCGAGGCCGAGCAGGCCGCCCTGCTGGAGCGCCCGCCGGGCGCGCCCGTCCTGGTCATGACCACCCAGTACGCCTCGGCCGGCCGGCTGGTGGCCCTGGCGGTGGCCACCTATCGGGCGGACACCTGCAAGCTGACCTTCGGCGAGGCCGGACTCGTCGAGGTCACCCCGGTCGGTGCGACGGCCGAGGTCCGTACCGCCTCCTGACGCACCACCCGTAAATCCCTGAACCCCTGAACCATTTTCCGGAAACCCTCAGGTCGAGGCCCGGGCGCCAACTGGCGTCCGGGCCTTTGCCGTTGGGGCGCTGCCGTAAACCGGGCCGGGTCGCCTGGTAGCGTCCGCGTGGCAGTGGCACAGCCACGCAACGGGTGAGAACGGGGGTCGACCGGTGAACGCGGTCCTCGCATCGTGGGCGAAGTCGGAGGTGCTGGCCTTCGACTGCCTGTTCCGGGCGGACGGCACGGCCCGGGAGGCGGACATCGACGGGCCGGAGCACCTCCGGCTGGAGCTGGGCGGGCCGGTGGACGTGGCAGCTCTGGTGGCCGATCCTCCGTGGGACGCGGGCAGCGTCGAGGTCATCGACGAGGTCGAACTGCCGGACGGGCTGGGCTACGTGGTCCACGGTGACAGCGGCCTCAGGCACCTTGGCTTCATCGGTCGGCTCGGACCGGACCGCGGACTGCGGTGGCTCCTGACCACGTCGACCGGCAACCCGTTCGTCGGGGCGTCCGTCGACTGGCCGTTGGCGCACTTCGTCAACGACTGGGGCAGCACGCTCACCCTCGACCTGACCGACCCGGACTTCGCGCCCTGAGGTGACCCCCGCTCCTTGAGCGCGGCGTCAGGCCCGGGGCGGGTCGACGGCGAAGAGCTGCTCCTCGACGTGGTCGAGGGCGACGCGCAGGGCGCCCATCGCCACGACCTCCGAGCCGAGGGCCGCCAGGGCGACCTCGGGAGCGCGCAGGGTGAACTGGGCCAGGCGTTCGCGCAGCGGGTCGAGGACGCCGTCGAGGCCGGCCGCCCAGCCGCCGATGACCACCAGCTGGGGGTCGATGGCCAGGACGAGTGCGGCGACGCCCTGGACGAGGCGGGTGAGGAAGCGGTCCATGGCGACCTTGGCGACCTCGTCGCCCTCCCGGGCCAGCCGCAGTACGCGGGCCACGGCGGCCTCGTCCAGCGGGTTGAGGGGCTTTCCGGTGGTGGACAGCAGGCGCTCGGGGGTGACCTCCTGGCCGAGCAGGTGCAGGGCGCCGATCTCACCGGCCGCGCCGCCGAAGCCGCGGTGCAGCCTGCCGCCGATGAGGGAGCCGGCGCCCGGGCTGAGGCCGGCCATCACGAAGACGACGTCGTCGGCGCCGACCGCCGATCCCTGCCAGTGCTCGGCGATGGCGGCCAGGTTGGCGTCGTTCTCGATCAGGACCGGGCAGCGGAACGAGCGCCGCAGCTTGGCGCCGAGGTCGAGGCCGGTCCAGCCGGGCATCGCGGTGCCCAGTTGGACGGTGCCCTCGCGGTCGACGATGCCGGGGGTGCCGATGCCGACCGCCCACAGGTTGTCGCGGGAGATGCCGGCCTTGCGCAGCACCTCGGCGACGGCGGTGCGGACGGCGGCGAGCCGGTCCTCGGCGTCGAGGGTCTCGTCCACCGGCTTGAAGTGACTGCCCACCACCTCGCCGGTGAGGTCGGCGAGGATGACCCGGATGTCGTGCACGCCGATCTCGATGCCGAGGATGTGCCCGGCCTCGGCGCGGAAGCGGAACCAGCGGGCGGGGCGGCCGCGGCGGCCGGTGCCCGGCTGGCCGTCCTCCCTCGGCTGCTCGACCTCGGCGACCAGTCCGGTCTCGACCAGGCCCTCGATCACGCCCTCGACCGTCGGGCGGGAGAGCCCGGTCTCGCCGACGAGCTGAGTGAGGGTCACGGAGTGGCCGTTCCGCAGCGCCCGAAGCGTGACCGCCGCGTTGATCCGCCGCAGCAGCGAGGAGTCTCCTCCGGTGAGCCGATCCGCCAATGCGATGCCCTTCGCCGTTCGCGCGACTGCCCTGGCGCGCGGTGTCGAGTGCGCGGTGCCCACCGAATGGCCCGCGGGGGTGCGCCCCCGGAGAACGCGGCAGGGCGGCAGGGGGCCGCCTGCGCGAGGGCCGGAGGACAAGCGGAGCCTACCCGGGGACGGGCCCGGGCGGCGAGGATCTCCGCAGCTCATCCAGGCTTCGGTATCGAAATGGTACGGATCGGGTGGCGGTGCGTGATCCGGACTTCACCGCCCGGCCACGGCGGGCCGGTAGGGGAGCCGCCGGGACAGCACCGACCGGAGGGAACGTTCCGACAGCAGCGGGCCGAGGCCGCGCCGGGAGCCGGCCGACAGGACGCCGAGGGTCGAGCAGGCCGAGCCGATCGAGCCGAGGGAGAGGACGGAGCCGATCGAACCGATGGACAGCACCGACCCGATCGAGCCGATGGACAACACCGAGCCGATCGAGCCGAGGGAGAGGGCGGATCCGATCGAGCCGGTCGACAGCACCGACCCGATCGAGTCGATCGACCGGACGGACATGATCGAGCGGATCGAGCGGAGGGACCGGAGGGAGCCGACGGACCCGCGGGCGGGCCGGGCCGGACGCGCGGAAGTGGTCATGACTTTTGAGCGTAGCCAGCCACACCCCCGCCCGCCCGTCAGTCCACCCGGGCCGCGAACAGCCGCTGCCCCAGCAGCCCCATCGGGTGTCCGTCCTCCGGCAGGGTCAGCACCGTCGGGCAGCCCGCGGTGGTGAGCGCCGCCCGCCACTGCTCGGCCGGGCGGGCGGTGAGGCCGTGGGCGTCGCCGGTGATCAGCAGGTCGAGCTGTTCGGTGGTGGGGGCGAACAGCAGGAGCCGGCCGCCGGGGGCGAGCAGCCGGACCAGCGCCGGGACGTCCTGCACCGGTTCCACCGCCAGCCCGCCCGCGCCCGCCACCGCGCCCCCGCCCGCGCTCGCGATGACGACGTCGTAGCGCCCGCCGTCGGGGGCCGAGTGGTGCTCGATGTGCGGCCGGGGCCGGGTGGTGAGGGCGCGGGCGACGGCGGGCTCGCCGCCCTCCGCGTCCAGTTCGAGGACGCGCAGCGGCCCGGGCCCCTGGTGGGCCTCGGCGGTGCCGCGCACCAGCGCGCCGAGGGCGGCGCCGAGGAAGCCGCGGGAGGCGGCCCAGCGGACGGGGGAGGCGTCCGGCCGGGGGGCCTCCTGGCCGGTGATCAGCCGGGGCAGCCGCAGGGCGCCGCGTCGGACCCGGTCCAGGGCGGCGGCCGGGCCGAGCCCGTCGGCCCAGGTCTCGGCGGCGGGGCGCCAGGCCTCCCGGACCTCGGCGGCGTCCGGCCCGGGCCCGCCGCGGAAGACCGGGCCCTGGGCTCCGCCGTCCTGCCGGGTGAGCAGGCCGTGCCGGGCGAGTGCGTCCAGCCAGCGGACGACCCGGGGGCGCTGGGCGGGGGTGACCATGGCCGCGGCGAGGACCTCGGCCTCGGGGTAGCCGCGGGCGGGGTCGGTGAGCACGCCGTTCTGCTGGAGGGTGTGCAGGAGGGCGGCGAGTACGGCCCGGTCGAGCTGGGCGCCGAAGTCGTGGACCTGCTCGGCGGTGACGCCGATGCCGTACTTCCAGGCGGCGGCCGCGGCGTTGGCGGCGTCGGCGCGCAGTCGGCGGTCGGCGGCCTCGGCGTTGCTGTCCGGGGCGCGGACGTGGGCGAGGACGGCGCCGAGCGCGTCGACGGCGGCGTACACGTCCTCCTGCCGGGGTTCGGGGCCGACGTGCAGGACCAGGCGCAGCGCGGCGAGGTCGTGGGCGGCGAGGCCGGGCTGTCCGCTGAGCCGCCAGAGCAGGGCGGAGGGCAGGCTGAGGTGGGTGGCCCGGGCGGTGGCGACGGCTTCGAGCTGCTGCTCGGGCCGCTGGTCGGGGTCGCCGCAGTGGACGGTGCCGCCGGCGAGCAGGGTGGCGAGGGCGAGGTCGACGGCGAGGTCGGTGACGGGGTGCAGCACGGTGTGCCGGATCGGGGGCGCGCCGAGGACGCCGGCCCAGTAGCGCAGCCGCTGTTCGGCGGCCCGGGCGGCGGAGGGCGGCAGGGCGGCGTGCTCGGCTATGCGGCGGGCGAGGGCCTGGGGGAGTCCGCCCGGCGGGGAGACGCCGAGCAGCAGGCCGATGCCGCTGATCGCGCGCCCGTCGGCGACGACGGCGGGTCGGTCGCCGAGTTCGCGCAGCGCGCTGACCAGGGCGGGAGTCGTGGGCACGGTGATCACTCCGGGGTGCGGGACAGAAACCGCACTACTGAACCATGGGGGCGGGGCGGTGAAGGGCGGAAGCAAGTCAAACTTCTGTAATGATTTTCATATCGGCTAGCCAAGCTCCCGACACGAAGTTGCCGCGAAGCGGTCGGAACTTCACATTCCGGAAGGTCCGCGCGATCCCTTGACAGGTGGTTCGGGTACTGGATCAATGGAGCGCAGGGGGCTGACCGAACGATCGGTCGGTGATCTCGGCCTGGGCGTCCTCGATGCGGACGAACCTCGGCAGAGCAGCGAAATCGGCAAAGCAGCGAAATCGGCAGAGCAGCGAAGGAGCGACGATGACCGGCACCGCACCCGTCCCGCGCCGACACCTCGGGGAGCCGCTACCGCCCGAGCTCCTGGACGCCGGCGAGCGGATGGGTCCGGACGAGCTGCGCGCCCACCAGCTCACCCGGCTGCGGGCCACCCTGCGGCACGCGTACGACAACGTCGAGTTCTACCGTCGCAAGTTCGACGCGGCCGGCGTCCGCCCCGAGGACTGCCGCACCCTGGACGACCTCGCCCGTTTCCCCTTCACCACCAAGGCCGACCTGCGCGAGGGCTACCCCTTCGGCATGTTCGCCGTCCCGATGGAGCGGGTCCGCCGGATCCACGCCTCCAGCGGCACCACCGGACTGCCGACCGTGGTCGGCTACACCGACAACGACCTCTCCATGTGGGCCGACGTGGTCGCCCGCTCGATCCGCGCGGCCGGCGGCCGGCCCGGCCACAAGGCGCACATCGCGTACGGCTACGGCCTGTTCACCGGCGGCCTGGGCGCGCACTACGGCGCCGAGCGGGCCGGCTGCACCGTCATCCCGGCCTCCGGCGGCATGACGGCCCGCCAGGTGCGGCTGATCCTCGACTTCGAGCCCGAGATCATCATGATCACCCCGTCCTACCTGCTGACCCTGCTCGACGAGTTCGAGCGGCAGGGCGTCGACCCGCGGAGCACCTCGCTGCGGATCGGCATCTTCGGGGCCGAGCCGTGGACGGAGGAGATGCGGCGCGAGATCGAGGAGCGGCTCGACCTGCACGCCGTCGACATCTACGGCCTCTCCGAGGTGGTCGGCCCGGGCATCGCCCAGGAGTGCGTGGAGACCAAGGACGGGCTGCACATCTGGGAGGACCACTTCTACCCGGAGGTCGTCGACCCGTTCACCGACGAGGTGCTGCCCGAGGGGGAGGGCGGCGAACTGGTCTTCACCTCGCTCACCAAGGAGGCGCTGCCGATCATCCGCTACCGCACCCGCGACCTCAGCCGGCTGCTGCCCGGCACCGCGCGGCCGGCGTTCCGGCGGATGGAGAAGGTCACCGGGCGCAGCGACGACATGATCATCCTGCGCGGGGTGAACGTCTTCCCGACCCAGATCGAGGAGATCCTGCTGCGCACCCCGGGCGTCGCGCCGCACTTCCAGCTGCGGCTCGGCCGGCAGGGGCGGCTGGACACCATGACCGTCCGGGTGGAGGCCCGGCCGGAGGCCCCCGCGGAGCTGCGGGAGGCGGCGCGGGCGGAGATCGTCCGGGCGGTGAAGGACGGGGTCGGGATCACCGTCGCGGCCGAGGTGGTGGACCCGTACACGCTGGAGCGCTCGGTCGGGAAGATCAAGCGGGTGGTGGACGAGCGGGGTTGAGCGAGAGGTGGTGAATCCGGCCGTCGGGCACACGGGCGGGGGCGTCCCGCCGGGCGGGTGGCGGGGAGCACCCCCGCGCGGGCCCTATGCTGCGGACATGCCGAGTGAGCTGCGCACTCTCCGATCCGCTCTCCCGCCCGCCCTTCAGTCCGATCCCCAGTCCGATCCTCGGACCGCCGAGGACCTCGCCTTCATCCGGCGGGAGACCGAGCTGAAGCCCGTCCCCTTCGTGCCCGAGATCAGCCTCCACATGGCCGAGGACGCCATCGCCCTGTGGGAGACCACCGAACGGGCGCGCGGGCGGGCCGGGCTGCCGCCGCCGTTCTGGGCCTTCGCCTGGGCGGGCGGGGTGGCGGTCGCCCGCTACGTGCTGGACCACCCCGAACTGGTCGACGGCCGTACGGTGTTGGACGTCGCGGCCGGCTCCGGGCTGGTCGGGGTGGCCGCCGCGCTGCGCGGGGCGACGGAGGTGCGCGCCGCCGAGATCGACGCCTACGCGGTGGCCGCGATCGGGCTGAACGCCGAGGCCAACGGGGTCCGGGTGGACGGCGCCCTGGTGGACCTGGTGGACGGCGACGGCGGGCCCGCCGAGGTGGTGCTCGCGGGCGACGTCTTCTACGAACGGGCCATGGCCGCCCGCTTCCTGCCCTTCCTGGAGCGGGCCGTGGCGCGCGGCGCGACCGTCGTCGTCGGCGACCCGGGCCGGGCCTACCTGCCCCGGGACCGGTTCACCGCGGTGGCGGCGTACCAGGTGCCGGTGGTCGCGGACCTGGAGGACACCGCGGTCAAGACCACGACGGTGTGGCGACTGGGCTGACCGGCCAAGGGCACCGGCATCACGGGCGACGGGCTGAAGCGGGTTCCCGGTCCGGACGGCGGGCCGGGGCGCGCCCGCCGTCCGGACGGCCGCCGAGCGCTGGCGGCCGGGTCAGGGGCGTGGTCGGCTGGGGCCGATGCGTGTGCGAACGGCATCGTCCGGCCGTGTCCGGCGCCGTTCGGCACCCTTCCGGCACCCTTGCTGGCGCGCTGCCGGACCCGCCCACCCGACAGGGGACCCACCATGACCATCACCGAGAACGGACTCAGGATCGCCTCGCCCCAGGCGATCGCCGACCTGCACGCCGGCCTGCCCGACTTCGAGCAGGCCCTCGCCTTCTACCACCAGCACCTGGCGCCGGACACCGCCGTCGACCTGTCCGTCGCGGAGAACGTCCTGCTCTACCACGACTCGATGCAGCGGGACGTCTTCGAGAAGATCCGGCTGATCCCCGAGCTGAACATCAAGTACATGGCCCCGGTCGGCATCCCGTGGCTGCGTCAGCAGGCGGCGGACCTGCTCACCCGGGCGTTCGGCCGCACGGTCGTGATGGAGGACGTCTTCGGCTGCGCCGGGGTCTCCTCCGCGCTGGAGTGCATCGCCTACGGGCTCATGCGGCGGCAGGGGACGGGCGGTGTGCCGCTCAAGCCCGGGGACGAGGTGCTGATCCCGGCGCCGTACTGGCAGGGCTTCAACTGGTCGTTCCAGGAACGGCCCAAGCTGAAGTGCGTCCCGGTGCACCTGCCCACCCACGGGGAGGACCGCTACCGGCTCACCCTGAACCTGATCGTGAACGCCTACGAGGCGCGGAAGGAGGCCGGGCACAACCCGCGGCTGCTCGTCCTCACCAATCCGCACAACCCGCTGGGCGTCAACTACCCGAAGGAACTCCTCGACGAGATCTACGGCTGGGCGCTCGCGCACACCGACCTCCACATCATCTCCGACGAGATCTACTGCCACTCCCAACTCGACACCGGGACGACGCCGTTCACCAGTGCGGTGGCCCTGGACGCGTACCAGGAGCACGCCGACCGGGTCCACCTGGTCTGGGGCTTCGCCAAGGACTTCGGGCTGTCCGGCTTCCGCACGGGGTTCGTCATCTCCAAGAACGAGGCCGTGCACCGCGCCATGCTCGGCAGCGACGACCCGGCCGAACAGACCCGCGCGCTGCCCTGGTTCACCCCGTTCGACTCGCTGAAGACCTATGTCATCGGGGAGCTGTTCAAGGCCACCGTCGACGGGGAGCCCTACCCGGTGTACGCGATGCGCGAGTACCGCACGCTGCTGAGCGCGAGCTTCCGCAGGACCAAGGACGCCCTGGACGCCGCCGGGATCGAGTACGTCCACCAGGACGGCGACAACGCCGCGATGTTCTTCTGGCTCGACCTCACCAGGTACCTCGGCAAGCGCGCGCCCGGCGAGCACGTGAACGGGCTGCCGGCCATCGGGCCGGACGGGCTCGACCCGAACGAGGAGTGGCTGTTCCGCTACCTCGCCGCCAAGCCCACCGAGGTCTCCCTGCTGCCCGGCGGGACCATGCACAACGCGGAGCCGGGCTTCTTCCGGCTCTGTTTCACCAGCCGGATGCCCGACGACGTCGAGGCCGCCGTGCGGCGGGTGGGCGTGGCGCTGCAGCAGCTGAAGTAGCCGGAGCGGCTCAGGTAGTCGTACGGCGCGAGCGGCACCGGGTACGTCCCGGTGCCGCTCTTCCGCTGCTCAGCCGCGCAGCCGGGCCAGCCAGGCCTCGACCTCGTCGGAGCGGCGCGGGAGGTCGGCGGAGAGGTTCTCGTTGCCGTCCTCGGTGACCAGGATGTCGTCCTCGATCCGCACCCCGATGCCCCGGTACTCCTCCGGCACCGTCAGGTCGTTCTCCTGGAAGTAGATGCCCGGCTCGACGGTGAGCACCATGCCCGGCTCCAGCGGGCCGTCGACGTGCTCCTCGGTGCGGGAGTGGGCGCAGTCGTGGACGTCGATGCCCAGCATGTGGCCGGTGCCCGCCAGGGTGAAGCGGCGGTGCAGGCCCAGCTCGTACACCTTGTCGGCGCTCAGGTCGCCGAACAGGCCCCAGGCGGTGAGGTGTTCGGCGAGCTCGCGCTGGGCGGCGTGGTGGAAGTCGCGGAACCGCCCGCCCGGCCGGACGGCCGCGATGCCGGCCTCCTGGGCCGCGTACACGGCGTCGTAGACCTTGCGCTGGAGCTCGGTGAAGCGGCCGCTGACCGGGAGGGTGCGGGTGACGTCGGCGGTGTAGAGGTGGTTGGTCTCCACGCCGGCGTCGAGCAGCAGGAGGTCGCCGGGGCGGGCGTGGCCGTTGTTGCGCACCCAGTGCAGGGTGGTGGCGTGCGGGCCGGCCGCGGCGATGGTGCTGTAGCCCACGCTGTTGCCCTCGACCCGGGCTCGGACGAAGAAGGTGCCCTCGATCAGCCGCTCGGCGGTCTCGGAGTCGGTGCCGAGGACGCGGACCACGTCCTCGAAGCCGCGGGCGGTGGCGGCGCAGGCGAAGCGCAGCTCCTCGATCTCGAACGCGTCCTTGACCAGGCGCAGCCCGGACAGGAAGACCTCGAACTCCTCGTCCCGCTCGGCGGTGATCCGGTCCGCGAGGGCCTCCTCGACGCCCGCGTCGTGGCGGCGCAGCACGCGCGCCGGGCCGGTGGCGGCGCGCAGGTCCGCGCGGGCGGTGCGCACGTCCCGGCAGGGCAGGCCGAACAGCCGCTCGCTCTCGGTCAGGCTGTTGCGGCGGCCGTCCCACAGCTCGCCGTGGCCGTCCAGCCAGAACTCGCCGTTGTCGGTGCGGGAGCGGTCGCGCAGGTAGAGCACGGCCTCGTGGCCGCTCTCCCCGGTCGGGGCGAGCACCAGGACGCCGTCCTCGGACTGGTCGCCGGTCAGGTAGGCGTAGTCGGAGGAGGGGCGGAACGGGTAGTCGGTGTCGTTGGCCCGCACCTTGGGGTTGCCGGCCGGGACGACCAGCAGCTCGCCGGGGAAGGCGGCGGACAGCGCGGCGCGGCGGCGGGCGGTGTGCGCGGCCTGGGGGACGGGCTCCAGGGCGGTGCGCTCGGTGTCGGCCCAGCCCTGCTTCATGCTCTCCGCGAGCTCGTCCGTGACCCCGCGGGTCAGGCCGTTCTTCCGGTACTTGATGGTCTCGGCGGGCTCGGTGGTCTCGGCGGGCTCGGTCACTGCGGTCTCCTGGTGAGGGTGAGGGCAGCGGGGTGTTTCGCTACGCTGCCCCGTCCGTCGGTGTGCGTCCCGTACGGTATATCGAACACTGCCGCAAGAGAAGAGGCCCAGCGTGAACGACGCCGAGGAATCCGTCCGGGGCGTCCTCGCCGCCAACCTGAAGCGGGTGCGGGCCCAGCGCGGACTGTCGCTGTCCGAGCTGTCCCGGCGGGCCGGGGTCGGCAAGGCGACGCTCTCCCAGCTGGAGTCCGGGGCCGGCAACCCCACGCTGGAGACGGTGCTCGGGCTGTCCCGGGTGCTCGGCGTGCCGATCTCCGACCTGGTCGAGGCCCGGCCGGCCGGCGAGGTGACGGTGGTGCGGGCGGCCGAGGCCGAGGTGCTCAGCGGGCGCGGCGTCGACCTGCGGCCGCTGCGCCGGATCGAGTCCGGGGACACCGTGTTCGAGCTCTACGACCAGGTGGTGCGCACCGGCGCCGCGCAGGAGTCCGGCGGCCACACCGGCACCGAGCACACCGTCGTCCAGGCCGGCCGGCTGGGCGTGCGGGTGGACGGCCGCGAGATCGAGCTGGGCCCGGGCGACTACATCGGCTTCGACGCCGCGCTCCCGCACGCCTACACCGCGCTGGACGGCGAGCCGGTCCGCTCGGTGCTGGTGCTGCAGTACCGGGCCGAGCAGCACGGCCACCTCGCCGAGGCCTCGCCGGTCCGGCCGGCCGTGTGGGGGCTCTGGCACTGACGCTCCGGCGCCGGGGCTCCGGTATCGGACGGCCTGGCGGGCGGTTCGGTGGCCGGCTCGGCGGGTGGTTCGATGGACGGTCGGATCGTTCGGAATACCGAACGAGCGGATGGGTGCGGCAGGATGATCATCATGACGGACGCACTCACCTGGCTCGCCGAACCCGAATCGATCGCCTACGGAGGTTACAGCGTCGTGCTCGCCCGCGGCCTGGAGCCGGAGGAACTGGCGGCCCGGCTCGCCGAAGGGCTCCCGGAGCGCACGGCGCGGCCGCTCGACGAACTCACCGCCGAGGACCTGGTGGAGGAGTACGAGCTGGAGTTCGCCGGCGGCATCGAGGACATCGCGCTGCACCACGGGCGCAGCGGCGACCTCGCCTTCGCGGTGGCGTACGGCTACTGGCAGGGGGAGCTGAGCGTCCGGCCGGAGGTCTCGCGCGGCGGCGCCGAGGTCTACCACCTGGAGTTCGAGGAGGAGAACGGCAAGCCGGTGCCGCCGTTCTTCAGCGCCCACCGGGACGGGCGGGAGGTCTGCTCCCTCAACCTCCACCTGGACCCCTCCTGGGGCCCCGGCGACGTCCAGGGCGAGCCGGCCACCGCCGCCGCCCTGACGGCCGAGCTGGCCGCCGTCGGCCTGCCCGACCACGACCGCGCGGGCGACGACCTCCACCGCACCTGCCTGGAGGTGCTCGGCCGGCACTTCGGCCTCACCCTGCCGCGCGATCTGGTGCGGGAGGCCGAGCTCCCGGCCCTCCTGCTGGAGACCGACTGACGGGGGCGGCCGGCCGGGACTCCGGCCGGCGCGCCCCCTGCCCTGACCCTGATCCCCCCGGCGGCCGTGGAGGCGGCGCGCCGGGCGGGGTGGGGTGCGGGGTCAGAGCCGTTCGTCAGCCGAGCGTCAGCGACCGGGAGCGGGTCCGCCAGGCCTTGTCATCGGCGCGCTTGAAGGAGCGTGACATCGCTGATCAACTCCCCTCTCCGACGGGTGGCTTGGCGGGCTCCCGTGCTCACCGGGGTGCCTGACGCCGATTCTGCGCGAGGTCGGTGGGCGAGGAGAATCCCAGAAATCTGGGACATGTCCGTGCCACCCTTCGCCGTGAAGGCCCGTTCGGGCGCGAGGGCAGTCGGCCTGGACTCCGAGGTGTGCGGCCCGAAGCCGGAGCCGGGGCGAACCGGGCCGAGCCGGGCCCCGGGTGCGTCAACCCGCCGTGCGGATGTCCGCCCTGGGGCGCGAACTGCGCGGGAACGGCCCGTGAATTGTTCCCCGGTCGGGTGACGGTGCGGCCGGTCGGTGGGGCCCTGCGGGCATCATGGGCCGCGACACGGGACGTCGCGGAACAGGGAGTCGACCGATGGGTAGGCCGATGGCGGAGTTCGGTTGCGCGAAGTGCTACGGCGAGGACGAACGGGCGGTGTGGGGGCGGCAGCGGGAGGGCTTCGAGCACGAGGCGGAGGTGGTGGACGGCTCGCGCTTCGCCGTCAACCTGCGGCGCTGCCTGGGCTGTTCGCAGCGGTTCGTGTGGATCTTCACCGAGGTCGTCGACTGGATGGGCGGGGACGACGCCCAGTACGTGACGATCATGCCGGTGACGGCCGAGGAGGCCACCGGCCTGAGGAGCGGCACCCTGCGCCCCCACGCCCTCGGCGCCCTCGGCCGCGACCGCCGCCACCTGAACCACGACTGGCCCACCGGCGGTCCGGCCCGGTTGCACTGGCGCTCCGGCCGCTTCCTTGTCGCCGGGGCCCGCTGAGCAGTGGTGCCGCCGCCCTGCCGGAGCGGCAGGGCGGCGAGGGAGTCAGATGCTCCCGAACTCGCCGGACTTGACGCCCGCGATGAAGGACTGCCAGGCGTCCGTACCGAAGGCGAGCTGCGGGCCGTCAGGGTCCTTGCTGTCGCGGACGGGGAGGACGCCCGGGAGGCCGGGGGCGACCTCGATGCACTGACCACCACCGTTGCTGTACGAGGACTTCAACCAGGAGGCGGGCTTGACCGTCGCGATGGGGAACATGGCTTGGAACTCCTTGAGCCGGGTGCGGATGAGCGCCAGCGAGTCCGCACATGAGAGGGCTTGGGCCTGGAGCCAATCGTAAACCCTTGACAGGGAACGGATCTTGTCCTTGTCGTCCCGCTCGACGTAGCCCCGTTGGATGGTCTCGAGGTAGGCCATCCAGTCCCCGTCCGGCGAGGTCAGGAGCGTGAACGGCCACGTCGAAGGGAGGTCTTCACCGAGGCTGGACGGCGCGATCTGCAGCATGACGTGGGGAAGGCCGGCGATGCTCTCCAGCCGACGAAGCTGTTCGGCCATGACGAAGGGGCCGCCGATGGGCCGCAGGCAGCTCTCCTCCATGATGATGTGGACGGAGGGAGCGGGGTCCCGGTACAGCAGGGCCTGCCGCGCCATCCGGACATTCAGGCGCTCGATGGCCTTTTCCTCGGGGATCTCGCCCCGCCGGGCCGCGGCGTAGATGAGCGCGGAGGCGTAGGCCCGCGTCTGGAGCAACCCGGGGATGACGTTCATCTCGTAGATCTTGAGGGCGGTGGCCTTGCCCTCGTGCTCGATGTAGGCGAGGAACCCGCCGATCAAGGTGCTGCTCTTGGCCGTCCAGTACAGGAGCTCAAGCGCTTGGCAGGTGTCGAGTTCCTTGTCGCACCGCCGAACGAGGGGCAGCGGCGCGGGGCGGTCGCCGTTCTCGATCATGGAGATGAGTGAATCGCTGTAGTTGGTCCGCCGCCCGAGCTGGACCTGCGTGAGCCCCCTGGCCTTGCGGAAGCGCCGGAGCTGAACGCCGATGGCCGCGTCCGGCGACGAGGTGGGGTCTACTTCCCGATGGGGCATGGTGATTACCCGATTCCACAGTGCTCGCTGTCAAAGTGAAGCTCTTCCGATGCTAGCCGTGATTGGACACTCTTGGTGAGGGGATAGCAACAGAGAGGAACTAATCGGTGGATATGACGAACAGTCAATGCGGCGAAAGCCTCGTCCTGCGGCGGAACTTCCCGCCGTGCCGATGCGCGCAGTGCGGCGACGCCATCCCCGAAGCGCGGATGAACGCCTCCGCCATGACCCCGGCGGCGCCGCCCGTGCGACGGGTGGCGCCGCCGACCAACCCCTACCGGCCCTCGATCGTCGGCGAGCGGGTCTTCGACGTCCGCTCGGGTCGCTGGGCCGCCTTCATGGGGTGGCAGCACGGCCGTGCCTACCTCCGGCCGCTCGGCGGCGGCGTCGAGTGGGACACCGAAGCGCGCTGGCTCACCGACACCGAACAGTGAGATGCCCCATGAGCAGCATGATCGACAAGATCACGGCGGAGGACCGTCGCGCCGCGGCCGACGTCCTCGACGACCTCCAGGCCGTCCTGAACGCCGCCGACGTGAAACTCCCGTCCCTCGGCATCGACTGGCGCTCGGCCAAGGCCACCGGCGTCGTCCTGATCGACCTCGGGGCCGCCCGGCCGGACGTCATCGAGCGGCTGGTCGTCGTCCTCCGCAGAGGTATGCGGCCGTAGCCGGAGCCGGCGTCATCACCGCCGGAAGCCTCGTGTTCGCGGCATCGGTCCTCCTGCTGATTCCCGAGCGCGTACCGCCGGTGGCGAGCGCCCTGGTGTTCGTCCTCGTCTTCCTCGCCGCCTCGACGGGCGCGTTCATGCTCGTGGCGGGCTGGATGAGAGTACGTGCATAGCAGCGCGGGCTTCGAGTCGTCTCGAAGCCCGCGCCGAATTCCCCGTCCCTCAGGTGCCGTTGAGGGCGTAGCTGCGGAACGTGGCGAGCAGGGGCAGGACTTCGGTCTTGCTCGGGTCCTCGGTGACGGCCCGCATCGCGTCGATCACCGTGTGGGCGATGATCTTGATGACGGGGAGGTCCTCCGACGGCGCCAGGGTGCCCCAGGCCTTGAGGGTCTGGGTGAGCAGGGCGCTCATCCGGGCACCGATGTTGGAGCTGACGGCGTCGGAGATCTCCGCGATCTCCTCGTCGCTCATGGTGGCGCGCAGCCCGAACGCGAGCGCCATCAGGGTGTCCATGGCGTGCTCGCCGTACGCGGCGACCAGCGCCGGGAGCGGCCGTTCACCGGGCCCGCTCGCCGCCAGGGCGGTCAGTGCCTCGTCGTCGTCTTTGAATGCCGCCTCCAGGGCGGCCAAGGCCCGCAGGGCCTCGTCTGCGGTGAGCCCGTCTGTCATGGAAGAACGGTATTGAGCCATCCCGGCTTCCGACAGTGGCGGAAGCCGGGATCACCCCTTCGAGCGAAGCGGGCCCCAATCGGGCCGGTACGCGCCCTCGAAGTGCTCCGCGTTCCAGGTGCCGCCGAGTGCGGGGGCGAGTGCGGTGACGGCGAGGGCGGCGAAGTCCTCGGCGTGGCCCGCGCGTTCCGGGAGGGCGCCGAGGAGGGGGGCGCCGGCGGAGCGGGGCAGGTCGGCGAGGTTGCAGCGTTCGGCGAGGCCGGGCTCGGCGGGCCAGGAGCCGACGAGCACGCCCGCGAGGGGGAGTTCGCGGGCCGCCAGGGCCTCTGCCGTCAGGGAGACGATGTTGAGCGTGCCGAGTCCGGCGGAGGCGATCAGCAGCACCTCGGCCGGGAGCCCGGCGTCGAGCACCGCCCGGGCCTGGTCGGCGAGGGTGCGGCCCTCGTCGTCGTAGCGGACCAGCAGTCCGCCCGCGCCCTCCACCAGCACCAGGTCGTGGGTGGCGGCGAGTTCGGCGACCTCGGTCACCACCTCGGCGGGGGAGAGGTACGGCATCCCGGCCCGCCGGGCGGCGGTGTCGGGTGCCAGCGGCTCGGGGTAGCGCACGAGCTCACGGATCGTCAGTTCGCCCGCCAGGCGCCGGACTTCGGCCGCGTCCCCGGGCTCATCCGGCGAGACGCCGGTCTGCCCCGGTTTGAGCACCGCGACCTTCCGCCCGGCCCGCAGCGCCGCGGAGGCGACGGCCGCGGTGGCGACGGTCTTGCCGACGTCGGTGTTGGTCCCCGTCACGAACAGGATGCGCGCGTTCATCCGGACACCGCCGCGGCGGTCACGGCGGCGGCGATGCGTGCCACGTCCTCGTCCTCCGTCACATAGGGGGGCATGGTGTAGATCAGGTCCCGGAAGGGCCGCAGCCACACGCCTTCGCGCGCCGCCGCCTCGGTCGCCGCCGGGACGTTCACGGGGTGGTCCAACTGCACGACGCCGATGGCGCCCTGGACCCGTACGTCCCGTACGCCGGGCAGTCCGGCCGCGGCCGCGAGGCCCTCGGCCAGTCCGGACTCGATGCGCTTGACCTCCACCGACCAGTCCTGCCCGAGCAGCAGCTCCAGCGAGGCGTTGGCGACGGCGCAGGCCAGCGGGTTGCCCATGAACGTCGGCCCGTGGGCGAGCACCGGCACCTCGCCGCGGCTGATCCCGTCGGCGACCTCGCTCGTGCACAGCGTGGCGGCCAGCGTCAGGTAGCCGCCGGTCAGCGCCTTGCCCAGGCACATCACGTCCGGAGAGACGCCCGCGTGGTCGGCGGCGAACAGCGCGCCGCTGCGCCCGAAGCCGGTGGCGATCTCGTCGAAGACGAGCAGCACCCCGTACCGGTCGCACAGGTCGCGCAGCATCCGCAGGTAGGCCGGCGAGTGGAAGCGCATCCCGCCGGCGCCCTGGACCACCGGCTCGACGATGACGGCGGCCAGCTCGTCGGCGTGCCGGGCCATCAGCTCCTCGAACCGCGCCGCGTACGCGGGGTCGAGCGGGGCGTCGAACCCGGCCGGCGGCTCGGGGGCGAACAGCTGGCCGGGCAGCACCCCACCCCACAGGTGGTGCATCCCGCCGTCCGGGTCGCACACCGACATCGGGTGGAAGGTGTCCCCGTGGTAGCCGCCGCGCCAGGTGAGCAGCCGGCGCTTGGCCGGCCGCCCGGTGGACTGCCAGTACTGGAGGCACATCTTCATCGCGACCTCGACGGCCACCGAGCCCGAGTCGGCGAGGAAGACGTGCCGCAGCGGCTCCGGGGTGATCTCCACCAGCGTGGCCGCCAGCCGGACGGCGGGCTCGTGGGTGAGCCCGCCGAACATCACGTGGCTCATCCGCCCCAGCTGGTCGCGCACGGCCTCGTCCAGCACCGGGTGCCGGTAGCCGTGGATCGCCGCCCACCAGGACGACATCCCGTCGACCAGCTCGCGCCGCCCGCCCGCGACCGGTTCGGCCAGGCGCAGCCGCACCCCGGAGGCGGACTCGACCACGTACGGGGTGACGGTCCCGGGCATCGGCCCGTACGGGTGCCAGACGTGGGCGCGGTCGAGGGCGAGCAGGTCGGTCGCGGATGCGGACGGCTGGAGCATGGTGCGTTCTCCGGAGGGGTCGGAACTGTCAGGCGTTGGGCGCGAGTTCGGTGCCGGCGCCGCGGCGGCGGACCTTCACCAGGTCGCCGCGGAGCTCGTCGTCCGATGCCTCGGACGCCTCCCCGGCCGGTGCGGACGGGGCGTGGGCGTGCCCGCCGCACGGCCCGCAGCCGCCGCCGCTGCCGCACGCGGAGGCCGCGCTGCCGCAGCCGCCGGAGGCGTGGCCGGCCTGGGCGGCCTCCGCGACGTCCGCGCGGTGGCGCGGCAGGGTGGCCTCGCCGGCGCCCTCGACCTCGAAGCCGGCGTCCTTGATCATGTCGAGGTCGGTCTGCCCGGCCTGGCCCTCGCTGGTCAGGTAGTCGCCGAGGAAGATGGAGTTGGCGATGTGCAGGCCGAGCGGCTGCATCGAGCGCAGGTGCACCTCGCGCCCGCCGGCGATCCGCACCTCGGTGTCCGGGTTGACGAAGCGGACCATCGCCAGGATGCGCAGGCAGCGCTGCGGGGTGAGGTTCCACTCCTTGGCGAGCGGGGTGCCCTCGAACGGGATCAGGAAGTTGACGGGGACGGAGTCCGAGCCCAGCTCGCGCAGCGCGAAGACGACGTCGACCAGGTCCTCGTCGCTCTCGCCCATGCCGGCGATCAGGCCGGAGCAGGCGGACAGCCCGGCGCCGTGCGCCTTCTGCACCGTGTCGACCCGGTCCGCGTAGGTGTGGGTCTTGGTGATGGTGCCGTAGGTGCCCTCGGAGGTGTTGAGGTTGTGGTTGTAGGCGTCGGCGCCGGCCGCCTTGAGCCGCTCCGCCTGGTTGTCGGAGAGCAGGCCGAGGCAGACGCAGATCTCGACCTCGGGGTCGGCGTCCTTGATGGCGGCCATGGTGTCGGTGACCCGGTCGATGTCGCGGTCCGTCGGGCCGCGGCCGCTGGCGACCAGGCAGACCCGCTTGGCGCCGCCGGCCACCCCGGCGCGGGCGGCGTCGGCGGCCTGGTCGGGCTTGAGCCAGGTGTACTTGAGGATCTCGGCCTTGGACCCGAGCCGCTGCGAGCAGTACGAGCAGTCCTCCGGGCAGAGCCCGCTCTTCAGGTTCACCAGGTAGTTGAGCTTGACCCGGCGGCCGAACCAGCGGCGGCGCACCTTGCCGGCGGCGGCGACCACGTCGAGCAGCTCGTCGTCGGTGGTGGCGAGGACGGCCAGGGCCTCCTCGCGGGTCGGGACTTCGCCGCGCAGGCCCTTGGCGGTGAGGGTATCGAGCAGATCCATGGGGCGATCCTGCCTGGTGGCGATCGAGCGGCGCCAGAGCAAACCCGCCAGAAGATCGGTGTGAGGATGTGCCGATTGCCACAGTGTCGAAGGTCACGGTTCCGCCGCTGGTCACGAGCTTGACGCGGGGCCGGACCTCCGGTTACTGGCCGGTAGCGATCGGGATGGCGAGCGGGGTGCCGGACGGTCGGCGGCCGACCGGCGGCCGACCGGCGGCGGGCCGGTGGCGGGCCGGTGGCGGCCTCCGGCGGACGATGATCCACAACCCCCGACCCCGTGATCCACGCCACGCCGGGGGTGCTTAGAATCTGCGCCATGACCACGCAGGGGGAGCACACCCCGACTCCGGGAGAAGGCCGGGACGACCGGGCAGGGCAGCGGACCGGCGGGGGCGCCGACACCGACGGGGGGACGGACCTCAGGCGGGGCCGCCGGCTGACGGGCCGTCGAGCGGCCGGCTGGATCGTCGTCGTCGGAGTGGTCGCGGCCGGCGGATGGCTCATCACCCGCCCGATGCCCGGCGACTACATACCCGGGCTCGGCCCGTCCACCAAGGACTCGTCCGCGACACCGCGCGTGGTGGGCGCCCCGCCGCCGCGCACCGACCCCGAGGCCCTCAATGTCGACAACCTCTTCCCCGCCCAGCGGCCGGTCGAGGTCGGCGCCTTCAAGGCGCGGCGCAACGGCGTCCGGCAGGGCGAGAACTGCGTCGAGGTGCTCCAGGACCGCGGCCAGGACCCGCTGAAGGACACCGGCTGCCAGGGCTACCTGACGGTCAGCTTCAGCGGCCAGGACCACCCGGTGCTCAGCAGCGTCACCCTGCTGCGCTTCCCCGACCAGCCCTCCGCCGCCAGGGCCGCCGACGCCCTGCGGACCAAGCCCGGGGCGGTCGCCTTCATGCTCGCCGACACCACCACCGGCCCCGTCCAGGCCCCGGGTGCCAAGCAGGGCGGCGACCCGCGGGTCGAGGCGGTCGGGCACTACGTGACCGTCACCAGCTCGCGGCCCGGCGACGGCCGCCCGGCGGGCTCCGCCCCGAGCGGCACCGGGGCGCCGACCACGCCCGGCCAGCCGGCCACCGGCGCGGCGCCCAGCACCGAGCAGACCCTGGACGAGGCCACCCGGGCGCTCTCCTACGCGGCGGGGTCGCCGTTCGCCTGGATGTGACGGCGCTCCCCGGCTGCGACGGCGGCCCGTTCTGACGTGACGACGCCCCCGGAAGCCGAAGCTTCCGGGGGCGTCGACGTACATCCGGCGTCGACGTACAGCCGGCTCAGCCGCCGAGCCGGTCCACCGAGGTCACCCGCAGCACCGCGCGGCCCTCCTCGTCCGAGCCGTACAGGTCGACCTCGGCGCTGATGCCCCAGTCGTGGTCGCCCTCCGGGTCGTCGAAGATCTGCCGGACCCGCCAGGAGGAGTCCTCCTCCTCGATGAGCAGCATCTTCGGGCCGCGCGCGTCCGGGCCGGTGCCGAGGTCGTCGTACTCCTCCCAGTACCCGTCCATGGCGTCCGCCCAGCGGTCCGCGTCCCAGCCGTACTCGCCGTCCAGGTCGGCGAGCTCCTCGTAGTGCTCCAGCGCGCACAGCTCGACCCGGCGGAACATCTCGTTGCGCACCAGGACGCGGAAGGCGCGGGCGTTGGCGGTGACCGGCGCCGGCTTGTCGTCCAGCCGCACCTCGGCGGCCTGCGGCTCGGTCGGGTTGGCCAGCTGCTCCCACTCGTCCAGCAGGCTGGAGTCGACCTGGCGGACCAGCTCGCCGAGCCAGGCGATGACGTCCTTGAGGTCGTCGGTCTTCACGTCCTCGGGGACGGTCTGCTCCAGCGCCTTGTACGCGCCGGCCAGGTAGCGCAGCACGATGCCCTCGGTGCGGGCCAGCTCGTAGAAGCCGACGTAGTCCGAGAAGGTCATCGCCCGCTCGTACAGGTCGCGGACCACCGACTTCGGCTGCAGCTGGTGGTCGCCGATCCACGGGTGCGCCCGGCGGTACACCTCGTAGGCGTGGGTGAGGAGCTCCTCCAGCGGCTTCGGGTAGGTGATCTCCTGGAGCCGCTCCATCCGCTCCTCGTACTCGATGCCGTCGCGCTTCATCTCGCCGACGGCCTCGCCGCGGGCCTTGTTCTGCTGCGCGGCGAGGATCTGGCGCGGGTCGTCCAGGGTCGCCTCGACGATGGAGACGACGTCCATCGCGTACGAGGGCGAGGTCGGGTCGAGCAGTTCGAAGGAGGCCAGCGCGAAGGTGGACAGCGGCTGGTTGAGCGCGAAGTTCTCCTGGAGGTCCAGGGTGAGGCGGACGATCCGGCCCTCGGCGTCCGGCTCCGGCAGCCGCTCCACCACGCCGCCCTCCAGCAGCGAGCGGTAGATGGCGATCGCGGTGCGGATGTGCCGGCGCTGCGCGGCCCGGTCCTCGTGGTTGTCGGTCAGCAGCTTGCGCATCGCCTCGAAGGCGTTGCCCGGGCGGCCGATCACCGACAGCAGCATCGCGTGGCTCACCTTGAACCGGGAGACCAGCGGCTCCGGGTCGGCGCCGATCAGCTTGTCGAAGGTCTCCTCGGTCCAGCCGACGAAGCCCTCCGGGGCCTTCTTCCGGACGACCTTGCGCTTCTTCTTCGGGTCGTCCCCGGCCTTGGCGATCGCCTTGTCGTTCTCGATCACGTGCTCCGGCGCCTGGGCCACCACCTGGCCGACGGTGTCGAAGCCGGCCCGGCCGGCCCGGCCGGCGATCTGGTGGAACTCGCGGGCGCGCAGGATGCGCACGCGCTGCCCGTCGTACTTGGACAGGGCGGTGAACAGCACCGTGCGGATCGGCACATTGACGCCGACGCCGAGCGTGTCGGTGCCGCAGATGACCTTCAACAGGCCCGCCTGGGCGAGGCGTTCGACCAGCCGACGGTACTTCGGCAGCATGCCCGCGTGGTGCACGCCGATGCCGTGGCGCACGTAACGGGACAGGTTGCGGCCGAACTTGGTGGTGAAGCGGAAACCGCCGATCAGGTCGGCGATGGCCTCCTTCTCCGCCTTCGAGCACATGTTGATGCTCATCAGCGACTGGGCCCGGTCCACCGCCTCCTTCTGGGTGAAGTGCACGACGTAGACCGGCGCCTGGCCGGTCTGCAGCAGCTCCTCCAGGGTCTCGTGCATCGAGGTGCGGCGGTACTCGTAGAACAGCGGCACCGGGCGGGTCGCGTTGCGCACCACCGTGGTCGGCCGGCCGGTGCGGCGGGTCAGGTCCTCCTCGAAGCGGCGGACGTCGCCGAGCGTCGCGGACATCAGCAGGAACTGCGCCTGCGGCAGCTCCAGCAGCGGGATCTGCCAGGCCCAGCCGCGGTCCGGCTCCGCGTAGAAGTGGAACTCGTCCATGACCACCTGGCCGATGTCCGCCCGGGTGCCGTCGCGCAGCGCGATCTGGGCGAGCACCTCGGCGGTGCAGCAGATGATCGGCGCGGTCGGGTTGACGCTCGCGTCGCCGGTCATCATGCCGACCTGTTCGGTGCCGAACATCTTCACCAGGTCGAAGAACTTCTCCGAGACCAGTGCCTTGATCGGCGCGGTGTAGAAGGTCCGCTTCCCCTCCGCCAGCGCGGCGAAGTGCGCCCCCGCCGCCACCAGGCTCTTGCCCGACCCGGTCGGCGTCGCGAGGATCACGTTGTTCCCCGACACCAGCTCGATCAGCGCCTCCTCCTGTGCCGGGTACAGCGTGATCCCGCGCTCCTCCGACCAGGCTGCGAACGTCTCGTACAGCGCGTCGGGGGTGGCGGGCTTCGGCATCAGATCAAGGAGGGTCACCCGGCTATCTTGCCTGCTCGCCGCCACCCCGGGCAAAGCCCGGTGCCGCGAGGGGAGGGCCGGAGGGGGTTCCGCGGACGTCGATCAGGCGGTGCGGGACGGCGGCGGGGCGTCCGTCCCGCTCCGGGGCGTCGCGGCGGACCGGCGGTAAAGCGCGCGGTGGACCAGGGGGAAACCGGTGGGAAGCCGGTGGGAAACCGTGCGGCGGACCGGCGGGAAAGCGGAGGGAAACCGGCGGGAACGGGGGAAACGCCGTGGTCGGCCGGGGTGCGCGGCCCGACGGAGGAACGGGTTCGTCCGGAAACGAGGATACCGGGAAGGAAGTGGGCGAAGACGTTTGAGCGTGCGTCAACTGTCTTTCCAGTACGACACGTTCGCGGAATGCGGCGCGCGGCATTGTGGACCCGGGGATGGGTTAACCTCCTTCTGGCATGCTCACGTCCCGATCTCGAATTGGGGGATCCCATGGCAATCGGACGACGACAACTCCTCGCCTCCGTCGCGCTCACCGCCCTCGCCGCACCCGTCCTGACCAAGGCGACGGCGACCCGCGCGGCCGCGGCCGAACCCGGAGCCGCAGCCGTACCCGTACCCGGAGCCGCGGCCACCGGCTCCGGACCGCTGTTCATGCAGATCGTCGCGCACGAGGACGACGACATCCTCTTCATGAACCCGGACCTCTCCAACGCCCTCGCCGACGGCACGCCGTCCGTCACCGTCTTCGTCACCGCGGGGAACGCGACCGGCGACCCCTGCGCCACCGTCTGCTGGGACACCGCCGGCGAACCGCTGCGCACCTGGAACCGGCAGATGGGCGCCGTCAACGCCTACTCCCGGATGACCGGGGTCGGCGACACCGACCCGGCCACCGACGAGGTCGGGCACTGGACGGCCGAGGCCTGGACGGTCGCCGGCAAGCAGGTCGAACGGTACGTCCTCAAGGGCCGGCCGGTGCACCTGATCTTCCTCAACCTGCACGACGCCCGGCTCGGCGGCGTGCTGAACGGCGGCACCGACACCACGGTCGTCCCGAAGGACAGCCCGCTGTCCGGGCCGTCCACCTACACGGCCGCCGACGTCGTCGAAGTACTGCGCCAGCTGATGGCGACCTACCGGCCGACCGTGCTCCGGGCCCAGGACGAACTCCCGGACCGCCGCTACTCCGGCGACCACTCCGACCACGTCGCCGCCGCGAAGTTCGCCGGCCAGGCCGCCGGCCTCTACGGCGGCAACCTGATCCAGGTGAACTACCGGGACTACAACATCGGCGACGCCCCGGTGAACCTCGACCCGGCGACGGCCGGCGCCAAGGGCGTGTTCTTCTCCGAGTACGCCGGCCACGACCACTCCGACGGGAACTACTCCGCCCTCTGGTTCTCCCGGATGTACTACCGCTGGTCGCGCGGCACCTCCTGGGCCGGGCTCAACCAGGACGGCCGGCCGCAGGTCTTCGTCGTCCGGGCCGGCGCCCTCCACACCTACTGGCGCCAGGCCGACGGCAGCTGGGGCGGCCCGCTCCGGATGGCCGACCCCGGCGGGCGGATCGCCCCCGGCATCGCCGTCGGCACCAACGCCGACGGCCGACTGGAGGTCTTCGCCCGCCGCCTCACCGACCACCACCTCCTCTCCCTGCCGCAGGCCGTGCCCAACGGCCGCTGGTGGGACAGCTGGGCCGACCACGGCAACCCCAACACCGGACTCGGCAACGAGGACCAGGTCGGCGTGCCCGCTGTCGCCAACTCCCTGGACGGGCGGCTGGAACTCTTCGTCAAGAACGGCGGCGGCGGCCTCAGCGGCATCCGGCAGACCACCCCGGGCGGGGTGTGGACGGGCACCTGGACGGACTTCGGCGGCACCGACCTCCAGGACCCGGTCGCCGCGATCCGCAACGGCGCCGGGGCGATCGAGGTGTTCGCCGCCACCCGCACCGCCGTCCTCGGCTGGCACCAGAACACCCCGAACGGTGCCCTCACCGGCCCCGACCCGATCCCGGACGCCCGCCCGGCCAGCCCGCCCAAGGCCGCCCTCGACCAGGACGGCCGCATCGAACTCGCCTACCGCGAGGTCGGCACCGGCGCGGTGCTGGTCAGCTACCAGACCCGGCCCGGCGGACCGTGGAGCCGGACCCCGGCCCCCCTCGGCGGCCACGGCGGCGTCGGCGAACCGGCCGCGGCCACCCTCGCCGGCCGCGTCGTCCTGTTCGAACGCAACGCCGCCGGCGGCGTCAGCACCACCGCCCAGACCGCCCCCGACAGCGGCTACGGCCCCTGGCAGGACCTCGGCGGCACCGTCCTCGACCACCCGGCCGCCCTCACCGACGGCACCGGCGTCCTCCACCTCTTCGCCATCGGCACCGACGGCCGGGTGTACCTCCGCACGGCCACCACCCCCACCACCTTCGGCCCCTGGCAGAGCCTGCCGCTCTGACCGCCTCTTCCGGCGGCTGTTCGGGAGCACTCCCGAACAGCCGCCGGAGCGGATGACCGGCGAGGCCACCCGAGGAAATCGCGACAGGATCAGCCCGTTGATATGTGCCGATCCGCACATTGCCCGACGCGCGGCGGCATGCCAGAGTGCCGGGCATGAACCATCCGCTCGCGGCCGAGCCGCGCCCCTCCGTCCTCGCCGCTCCCGCCCCCGCGCACGTCTTCGACTGGCTCGACGAGACGGCCGCGATGCGGGCGGAGGCCGGGCTGACGCGGACGTTGCGCAGTCGGGGGGCGGACGACGCGGTGCTGGACCTCGCGGGGAACGACTACCTGGGGCTGACCAGGCATCCGGTGGTCGCCCGGGCGGCGGCGGACGCGGCGCTGCGGTGGGGCGGGGGCTCGACGGGGTCGCGGCTGGTGACCGGGACGACGGCGCTGCACAGCGAACTGGAGGAGGAGCTGGCCGAGTTCTGCGGGGTGGAGGCCGCGCTGGTGTTCTCCTCCGGGTACACGGCCAACCTCGCGGCGCTGACCGCGCTCACCGACCCGGACACCCTGATCGTCTCCGACGCCTACAACCACGCCTCCCTCATCGACGGCTGCCGGCTCTCCCGCGCCGACGTCCACCGGGCCCCGCACAGCGACCCGGCGGCCGTGGCCGAGGTGCTCGCCGGGCGGGCGCAGCGGCGGGCGCTGGTGGTCACCGACTCGGTGTTCTCGGTGGACGGCGACGCGGCCCCGCTGCCCGCACTGTCGCAGGCCGTCCGCGCGCACGGCGCCGCGCTGCTGGTGGACGACGCGCACGGGCTGGGCGTGCTCGGCCCCGGCGGCACCGGGGCGCTCGCCGCGGCCGGGCTGGCGGGGCAGCCGGACACGGTGGCCACCGCCACCCTGTCCAAGTCGCTCGGCTCGCAGGGCGGCGTCGTCCTCGGCCCGCGCCGGGTGATCCGGCACCTCACCGAGACCGCCCGCACCTTCATCTTCGACACCGGCCTCGCCCCGGCCGCC
This sequence comes from Kitasatospora sp. NPDC058184, assembly GCF_042883725.1. NCBI lineage: Bacteria > Bacillati > Actinomycetota > Actinomycetes > Kitasatosporales > Streptomycetaceae > Kitasatospora > Kitasatospora sp. NPDC058184. The sequence goes on from NZ_JBHVVE010000007.1 coordinate 209,323, forward strand.
GCCGGGGCCGCCCTCGCCGCGCTGCGCCTGCTGCGCGCCGAGCCGGCCCGCGCCGAGCGCGCCCGCGAGGTCGCCCGCACTCTGGCCCGGCAGCTCACCGCCGCCGGACTGCACGCCTGCGAGCCGCAGGCCGCGGTGGTCTCCGTCCGCGCCCCGGGCCCCGAGGCCGCCGTCGCCTGGGCCGCCGACTGCCGCCGCGCGGGCCTCGCCGTCGGCTGTTTCCGCCCGCCGTCCGTCCCGGACGGCATCTCCCGCCTGCGCCTCACCGCCCGGGGCGACCTGACGGACGGGCAGATCGCCGAGGCCGTCCGCATCGTCGCCGAGCTGGCGCCGGTGGGTGCGCGGGGCTGAGGCTCCGGAGCGGACGGAGCGTCCTACTTCTTCTTGGCCCGGCTCGGTTGCACCCGGGTGGGTTCGCCGGCGGCCTTGGGGTGGTCGGGCGGGTAGGGGAGTTCGCCGAGGCCCTCGTCGTGGAGCTGCTTGTCGTACAGCTCCAGCAGGGGCTCCAGACGGAAGGCCTGGCCGTCCATCCCGGCGTTGAGGTCGCCGAGTTCGGCGAAGCGGGCGGGGACGGTGCGCAGGTCGAAGTCCTCGGGGGCGGCGTCGTCCAGCTCCTCCCAGCGCAGCGGGGCGGAGGCGGTGGCGCGGGGCCGGGCGCGCAGGGAGTAGGCGGAGGCGATGGTGCGGTCGCGGGCCATCTGGTTGTAGTCGACGAAGATCCGTTCGCCGCGCTCCTCCTTCCACCAGGCGGTGGTGACCTTCCCGGGCATCCGCTGTTCCAGGACCCGGCCGAGGGCGATCACCGCGTGCCGCCCGTCGGTGAAGGTCCACTCGGGCACCAGCGGAACGTACACGTGCAGGCCGCGCCCGCCGGAGGACTTGGGCCAGCCGCGCAGCCCGTACTCCTCCAGCAGGGCGCGCAGTTCGTGGGCGGCGCGGACGGCGTCGTGGAAGTCGGTGCCGGGCTGCGGGTCGAGGTCGATGCGCAGTTCGTCGACGTGGCCGGTGTCGGAGCGCCGCACCGGCCAGGGGTGGAAGGTGAGGCAGCCCAGGTTGGCGGCCCACAGGACGGCGGCCGGCTCGGTGGGGCAGATCTCGTCGGCGGAGCGGCCGCTGGGGAACTCGATCCGGGCGGTGGGCAGCCACTCCGGCAGGCCCTTGGGCGCGCGCTTCTGGTAGAAGAACTCGCCGTCCACCCCGTCGGGGAAGCGCTGCAGGGTGGTCGGCCGGTCGCGCAGTCCGCGCAGCACCCCGTCGGCGACGGCCAGGTAGTACTGCGCGACGTCCAGCTTGGTGAAGCCGCGCTCGGGGTAGTACACCTTGTCCGGGTTCGACAGCCGGACGGTGCGCCCGGCGACTTCCAGTTCCACGGCTGAGCCCATGCCCTTCACGCTAAGGGCCGGGCGCCCGGCGCGCGCCCCGGGGCGAAGCGGGCGAGGATCGTTCGCATGGACCTGCCCGTGATGCCACCGGTGGCGCCGATGCTCGCCAAGTCGGTGGCCGAGATCCCGCCCGGGATGCAGTACGAGGCCAAGTGGGACGGCTTCCGTTCGATCGTGTTCCGCGACGGCGACGAGGTGGAGCTCGGCAGCCGTACCGGCAAGCCGCTGACCAGGTACTTCCCCGAGCTGGTCGAGGCGTTCCGGCGGGAGCTGCCGCCGCGCTGCGTGCTGGACGGCGAGGTGGTGATCGCCCGGGACGGCCGGCTGCGCTTCGAGGAACTGCTGGAACGCATTCACCCGGCCGCGAGCCGGGTGAAGCTGCTCGCCGAGCGGACCCCGGCCTCCTTCGTCGCCTTCGACCTGCTCGCCCTCGGGGACGAGAGCCTGGTGGACGAGCCGCTGTCGGTGCGCCGCCCGGCCCTGGAGGCCGCGCTCGCCGACGCCGCCGACCCGGTGTTCACCGCCCCCGCCGCCACCGACCTCGACCTCGCCCGGACCTGGTTCGCCGAGTTCGAGGGCGCCGGGCTGGACGGGGTGGTCGCCAAGCCGCTGGACCAGCCGTACCGGCCGGGGGAGCGGAGCATGTACAAGATCAAGCACGAGCGCACCGCCGACTGCGTGGTGGCCGGCTACCGCGAGCACAAGAGCGGCCCGGTGGTCGGCTCGCTGCTGCTCGGCATCTTCGACGACGGCGGCCGGCTGCAGCACGTCGGCGTCTGCGCCGCCTTCCCGATGGCCCGCCGCCGCGAACTCGCCGAGGAACTGGCCCCGTTGCGGATGGACGACCTGTCCCGGCACCCGTGGGGCGGCTGGGCGGACGAGGCCGCGCACGCCGAGGGCCGGCTGCCCGGCGCGGTCAGCCGCTGGACCGGCGGCAAGGACCTCTCCTGGATCGCGCTGCGCCCCGAGCGGGTGGTCGAGGTCGCGTACGACCACATGGAGGGCACCCGGTTCCGGCACACCGCGCAGTTCCGCCGCTGGCGCCCGGACCGCACGCCGGAGAGCTGCACCTACGCGCAGCTGGAGGAGCCGGTCTCGTACGACCTCGGCAGGGTGCTGGGGATCTGAGGACCGGGGGGCCGAGGACGTGACGGAGGCCCGACCCGGTGAGCCGGGTCGGGCCTCTCGTACGGTCGGAGCGGGTGGGTCAGGAGATGTGCAGCGTGGCGGTGGCGCCCGCGGTGGGCGAGGCCGTCGGGGACGGCGAGGCCGTGGGGGAGGTGGTCGGGGAGGCTGTGGGGGAAACCGAGGGCGAAGCGGTGGGGGAGGCCGTGGGAGACGCAGACGCAGACGCGGAGGCGGAGGCGGAGGCGGAGGCGGAGGCCGAGCCCGAGGCGGGCGGGGTGGGCAGCGTGTAGACGTTGTTCGGCGAGACGATCTGGGTGATCGCCCGCGCCACGAACGTCGAGGGCTCCGAACCGTCGTGCAGGATGTCGGTGTTGAGCATGATGGACAGGCTGGCCTGCGCCTGCGGCAGGTAGAGCACCACGCTCTCGTACCCGGGCAGCGAGCCGTTGTGGCCGATCCACCCGTGGGTGGTGAACACCCCGAAGCCGTAGCCGAGGTCGGGGGTCGGTCCGGTGGCCTTGGTCTTCAGCCGCTCCGCCTGCGTGGCGGGCTTGAGCAGCGGTTCGCCGGTGGCCAGCACCTTCGACCAGGTCCGGAAGTCGGCGATGGTGGAGATGGCGGCGCCGGCCGCCCAGCCCCAGGACGGGTTCCAGGTGGTGGCGTCCTCGACCGCGCCGGTGAGCGTCTGGTTGGTGTAGCCGTGGGCGTGCGGGTCGGGGAAGGCGGCGTCGGTCGGCAGGCTGGTCTTGGTGAGCCCGGCGGGGGTGAACACCTGCTGGTTCAGGAAGTCCTGGAGCGGCTGCCCGCCGACCTTCTCGACGACCAGGCCGAGCACGATCAGGTTGGTGTTGGAGTACTCGAACTGGGCGTCCGGCTGGAAGTTCGCCGGGTGCTTGAACGCGTACGCGAGCAGCTGGTCCGGGGTGAAGGGGCGGCTCGGGTCGTTGAAGAAGGCCTGCTGGAAGTCGGAGTCCAGGGTGTAGTTGAACAGGCCGCTGCGCATGTCGCCGAGCTGGCGCAGGGTGATGCCGTCGCCGCCGGGCACGTTCGGGACGTACTTGGAGACCGGGTCGTCCAGGCCCAGCTTGCCCTGGTCCACCAGCCGCAGGACGGCGGTGGTGGTGAAGGTCTTGGTGACGCTGCCGATCCGCATGTACAGGTCGGGGGTCATCGGGGTCCCCGCGTCCTTGTCGGCGACGCCGAAGGCGCGCTGGTAACTGCCGTCGGGGGTGGCGTAGTCGACGATCACCCCGGGGATGGCGACCTGGCCCATCACCTGCTTGATCGCGTCGTCCAGCTGGGTCGTGACGGCCGGGGTGAGCGGCACCACCCCGCCGGAGGGGCTGCCGCCCGGCGTGGCGGACGGGCTGAGCGCGGCCGGTTCGGCGGTCACCGCCGGACCGGCCTGCCGTGCGGGCTTCGACTCCCCGGAGCAGGCGGAGACGGCGAGCAGGCCGGTCAGCGCGAGGGCGGCGGAGGCCACCCGCACGGCGGAGGCCGCCCGGACGGGGCGGGGGACGCGAACGGAGCGGGGAACGGACGGTCGCGGCCGTCGGGTGTCGGTCATCGGCGCAGGCGCCTCTCTGGGGCGGACGGCCCCGTGGCGAAGGGCCCCGGAGCGCGGCTCGGCCGGGCCGGAGCGCTGCTCCACGGGGCCGTGGGGGAACGTCGTCACCGTAAGCACCCGCCTCGTACCGCCGCGCGCGGGTCGGCGGCCGACTGGACCGAACGGGAGCACCGTCAGCCGAGTGCCCCGCCCGGCTGGCGGCCGGTGGTCGTCCACTCCGAGGGTCGAGTACGGGCCCGGGGCGGGTCGGCCGGCCGGCCGCCGCGCGGGGTCGCGGCGCCGGGCCCGCGCTCGGCCGGACGGGTGAGCACCGGCACGCCGCGCCCGCCCGCGCACCCGCCGCCGACCACCGCTCGGGCACGATCGTTCAGCCCAGCTGTGGCCGCCCTTAAGAATTCCTCGATGGACCGCACCCCCTCCGACCAGGCAGATTTCTGCCTGCCCGGAGCGCGTCCGCCAGGAGCGGCCGAACCGGGCCTCCTCGGCCTGCCCCCGTACCCGCAGGCCGTCCCACCCGCACGTCAGGAGCCGCCGTGAAGGCACTCGTCAAGCAGCAGGCCGAGCCCGGGCTCTGGCTGATGGACGTCCCCATGCCCGAGATCGGCCCCGGCGAGGTGCTGATCAAGGTGCTGCGGACCGGCATCTGCGGCACCGACCTGCACATCCGCAAGTGGGACGGCTGGGCGCAGCAGACCATCAGGACCCCGCTGGTGCTCGGCCACGAGTTCGTCGGCGAGGTCGCCGAGCTGGGTGCCGGTGTCACGGACATCGCGGTCGGCGACCTGGTCAGCGGCGAGGGCCACCTGGTCTGCGGCAAGTGCCGCAACTGCCAGGCCGGCCGCCGCCACCTGTGCCGCAACACCGTCGGCCTGGGCGTGAACCGGGACGGCGCGTTCGCCGAGTACGTGGCGCTGCCCGCCTCCAACGTGTGGGTGCACCGGGTGCCGGTCGACCTGGACGTGGCCGCGATCTTCGACCCGTTCGGCAACGCCGTGCACACCGCGCTGTCCTTCCCGCTGGTCGGCGAGGACGTGCTGGTCACCGGCGCCGGCCCGATCGGCATCATGGCCGCCGCCGTCGCCAAGCACGCCGGCGCCCGCAACGTGATGATCACCGACGTCTCCCCGTACCGCCTCGACCTGGCCCGCAAGGTCGGTGTGACGCTGGCGCTGGACGTCTCGCAGCACACCATCGAGGAGGGCCAGCAGAAGCTCGGCCTGCGCGAGGGCTTCGACGTCGGCCTGGAGATGTCCGGCCGCCCCGAGGCGATGCAGTCGATGATCGCCAACATGACCCACGGCGGGAAGATCGCCATGCTCGGCCTGCCCGCCGAGCAGTTCCCGGTGGACTGGGCCTCGATCGTCACCTCGATGATCACCATCAAGGGCATCTACGGCCGGGAGATGTTCGAGACCTGGTACGCGATGTCCGTGCTGCTGGAGGGCGGCCTGGACCTCGCTCCGGTGATCACCGGCCGCTACGCCGCCACCGACTTCGAGGCCGCCTTCGACGACGCCGCGAGCGGCAACTGCGGCAAGATCATCCTCGACTGGACCGCCTGAGCCCGGCTCAGCCCCGCCGAAGCTCCCCCGCCGAAGCTCCCCCGCCGAACCCGCCGAACCCGCCGAACCCGCCGAACCGCCCCGCCGAACTGATTGAGGAGACCGCAGTGTTCGACAACGTGCGTGCCGACGTCGCCGCCACCCTGGACGAGATCCGCGAGGCCGGGCTGTTCAAGCCCGAGCGGGTGATCGGCACCCCGCAGAGCGCCGCCGTCACCGTGACCGCCGGCGGCCTGCCCGGCGAGGTGCTGAACTTCTGCGCCAACAACTACCTCGGCCTGGCCGACCACCCCGAGGTGCTCTCCGCCGCCAAGGACGCCCTGGACCGCTGGGGCTACGGGATGGCCTCGGTCCGCTTCATCTGCGGCACCCAGGACGTCCACAAGGAGCTGGAGGACCGCCTCTCGGCGTTCCTCGGCCAGGAGGACACGATCCTCTACTCCTCCTGCTTCGACGCCAACGGCGGTGTCTTCGAGACCCTGCTGGACGACCGGGACGCCGTCATCTCCGACGCGCTGAACCACGCCAGCATCATCGACGGCATCCGGCTCAGCAAGGCCCGCCGCCACCGCTACGCCAACCGCGACCTGGCCGACCTGGAGAAGCAGCTCCAGGACACCCAGGACGCGCGCCGCCGCCTGATCGTCACCGACGGCGTGTTCTCGATGGACGGCTACGTCGCCCCGCTGCGCGAGATCTGCGACCTGGCCGACCGCTACGACGCCATGGTCATGGTGGACGACTCGCACGCCGTCGGCTTCGTCGGCCCGAACGGCCGCGGCACCCCCGAGCTGCACGGCGTGACGGACCGCGTGGACATCATCACCGGCACCCTCGGCAAGGCGCTCGGCGGCGCCTCCGGCGGCTACGTCGCCGCCCGCCGGGAGATCGTCGCCCTGCTGCGCCAGCGCTCCCGCCCGTACCTGTTCTCCAACTCGCTGGCCCCGGTGATCGCGGCCGCCTCGCTCAAGGTGCTCGACCTGGTCGAGAAGTCCACCGAGCTGCGCGAGCGGCTGGCGGCCAACACCGCGCTGTTCCGGGCGAAGATGACCGAGGCCGGGTTCCAGATCCTGCCCGGCGACCACCCGATCGCCCCGGTGATGATCGGCGACGCGGCCAAGGCGGGCCGGCTCGCCGAGCTGCTGCTGGAGCGCGGCGTGTACGTGATCGGCTTCTCCTTCCCGGTGGTGCCGCACGGCCAGGCCCGGATCCGGGTGCAGCTGTCCGCGGCGCACTCCACCGAGGACGTCGAGCGCGCCGTCGCGGCCTTCGTGGACGCGCGCGCCGCCCTGGAGGACTGACCTCCACCCAGGCCGCCCGTGGGCCGGACCGCTCGGAATCGGACCGGCCCACGGGCTCACCAACCGCCGTGCGGCGCAGGCGAATCGATCCGCCCCGTGCCGTAGGGACCAGAGACCACCTGCCCCACCCTCCCGCTGCGGGGGCGGGACGCCGGCCCGGCCGACGTCCCGCCCCCGTCGCGGTTCCCGGGCGGCGGCCGGTCAGTCGTCCCAGCCCTCGCCCTGACCGTCACCCTGGTCGTCGCCCTGGCCGTCGTCGTCCTGGGCGGCGTCGAGGCCCTGGTGGCGGCCCGCGGGCTTGGCGAACACCTGGGTGTTCTCCTCCGCCGCCGGGCCGTCGGCGCCGGCGACCAGGTTGCCGCTGGTCGAGTCGAACAGCACGGTCCGGCCCGAGGCGGCCACGACCGGGTCCCGCGACGAGCCGTTGCCGAACGAGCCGTCCGGCGCGGTGGAGACCCGCTCGGTGCGGCCGGTGCGCAGGTCCTGGCGGTAGACGTCCCAGCCCGGGTGCTGCGGGCCCGGCACCAGGTTGTCGGCGGCGGACTCGAAGTAGATCCAGCGGTTGTCGGCGGTGATCGAGCCGTGGTCGGAGGAGCCGACCGAGCTGGTGCCCGGCAGGCCGCCGCTGACCTTCGTCACGGTGCCCTTCTTGAGGTCCCGGACGTAGAGCACGGTGTGGGAGCGGTGGCCGCCGGTCGAGCCGCCGGGCTCGGCCAGGGTGTAGACCGCGTGCCGTCCGTCGGGGCTGATCGTCGCCTCGAAGCTGGCGCTGCCGATCTGGCCGTCGAGGCCCGCGCTCACCGCCGTGATCTTCCCGGACCGTACGTCGTAGGTGTAGTAGGGAGCGGCGTTCGGACGGGCCAGGGTCGGCTGCGCCGCGTTCTGCGGGACGTTCTGGCGTGCGGCCTCGGCGGCGCTCGGGGTGAGGTCCACGTCGGCGGGAGCGGCGGCCGAGGCGGTGGTCGCGGCGGCGAGTCCGGGCGCCTGCTCGTCCGGCAGCAGGTTGGAGATGGAGCCGAAGCCGATGGTGCGGCCGTCCGCGCTGATCGTCGGCCGGAAGGAGGTGCTCTCGCCCGGCTTGCCGTGCACGTCGCGGGTGACCAGCCGGGTGGTGTGGGTCCAGCGGTCGGTGAGGTAGACGTTGATCTTCCAGGTGTAGGGCCTGGCGAGCGAGGGGGCGGTGCCGGAGTCGGGCTCCGGCTCCTCCACGACGGTCGGGTCCAGGTCCTTCCGGGAGGACACGAAGACGACGTACCGGCCGTTGCCGCTGACCTGCGCGTTGTACGAGCCGTGGTACTGGTCGGCGTCGGTGTTGGTGGGGCTGTCGCTGACCAGCTCGGTGCGGCCGGTCCTGCGGTCCCTGATGTACACCTCGGTGCGGTTCTTGACCTGCGCGCCGGGCGCCACGTTCTCGTCCTCGCTGTCGAAGACGACGTAGCGGCCGTCGGCGCTGATCCCGGCCTGGTCGGTCGAGCCGCTCAGCGCCCCGCCCGCGTCGGACAGGTTGACCTGTTCGAGGCGGCCGGTGCGCAGGTCCTTCACATAGGCGTTGCTCCAGCCCACCGGGGGGTTGGGCAGCAGGTTCGTGGCCCGGGAGGTGAACAGGGCGTAGCGGCCGTTGGCGCTGATGCCCTGGGTGGTCGACAGGTTGTCGGGCGCCGCGCCGTTCGGCCCGACGCTGACCTGGGTGGTGCCGCGCGGTAGTGGGGCGGCCTGGGCCGGGGCGGCGGTGACGGCGAGCACGGCGGCCGCGGCCAGGATGCCGCCGCCACCGGCCAGCCACCGGTTGCGGGTCGTCCGGGTGGTACGGGACATGAGGTCTTCCCCCCTCTGATCGCCCGGCCGGGCTCCCTCCCGACGGCGGGCTTTCGCAGAGCCAACCGTCGGGAGGGCAGGGGGGTCAACGTCCTCGGGTGATCTCGGCTGAAAATACGTCAACAGACGTATGCCGCAAGGGAATCAGGCCATCACGGGCGGCGCAGGAAGACGTCCGCGGCGCCGTTGGTGTCGCCCGGCACCAGGTTGCCGTCACCGGCGGTGAAGAGCACCGTGTCGCCGGCGAAGTCGACGAACGGGGCCGTGGAGCCGGTGCTGCTCTGCCCGCCGTCCCGGGTGAGGCTGACCCGTTCGATCGCCCCGGTCCTCAGGTCGCGGCGGAAGATGTCGCTGACGCCGTTGGTGTCGCCGGGGACGAGGTTGTCGGCGCTGGAGTCGAAGTAGACCCAGCGGCCGTCGAAGGTCATGGCGGGGTAGTGGGCGCCCTCGGTGGTCGTGGTGCCGGGCAGGAAGGCGTTGAGCCAGGTCAGCTTGCCGGTGGCCAGCTCCCGGGCGTACAGGTCCATCCGGTAGCGGTAGGAACCGGGCCGGCCGATGTGGACCGGCAGGCCGAAGAGGGCGTAGCGGCCGTCCGGGCTGAGCCGGGGGCCGATGCTGGTGCCGCGCAGGTAGCCCTGGTCGTCCACGCTGGCGCCGGAGACCTTGCCGGTGTCGGCCTTCCAGACGAAGTAGGGGTAGAAGCGGGGCTTGGCCAGTCCGGGCGCACCGGCGTCGGTGCCGTCGGTGCCGGCGTCCGGTTCGGTGGCGGCCGGGTCCTGCGGGAGCAGGTTGCCGGCCCGGGAGCTGAAGCCGACGGTGGAGCCATCCGCGCTGATCGTCACACCGTAGGAGGAGTTGTTGGGGGCCTCACCGTCCGCGCCGGTGGTGACCACCCGGGTGGTGCCGGTCCAGCGGTCGGTGACGAGGACGCTGAAGTAGCGCGGATTCGAGCCCGGGGCGAGGTCGGTGCGGTTGGAGGTGTAGGCGATGTAGCGGCCGTCCCGGCTCAGCGAGGGCTCGGCGGAGAACGCGCCGTCGGGGGAGCCGCCCGGGCCGACCGGCTCGGTGTGCCCGGTCCAGCGGTCGCGGACGAAGACGTCGCTGCTGCGCACCACCTGGCCCGGCACCACGTTGGTGGCGCTGGTGCTGAAGGCCACGTACCGGCCGTCGGCGCTGATCGAGGCCTCGCTGGTGGGGGCGTTCAGCCGGGAGCCGTCGTCGGCGACGCTGACCTTCTCGACGTGCCCGTTGCGCAGGTCGCGGACGTAGACCTCGTCGGAGTTCGGGGTGCCTGTTCCGGGCAGCAGGTTGGTCGCGGTCGAGGTGAAGAGCGCGGAGCGGCCGTCCTCGCTCAGTCCGAGCGCGACGGAGTCCCCGTTGAGCTGCTCGCCCTTGGCGGTCTCGCTGATCCGGGCGGTGTCGCCCTTGGGCGGCTTGGCCTCGGCGGCGGGCAGCGCCGCGCCGGCGGCCACGGCGGTGGCGGCCAGCACGGCGGCGGCGCGGGCGAGCCGGCGTCGGGCGGGTGTGTGCGTCATGGATCGTCCTCCCCTGGTGGCGGTCCCGGGCCCACGACCCCCGCGGCCCGGTTTGAGGAGAGCCAAGCGTCGTACGGATCATCGGTCAACGACCGGCGGCGATCTCGGGTGGAAATACGCCACCGGTCGTATGCCATAAGGGAGATGAGTGGCGGTCAGGCCGTCACAGGCGGCGGAGGAAGGCGTCCGTGACGGCGTTGGTGTCCCCCGGGACCAGGTCGCCGTCGTCGGCGGTGAAGAGCACCGCGTCTCCGGTGGCGTCCACGGACGGACTGTAGGAGGGGGAGGTGCTCGGCGCGCCGTCCCGGGTGAGGCTGACCCGTTCGATCCGGCCGGTCCACAGGTCGCGGCGGTAGACGCTGCTCTGGTTCCTGACGTCGTCGGGGAGCAGGTTGCCGGCGGAGGAGTCGAAGTAGACCCAGCGGTCGTCGGCCGTCATGACGGCGCCGGAGGAGGACCCGTTCGCCGTGGTGCCCGGCAGGCCGGCGCTGACCTCGGTGACCTTGCCGGTGGCCAGGTCGTGGACGTACACGTCCAGCCGGACGCCGCCGTGGCCGGGCAGGCCGGTGCCGTAGACGGCGACGCTGTAGACGGCGTAGCGGCCGTCGGGGCTGATCCGGCCGTCGCTGCTGCCGCTCAGCTGCCCGGTGCCGTCCACGCTGCCGGCGACGATCGTGCCGGTGGCGGCCTTCCAGACGTAGGAGGGGTGGTGCATGGGCCCGCCGGTCACTCCCGGCGACCCGGCGTCGGAGCCGGTCTCGTCGGAACCGGGGCCGGCGGGGGTGGCCGCATCCTCCGGGAGCAGGTTGCCGGCCCGGGAGGTGAAGGCGATGGCGGAGCCGTCCGCGCTGATCATCGGATCGAGGGAGTAGTTGCTGGCGGGCTCGCCGTCCGCGCCGACGGTGACCAGGCGGCTGGTGCGGGTCCAGCGGTCGGTGACGTAGATGTTGTTCCTGCCGCGCCGCACGGGGCCCGGGGCGAGGTCGGAGCGGTTGGAGACGTAGGCGACGTAGCGGCCGTCCCGGCTGATGCTGGGGCTGGTGGATCCGAAGCCGCTCTGGTCCTCGGCGCCCGGCAGGGCGGCGGCGGTGACCAGTTCGGTGTGCCCGGTCCAGCGGTCGCGGACGAAGACGTCGCTGGGGTGGGCCGGCTGGCCGGGCACCACGTTGGTGGCGGTGGTGCTGAAGGCCACGTACCGGCTGTCGGCGCTGATCGAGGCGTCGGTGGTGGGGGCGTTCAGCGGGGAGCCGTCGTCGGCGACGCTGACCTTCTCGACGTGGCCGTTGCGCAGGTTGCGGACGTAGACCTCGTCGGAGTTCGGGGTGCCTGTTCCGGGCAGCAGGTTGGTGGCGGCGGAGGTGAACAGGGCGGAGCGGCCGTCCTCGCTCAGTCCGAGTGCGGTCGAGGGGCCGTCGAGCTGCTCGCCCTTGGCGGTCTCGCTGATCCGGGCGGTGTCGCCCTTGGGCGGCTTGGCCTCGGCGGCGGGCAGCGCGGCGCCGGCGGCCAGGGCGGTGGCGGCCAGGACGGCGGCGGTCCGGGCCGGCCACCTGCGGGTGCGTGCGGTGGGCATGAGGTCTTCCTCCCCTGGGATCGCCCGGCCGGGCTCCCTCCCGGCGGCGGGCTTTCGCAGAGCCAACCGTCGGGAGGGCCGGTGGTCAACGGCCGGGGGTGGTCCCGCCGGGAAATACGCCAACGGGCGTATCCGGCAAGGGAGTCAGGGCGTCACCGAGGGAGTCGGGGCGTCACCGAGGGAGTCGGGGTGTCACAGGCGGCGCCGGAAGACGTCCGTGAGGTCGCTGTCGACGACGGGCGCCAGGTTGCCGTCCTGGGCGCTGAACAGCAGCGTCGTGTCGTCGGCGTCGACCTGCGGGAAGGAGGCGGAGGTGGTGCTCTGGGAGCCGTCGTGGGCGAGGGAGACCCGCTCGGTGTGCCCGCTGCGCAGGTCGGTGCGGAAGACGTCGGCCTGCTCGTTGGTGTCGCCGGGCACCAGGTCGGCGACGTCGGAGACGAAGTACACCCAGCGGTCGTTCATCGGCATCACCGGGTCGTAGGAGGAGTCGCGCGGGGTGGTGCCGGACAGCGGCTTGTTGACCTTGGTGGTCGTGCCGGTGGCCAGCTCGCGGACGTAGACGTCCTGGTGGCGGCCGTGCGAGCCGGGGCGGCCGCCCTCCTCGAAGACGGTGTAGGCCGCGTAGCGGCCGGAGGGGCTGATCCGCCCGTCGTTGCCGCTGTTGACGAACTCGCCGGCCTCGTTGTAGCTGGCGCCGGTGATCTTCCCGGTGCGGGCGTCCCAGACGTAGTACGGGTAGGCGCGGATGGCGGCCAGCTCGGCGCGGGCGGAGGCGGTCCGCGGGGCCCGCGCGGCCTCGGCGAGGTCCGTGCCGTCAGCGGGGTCCGCGGCGGAAGCGGCGGCGAGCGCGGGCGGGGTCTGCTCGGCCGGGAGCAGGTTGCCGGCCCGCGAGGTGAAGCCGATGACGGTGCCGTCCGCGCTGATCGTCGGGCGGAAGGAGTTGTTGTCGGCCGGGGTGCCGTCCGCGCCGGTGCTGACCACCCGGGTGGTGTGGGTCCAGCGGTCGGCGAGGAAGACGTTGAACTTGCCGCGGTGCACGCCGGGGGCGAGGTCGGTGCGGTCGGAGGAGTAGACCACGTAGCGGCCGTCGGCGCTGATGGCGGCGTTGAAGGCGTTGCGGATGCTCTGGTCGTCGCCCGCGCCGGAGACGCCGTCGCCCGCGGAGAGCAGCTCGGTGCGGCCGGTCCAGCGGTCCCGGACGAAGACGTCCGAGGGGTGCTTCGGCTGCCCGGGCACCGCGTTGGAGGCGTAGCTGCTGAACACCACGTACCGGCCGTTGCCGCTGATCGCCGCGTCGTTGCTGCCGTTGTCCAGGGCGGAGCCGTCGTCGGCGACGCTGACCCGCTCGGTGTGGCCGTTGCGCAGGTCCCGCACGTAGACGTCGCCGAGGACCCCGGCGCCGCCCGGCAGCAGGTTGGTCGCCGCCGAGGAGAACAGGGCGTAGCGGCCGTCGCCGCTCAGCCCGAGCGCGAGGGAGGTGCCGTTCAGCGGCTCGCCCTTGGCACCCTCGCTGACCCGGGCGGTGTCGCCCTTGGGCGGGCGGGCCTCGGCGGCGGGCATCGCGGCGCCGGCCACGGCCACGGCAACCAGGACGGCGGCGGTACGGGCCAGTCGGCGGCGGGTGCGTGCGGTGGTCATGGAACATCCTCCCCAGATGACGGTGCCGGGCCGTCGACACCCCCGTGGCCCGGTTGGGGAAGAGCCAAGCGCCGTGCGGGTGTCCGGTCAACGGACAGGAGCGATCTCGTCCGGAAATACCTCACCGGTCGTATCTCCGGCCGAAATCTCCCACGCCGGTACAACCGTCCCGCCGTACGGGGCGGATGGTTGGCGAACGGGAGCCGTCCTGCCCGGGCCCGCGCGGCCGTCGGCGGACCCGGTGGAACCGTGCTCCGGTCGGGTGCGCCGTGCCGCGCTGGCAGAATTGGTCCGTGATCGACGCACGACGGCTGCGGACCCTGCGGGCCGTGGCGGACCACCGCACCGTGACCGCCGCGGCGGCCGCCCTCTACCTGACCCCCTCCGCGGTCTCCCAGCAGCTGGCCGCCCTGGAGCAGGAGACCGGCCACCACCTGCTCGCCCGGGAGGGCCGGGGCGTGCGGCTGACCGCCGCCGGGGAGATCCTGCTCGGCCACGCCGACGTGGTGCTCGCCCAACTGGAACGCGCCGAGGCCGACCTCGCCGCGTACAGCGCGGGCGTCTCCGGGGAGGTGACGGTCGCCTCCTTCGCGACCGCCATCGCCTCCGTGCTCGCCCCGGCCGTCGGCCTGCTCGCCGGGCGCGCGCCCGGGGTGCGGCTCAAGGTGCTGGACGCCGAGGGCGACGCCAGCCTGCCGATGGTGCTGGACGGCCGGGCCGACCTCGCGGTGGCCGTCGAGTACCGGGGCGCCCCGCGCGCCGACGACGCCCGGCTGACCAGGGTGCCGCTGTACGCCGAGCCCTTCGAGGCCGTGCTGCCGCTCGGCCACCGGCTGGCCGCCGAGTCCGGCCCGCTGGCCGTCGCCTCGCTGGCCGACGAGCCGTGGATCGGGCCGTACCCGGGCAACCCCTGCCACGACGTGGTGCTGCTGGCCTGCGAGCACGCCGGGTTCCAGCCCCGGCTGCTGCACTCCTCGGACGACTTCCGGGCCGTGGTCGCGCTCGCCTCGGCCGGCCTCGGGGTGGCGCTGGTGCCGCGCTCGGCGCTGCGCGGCGTCGACCTCGGCGAGGTCGCGGTCCGCCCGGTGGACAGCGAGCTCGCCACCCGCCGGGTCTTCGCCGCCGTCCGGGCCGGCGCCGACGGGCACCCGCTGGTCCGGCCGGTGCTGGACTCCCTCGCCGAGGCGGCCGCCGCGGGCGCGTGAGCCGGGCGTCTCAGTCGCGGTCCGGCGTCATCGGTCCGTCACCGGGCCGCCGTCGGGGCGGACCCCGGCGAACTCGTCCAGGACGGCCACCCGCAGTTCGTGGGCGCCGTCCGCGCGGCTCTGCTCGTAGTAGAGGTACCAGCGGCCGCGGGCCGAGACGAGGTCGGCGTAGCGGACGTCCAGCCAGGGGCCGTCCGGGGTGAGGCGGTGCCAGGCGCGCAGGTCGGCGGAGGCGGCCAGGCCGCAGCGCTCCTCGTAGTTGCCGGCGGCGTCCGCCGAGCCGTCGTAGAGCGCGAGCCAGCCGCCCCGGCCATCGGGGAGGACGGTGGTGATCCGGGACTCGTAGCCGTCCCAGGCGCCGGCCGGGCCGACGTCCAGGGCCTCGGCGGCGCGGCCGGGCGGGGCGGTGAAGCGCAGCCCGTCCGGGGAGAGCGCGAGGGCGGTGGGCTGGACGGTGAGGCCGGTGGTGTGGATGTCGGCACTCGCGTGGGCGCGGGCCCGCTCCTCGGGGGTGAACGGCCGGGCCCGGGAGACGGTGGCGAACAGGTGGACGCCGGCGTCGGTTTCGAGCAGGTACGGGTCCTTGACGCCCTCGGTGCCGGTGGTCGCGGCGGTCAGGACGGGGGTGCGGGCGCCGGGGTCGAAGGAGTCGGGGGTGTCGGCGCTCAGGGCGTCGATGCGCCAGCGGTTGTCGGCCGGGTCGACGTGGCTGAGGTGGAGCAGGTAGCCGCGGTCGCGGCGCAGCAGGGCGAGGCGCTCCATCGAAGGGGAGCCCAGCTCGTCGCTCCGGACGGACCACAGGTCCCGGAAGGCGATGCCGTCGGTGCTCTCGGCGACGGCGCAGCGCCAGCCGCGGTCGGGCCCGCCCGCCGCGCCGCGCGGGCGGCGCTCGCGGTAGGTGAGCAGGAAGCGGTCGCGGTCCGGCTCGTACCGGACGCCCGGGCAGCCGGCCCAGTAGCCGGGTTCGGGGCGCTCGGGGGCGCGGACCAGGTGGGAGGCGCTCAGGTCGGGCGCGGCGGGCAGGGCGGCGGGGTGCGGCACGGGACCGTCCTTCGAAGGGGTCGGGAGGGGATGAGAAGAGTTTCTATCAGATCGATCAAAAGTCCGAGCGGCTTGCGGTAGGCCGGCCCCGGTCGGCTGGCCTGCGTCTTCCCGCTCCCACCTGCCGGATGTCTGTGAAGCCGATGTTTCGCCCGATGGCGATCGCACGACACCGACCGGCTGGGCCTTGACCGACCCCCGGAGATCACGGCTAGCTTCTTCTCAGAGTCGATCAAACACCGCCGACCCCGACCCGAGGAAGCCCCGCCCCGATGACCGCCCCCACCACCGACGCGCCCGGCTACGCCGGTCTGGGCCTGTACGTCGGCGACCTCCACAACCACTGCGGCATCAGCTACGGCCACGGGAGCATCGAGGACGCCTACGCCAACGCCCGGCTCCAGCTCGACTTCGCCAGCGTCACCGGCCACGGCTGGTGGCCCGACCTGCCCGAGCGCACCCCCGAGCTGGCCAGCCTGGTCGACTACCACACCGAGGGCTTCGCCCGGCTGGCCCGGCTCTGGGACCACGTCCAGGACGTCACCGCCGCCGCCCACGAGGACGGCCGCTTCGTCACCTTCCAGTCCTTCGAGTGGCACAGCCTCGCCTACGGCGACCACTGCGTGTACTTCGACGGCCCGCGCGGCGAGATCATCCGGGCGGCGGACCTGGAGCAACTGCGCGCCCGGCTCCGGGAGCTCGCCGCCCAGGGGGTACGGACCTGGGCCCTGCCGCACCACATCGGCTACGGACCGGCCCGCCGCGGCATCGACTGGGCCTCCTACACCGAGGAGTTCGCCCCGGTGGTGGAGATGGTGTCGATGCACGGCTGCGCGGAGTCCGACGAGGCGCCGCGCAGTTACCTGCACACCATGGGCCCGCGCGCCGCCGCCGGGACGGCCGTCCACGGCCTGCGGCTGGGCCACCGCTTCGGGCTGATCGGCTCCACCGACCACCACAGCGCCTTCCCCGGCAGCCACGGGCACGGCCGGGTCGCGGTCTGGGCCCCGGAGCTGACCCGCGACGGGATCTGGACCGCCGTCCAGCAGCGCCGAACCTACGCGATCACCGGCGACCGCATCCTGCTCGCCACCTCCGTCAACGGCGCCCCGATGGGCGCCGAGGCCCCCTCCGCCGACCGGCGCCGGATCCAGGTCACCGTCCAGGGCCGGGACGCGCTCGACCACGTCGAACTGCTGCGCAACGGCGTCCCCGTCCACCGGGTCAGCCGCCCCGAACTGCTCGCCCGCGCCGCCGCCGAGGACACCTTCACCGGCACCCTGGGCTTCGCCGTCGGCTGGGGCCGGCGCGGCGAACCGGTGCACTGGGACGTGGAGTTGCGGATCGAGGGCGGGCGGCTGCTGGACGTCCAGCCCCGGCTGCGCGGCGCGGAGACGGTCGCGCCCGCCGAGGCCGAGCCGGACACCTACCGGCCGTCCCACTGGGAGCGCACCGGGCCGGGGGAGGTCCGGCTGCGGACCGTCACCGACGGCAACCCCAACACCGCCACCGACAGCACCCAGGGCTTCTCGCTGCGGATCGAGGGCGACGAGCGGACCAGGCTGGTCGCCGTCGTGAACGGCGTCGAGACCGCCCACGCCGTCGGCGAGCTGCTGGCGGGCGCGCGGACCGGCTTCACCGGCGGGTTCGTCTCCGGCGCCTACCGCTTCGACCGGGCCGTGCCCGACCGGGAGACCACCGCCGAGTTCGAGCTGACCGACGAACGCCCCGGCGGCGACGGGGACTTCTACCACGTGAGGGTACGACAGGTGAACGACCAGTGGGCCTGGTCCAGCCCGACCTGGGTGGGACCGGCCGGCTCCTGTCGCTAGGGCCGGTTGATCCCGTCAGCCGGCCCCGACCACCGGTCGCCCGTACCCGAACCCGAGATGGAGAAGAACCCGTGTCCCGACTCCCCGGCCGCCTCGCCGGCGCCGTGCTCACCGCCGCCCTGGCCGTGACCGCCGCCGCTCCCGCCCACGCCACCGCTCCCGCACCCGCCTCCGCGGCCGTGACCGCCGCCACCGAGGTCTTCGCCGACGACTTCGAATCCGGCACCCTCGCCGCCTGGACCCGCCAGCGCGTCGACGGCAACGGCAGCATCACCGTGGCCCCCGCACCCGCCGGCGGCACCGGCCAGGCCGCCCGCTTCAGCGTCCCGAACGACGGCGCCTCCTACCGCTCCGAGGTCGCCGTCAACTCCCTCGGCTGGGGCAGCTACCGCTTCGCCCTCGCCGACTACCTGCCCGCCGACTGGGTGCGGACGTCCACCGAGACGATCCTCGCCCAGTGGCACGGCTACCCGCTCGCCGACGGCAGCGACACCAAGCCGCCGATCGCGCTGACCGTCAAGGACGGCAGCTGGCGGCTCAAGGTGCACTGGCTGACCGACCCGAGCACCGTCCAGGAGGCGGTGATCCCGCTCGGCGACGTGCAGTTCGGCCACTGGAACCAGTGGGCCTTCGACATCACCTGGTCCACCGACACCACCCCCGGCGCCGTCACCGTCTACCGGGACGGCGCGCAGGTCGGCGCGTACAGCGGCCTCAACAACTACCACCAGAACCAGTCGCCGTACTTCAAGACCGGCATCTACCGGGCCAACTGGAACCCGGCCAAGAACATCCCCTACCCGACCGGCGGCCCCGACGTGGTGGCCTGGAGCGACAGCGTCGTCGTGACCAGGTACTGACACCGCACCCGCCGACCGAGACCCCGAGAACCGAAGAGGTAGCACCACCATGAGCGACGCGGCCCGCCACCACGGCCTGCCCCGAAGAGGCTTCCTCGGCCTGAGCGCCGGAGCGGTCCTGCTGGCGGCGGGCTGCCGCTCCGCCACCGAGGACGCCGCCGGCGGGGCCGCCGCCCCCGCCACCGCCTCCGCGCCGGACCTCCAGATCGTCTACGGCGCCGCCCCCGACCCCACCCAGCTGCTCCACCGCGGCCCGGACACCCCGGTGTTCGTCAACCTGGTGCTGGACCGGCTGGTCGACCTCGACCCGCAGACCCTCCAGCCCGTGCCCTGGCTCGCCACCTCCTGGGAGTGGAGCGCCGACCGCACCAGGCTCGTGCTCAAGCTGCGCGAGGACGTCACCTTCCACGACGGCCGCCCGCTCAGCCCGGACGACGTCGTCTTCTCGCTCACCGGCGCGGCCAAGTCCTCCCAGGTCAAGCCGCTGCTGGAACGGCTCGCCGACATCCGGGCGAGCGCCCCGAACGAGGTCACCCTCACGCTCGCCAAGCCCACCAGCAACCTGTTCGACGCGCTGGCCTTCAACCCCGTGGTGGACGCCCGCAGTTACGTCGACGGCAAGGCCGCCGACAAGGTCAACGGCACCGGGCCGTTCACCTGGCAGGCGTTCAAGGGCGGCAACCAGCTCGACCTGGCCCGCTACGACCACTACTGGCAGAGCGGCCGGCCGCACTTCGAGCGGATCACCGTCCGGTCGGTGACCAGCAGCCAGGCCGCGCTGTCCGCCCTCCAGTCGGGGCAGTCCCACCTGATCGGCGCGGTGCCCGGGCGCGACCTCAAGGTGCTCGGCGGGAACCCGGCCTTCACCGTGCAGTCCGCCAGGTCCTCCTACCAGCAGGCCTTCCTCGGCGTGAACGTCACCAGCGGGCCCTTCGGCGACCGCCGGGTGCGCCAGGCCCTCCAGTACGCGGTGGACCGCGACCGCATCGTCGCCCAGGTGTACGGCGGCCACGCCGAGGCGAGCAGCCTGCCCTGGCCCTCCAACACCCCCGGCGTCACCCCCGACCAGGTCACCCGCTACCCGCACGACCCGGAGAAGGCCCGCGGGCTGCTCCGGGAGGCCGGCGCCGAGGGCACCCGGGTGCCGCTCACCGCCGCCAACTCGCCGGTCTTCGCCTCCCTCGTGGAACTGGTCAAGTACGACCTGGAGCAGGCCGGGTTCGGCGTCGACGTCCAGCTGCTGGACAACGCCGCGCTCCAGCCGAAGATCCAACAGGGCACGCTGGACGGGCTGTTCATCGCCAACCACGGCATGGTCAGCGTCTCCCCGCTGAGCGGGATCACCGTCTCCGGGCCGCTCCAGGTCGGCCGGAACACCTCGCACGTCACCGATCCCGCCTACGCCGACCTCCAGTCCCGTGCCTTCGCCGCCGCCGACGAGCAGGCCCGGGCCGAGGTCAACCACGACCTGTCCGAGTACCTGCTCACCGAGTCCTTCCACATCACCCTCGCGCACGCCTGGGAGACCTACGCCCTGGCCTCCTCGGTGCGCGGCGTGGCCACCAGCGCGCTCGGCTACCTGCGGCTCGACGACACCCGGCGCACCGCCTGACACACCGCCGGACGTACCGCCGGGCGCCAGCGCCGCGCCGCACCGGCGGACGCACCGCCTGACGGCCGTCCCAGGGCGACCCCCACCGCCCTGGGGCGGCTCCTCCGACCCCCTTGGAGTACCCCCGTGCCCTACTGGACCAGAAAGGCGGCCGGCGCGCTGGCCACGCTCTGGCTCGCCTCCGTCGCCGTCTTCCTGCTGCTCCGCCTCGCCCCCGGCGACCCGGTCTCCGCCGCGCTCGGCGCCGAGGCCGACCAGGAGCAGCGCGACCGGCTCGCCGGCAGCCTCGGCGTGGACCGGCCGATGCCCGTCCAGTACCTGGGCTGGCTGCACGGACTGCTCACCGGGGACCCGGGCAGCTCCTTCCACTACCGGGAGCCGGTCACCCGGCTGATCGGCCAGAGCGTCGGCAGCACCGTCCAACTCGCCCTCGTCGCCGGGCTGCTGATGCTGGTCCTCGGCCTGCTGCTGGGCGTCGCGCTGGCCGCCGAGCGCCGCGGCCGGCTCGCCCGGGCGCTCGACCCGCTGGCCACCGCCCTGCTCGCGCTGCCGGTGTACGTCACCGCCGTGCTCTTCGTCTTCGTCTTCGCCGTCCTGCTGCGCCTGCTGCCCGCCGGCGGCGAGCGGGACCTGTTCACCGCGCCGGACCTCGCCGTCCAGTACCTCGCCCTGCCCGCCGTCGCGCTCGCGCTGCCGGGGGCGGCGGTGCTGGCCCGGCTGCTCGCCACCGAGCTGCGCCGCACCCGCCAGGAGGAGTTCGTGCTGACGGCCGTCGCCAAGGGGGCCTCGCCCCGGCGGGTCCTGGCGCGCCACGTGCTGCCCAACAGCCTGGCCCCGTTCTGCGTCGAATTCGGCCTGCACCTGGGCGAGTTGCTCGGCGGCGCGGTGGTCGCCGAACAGCTCTTCGCCCGGCACGGCCTCGGCCAGCTGCTGCTGGACGCCATCAACCAGCGGGACTACCCGGTCGCCCAGACCCTGATCATGCTCGCGGTCGCCGTCGCCGTACTCGTCCAGCTCGGCTCGGAGCTGCTGGTCGGCCGGCTCGACCCGCGGATCGCCCGCGCCGGCACCGGGGAGGACCGGTGACCAGCACCCTTGCCGTACGCCGCCGCCGGCTCGCCCTGCCCGCGCTCCCGGCCGCGCTGCGCACCCGGCGCGGGCGCACCGGCGCGCTCCTCGTCCTCCTGGTGGTGCTGCTGGGGCTGCTCGGCCCGCTGTTCGCCGCCGACCCCTACCGGCAGGGCCCGGACGCCCTGGCCGGGCCGTCGGCGGCCCACCTGCTGGGCACCGACGAGGTCGGCCGCGATCTGCTCGCCCGGGCCCTGGCCGGGATCCGCACCGAACTGCTGGTCTGCCTGCTGGCCGTCCCCGCGGCCGCCGTGCTCGGCACCGCGCTGGGCCTGCTCGGCGGGCTGAACCGGCTGCTGGGCGAGGCCGTCCAGCGGCTGTTCGACCTGCTGCTCGGCCTGCACGGCGTCCTGCTCGGCCTCGCGCTCGCCCTGCTGGTGCGCCCGGGGCTGGGCACCGTGGTCGCCACCATCGTGCTCAGCGCGCTGCCCTCCTTCGGACGCCAGGCGCGGGCGGCCCTGCTCGCCCAGCTGGCCCGCGACCACGTGGTGGCGGCCCGGGTGCTCGGCGTGCCGCGCGGCCGGATCCTGCGCCGCCACGTGCTGCCGAACGTCGTCGACGCCACCACCGCGCTGCTGGCCGTCGCGATGGCGCACGCCGTCAAGACCGAGGGCGGCCTGAGCGTGCTGGGCCTCGGCATCCAGCCGCCCGCCCCCTCGCTCGGCACGATGATCAACACCGGCTCCAAGTACCTCTTCCTCCACCCGGGTTACGCCCTGGCGCCGGTCGTCCTGCTCGGCCTGCTGGTGTTCGGCCTGACCCTGCTCGCCGACTCGTTC
The DNA here is from genome assembly GCF_042883725.1 of Kitasatospora sp. NPDC058184. NCBI lineage: Bacteria > Bacillati > Actinomycetota > Actinomycetes > Kitasatosporales > Streptomycetaceae > Kitasatospora > Kitasatospora sp. NPDC058184. The sequence goes on from NZ_JBHVVE010000007.1 coordinate 231,278, forward strand.
AACCGGGAGAGACTGCGGTGACCACGACCGATGCCATCACCACCGTCGAGGCCCCGACCGCCGCACCGGTGCCGGGCCCGCCGCTGCTGGAGGTGCGCGGTCTGCGCGTCACGGCGGGCGGCGGCGAGGCGGTGCGCGGGGTGGACCTCACCGTGCGGCCGGGCGAGATCCTCGGCCTGGTCGGCGAGTCCGGCTCCGGCAAGACCCTTACCGCGCTGGCCGTCAACCGGATGCTGCCGCCGGGCTGCCGCACCACCGGCGGCACCGTCCGCTTCGACGGCACCGACCTGCTCGCCCTGCCCGAGCCCGCCGTGCGCGCGGTGCGCGGCCGGCGCATCGGCATGGTCTTCCAGGACCCGCTGGCCCACCTCAACCCCCGGATGCCGGTCGGCCGCCAGCTCGCCGAGGCCGCCCTGGTGCACGGTGCGAGCCGCCGCGAAGCCCGGGCCCGGGCGCTCGAACTCCTCGACCTGGTCGGCATCGCCGAGCCCGCGCGCCGCTACCGCGACCGGCCGCACGAGTTCTCCGGCGGCATGCGCCAGCGCGTGCTGATCGCCATGGCGATGGCCAACCGGCCCGAGCTGCTGATCGCCGATGAGCCGACCACGGCGCTCGACCCGAGCACCCGGGTGGAGATCCTGGACCTGCTGGTCCGGCTGCGCGACGAGACCGGCACGGCCGTCCTGCTGATCACCCACGACCTCGGCGTGGTGGCCCGCAGCTGCGACACCGTTCAGGTGATGTACGCCGGACGGATCGTCGAACGGGCTCCCACCGCAGGCCTGTTGGCCGCGCCCCGGCACCGGTACACCGCCGGGCTGCTGGCCGGCGTGCCCCGGCTGGACGGCCCGCCCGGCGCGCCGCTCACCGTCATCGGCGGACGCCCGCCGGCGGCCGGGGAGGCGCCCGCCGGCTGCGCCTTCGCACCGCGCTGCGCGGCCGCCGCCGACCGCTGCACGGACTTGGCACCGGAGTGGACCGACACCGGCGACTCCGGCTTCGCCTGCCATCGTCCGGTGGCGCAGGCGGTAGTGACAGAACGTCAGATTGTCGAGGCGCGACGGGCGGAGCGGGCCGCCGATCCCGTCCTGGTCGCCGAGGGCCTCACCGTCCGCTACGCCCGCCGCCGGCCCCCGGCGCTGGACGGCGTCAGCCTGGGCGCCGCGCCCGGCCGGGCGGTCGGGGTGATCGGCGAGTCCGGCTCCGGGAAGTCCACCCTGGCCCGCGCGCTGCTCGGGCTGGTCCGCCCGCAGGCCGGGACGGTCCGGGTGGACGGCCGCTCCTGGGCCGGGGCCGACCGCGCCGAGGAACGCGAACTGCGGCGCCGGGTGCAGCTGGTCTTCCAGGACCCGTATGCCTCGCTCAGCCCCCGGATGACGGTGCGCGAGGCGCTGGCCGAACCGCTGACGACCCACGGGCTGCGGGACCGCGACCCGCGCGGACTGTGCGAGCTGGTCGGCCTGCCCGAGGCGGTGCTCGACGCCCGGCCGCACCGGCTCTCCGGCGGCCAGCGCCAGCGGGTCGCGATCGCGCGGGCGCTGGCCGTCGGCCCGCAGGTGCTGGTCGCCGACGAGCCGACCTCCGCGCTGGACGTCTCGGTCCAGGCGCAGATCCTCAACCTCTTCGCCGACCTGCGCGAACAGCACGGCGTGGGGCTGGTGTTCATCTCGCACGACCTCGCGCTGGTCCGGCACCTCTGCGACGAGGTGCTGGTGCTGCGGCACGGCCGGGTGGTCGAACAGGCGCCCGCCGCCGAGCTGTTCGCCGCCCCCGCGCACCCGTACACCCGGGAGCTGCTGGCGGCCGCCGGCGCTCCCGAACCGCCCCGCCCATGACCGGACCCTGGAGCCCCATGCCTGCCGTGAACCCCTCCCGCCGCCAACTCCTGCTCGGCACCGGCGCGGTGGCCGCGCTCTCGGTGCTCGGCCCGCCCGCCGCCGTGGCGGCCCCCGCCGTACCCGGGGCCGAGGGACCGGAGGTGACCGGACTCGGCCCCGGGAACAGCGACTTCCCCCTGATGAGCGCCACACTGATCGACGACACCCTGTGGATCGGCTCGCGCAACCTCGCCCCCGCCCGGGTGATCGGCTACCACCTGCCGACCGGCCGGGTCACCGCCACCGTCGACCTGCCCACCGGCAACTTCGTCCAGGGCTCGGCCGCCCACGGCGGCGTGCTCCACCTCGGCGTCACCGACGCCCCGGGCGCGGCCAACCTCTACCGCTACGACGGCACGCTCACCGCGCTCGGCAGCGTCCCCGGCGCCGACGTGCGGGACGTGGCCGTCGCGCCCGACGGGACGGTCTACGCGACCGGACGGCAGAAGGGCCGGGCCGCCGGCCCCGGCCTGTACGCCTGGAGCCCGGCCACCGGCGCCGTCACCGAGGTCGCCTCCCCGGCGCCGAACGCCACCCAGGGCCGCGCCGTCGCGGCCACCGCGACCCACGCCTACCTCGGCGTCGGCAGCAACCTCGCGGGCGGCGGCGGGGCGACCCGGGCGAGCCTGTACGCCGTCGAGCGGGCCACCGGCGCCGTCACCGACATCACCCCGCCCGACCTGCGCGGCGACACGATCATCCGCCGGATCACCGTCCTCGGCGACGACCTGCTGGCGGTCTCCACCGAGGGCGCGCCCGCCCACGTGGCGCTGCTCGACCCGGCCGACCACCGGGTGCTGCGCTCCTTCGCCGTCCCCGGCACCAAGAGCGTCACCAACTTCCAGCGCCGGGGGGACACCCTCTGGTTCACCTCCACCGAGCACGGCGTGCTGTGGCGCCACGACCTCGCCACCGGCGCGCTCGACCAGCTCGCCGTGCCGGTGCCGGACGGCAACTCCTGGGGCCTCGGCCGGCTCGGCGACACCCTCGCGGGCGTCACCGAGGGCGGCACCGTCTGGACCCTCGACCTCGGCACCGGGGCCGTCGCCACCCGGGACCTGGTCGAGGCGGGCGCCCCCGCCGCCGCCCAGCTCGGCATGTCGGTCGCCGCCCGCGCCGGGCGGGTCTACGTCGGCGGCAACGGCTCGCTCGCCCTGCACGACCTGGCCGCCGGGACCGTCCGCAAGCTCCCGGTGCCGGGCGAGGCCAAGGACACCGTGGTCCTCGACGACGGCACCCTCTACCTGGGCGTCTACTCCTCGCAGGGCATCTGGCGCTACCGGCCGGGAAGCGACCCGGCACCCGTCAAGGAGGCCGCGCTGCCGCAGGAGCAGAACCGGCTGCAGGTGATCCGCCGGGACCCGGGCAGCGGCCTGCTGCTGCTCGGCGTCCAGGCCGACACCACCGGCGGCGGCTCCTTCGTCACCTACCGCCCGGGCAGCGGCCGGCCCACCGTGCACACCGACCCGCTCGGCCCCGAACAGCTGGTGCGCGCCGTCGCCGCCGGGCACGGCCAGGCCTTCCTCGGCGGCGACAACGCCCGGCCCACCGGCCCGCGCGGCGACCTGGCCGCCTGGGACCCGGTGGCCGGCCGCGAGCTGTGGCGCACCGCGACCGACCTCGGCGCGGGCGTCAGCAGCCTCGCCGTGCTCGGGAACACCCTGTACGGCCTGACCGTGAACGGCCGGGCGTTCACCGTCGACCTGTGCGGCTCGCGGCGGCCCGGGTTCGTGCCGGTGATCGGGCGGCGGGCCGACCTGGGGGCCGTCTCCGGCGCCAACCCGCGGCTGCTGGCGCTCGGCGGGGCCCTGTATGGGGTCAGCGAGCGCAGCCTGTTCCGGCTGGACCGCGACACCCTGGCTGCCACTGTGCTGGTCGGGCTGGACGCCGAGTGGTACAGCGGCGCCCGGCTGGCCGCGGACGAGCACGGCGTGCTCTACACGCTGCGCGGGCGCGAGCTGATCGCCGTCCGGCCGTAACGACCGCGAGGGGAGGGGCCGGCCCGGGTGGGCCGGCCCCTTTCGTGTCAGCGCGCGGCGTGCGGCACGAAGCGCGCGAACGGGTCGGCGACCTCCGCGCAGTGCCCGGCCAGCAGGCCCCGGAAGCGGTCGAGCAGCGCCGCGTGCCGGGCGTCGACCGCGAGGTTGACCAGCTCGCCGGGGTCGGCGGCGAGGTCGAAGAGCTGCTCCCGGTGGTCGCCCCAGGCGTAGCAGACGTACTTGTGGTGCCCGGCGCGGACCATCCGGCCCAGGGCGTTGTCGAAGCCGGGGATCTCCCAGCGGGTCTCGACCACCACGCTGTCGTGCGGCCGCGGCGCGCGGACGCTGCGGCCGGGCAGCCCGTCCGGCCCCTCGATCCCGGCCAGGTCGCAGAGCGTCGGGATGAGGTCCAGCCCGGCCGCGACCAGCCGCTCGTCGACCGCGCCGGCGGCCATCCCGGGGCCGGTGACCACCAGGGGCACCCGCACGCACTCCTCGTACAGGGCCCACTTCTGGTTCCAGCGGTGGGCGCCCGCGCCGTCGCCGTGGTCGGAGCTGAACACCACCACGGTCTCCCGGTCGCCGCCGCGCTCCGCCAGCGCGGCCAGCAGCAGGCCGATGTGCCGGTCCACCCGCTCCACCAGGGCGTAGTAGGCGTGCCGGTAGCGGCGCCAGTCGTCCTCCCGCCAGTGCTCCGTCGGGTGGGTGTGCGGCTGGGCCAGCCGGGCCAGCCGGGGCAGCGCCGGATCGTACGGCCCGACCGGGAAGTTGGCGGGCAGCGGCGGGAGTTCGGGGACGGGCGGCGCGGGCGGGAGCGGGCCGGTGCGCGGGTCCTGGCCGCGGGCCCACTCGCAGATGCCGTGCGGCTCCAGGAAGGAGGCGACCAGCAGGAACGGCCGCTCGCGCGGCGCGCGGACGAACCCGGCGGCGGCGCGGGCGAGTCCGGCGTCGTCCCCGCCCGCCGGGTGGATCCGGCGGAAGCCCCGGTCGGCGGGCAGGTCCAGCTCCGGCAGGTGCCACTTGCCGCCGTAGCCGCAGTCGTACCCGGCCTCGGTGAACAGGCGCCCGAGCAGCGGGTCCTCGGGGCCGCCGGTGTTGCCGGTGACGCCGACGGTGCTGGGCAGGCGGCCGGTCATCAGGCTGGCCCGGGAGGGGGTGCAGAGCGGCTGGGCGCAGTAGGCGTTGGGGTAGCGGGTGCCGGCGGCGGCCAGCGCGTCCATCGCGGGGGTGCGCAGGTACGGGTTCCCGGCGGCGCCCATCGCGTCGGCGGTCTGCTGGTCCGTCAGGATCAGGACGACGTCGGGGCTCTGTGGATCCGGCACGGGTCAGGCCATCCGTTCGTAGGTGTGCGGGTCGAGCGCCCGGCGCAGCGGGGCCCCGTCCAGCCAGCGCTCGAACTCGCCGACGACCAGGTCGCCGAGGCGGCGGCGCTCCAGCCCCCGGCTGCCCGCCAGGTGCGGGGTGACGACCACGTTGGGCAGGGTGAACAGCGGTGAGCCGGGCAGCGGCGGCTCGGGGTCGGTGACGTCCAGCACGGCGAAGAGGTCCGGGCGTTCGGCGAGGACGGCCAGCAGCGCGGGCTCGTCCAGGACGGCTCCGCGCGCGGTGTTGACGAGCGTGGCGCCGGGCTTCATCGAGGTCAGCAGCCGCCGGTCGACGAGGCCTCTGGTCGCCGGGAGCAGCGGGGTGTGCACGCTCACCACGTCGGCGGCGGCGAAGAGTTCGTCCAGGCCGACGGCGCGCACCCCGGGCGGCACCGGGGCGTACGGGTCGTGCGCGAGGACCTCGACGTCGTAGCCGCGCAGCATCTCGCAGACCAGGCGCCCGGCCGCGCCGAGCGACAGGACGCCGACCGTGGAGCCGTACCCGCCCGGGGTTCGGGCGGCCGGGACGGCGGCGCGGGCGGCCCGGGCGTCGAGGACGTGGCGCCAGCCGCCCTTGAGGGCGTAGACGATCTGGGCCACGGCGAACTCCGCGACCGGGACGGCGTTGGCGTGCGCGGCGGTGACGATCGGGACGCCCGCCGCCCAGAACGCCTCGCCGGCGATCCGGCGCACCGAGCCGGCCGCGTAGAGCACCAGCCGCAGGCGGGGGAGCCGGGCCAGGGTGGCGGCGTCCAGGACGGGCCCGCCCCAGCCGGTGAACAGTACCTCGACGGCCCGCAGCGCCTCCGGTGCGGCGGCGGCCAGCCGCTCGGCGCTCCACACCCCGTCGGGCGAGGCCGGGTCGGCCAGCACCTCGGCCCGGGCGGCGACCCGGGCGCGGGCCCGCGGGCCGTAGACGTCGGGGAAACGCTCCGGGTCCATCGCGAAGGCGGCGGTGGGCATCCGGTTCTCCTCGGGTCGCTGACGCACAAGGAGTTTCTATCACAGTGAGAAATAGTCGGGGGAGCCCGTAGAGCCGGCCGGGCCCCGGACCTCACCGGGTGATGAACGTCGCCCCGTCCGCGAGCCGGACCGCCGCCGCGGCCGCGCCGACCAGCTCGGTGGTGGTGCTGTGCACGACCACCAGGCGTGGCAGGACCGGCACCCGCCCCTGCAGCCGGCTCTCGATCGCGGCCGGCAGCTCGCCCCCGCTCTCCCAGAACAGCCGCCCGCCGAGGGCGATCAGCTCCGGCGCCAGCACCGTGCTCAGGTTGGCCACCAGCAGCGCCAGGTCGTCGGTGAGCTCGCCGATCAGCCGGACCGCCGCCGGGTCGCCCTCGCGCCCCAGCCGGAACAGCCCCGCCACCCGCTCGGCCGGGGTGCCGGAAACGGTCAGACCGGCCTCGGTGATCCGCCGGTCCACCGCGTGGTCGCCGATCCTCGCCTGGGTGTCGCCGGTCCGCCCGAGCGGCCGGTCCAGCGCCGCGTGCCCGGCCATCAGGTGGCCCAGCGCCCCGGCGGCGCCCAGCCGGCCGCGGTGCAGCCGGCCGTCCAGCACGATCCCGGCGCCGACCTCGATGCCCACCACGACGGCCGCCAGGTCGCCCACCCCGGCCGCGGCGGGCGACTCCCGTACGGCCAGCGCGACCAGGTTGACGTTGCTCTCGACCGCCACCGGGACGCCGTAGCGCTCCTGGAGCAGCACCCCCAGCCGCAGCCCGGGCCAGTCCAGCGCGGGCGCGAACTCGACCAGCCCGGTGCGGTCCCGGACCACCCCGGGCACGCCCACGACGAGGGCGCGGGGGGCGCCCGCGTGCCGCCCGGCCCAGTCCCGCAGGCCGTCCACCAGTGCGAGCAGCGGGCCGGTCAGCTCGTCGGCGGCGATCTCCCGCGGCCGGTCCGGGCCGGGGAACGCCCAGTGGTGCTCGGCCTCGTGCAGCACCGTGCCGTCCAGCGCGGCGACCACGCCGACGATCCGGCGCGGGCGCACCGCGATCGCCAGCACGGTCTGCGCGCGGGCGTTGTACCGGATCAGCTGCGGCGGCCGGCCGCCGCTGGACGGCGCCCGCTCCGTCTCCACCTCCACCAGCCCCTCGGCCCGCAGCACCTCCACCAGCCGGTGCACGGTCGCGGTGCTCAGCCCGCTCTCGGCGGCCAGCCGCTGCCGGGAGAGCGTGCCGTGCCGCCGCAGCACCTCCAGCAGGACGGTCTGGTTCACCTGGGCGACGGTCTGCGTCGTGGCGGTGGCGGGGGTACGGCTCGGGGGCATCGCGCGCTCCTCGGACCGGGCCGGGCCCGGACGGTCAGGACTTTGTCTCAGCTTGAATATATCCTTGGCCCGGCCCGCTCCGCCCTCCTCGCCCGCGCGGGTCGCCCCGCCCGCCCTGCCCTGCCCGGGGCGCCCGACGAACGACGGAGCCGCCGTGCCGCTCGCCCTCTCCACGCTCGGCCTCCCCGGGCTCCCGCTGGCCGGGGCCGCCCGGCTCGCCGCCGAGCACGGCTGGGACGGGCTCGAACTGCGCTGCGCCGAGGGCGAGTCCGTCCACCCGGCGATGACCCCGGGGGAGTGCCGCAGCGCTGCCCGCGTCCTGCGCGCCCACGGCCTCACCCCGCTCGCGCTCGCCTCCTACGTCGGCGTCGCCGCCCCCGGGCCGGACCGCCCGGTGACCGACGCGCTCCGCGCCCACCTGCGGCTCGCCGCCGACCTGGGCGCGGCCGGCCTGCGGGTCTTCCCGCGCGGCGGCGACGGCCCGCGCACCGAGGCCGACGACCGGGCCGTCCGGCGGCTCGCGGAGGTCGCGGAGGAGGCCCGGCGGCTGGGCGTGCGGGTGCTCGTCGAGACCCACGACTCCCACCGGGGCGGACGGGCGGTGGCCGGGCTGCTGGCCCGGGTCGCCCACCCGGCCGTCGGAGCCCTGTGGGACCTGATGCACACCCACCTGGCCGGCGAGACCCCGGCCGGGACCCACGCCGCGCTCGCCCCGTACCTCGGCCACGTCCAGGTCAAGGACATCGCCGGCCCGCACGACCGCACCCCGCTCCCGCTGGGCGCCGGCGTCCTGCCGATCGCCGACTGCCTGCGCCTGCTGCCGCCCGACACCTGGGTCTGCTGGGAGTACGAGGCGCCCTGGCACCCGGCCGCCGCCCCGCTGCCCCCGTTGCTCCCCTCGGGCGCGGCCTTCCTCGCGGCCCTGCACCACCCGTCGGGCTGAGCACCCCGCCCGCCGGGGCACACGGGTGCGGGGCGCCGGCCAGGCCGACGCCCCGCACCCGCGGCGCCGCCGCCGGCCGCTCAGCTGTGCATCACGTCGTACTTCGAGGCCTCGACGAACTGCGGGGCCCACTTCTGCTTCAGGCGCAGGCAGTACCGGTTGAGCAGATCGGCGAACGGCCCCATCGGGCGGCGGAAGTCGACGATCACGATGACCCTGGGCTCGTCGCTGTGGTTCTCCACCTCGTGCTCGAACGAGACGTCCAGGACCGTTCCCTCGCCCTCCCGCCAGGTGTAGTAGTCGCGGTCGAGCCTGATCCGCGGCGGGTTGTCCTTCGGGATCCGCAGGCCGAGGTGGTAGCGCAGCACACCGGCGTACGGGTCCCGGTGGGCCGGCAGGCCGACGCCCGGGTCCAGGATCGAGATGAACGCGTTGACCACGTTGGGCGTGGACATCGCGAAGTCGAGCAGCGCCGGGCAGTCCTTCCTGGCCAGCTCGTTGGGCCGGCCGTACATGTAGGCGTAGTAGAGGCGCCAGTCCTCCGAGACCTGGGCCGCGCGCACGGGGTCGAAGGTCCCGTAGGTCGGGATGCTCGTGCGGCTCAGGAGCGCGTCCACCTCCGCCCGGACGGCGGGGTAGACGGCCTCCAGGGCGCGTACCTCGGGAAAGACCGTGCGCGGGGGGATGATCCGCGGGCGGCCCTCGCCGCCCGCACCGCGCAGGAAGATCCAGTTGGTGACGGCCCGAAAACGCGGGTGGTTGACGCTGGGTGAGCCTTTCATCGTCCGCTCCCGATTCCGTGTGTCCTGAGACGTGTCATGAGTCGATGGCGATGGCTTGGTGGGGTGGCGGGGTGGTGAACCCGGCGATGTACCGGCCGGCTCCGAGCACCGCCACCAGGACGATCCAGCCCGCGACCGGCGCGGCGGTGACCAGGCCGGCGACGAGCAGTGGGCCGGCGGCGCCCTGGGTGGTCTCGCCGAGGACGCAGGCGCTCTGGTAGAAGCCGTGCTCGTCGGCCGCCGCGAGCACGGCGGACAGGCCCCACTCGCCCGCGGCCTCCAGCAGTTCGCCGCCGGTCAGCGCGATCGTGGCCGCGACGAGCAGGACGACCTGCCAGCCGGTCGGCGCGAACCGGACCAGGCCGAGCAGCAGGCAGCAACCCGCGGTCCACACCGCGGAGTTCCGGAAGCAGCGCAGCGCTCCCTCGCGCGTCGCCGCGCGCCTGCTCACGGCCAGCTGACCGCCCACGGCGATCAGCGAGTTGAGCATCACCAGCCAGCCCAGCACGGACACCGGCACCGAGGCGTGCCGGGTGACCCAGAGCGGCAGCACGGTGCTGAGCAGCGTCGTGTGGACCGTCAGGATCCCCGTCGCCGCGGCCAGTGCGCCGCCGGTGCGCAGACTCCGCGCGCCGACCACCCCCGGTGCGCGGACGGAGGGGGAGCCGCGCCGGCCGGCGCCGAGCGAGGTGGTGGCGAAGCACGCCGCCATGACGAGGTAGCCGCCGCCGATCAGCAGGTAGGCGGTCTCGTAGGCGGACGGCGAACGGGAGGCCAGCAGCCGTACGGAGCACAGCGCGCCGAGGGCGAACCCGATGTTGGTGACGGTGCGCGCCCAGGCGAGCGCCTTGACGCTGTCGCCTCCGGCGCCGGCCAGCATCGCGCGGCGGACCACGTTGCCCGCGCTGTCGAAGCCCCCGGCCACGCAGAGCACGAGCAGCAGGGCCCACGGTGTGTGGACCCGGGCCGAGAGCGGGACCAGCAGCGCCGCGCAGACGGCGGCGACGCTGCCGACGGCGCGGCCCCGGCCCCGGTCGACGAGCAGGCCGGTCGGGACCGCCACCGCCGCCGAGGCCGCCCCCCAGAGCGTCAGGCCGGCCGTCGCGAGCAGCGGCGTCAGCCCGACGATCTGCAGCAGGTAGACCATCACGGTGGCGAGGAAGGCCCCCTTGCCGACGGACAGCACGAGGGTGGCCGAGAGCAGCGCACCGGTCCGCTCGGGCGGCCTGACCCGGGCCGCCGCCGCTACGCGGGCGAGCACAGCCCGCCCCGGGAGGCCTGCCAGGTACGGGCCGTGCCGTCCGGCTGCCCGAAGGTGAACCGCAGCGGGGCCAGGCAGCGGTCCAGGGCCCGGAGCATCGCCGCGTGGTCCGCCGCGCCGCCGCGCAGGAAGTCCAGCCGCATCGTCATCACGCTCGGTTCGAGCTCGCTGCCCACCGGCACCCGGGTGACGTAGTCGACGAGGCCCGGCTCCCGCTCGGCCTCCCGCACCCCGTCCACCCGGCGAAGCGCGCCGCCGGCCAGCGGCGGCAGGTTCCAGTACTGGAAGGCGACGTCCCCGGGGGCGGGTGCCGACGGTTCGACCGGCTGTCCGCAGGCCACCGCGATGCCCAGCTCCAGCAGGTCCAGGCCGGTGGTCCGCCGGTGCAGGTCGGCGATGAAGGCGCCGAGCCGCCCGTTGACCTCGATGATCCGCGGGCCCCGCGCGGTGAGCTTGATCTCGGTGTGCACCAGTCCCCGCCGGATGCCGAGGGCGCGGGCCGCCTCGGTGGCCAGCCGGGCCACCTCGCCGCTCTCGGCGGGGGACAGCTGGGAGGGGAAGAACTGGCCCTGCTCGCGGAACGGGTCGAGCAGCGGGAACTTGCCGGTGATGCCGAGCGTGTGGACCGCGTCGTCGGCGACGAGCGACTCCACGGACACGTAGTCGCCGAAGTCGCCCTCGTCCCGGCCGCGCAGGTACTCCTCGACCACGAACGGGCGCTCGGCGGTGGGCGTCAGGTCCGCGGGGTAGCCCTCGGCGTCCGCCACCAGGTGGGTGTCGCGGCTGCTGTGGCTGTGGACCGGCTTGACGACCACCGGACCGGCCAGTTCCCGTACCGCCGCCAGGGCCTCCTCCCGGCTCGTCACCGGGATCGACCGGACGGCGTCCACACCGGCCCGCGCCAGCCGTCCGCGCTGCGCCCGCTTGTCGGTGAGCACGGTGACCGTCTCGGCCTCGTGGAACAGCAGCCCCAGCCCGTCGCCGAGCCGCGCGGTCAGCGGGACCAGCGGCTCGCTGAACGTGGTGATGCCGCAGGGCCGGTGGGGACGCAGCAGGGCCAGCGCCGGCTCCGGCGCGTCGGGCTCGCACTCGACGACCGGCCCGAACCCCTCGTACGCCGCCCGCTCCGGCGCCCCCAGGGCGCCGGCGACGGCCACGAAGACCGGGCGGAGGCCGCGGGCCCGGACCGCCGCGGCGATGGCGGCGGGGCCGACGGCCGCGCCCGGGACGACAGCGACGACGACGGTGCTCATCTCTCACCTGACTCTGTGTCGGACAACCGGTAGACCTGGTCCTTGAGCTCCTCGATGCGCCGGTGGTCGCGGTGGATCGCGTCCGCGGTCCCGGCGCACTGGAAGATCCTGAGCGTGCTGGAGTAGAGGTCGACGGTCGGCCGGATCCGGTCCCCGGGCCCGAGCTTCAGGTTCAGGCCGAACACGCTCTCCAGCCCGGCGATCCGCCGCACCGCACGCTCGTCGACGCTCTCGACCACGCCCGACAGCGTGGTGGAGGTCGTGCAGCAGACGGCCTCCTCGAACTTGTGGTAGCTGCGGCCCGCGTACTCGGCGGCGAACCGTTCGGGCCGCAGGTACGCGAGCGCGCTGAGCGTCGCCTGGTTGGCGCCGGTGCAGCGGTCGTGGAACCCGGGGTGCATGTTCCCGGCGATCCGCGAGCCGACCTCCACCAGCGCCGGCCCGTCGGCGGTGACGATCACCTCGGCGTGGCTCGGCCCGTGGCGGACCCCCAGCGCGGCGAGCGCCCGGTCCACGTAGTCGGTCAGCTCGGCCGCCGGCGGCTCGGCCGGCGACAGCAGGCGCTCGCGGTCGTAGATGTTGCGGCCCGAGGGCAGCAGGCGCTTCTGGTACTCCCACACGCCGCACACGTAGCGCCGGCCCTCGTGGGAGACCATGTCGACGACGTACTCCGTCCCCTCCAGGTAGGACTGGACGAGCGCCTCGCGGTTGGGCGAGCCGTAGATCGTCTCGGTGTCCAGGACGGCCTTCGCCGCGGACCGCACCTGCTCGGCGTCGGCGCAGACGACGACCCCGTCGCCGGCGGCGGAGTCGAGCGGTTTGACGACCACCGGATAGCGCCCGGCGCGCTGCGCCCAGTCCACCAGGGCCTGCGGGTCGCCGCTCTTGAACTGGTCGGCGCAGTGCAGGCCGGCGGCGTGGAGCACCTCGATCATCCGGTACTTGTTCCGGCGGGCCTCGGAGAGCTCCGTCCCGTTGGTCGCCAGGCCCAGCCGCTCCGACAGCCGGTCCGCGAGCAGCACGCCCGGCTCCTGTCCGGCGAGCACGCACACCGGTGCGTACCGTGCCAGCTCCGCCACCGTCCGGTCGAGGTCCTCGTGGACGATGTTCGCCCGGTAGACGGTCAGGTCCGGGGCGGGCATGGAGGGCATCAGCCCGGGGGTGCTCTGGACGTGCACCAGGTCCGCACCCAGGGCGGTGAACTCCGGTGGCAGGTAGCCGCCGGAGGTGTAGGCGTCGACCAGTACGGCGACCGGCCTGAGCTGTGACAACGTTCCTCCTCGTCATGTCGGTCGGACGGAGCCCGCCGGGCGGACGGCCTCAGCGCGGAAGCCTCCGCGGCGTGCTCCTCCGGGTGGTGCGGGGCACTCAGACCTTCTGACGGGTGGGGCGGAGCCGGATGTCGTCGAGGTGCACGTGGGTCGGGCGGCCGACCGCGAACTCGACGACCGACGCGACGTCCTCCGGGGTCAGCAGCGGCCCGCTCTCGGCGGCGACCGCCTCGAACCACGCGCTGTCGTAGCCGGCGGCGTCCTGGAAGCCCGAGCGGACGAAACCGGGCTCGATCAGGGTCACCCGGACGTTGTGGGCGCAGACCTCCTGGCGCAGCGCCTCGACCAGCGAGTGGACGGCGAACTTGGTCGACCCGTACACCGGGTTCGCGGCCGAGACCTGCCGTCCGACGGTCGAGCCGATGACCACGATGTCGCGGACCCGCCGCCCCCCGTCCAGCTCCGCCTGCCGCACGAACTCGGCCGCGGCGTCCCGGAGCTGGTGGAGGACGGCGAGGACGTTGACCTCGATCAGCCGCTCCCAGCGGGTGGGGTCCGAGCCGAGCACGGTGCCCGGCAGGCCGTGGCCGGCGCAGGCGACGAAGATGCTCGCCGCCTCCCACTCCGCCGCGGCCGCGGCCAGCAGCTCCCGCGCGTGCCCGGGCGTCGTCACGTCGCCCGGGAAGGGCCGGACCGCCCCCGGGGCCTGGTCCGACTCGGCCGCCAGGTCGGCGAGCCTCCTGCCGTCGCGGCCGGTGGCCAGCACCCGCACGCCCTGCCGGGCGAAGCGCGCGGCGATCGCGCGCCCGATTCCGGAGGAGGCCCCGGTGACCACGGCGACCCGCTTCTCGTCCATGTCTGTTCCCTGTCTGTCGTCCATGTCGGTTACCTGGTGCCCGCGGAGGGGAGTTCGCCCTGCTGCCCGAGGCCGGTGAAGAAGGCGTGCAGCCAGGAGCCCGTCACCTCGGGGAACTCCACCCCCAGCCGGGCCAGCAGCCGCCGGGTGCGGGTGTGGTCGTACCGCACGTTGCGGTCCGGTCGGCCGGCCCAGAAGTGCGCGAGCGAGAGCTGCTCCCCGCCGTCGCCGAGGTAGCGGCCGAACAGCTCCGCGAAGCCTTCCGCCCCGTCCTCGGCCAGGGCGTACCCCTGGTCGCGCAGGACCGTGAAGAGCCGCTCGTAGGACACCTCGTGGTGGGTGTCGAGGTGGAAGGTGCCGCCCCGCACCCGCGCGCTGCGCGAGATCTCCAGGATGCCCCGCGCCACCACGTCCACCGGGCTCAGGGCGAGGGTCAGGGCGCCGACCCGGGGCACCCGGCCGATCCGCACCGACGCCCGCAGCAGCTGGACCAGCCGGTTGTCGCCGCCGTTGCGCTGGAAGCGGCCGGACACCGAGTGGCCGCTGACGTTGCCGGAGCGGTAGACGAACGCGTTGCCGCCCTGGGTGGCGAAGCCCTGCACGAGGCGCTCGGCGTCGTACTTGCTGCGCTCGTACTCGTTGAGGAACTCCTGGCCGATGTCCAGGCTGTCCTCCGAGAAGACGGCCGGCTCGCCCGGCGCGCCGCCGCCGCAGACCGCGAGCGTCGAGACGTAGTGCAGGTCCTTGGGCCGGCCGGTGGTCGCCAGCCGGATCATCGCCCGCACCGGCGCGGTGTTCTGCCGGTCGAAGGACTCGCGGTCGCCGAACAGCCTGGTGTCGGCGGCCAGGTGGTAGAGCGCCTCCGCCTCGTGGCACAGCCGTCGGTAGTCCGGCTCGGCGAGGCCGAAGTCCGGCTCGGCGAGGTCGCCGGCCAGCACGGTGAGCCGGTCGGCGTACCGGTCGAGGCGACCGTCCGGGACGTACCAGGCGTAGGCGTCCGCCAGGCGCTCGGCGGGTGTCCGGCCCTCCTTCGCGCGCACCAGGCAGACCACCTTCGACCGGGTGCGGGTCAGCAGGAGGTCGAGCAGGTGCGCGCCGATGAAACCGGTCGCGCCGGTGAGCAGGACGGTGCCGTACGCGCGGACGGACCCGGCTGGCGGCTCGCACTCCAGGGCACCCGGCACCTGGGCGAGGAGCCCGGTGCTCGAACCCGACTCCAGCACGAACCGGCCGTCGGCGGGCGGGAGCCCCGCGCCGCGCAGCAGGTGGTCGCGGGTGGCGCGGGCCAGGTCGAGCATCCGCTCGGGGTCGTGGCGCGCGGGCGTGTAGGACAGGTCGGCCACCAGCTGCCCGTCGTGGACGCGCGCCGTGAGCTTGAGGCCGTAGCCGCGGTCGTTCTCCGGGCCGCGGACCGGCCCCACCGGGTGGCGCGAGGGCCGCAGGTGCAGGTCGTCGCCGAAGGGCAGGGCGAACGGGCCGAGGTAGTTGAAGCAGACGTCGGCCCGCTGCGGCTGCTCGTGCAGGCCGTAGGCGACCCCGAGGGCGGGCACCTCGGCCAGGGCCGCCGCCGCGGACTTGCCGGTGGCGGCGAGGTCCCCGGCGACGGTGCGCACGCTGACGGGGAACGTCGAGGTGAACCAGCCCACCACGCGGGAGACTTCGAGCGTCTCGTCGAAGCAGATCCGGCCGTGGCTCTCCACGTCCGCGACGAGTTCGTCCGTGCCGAGCTGCTCGGTGAGCGCCTGGGCGAAGGCGCCCAGCAGTGCCGCGTGGGCGGGGATGCCGGAGCGGGCCGCGGCCTCGGTCAGGGCGGCGCTCTGCGCGCGCGAGAGCCGGAACCAGAGGGCCTGGGCGTCGCCCTCGCGGTTGTCGCCGGGGGCGCCGGGCCGTGGCGCGACGGCGGGCAGCCGGGCCAGGGAGTCGAAGTGCGCGAGGTCCCCGCGCAGTTGCGCGGTCCGGTCGCGCAGGTGGGTGGCCCACTGGCCGAAGCCGGTCGGGCCGGGGGCGGTGGTGGGCTCGCCGCCGCGCAGCCGCTCGCTGTAGCAGCGGCTGAGGTCGCTGACGACGATGCGCCAGGAGACCGCGTCGATCGCCAGGTGGTGGCAGATCAGCAGCAGTTCGGCCCGGCCGTCGCCGAGGAAGAGGTGCACCTTGAAGAGGTTGCCGTCCGCGATGCGGATCTCCCGCTGGAGGGCGGCCGCGACGTCCCGGACGGTCCGGGCGGCCGGGCCGTCCTCCTCGGGCAGCCGGGACCAGCTGAACGCGTCGGCGGGATCGACGAGTTCGCGCCGCCGGCCGTCGGCTCCCGGGCGGAACGCGGTGCGCAGCATGGGGTGCAGGCCCACCACGTCGGCGACCGCGGCGGCCAGCTCGGCCGGCCGCGGCGTGCTGTCGGTCTCCAGCAGCAGGGCCTGGTTCCACTGGTCGGGCTGGGCGAACTCCTGCCGGAAGAACCAGGTCTGGGCGGGGGAGAGCGCACGGTCGTCCGCGACGACCCGGGCGGCGGACGCGCGGCCGTGGTCGTCGCCCCCGCGGTCCTCCCGCAGCCGGGTGGCCAGGGCGGCCGCCGTCGGCTCGGCGAGGAAGGCCGCGGCCGACACCCGGTAGCCCTTGGCCTGGAGGTCCGCGATGACCTGGATGGCGTCGATCGAGCTGCCGCCGGCCTGGTCGAAGTCCTGGTCGACCGCGAAGTCGCCGTGGCCCAGGTGCCGTTGCCAGGAGGCGAGGACGTCGGCGAGCACCGGGTCGCCGTCGTCGGCGGCGGGGTCGGACGGGCGGGGCGTGCGCTCGGCGAGCCGTGCTTCGAGCAGCTCCCGGAGGGCGGCCTGGTCGGTCTTCCCGTTGGCGTTGCGCGGGAAGGCGTCGAAGGCCTCGATCCGGTCGGGGACCATGTGCGCGGGCAGCAGCTCCCGCAACTCCCGTCGCAGCGTAGCCGGTTGGACCGCCGGACGGCCGTCGGCGGCCGGCACCACGGCGGCGACCAGCATCGCCCGGTCCCTGGTGAGCAGGACGGCCACCGCGTCGGCGACCGCCGGGTGCCGGCGCAGGCCCGCCTCGACGTGGCCGAGTTCGATCCGGTACCCGCTGACCTTGACCTGCCGGTCGCCCCGGCCGAGGAACTCCAGCACGCCCCGGGAGTCGGCGCGCACCCGGTCGCCGGTGCGGTAGGCGCGTCCGAGGGCCGGGTCGAGCCGCGCGAGGTCGTCCGTGAAAGCCGCCGCGGTGGCCTGCGGGTCGTCCCGGTAGCCGAGCGCCACCGACGGGCCGGCGATGTACAACTCGCCGACCGCGTCCCGGTCGTGGAAGGTCCCGTCGTCGGCGCGGACGAGGAGCCGGGTGCGGCCCAGCGGGGTGCCGATGGGTACGGAGGTGCCGTCGAGGGCGTCGAGGTCGCTCGCGGCGGTCAGCCGGTGCGCGGCGACGCCCACCGTCGCCTCGGTGGGCCCGTAGTGGTTGACGAGGTTCCGGGTGACACCGGATTCGAGGATCCGGCGGGCCAGCGGCAGCGCGAGCAACTCCCCGCCGAGCAGCAGGAAGCGCAGCCCGGGCCGGGTCGTCCCGTCCTGCCCGAAGGCCCGGAAGACCACGCTCCAGTGCGAGGGGGTGGTCTTCAGGACGTCCACCCGGTGGTCCTGGAGGTAGCGCAGGAGCGCCGCCGGGTCGCGCCGGGTGGCGTCGTCCACCAGGTGCAGCGTGCCGCCGGTCCACAGCGGGAGGAACAGGCAGGTGTTGCCGAGATCCGCGGCGAGCGTGGTGACGTGCGCGTAGGAGAGCGGTTCGGTGATGTCGAGCCGCTGGAGCAGGGACTCGGTGTAGTGCCGGATGTTGGCGTGCGAGACCTGTACGCCCTTGGGCACCCCGGTGGAGCCCGAGGTGTAGAGCACGTAGGCCGTGTCGTCGTCGGCGGGCCCGGGTGCCGCGGGCCCGCCGGCGGGGGCCGGCGGGGGCACGAGGCCGCCGCCGGCCTCGTGCCCGTCCGCCACCCGCAGTCCGGACCGGCGCAGCTCGCCGTGGTGGCGCGGCTCGGCGAGCACGAGGTCGGGGGCGGCGAGGGCGAGCCGGTTCGCCCCCTCGGCGACCGGCTCGGTGGGCTCGACGAGGGTGAAGGCCGCGCCGGCGCCGAGGACCGCCAGCTGGGCGACCACGGCGTCGGCCGTGCGGTCGAGATGGATGCCGACCAGACAGCCGCGACCGATGCCCGACGCCCGCAACAGGTCCGTCAGACGGTCCGCCCTGGAGGCGAGTCGGGCGTAGGTCAGACGTTCCCGACCCACGACGACGGCCGTTCGATGCGGGTGGGTTCGCGCGTGTGCGCGAACGAGCGCCGGGAGCATGCCGAAGTCCTCTCTGCGTGTCGACGGTCGATTCGAAGGCTGTGGCGGGAGCGGCGTCAGCTCCAGTAGACGAGCGGTTCCTTCGGGCCCTTGGTGGCGATGAACGCGGCCGCGCCGACCCGGTGTTCGTCCTCGCCGCTGGTCACCGCGTGCAGCATCCGGGGGCTGAAGATGATCAGGTCGCCGGCCTCGGGGTGGATCACGTGGACCGGGGGCTCCACGGAGTCGGGCTGCAGGCCCTCGACGTCGAGGATCGTCGCGGTCTCCTCCGGGGTCGGCTCGCGCAGCCAGAGGTGCAGGTCGCCGCCCTTCTTCGGGACCTGGAGGTAGACGTTGGCGACCAACTGGTTGAGCACGCCCGCGATTTCGGGGGCGTCGGTCTCCTGGTCGATCGCGTCGTTGTGCGGGTAGAACTTCGAGGTCGAGGGCTGGAAGACGCGGAAGGCGCCGACGAAGCAGGCCCGCTCGCGCAGCCGCAGCAGGTTGGCGCCGGCCGGCCACAGTTCCTGCAGCTCCAGGCGCACCCGGTCGATCGGCGAGAGGTACGGGTGGAACATCGAGCGGACGTCCTCGATGGCCGGCAGGGCGCTGTCGTGGTACTGCTTCGTCAGCTCGGCGTCCCACTTGGTGTCGATGTGCGGCATGTACACCCGTCCGACACTGCTGGTGTACTGCTTGTGGTAGTGCCCGAGCGCCTGGTGGTTGATCGCCTTCTGGGCGACCTGCTCGGCGATCTCGACGGGGTAGTAGCCGCGTACGTGGATCGCGCCGATCTCGCGCTCGGCCAGCTGGAGCAGGGTCCGGGCGGTGAGTTCGGTGGCGATCTCGTTCGTTGCCGACCTGACGACGTGCGCGGTGGCGGTCATGAGCGTGCTCCTGGGAAAGCGACGGGACAGGACTGTGCGCGCGCCTCCGGCGTTCAGCGGGGCGTTGGTGCGGTGGAGGCGTCGGAGGGGCCGCCGGCGGTGCCGTGACGCGTGAGCGGCACGGCGGACACGTCCGGCGGGGGTCTCGGCCGCGAGGACGCGTGGAGCGGCACGAGGAGTGGAACGGGCGGTCGGCCGCGGGGGCGTTCGGAGCCCTGCTTTCCGCCGCGTCCCTCCGTTCCGTGACACCGGGCCCCCGGTGTCAGCGCTCGATCACCGTACCCCAGACAATGTGACAGTACAATGTCATGTTGTCCGAAGGGGCTGTGATCAGCCACTGGTGACGGATGGTCAGCAGTTCACGGACGGGACCGGACGGCGGGCGGTGGCGTGCCCGGGCCGGCCGGTGCGTAAGGTGGGTCCGCCGATGATCGTCCGCATGCCGGGAGGCCTCATGACCAGCACGCCAGCCGCCGACGCCCCGCTCCCGGTCGGGGTGATCGGCCTCGGCGACATCGCCCAGAAGGCCTACCTGCCGGTGCTCACCGCGCTGCCCGGGCTCGACCTGCGGCTGATGACCCGGGACGCGGCCAAGCTCGACCGGCTCGGCGAGACCCACCGGATCGCCCCCGAGCGCCGCTTCACCGACCTCGGCGCGCTGATCGGCAGCGGCATCCGCGCCGCCTTCGTGCACGCCGCCACCGACCAGCACGTCCCGATCGTCGAGCAGCTGCTCACCGCCGGGGTGGACGTCTACGTCGACAAGCCGCTCGACTACACCCTGGACGGCGCCCGCCGCCTGGTCGACCTCGCCGACCGCACCGGCCGCTCGCTGATGGTCGGCTTCAACCGCCGCTACGCGCCCGGCTACGCCCAGGCCAAGGAGCGCCCGCGCGACCTGATCGTGCTCCAGAAGAACCGCGAGGGCCTGGCCGAGGCGGCCCGCACCCTGGTGTTCGACGACTTCATCCACGTCGTGGACGTGCTGCGGTTCCTGGCCCCCGGCGAGATCGAGCACGTGGACGTCCGCGCCCGCACCCGGGACGGGCTGGTCGAGCACGTGGTGCTCACCCTCGGAGGCGAGGGCTTCACCGCCCTCGGCATCATGAACCGGGTCTCCGGCTCCACCGAGGAGGTGCTGGAGGTCTCCGGCGGCGACTCCAAGCGCGAGGTGCACAACCTGGCCGAGGTGGTCGACCACCGCGGCCAGCCGACCGTCCGCCGCCGCGGCGACTGGGTGCCGGTGGCCCGTCAGCGCGGCATCGAGCAGTGCGTGCTCGCCTTCCTGGCGGCCGTCCGCGCCGGGCACACCCTGGACGCCCACGACGCGCTGCGCACCCACGAGCTGTGCGAGCTGGTCGTGGAGCGGATCGAGGCTTCCTGGGAGTCCGCTGGGAGCGGGCTGTGAGAAACCCGGGCTGAGCGGCCGTCACGTCACCTGCGGGGAACCGTCCGTTCACCGTCGGGGTCTTGTCGGGGCATTTTCTACGCGCGTATCTTGAGGGGCGCCGCGGGGGGCGGGAGACCGTCCTCCGCTTCTTCGCCACGCGAGCAGCGCGCGCCCGACGCGCGCCTCCGCCCGGACCGCCGTGCCACGACCGTGCCGCACGACGGAGCTAGGAGCCCTGCCCCGGTGACCACCGCCCCCGCCTCCCGCCCCCGCAGAACCCTGCTGCGCGCCGCCCTGATCCCGGCCACGCTGGCCGCCTCGCTGGTGCTCGTCCCGCTGCCGGTGGCGAACGCCGCCGCGCCCGCGACCCCGGCCCCGACCGAGGCCGGCCCGCTGCGGATCCACGACATCCAGGGCAGCACCCGGATATCCCCGCAGGCCGGCAAGCCCGTCACCGGAGTGCCCGGCATCGTCACCGGCGTGCGCGCGTACGGCAGCGTCAAGGGCTTCTGGCTCCAGGACCCGAACCCCGACGCCGACCCGGCCACCAGCGAGGGCATCTTCGTCTACACCGGCGGCAACCCGACCGTGCAGGTCGGCGACTCGGTGCTGGTGAGCGGCAAGGTCACCGAGTACTACCCGAACTACAGCGGCGGCTCGCAGTCCATCACCGAGATCACCGCCCCCGGCATCACCGTCCTGTCGGCCGGCAACCCGCTGCCCGCCCCGGTGGTCGTGGACACCCGCAACATCCCCGGCACCTACGCCCCGCCGGCCGGCCCGGACGGCTCCATCGACGGCGGCACGCTCCAGCCGGAGAAGTACACCCTCGACTTCTACGAGTCGCTGGAGGGCATGCTCGTCCAGGTCAAGGACGTCCGGGTGGTGCAGGCGACCGACAAGTACAACGAGCTGTGGGTCGCCGCCGACAAGCAGGACCAGCGCAGCAAGCGCGGCGGCCTGCTGTACGAGTCGTACAAGGAGCCCAACGTCGGCCGGCTGATGATCCAGCAGCAGGCCCCGGTGAACCAGCGGCCGTTCCCGGTCGCCAACGTCGGCGACGAGCTGACCGGCACCACCACCGGCCCGCTGGACTACAACAACTTCGGCGGCTACACCCTGGTCGCCGGCACCATGGGCACCCTGAAGGACAACCACCTCCAGCGCGAGGTCACCGCCCAGGCCGGCGACCGCGAACTCACCCTCGCCACCTACAACGTGGAGAACCTGGCCCCGGGCAACCCGGACGCCAAGTTCGCCGAGCTGGCCCAGGGCGTCGTCACCAACCTGCGCTCGCCCGACATCGTCGCCCTGGAGGAGATCCAGGACAACAACGGCAACAAGAACGACGGCACGGTGGACGCGAGCCAGACCGTCGCCAAGTTCATCGCCGCGATCAAGGCGGCCGGCGGCCCGGCCTACGACTGGCGCTCGGTCGACCCGCAGGACGGCAAGGACGGCGGCGAGCCCGGCGGCAACATCCGCCAGGTCTTCCTGTTCAACCCGCAGCGGGTGTCCTTCACCGACATCCCCGGCGGCAGCGCCACCACCGCCGTCGGCGTGACCGGCACCGGCGCGGGCACCGCGCTGACCGCCTCGCCCGGCCGGATCGAGCCGAACGACGAGGCCTGGACCAACAGCCGCAAGCCGCTGGTCGGCCAGTTCTCCTTCCGCGGCAAGAAGGTCTTCGTCATCGCCAACCACTTCAACAGCAAGGGCGGCGACCAGGGCATCGACAGCCGCTTCCAGCAGCCGACCCGCAGCTCCGAGGTGCAGCGGATCAAGCAGGCCACCGTCGAGCAGTCCTTCGTCGCCAAGCTGCTGGCCGCCGACAAGGAGGCCAAGGTCGTCTCCCTCGGCGACTTCAACGACTACCAGTTCTCGCCCGCGCTCGCCGCGCTCACCAAGGACGGCGTGCTGCGCGACCTGGTGAACGAGCTGCCGGAGACCGAGCAGTACTCGTACGTCTACCAGGGCAACTCGCAGGTGCTGGACCACATCCTGGTCAGCCCCGAGGTCGGCTACGCCAAGTACGACGTGGTGCACATCAACGCCGAGTTCGCCCAGCAGGCCAGCGACCACGACCCGCAGGTGGTCCGCATCAAGCCGTAGTCCGGGCACCGGTTACGCTGCCTCCGCCGCCGGTGATCACCGGCGGCGGAGGCAGCGCCGTGTGACGGGGAGACGATGGACCACCGGATCGAGCGGATCGGACGCGAGGACTGGCAGCGCCTGCGGAAGGTACGGCTGGCCCAACTCCTCGACACGCCCCTGGCGTTCGGCGAGACCCACGAGTACGCGAGCCACCAGGGCGAGGGCAACTGGCGGGCCCGCTGCAACTGGGTCAACGAGCCCGACAAGCTCGGCCTGGTCGCGGTGGACGCCACGGGGGAGTGGGTCGCCACCATGCTGTCCGTCCCGAACCGGGAGCAGCCCGGCGCGCTCGACCTGATCGGCGTCTGGGTGGACCCGGCGCACCGCGGCCGCGGGCACGGCGTCGCCGACGCCCTGCTGGACGCGGTGCTCGCCTGGGCGCGGGTCCGCGGCGCCGGGCGGATGCTGCTCGGGGTGCACGAGGCAAACCCCCGCGCCGCCGCCTTCTACCTGCGGCGCGGGTTCGTCCACACCGGCGGGTCCACGCCGTACGTGCTGGACCCCTCGGCGCGGATCCTGGAGATGGCCCTCCCGCTGGACTGACCGGCCCGGCGGGAGGGCCCCGGCTCCGCGTGGGCGCGGCCCGGAGCCGGTACGGCTCAGCCCAGGTACCGGGCCAGCGCCTCGCCGGTCAGCGTGGACCGGGCGGCGACCAGCTCGGCCGGGGTGCCCTCGAAGACCACCCGACCGCCGTCGTGGCCGGCACCCGGCCCGAGGTCGATGATCCAGTCGGCGTGCGCCATCACCGCCGGGTGGTGCTCGATCACGATGACCGACTTGCCGGACTCGACCAGCCGGTCCAGCAGCCCCAGCAGCTGCTCGACGTCGGCCAGGTGCAGGCCGGTGGTCGGCTCGTCCAGCACGTAGACGCCGCCCTTGTCCGCCATGTGGGTGGCCAGCTTGAGCCGCTGCCGCTCGCCGCCGGAGAGCGTGGTCAGCGGCTGGCCGAGGCTCA
Organism: Kitasatospora sp. NPDC058184; assembly: GCF_042883725.1. Taxonomy (NCBI): domain Bacteria; kingdom Bacillati; phylum Actinomycetota; class Actinomycetes; order Kitasatosporales; family Streptomycetaceae; genus Kitasatospora; species Kitasatospora sp. NPDC058184. Next base: position 254,832 of record NZ_JBHVVE010000007.1, read on the forward strand.
GGTAGCCGAGCCCGACGTCGGCCAGCCGCTCCAGGATCCGGTGCGCGGCCGGGAGCTTCGCCTCGCCCGAGCCGAAGAACTCCTCCGCCTCGGTCACCGACATCGCCAGCACCTCGGCGATGTCCCGCCCGCCCAGGTGGTACTCCAGCACCGCCGGCTGGTAGCGCTTGCCCTCGCAGTCCTCGCAGGTGGTGGCCACCCCGGCCATCATCGCCAGGTCGGTGTAGACCACCCCGGCGCCGTTGCAGGTCGGGCAGGCGCCCTCGGAGTTGGCGCTGAACAGGGCCGGCTTCACGCCGTTGGCCTTGGCGAAGGCCTTGCGGACGGGTTCGAGCAGCCCGGTGTAGGTGGCCGGGTTGCTGCGCCGGGAGCCCTTGATCGCCCCCTGGTCGACCGAGACCACGCCCTCGTCGACCGGGATCGAGCCGTGGATCAGCGAGCTCTTGCCGGAGCCCGCCACCCCGGTCACCACCGTGAGCACCCCGAGCGGGACGTCCACGTCCACGTCCCGCAGGTTGTGGGTGCTCGCGCCGCGGATCTCCAGCGCGCCGGTGGGCTTCCGTACGGCCTCGCGCAGCGCCGTCCGGTCGGACAGGTGGCGGCCGGTCACCGTGCCGCCGGCGCGCAGCCCCGCCACGTCGCCCTCGTAGCAGACCGTGCCGCCGGCCGCACCGGCCCCCGGACCGAGGTCGACCACATGGTCGGCGATCGCGATGGTCTGCGGCTTGTGCTCCACCACCAGCACCGTGTTGCCCTTGTCCCGCAGGCGCAGCAGCAGCCGGTTCATCCGGTCGATGTCGTGCGGGTGCAGGCCGGTGGTGGGCTCGTCGAAGACGTACGTGGTGTCGGTGAGCGAGGAGCCGAGGTGGCGGATCATCTTGACCCGCTGCGCCTCGCCGCCGGACAGCGTGCCGGAGGGGCGGTCCAGCGAGAGGTAGCCGAGGCCGATCTCCACGAAGGAGTCGAGGGCCTGCCGGAGCGTGCCGAGCAGCGGCGCCACCGAGGGCTCGTCGAGGTCGCGGACCCAGTCGGCGAGGTCGCTGATCTGCATCGCGCAGGCGTCGGCGATGCTGATCCCGGCGATCTTCGAGGACCGGGCCGCCGCGCTGAGCCGGGTGCCCTCGCAGTCGGGGCAGGCGGTGAAGGTCACGGCCCGCTCCACGAAGGCCCGAATGTGCGGCTGCAGCGCCTCCTTGTCCTTGGAGAGCATCGACTTCTGGATCTTGGGGATCAGGCCCTCGTAGGTGAGGTTGACGCCGTTGACCTTGACCTTGGTCGGCTCCCGGTACAGGAAGTCCTGCATCTCCTTCTTGGTGAACTTCCGGATCGGCTTGTCCGGGTCGAGGAAGCCCGAGTTGGCGTAGACGCCGACCGTCCACCAGCTGTCGGTCTTCCAGCCGGGGATGGTGAACGCGCCCTCGGAGATCGACTTGCTGTCGTCGTACAGCTGGCTGAGGTCGATGTCCGAGACGCTGCCGCGGCCCTCGCAGCGCGGGCACATGCCGCCGGTGATGCTGAAGCTGCGCCGCTCCTTGACCGTCTTGCCGCCGCGCTCGACGGTGACGGCGCCGGCGCCGCTGATCGACGGGACGTTGAAGGAGAAGGCCTTGGGGGAGCCGATGTGCGGGGTGCCGAGGCGGCTGAACAGGATGCGCAGCATCGCGTTGGCGTCGGTGGCGGTGCCGACGGTGGAGCGCGGGTCGGCGCCCATCCGCTGCTGGTCGACGATGATCGCGGTGGTCAGGCCCTCGAGGACGTCCACCTCGGGCCGGGCCAGGGTGGGCATGAAGCCCTGGACGAAGGCGCTGTAGGTCTCGTTGATCAGCCGCTGGGACTCGGCGGCGACGGTGTCGAAGACCAGCGAGCTCTTGCCCGAGCCGGACACCCCGGTGAACACCGTCAGCCGGCGCTTGGGGATGTCGATGCTGACGTCCTTGAGGTTGTTCTCGCGCGCGCCGTGTACGCGGATCAGGTCGTGGCTGTCGGCGACGTGCGGCTGCGCGTCCGTCCGCTTGGGCATCGTTCTCTTCGCTCCCTGGCTCTCGGCGGTCTCTCGGGGGTCTCTCTGAGGCCTCTCCGGGGGAGGGGCCGGAGGGCCCGCCCCGCGGCCGCCGTCGGTGTGCTCGAACCCTTCGATCCAACCATCGATCCGGCCGGGATCGAACGGCTTTCGGGTGCGGCCGACGGCGGGGAGGGACGGGCCCGGCGCCCTCGGACCGGGCTTGTCCCGGCCCAGCCCGGCTCAGCTGAGCTCGTTGAAGCGGACCATGGTGCCCGCCGGGTCGCGGAACGCGCAGTCGCGGACGCCGTACGGCTGCCTGGTCGGCTCCTGGACGAGCTCGGCGCCGCCGGACTTCAGCCGGTCGAAGACGCCGTCCAGGTCGTGGGTGCCCAGGACGACCCGGGCGTAGGTGCCCTTGGCCATCATCTCGGTGATGGTCCGCTGCTCCTCCTCGGTGCGGCCCGGGTCGGCGGAGGCCGGCTCCAGCACCAGGGAGACGTCCGGCTGGCCGACCGGGCCGACGGTGATCCAGCGCATCGGGCCGCCGCCGACGTCGCTGCGCACCTCGAAGCCGAGCAGGTCGCGGTAGAAGGCGAGGGAGGCCTCGGGGTCGGTGTGCGGGAGGAAGGTCCAGTGAATGGTGAGGTCGCTCATGACTGCAACGCTAGGCGCGCACCCCGGCCGCGCGCTTCTCGAATCCTGATCGCTTCCCGTCCCTCCCCGCGTCCCTCCCCGCGTCCCTCCCCGCGGCGCTCCTCGGGGAGGAACGACCGTGCCGGCCGCCTCGGGGGAGACGGCCGGCGCGGGTCGGAGCACGGTTCCTAGCAGTCGGGGATGGTCGTGCCGTTGTTGTCCTTGGCCGTGTCGTTGCCCCAGCGGGAGAGGTAGAACGCGGAC